>JAJEBK010000022.1 GCA_022823945.1 Anaerolineae bacterium | reverse complement strand
GATGGCACGCCGCATGTCGAGCGCTGGGAGCGGGTTTTGCACGCCTTCGGTGGCGACAGCCATGAGGATGGTCCCATGGGCATCAGCGAGGCGGAGGGCTATCGTGACCGCGGCTGGGATCGCTGGATACCGGTGGTCGAGGCGCTGAAGAAGCTGGCGGAGGATTAGCGCATCTGGTAGGGGCGACTCAGTGAGTCGCCCTTGTGTCGCCCACATTTTGCCAGATTGCCTCCACCCAAAATCCCTCCCCCATAAAGAGGGAGGGACTTTTCGTCGCTTTGAGCGGGCTGCGGGCGAGTCGTCGCCTCGCCCCTACGACCGACAGGTTCTTCGGGCGTTTGCTCCCCTTCCCTCATTTTGGGGCAAGGGGCTGGGGGATGGGGGCAATGTCCACACTGCAGAGACTGCGCTGCGCGCCTATTTGAATTCACATAACAAGATTTGATCACACCCACTCCACCAATCGTTTGACGACCTGGCGCAAATCGGTTAGAGTTGTGCTGAGAGCAGTTCGTGGCAAAATGCAAGCAAATTATCAATTCGGTCACGGAGAAAAAGGGGGCGTCCCACCATGAAAGCTGTACCGAGCATATTGATTCGATTGTTGATCCTGACAGCGCTGATGCTGAGTTCGGCAGTGGCATTCGCGCAGGACACAGCAGATACAGAACTTTCCGCCGTGCCCTTCATGGGCATTCGTTATACGGGCGTCGCAGAGGGCTTGTTCATCACCGGCGTCATTCCCAACACGCCGGCTGCTGTTGCCAATCTGCAGCCGACCGACATCGTCACCGCCGTCAATGGCGAAGCGATCCAGGTGGAGACCGTGCGCCAGTTGGTCTGGATATATGATATCGGCACCAGCATTGATCTAAGCCTGCTGCGCGATGGCCAGGCGCTGGAGCAATCGCTGACACTGATGGCGCGCCCGGCTGATGTATTCAACAACCCCGACTATCCCATGCCGCTGGACCTGGCGAGCATCGGTCTCTTCGTTGGGCAGTGTGGCGACCATCTGCTGGTCATCGGCGCAGTTCATGGCTCGCAAGTGGCGCAGGCTGGCTTCCATCTCTACGATGAAATCGTGGAAATTGATGGCGACCGCGTCAGCAGCATCCCGCAAGCCGATGCCGCTGTGGCCGATCTGGGCGCAGGCGACCAATTGAGCATCGTCATTATGCGTGGCGACCGCGAAATGGTCATCGAAACGACCGTGGAAGACCAACGCAAACGGCGTAAACCGCGCCGGCGTCCGCATCCTCGCGCCGATATCCAAACGCATTACAACACCGACATGATCAGCCTTGGTTATGGCGATGACTTCGTACAGGTGCTGGAGATCAACCCGACGCACGATCTCTATACAGCTGGACTGCGCGCCTACGATGTCGTTACCAAAGCCAATGGCGAGGCTATCGGGAAAGCCGGCAAGCTCTTCGAAGGCGAATCGATTGAGCTGACTGTCGCGCGCGCGGATGACAACCTGCACTTTGATGTGCCTAGCTCGACAGCCGCCCTGCTGATGCTCGGGCAAGCCAGGCCAGCCGAACAAGACCACACCCAATGGCTGGGCTTGCACGAAAAGCAGGTTACGCTGGGCGTGCGTTATGTGCAGCTGGAGGCAGACAGCGAATACTTCGCAAACCCGGAGATCGCCAATGGCGCGTACATCGTCGAGGTGATTGAAGGCTTGCCGGCCGAGGCAGCTGGCATCCTAGAAGGCGACATTATCGTGGCGGTGGCTGGCGAAGCGGTCACCCAGGAGCTCGACTTGCGCAACCGCATCTACTTCCATGAGCCGGGCGAAGTGGTGAGTCTGGATGTGCTGCGCGGCGGCGAGTTGATGCAGGTAGAAGTGACCCTGCGCGTGGCGAAGTAAACCAGCAAAATTCGTCAAGGCAAAACACAAGCCCCTGCCACTGCGGCGGGGGCTTTTTGATTTGATTCACTTCTTATCCAACCGATACCGCGTAAATGCCTGCCCTACTTCGCGTATTCCACGCGGCGAGTCTCGCGGATGACATGCACTTTGATCTGCCCAGGATATTGCATGTCGGTTTCGATCTGCTTGGCGATATCGCGCGCCAACTGAATAGAAGCGTAGTCGTCCACCACTTCCGGCCGCACGATGATGCGCACTTCGCGCCCCGCTTGCAGCGCATAACTCTGCTCAACGCCGTCAAACGAGTCGGCGATTTCTTCCAGTTGTTTGACTCGGCGGATATAGCCATCGAGGCTTTCGCGGCGGGCACCGGGCCTCGCTCCAGAGATGGCATCGGCGGCCTCGACAATGAAGGCTTCTACGCATTCTTTTTCGACCTCGTGATGATGCGCGGCGATGCAATTCACGACCGCGTCCTTGACGCCATAGCGCTTGACAAAATCTGCGCCGATCATAGCGTGCGTGCCTTCGACATTGTGGTCGATTGCCTTGCCAATATCGTGCATCAAGCCGCCCATCTTGGCGATATTGACATTCGCGCCCAGCTCCATGGCGATCATGCCGGCGATATGCGCTGTTTCGATGGCGTGCGCATGCTGGTTTTGCCCATAGCTGGTGCGAAACTTCAGTGTGCCCAGCAGCTTCAAGATTTCGGCATGCAAGCCATGAACGCCGGTTTCATAAGCGGCTCGTTCGCCTTCTTCGCGCACGATTTTCTCGACTTCGGCGCGGGTATCTTCCACCAGTTTCTCGATGCGCGCGGGATGGATGCGTCCATCGACAACCAGCTTGGCCATCGTGCGCTTGGCGACCTCGCGGCGGACGGGATCAAAGCTGCTGATGGACACCGATTCGGGCGAATCATCGACGACGACATCGACGCCGGTGGCCAGCTCAAAAGAGCGGATATTGCGCCCGTTGCGACCGATGATGCGCCCTTTCATATCATCGCTGGGCAGGTGCACGACACTGACCGAAATCTCGCTGACATGCTCGGACGCCAGGCGCTGGATAGCCATCGATATCAAGCTGCGGGCGCGTTGGTCGGCGGTTTCGCGGGCTTCGGCCTCGACCTGACGAATGATGCGCGCCATGTCGTTGCGGGCGTCCAGTTCAATTGAATCCAAGAGCTGCTGTCGCGCTTCGTCGACTGTCATCTGGGCGATGACTTGCAGCTTGTCGAGCATGACCGCTTCGGACTTTTTGATCTCGTTTTCTTTGCGGTCGAGGCGGCTTTGGCGCTTGTTCAATTGCTGGTCGCGCTGGTCGAGCCGCTCCATGCGCTTGTCGAGGTCGCCCCGCCGTCTCTGGATGCGTTCGTCTTCTTCGTCCAGGTCGCGCCGCCGCCGCAAGATTTTTGCATCGGCATCACTGATGCGCAGACGGGCGGTTCGTTCGCCTTCGGCAATGAGTTTTGCTTGTTCGGTTTCGGCGTTTTTGAGCAGCTCCTTGGCATCATTGGATGCTTTAATCAGGGCGCTATTGCCCTCTTCCTGCTGTTGTGTCAGCAGATTCTGCACTGCGCGGCGGCTGCCGATGATATATCCTGCGCCAACCCCGACAAGCGCTGTGACAACTGCAAGTATGATTTCCATATTGGTTTGACGGTATCCAGTGGATACATTCGTCCATGCTCCTTTCCTGTATAATCCGGCAGATGTCAACCGACATCATGCCTCGGCTTCAATGTGAAAGTAGTCGCTGTCGCTTTCAGCGAGCTCTTGCAGGCAGCGCAAAGTTACCTCCCGAATGGTTTCAGCATCAAATCCTCGCCGCATCAGCGCGCCGCCCAATTTCTGGCGGAATGCGCGAGGCGTCTGGCCACGATAACGAGAAAGCCGCAATTGCGCCGCGCGATACGCCGCATCCGTTTCATCCAGGCGGTCCAGCGCCTCGTCGATTACGACCTCCGCCACGCCCTTCTGTCGCAGTTGATAGCGCAAAGCTCGCGCCGCCATCGGCTTGTGACGCTGCCGCTGGTCGACCCAATAGCGAGCAAATTCAACATCATCAAGCCAGGCGCGCTCTTGCAACCGTTCCAGCACCTGCGCAATGACTGGCTGCCCCACTTCTTTGGAAATCAGATAGCGGCGAACTTCGTCGGCGCTGCGTGGACGATGCGCCAAAAAACGGGTTGCCCGGTCATAGGCATTCTGCAGCGCGCTGGCTTCCATCAATGCCACGATCTCCTGCTGGCACAATTCTTGCCCGCAGCGCAGCCCAACTGCATCCAGTAATGGCAACTGGAAAGCAAATTCGTCATCCAGGTATAGCTTGACCCGTTCCTTGTTGCGGCGGTGCGTCTTCAGGGCGGTGATAACAGGCATCGCATTCATCCGGCAGGTTTCGCTGCCACATTGATTCTGCGCGCATGCCGGGCAATTTGTCGCGTCGACCACTAACAGCTGTGGACATTGTGGCTGCGTCAAAAAGGATCAACTAGACCCAACGCAGCAATTCCATTTCAATCGTTCAGGTTTCGCGCCAGTTCTTTCCGCTTTGAACCACTTTCGTCAATTGCGTTCGCCGGCACCAAACACCGTCTCAAGATTGGCTGTTCGTTCGCTAGAAATTTGCGCGGCATTCTCCGCAGCCACCAGCCAGAACTACCCAAAGAACCACTGCCGTTGCTCCAAGCTGGCTCCATACCGATTCGTTCTGCAACTGCTCCCAGCAATATAGCATGATTCGGTCGCTGGTCTTGCTTTGAATTGTGCATTGGCTTGACGGATAATGGTTCCACAAGCCCGTTCATAACTTAGTATACTGCAAACATCGGATAAGAGTAGCGAAAACCGCTGCAATGCGCAGGCTGAGCAGAAAGGCATAGCGCGCAAACATGGCACGAGGCACACGCGGCATCCTGGTTACTGGGGGCGGCAGTTTTCTGGGCGACTATATCGCCGTGGCTTTGCTGGCGGAGGGCCTGGCGGTGAGTCTGCTGGTGCAGCCTGGCGCAGAAGACAAGCTTGGGCAGCTGTCGCGGCACACGCGTTGGTCGCGAGCAGATGTCTGGAGTCCGGGCAGTCTGCGAGGCAAGGCGCGCGGGCATGCGGCAGTCATCCATACCATCGGCAGCCTCACCGACGATCCGGCGCGCGGAGTATCGTTTGAGCGGCTCAACCTGGTTTCCACTCGAAATGTCGCCAACATGTGCATCAGCGATGGCGTCGAACGTCTCATTTTCATCAGCGGGTCCCGGGCACCGTGGCTGAAGCGCGGCTACATTCATTCCAAACGGGCGGCGGAAACCTATCTGCGGCGCAGCGGCTTGCGGGTAACAATTGTGCGAGCGCCACTGCTGTATGCCCGCGATCAAGACAGGCCTTTCTTCTTCCGATTGTTGACCCGCCTGGGCAGGCTGCCGCCGCTGGCATGGCTGGGGCTGGGGAATGCTGCGCCTCTGGCTGTCGAGTTGCTGGCGCGGGGCGTTGCGCAATTGGCGCTCGCTGATGAGTATGACAATGCCATCGTATATGCGGATGAATTGCAACGTTTGGCGCGGCGCGCAACCGTGCCTCCAGAAGAGACGTTGCCCGGTTATGAGCGCAGGGAATTGTACGATGCGCCAGACGAAGACTTGCCATTTGGCTGGACGCCGGGCAGCGACCAACCGTAAATGCCACTTGAATTTCGGCAGAGCGCGCTGGTAGAATTGCGGCGAATCGGGCGACGTAGCCAAGTGGTAAGGCAGAGGTTTGCAAAACCTTCATTCGTGGGTTCGAATCCCACCGTCGCCTCTTTCCGCCAGCCCCTCGCGCCAACGATGAAAAAACAGCCGCCGCTTCCCAAGCAGTCCCAGCCGTCCAAAGCAATCCGAATCTATGCCGAGCTGCCGCCAGGACCCATCAGAAATTTCACGCTCAGCAGCGTCTGCCCGGCTTGCAACAGCCAGGTCGCGCGCCGGCGCTGCAAAGTGCTCTGTCCAAAATGTGGCTTCGTTTGGGATTGCAGCGAGCTATAAAGCGGGCTGCCACATGCGCTCGACATAGACGCCAGCCTGCGGGTCGATGAAGGCGCGGCGCACATCCGCTTCCATATCCTGCAGATCGCGCCAGAAAGTGCTGATTTGTGAATGATAACAAGCGATGGCAGTCAGCTTCGCGCGCATATCAGCTTCGCCCAGTGTGAAATCGGCGGGTTGCAGCGCCATACCCAGGGCGTCCAGCGCCATCTCGGTGGATTTGTCGGCGTTGGAATATGGATATTCGGCATAGAAGCGCACCGACCAATTCCCGGGATTCTCGGCGATTTGGCCCAGCCCCCAGTCCAGCACGATCTGATGATCGACATGGTGGCCGACCGCCAGCGGCAAGTAGACAGTTGTGCTGTCGCTGATCTGCGGCACGCCAATGCCCTGCAGCAAACGCGGCGCAAAATCGGCAGCATGCACTTCGCCAAAAAGCGACTCCTCCGCTGGATAAAGCGCCGTGCCATCGACCATGCGATAGACGCAGTCGGTCAGCGGAATATGTGAAAACTCAACGCCCAAAGCCCGCGCAGCTCGCTCGTCTTCCAGCTGCCGATACCGCAGAGGGTCGACGCCCGCCTCCCAACGCCGCAGCAAATCCCGCAGAATAGGCGTGTCTGGCGCAGCGCCTTCGCGCACGCCGCCCATCATGGTTACGATGGTAACGGTGTGGCCAGCCCTGCGCAGTTGATGCGCCATGCCGCCACAACTGAAGACGCCATCATCAAAATGCGGCGAAATAATCACATGAGACTGGCTGGTTTCTGCCAAGCGATTCCTCGCAATTCTCAGTCGAGCGCGGCGAAATAGTCGCAGTGCGCAGTAAGCGGACAACGGTCGCAGGCTGGCTTTCGCGCGTGGCAAGTATCGCGCCCGTGTTGAATTAGCTGGATATGAAATTGATAATAGTCGGCTGGCGGCGCGATCGCTTCCATCACCGGATGCGCGTTGTCGGCGGAAATCTTGGTGGGCAGAAAGCCAATGCGCTTGCCGACGCGGAAAACATGTGTATCGACCGGGAAAGCAGGCCGACCATACGCGAAGCAAAGCACGATAGCCGCCGTCTTCGGACCAATGCCGCGCAGCGATACCAGCCAAGCTTTGGCGTCCGCCAGCGACATCGCCTCCAGAAAGTCAATGTTGTAATCGCCGGCATGTTCATAGATCACGCCCAGCGCCTCTTGAATGCGGGGCGCTTTCTGGTTTGCCAGGCCAGCTGGCCGAATCATCTCGATCAATTCCTCAAGGTCGGCGTAGCGAACAGCTGCCCAATCATCATAATGTTCTTTGAGGCGCGCGAAGGCGCGGTCGCGGTTGGTGTCGGTGGTGCTCTGGCTGAGGATGCAGCTGACCAGCTCGTCCATGCCGTCCTGGTTGCGCGACCAGTCCAGCTGACCATAGACAGCTGTCAAAGCAGCGGACACAGGCGCATATTTGGCGGCGCGCGCAGGCAAATTATCGACTTTGGTGAGGGGATCGCGTTTGGCTGGCATGCGCTCATTATAGCCATTGGCGGCTTGGGCGCAAACAGCGCGATGTCAGCGCACGCGACTTCCGCCATCCGAAGGCAGCAGACGCCAGGTCACTAGGGCGATCAAAGCGAAGACCAGCGCCGCGGCAAAGAAAGTGCCGCGCATACCCAGCAGAATCGCCACGGATGCGCCGACCAGGGGCGCCGCCGCTCGCGATCCGCTGATGACCGAATTGTCCAAGCCATAGACCGCGCCAGCTGTCTCTTTGCTGGTGAAGCGCGAAAGCAATGCGCTGGGCGCTGCCACGATGCCACCGGCCGCAAATCCTGCCAAGCCCTGCAAAATCAGCAGTTGCCAGATATCCGCCACGAAGGCTTGTGGCAGATAGAGCAAGGCAGCCGCCACAGCGCTGAACAAAAGCACCTTGCGGTGGCTGATGCGGTCGCCCAGGTTGCCCAAATAGACCGCGCCAAGCGTCGATGTCGCTGCCGACACCGCCATGACCATGCCGGCGTATGTATTGCTGCTGGCGGCGTCGCTGGCAATCAGCGAAACAACAAAGAGCGGCGCGATTGGAATGATGACCGTGCGCGCCAAACCAGCCAAAAAGCGCATGAAGAACAACAGGCTGACTCCCGATGTGGCCAGGATGTCGCGCCAGCCGCGCAGCATCGAGCCCATGGCAAAATGCGCCTGGTGTGGGGGCGGCGTGAAATCTTCGCTGACGCCCAGCAGCACGATCAGCCCGCCTATGACCAAGAGGGCCGCCGTGAGCAAGAAGGGCAGGCTGTAGCCAAACAGATCGGCCAGCACACCGCCCAGCAGCGGACCCACTGCCACGCCCGCCCACAAGCCAACTTGCAGTGTGCCCATGGCGAATCCGACGCGGTTGCGAGGCGCAACCGAAGCCACCAGCGCGTTGTTCGCCGAGACTGTGCCCGTCACCAAGCCTTGCAGCGCCCGCACCAGGATCAACTGTTCGGCAGATTGCACGAAAGCCATCATCGCCAAGGTGATGCCGCCGCCAAACATCGCCCGCATGATCATTTTCTTGCGCCCGAAGCGATCGGCCACTGCGCCCCACAGTGGCGCGGTGACCATCATAGTCAAACCCTGCACCGAGATAACCAGGCCCGCGAGCAATTCTGTGCTGTGCCCGCCCGCGCTGCCCAGTTCATCAATATAGAGCGGCAAGAAAGGAAATATCATCGAAAAGCCGACCGCCGATAGCACCTGCGCGATGAAGACGACGCTCAATGTGAACTTCCAGTTGGTGATGAAAGGCAGAGCCGCCCGATGGGCATTTGCTCGCAGCGCTAGACTTCGTGCCATAAGTTGCTCACCTCGATAGAGTGGGAATCAAACGCAGCCGCTTGCGTTTTGGCGCGGGCAGGAAGTGCGCGCCGATGACAAGCATGGAAAGGTAATAGATGGCGACCAGGGCAAAGACCGCGCGCAAGCCAAATACAGCCGCGATGATGGAAGCGCTCAAGGGCGCCAGGCCATTGGCGAAAGACGACACCGAAGCATCCAGCCCATATACCGAGCCTTCATCGCCCAGCGCGGTGAAGTTCGCCAGCATAGCCGCCGGCGCAGACAGCACGCCGCCCGCCGCGAACCCGGCCAGCGCCTGCAAGACCAGCAGCTGCGTGATATCGCTGACGAAAGCTTGCGGGATATAGAAGGCCGCCGAAACAGCCGCTGCGCCCAGCAGAATCGCGCGGTAGCCCCAGCGATCGCTCAGCCAGCCCAGAACCAACGAACCGGCTGTCATGGTGATGGACGAGACAGTCAAGACCAGCCCCGCATAAGTGCTTGCGCCCGCCGCCACAGCATTTGGGATGAGCGCCATAACAAAAAGCGGCGCGACCGGCATGATGGAACGTTGGGCAAAGCCATTGAGAAATCGCAGCGAGTAGACTGTTTTGACGCCGTCCAGCCGCAAGATGGCTCGCCAACTGCCCAGCATCTTGAGCGGGTTGATATTCAATCGGCTGCCCACCGGCGGCACATAGGTCTCGCGCACGCCGAACATCACCAGCAGCCCGGCCAAGATGAGCAGGACCGAAGTAAAGAAGAACGGAATCTGAAAACCGAAGCGCTCGGCCAACAAGCCGCCAATTGCGGGGCCAATCGCCACGCCGCTGAACAAACCGACTTGCAGGGTACCCAGGGCGAAACCCATGCGCTCGCGTGGGCATTCGCCAGCCACCAGCGCCATATTGGCTGCGATGATGCCGCTAGTCAGGCCTTGCAGCGCGCGCAGCAATATCAAAGCCAGAGCCGTTTCTGCAAAGCCCATCAGCGCCAGGATGATAGACGCGCCAAAGACCGCCCGCATGACCATTTTCTTGCGTCCATACTGGTCGGCCAGGCGTCCCCATATCGGCGTGGCGAGGCTGGCGACCAGGGGCGGCGCAGCGATCACCAAGCCAGCCAGCAGTTCGGGACTGACGAAATGGGCATCGCGCAGCGTCTGAATGTAGAGCGGCAAAAAGGGATAAACTAGGGTGATGCCACCAGTGCCAAGCGCCTGCGCCAGCGCCACCACAACCAGGGTGACGAGCCAGCGCTTGGCAGGCTGAGGTTCCTCAGCGTCTTGCATACAAAATGCAATCCAAGCACATCATTACGCTCGCGCAAGCATAGACGGCGCGTTTTAAATTGCAAGCGCCAATTCGCGCATTTCGCACCAGCGCGATTACACCTGTAATTTCGGCGCATCCTATACTATCGTTTGCCCCGCTAGCGCCCACTAGCTGGAGACAGCGCCCGGATGTGGCAACCCAACAAACTGGAGCGAGAGCGGCTGGAAAAAGCAGCGCGCCTGGCAGAAGCTGGCGTGCCCCTCTACCCAGCCCGCACACAACGCACGCATCGCATCGCTCAGGCGGTCGAGGCATTTATCGCCGGCGAATCGGCGGAACAGGCTCTTGAAGTAACGCTGCTAGGGCGCATTCGCCGACTTAATAGCAAAGGCAAGCTGTCTTTCGCCCACATCGAAGACGAAAGCGGGCGCGTGCAGCTCTTTCTGCGGGTCAACACGCTGGGCACCGAAATGTATGAACGCATCCGCCGCAAGCTGATCGATGTCGATGATTTTGTCGAGGCGCGCGGCGAGATGATGCGCACGCGAACCGGCGAGATCAGCGTCCATGTTCGTCAACTGCGCCTGCTGGCCAAGTCGCTTAGTCCCCTGCCAGTCGTCAAAGAGCAGCGGCTGGATGATGGCACGCTGGTCGAATATGGCGAGTTCAAAGACACAGAAATGCGCTATCGCCAGCGCTATGCGGATCTGGCTGTGAACAAGCCGGTGCGGGATATATTTGTGAAGCGGGCGCGCACAATCACGGCGTTGCGAAACTTCCTGGATGCGGAAGGCATGCTCGAGGTGGAAACGCCGATTTTGCAGCCCCTGTATGGTGGCGCGGCGGCGCGGCCTTTCACCACGCATCACAATCAGCTGCATCAAGATCTGTACCTGCGGATTAGCTTTGAACTGTATCTGAAGCGGCTGCTGGTTGGCGGCTATGGCGCGGTTTACGAGATTGGGCGCGACTTCCGCAACGAGGGCGTCAGCTACAAGCACAATACTGAATTCACCATGCTGGAGTTTTACAAAGCTTATATCGACTACGCCGGCGTGATGGACATCACCGAGCGCATGTTCGCCTACTGCGCTGAGCAGGTAACCGGCAGCGCGCAGATCGTTTACCAGGGAAAATCAATTGACTTGACGCCGCCCTGGAAGCGACTCAGCATCCGTGAGGCTGTGCTGGAACTGCTCCACTTTGATTATATGGATTATCCCACCAGCGCTACGCTCTATGCCCATCTGAAATCGCAGGGGTTGGCGGATGGGCTGGACGCGCAGGATACCTGGGGACGCATGATCGTCGAGCACTTGCTGGGCAGCTTCATCGAACCGCAGCTCATCCAGCCGACCATCATCAAGGATTATCCGCGCGATATGTCGCCGTTCGCCAAGCGTCTGGGTCGCGCCGGGACGCTGGACGATGAAAAAGAGCAACTTTACATCGACAGCCACACCGAGCGCTTTGAATTCTTCATCGCCGGCATGGAGATGGGCAATGCCTTTACCGAACTAAACGACCCGCGCGATCAGCAGGCGCGCTTCGTAGAGATGAAGCGCCTCTACACCGATGAAGCCGATGAAGCCACGCCGCTGGACGAAGATTATCTCAACGCGATGCGCTATGGCATGCCGCCCAACGGTGGCTTTGGCGGAGGCGTCGACCGCCTGGTAATGCTGCTGACCGACCAGGTGAGCATCCGCGATGTGCTGCTGTATCCGCATCTGCGCGCGCCCGCCCCGTCCGAACGCGACCTGCGCGGACAATTCATGCTGAATGCGGCTGTGCGCGAACTGGAATACCAACTGGATGTGCCGCTGGGCAGCAAGAAACGGTCGTTGGCGCTGCTGCTGCCCAGGTTCGGGATCGGCATTGAGTTCCGCATGGAGAATGCGCTGAAAGGCGCGCTGCCGCAGTTGCGCAATATCGAACGGGCATTTTCTGGCCCGTTGTATGTGATGACCGAGTCGAGCTTCTACCGCATGGAAGATGAATTACGAGAGATTGACCTGGCGCAATTCTGGGCTTCCTTGCAAGAGGGCGCCAGCGCATGACCGACCTGCTGACGCCGCAATTCTTTGATCTGTTGATCGTACTTAGTCTGGCGCTGGGCTTATTTTTGGCAGGCAGGCGCTTCCTGCGAGATCTGCGCATTCCGCCACCTGACGATGCCCCGCCCTGGACGCAGCAAACAAAACAAGGGAGAGCCGAAGACCATGCTTGATATCGCGCTGATTCGCTCGCGACCGGATTGGGTCAAAGCGCAAATCGCCAAGCTGGGCGACGAATCCGCCCCGGCGCGCATCGACCGCATCATTGAGCTAGATGCCGCCCGCCGTCAAACTCGCACGCAATGCGAGACTGCGCAAGCCGCCCGCAACAAGTTGAACCGCGCCATGGGCAAATTGCGTGGCAGCAAATCCATGTCGCCCGCCGAGAAAGCGGCGCAAGCCAAAGCTGCCGCATCCGCGATTGCCAGATCCGACTTTGAGCAGGCCACTGCACTGCTGGACGGCTCAAAGGCTGCGTTCGTGCGTGTCGAGGATGATGATTCTGTTGCTCAGGAAGCCTTCAAGGAACTGATCGCCGCGCTAAAAGCCATGGGCGAAAGCATTGATGCCGGCTATGCTAGCGCCAAAACCATCGAAGCCGATTTGCAGGCAGAGATGTTGTGGCTGCCAAACCTGCCGCATGCGAGCGTGCCAGTCTTCCCGGGCGAAGACGACAACATCCCCGGCGTGCCAGTTGGCGAGTTTCGCGAATTCGACTTTGAGCCCAAGCCACATTGGGAGCTGGGACCAGCGCTGGGCATCATCGACTTCGAGCGGGGCGTCAAATTGTCGGGCAGCCGCTATTATGTGCTGACCGGCTGGGGCGCGCGTTTGCAGCGGGCATTGATCAGCTTTTTTCTGGATGCGGCGCGCGCAAATGGCTATGAGGAGCTTTATCTGCCGTATATCGTGCACGGACAGATGCTCTATGGCAGCGCGCAATTCCCCAAGTTTCAGGACACAGTCTATCCCGTAGCCGATGGCGACAAGTACTTGCTGCCCACATCCGAAGTGGCCATCACCAACCTGCATCGCGAAGAGATCCTGGATGAAGCCCAATTGCCATTGCGATATGTGGCGCACACACCCTGCTTCCGCAGTGAGAAAGCCAGCGCCGGGCGGGATGTGCGCGGCATCAAGCGCGTGCACCAGTTTGAAAAAGTGGAAATGTACCAGTTCACCGCGCCTGATGATAGCTATCGCGCGCTGGAAACAATGACGCGGCAAGCCGAGAGCCTCTGCGCCGCGCTGGGTATCCCCCACCGTCGCCTGGAAATTGTATCGGGCGATCTGGGCTTCAGCGCGACCAAAAAATATGACATCGAAATGTGGTCGCCGGGTTGTGGCGAATGGCTGGAAGTCAGCTCGTGCAGCAACACCGAAGACTTCCAGGCGCGGCGAACGGGGCTGCGCTATTATCCGCGGGGCAGCCGCAAAACGAGCTACTTGCATACATTGAACGGCAGCGGACTGGCCACTCCGCGCTCGATGATCGCCATTTTGGAGAACAACCAGCAGGCAGACGGCAGCGTCGTCATCCCCGAGGCGCTGCGCCCCTACCTGGGTGGGGCTGACGCTATTCAGCCTGGTTAATCATATCGGGCGAGTCAGCGCCTCGCCCCTACGCCGACTCGGTTGTGGCATGCTGGTCAAGAGGGGGTCGCTTTCCCCCCAAATAATGGGGGGTGGCTGCGATTTGACAGTGCTTTGGCCTGCGGTCTATACTCTTTGCAGGTTATACAGCGCGCTGGAAGTAGCCAGGTAGCGGGTTTGCGCGAGTGAGGAGTTTTTGATGGCGGCATCGTCGGTGATAGACATCAAGGGGCTGTCCAAGATTTATGGCAGCGGCAGCAAAGCCACCGTCGCGCTGGACAAGTTGACATTGCAAGTGCAGCCCGGCGAGATATTCGGCTATCTTGGTCCCAACGGCGCGGGCAAGACGACCACCATTCGCGTGCTGCTTGATCTGATCCGCCCCAGCAGCGGCAGCGCGAGCATTTTTGGCATGGATGCGCGCCAGCAGAGCGTGGAGATTCATCAGCGCATTGGCTTCTTGCCGGGCGAGCTCAGCTTGTGGCAGGGGCGAAGCGGAGCGCAGGTTATCCACTATATCGCCAGCGTGCGCGGTGATATCAAAAGCATTGTCAAGCAAGCCGAAGAACTGGCTGCGCGGCTGAAACTGGATATCAGCAAAAAGGTGCGCGACTTGTCTTCTGGCAACAAACGCAAGTTAGGCTTGGTCATCGCCATGATGCACTCGCCCGATCTGCTCATCCTGGACGAGCCAACCAACGGCTTGGACCCGTTGGTTCAGCAGACCTTTCATGAATTGATGAATGAATTTCGTGACAAGGGCAAGACTGTCTTCTTGTCATCGCATGTGCTCAGCGAGGTGCAAGCAATTTGTGACCGCGTCGGCATCCTGCGCGACGGCGATCTAAAAGCGGTGCAATCAGTGGATGCGCTCACCGATGTCAAATTCCGCTGGGTGCATGTGCAATTCCGGGACGGCGTTCCAGCCGAGGTGGCGCAAGGCTTGCGCAACTTGCCGGCAGTGAGCGAGTTCAACGCCGATGGCCCGCATGCCCGGATGCGCCTGCAGGGCGACTTCGATCCGCTGCTGCGCACGCTTGGCGCTGGCTATGTCGAGCAGCTTCATGTCGAAGAGCCGACGCTGGAAGATATCTTCCTGGCCTATTACAGCGGCGAAGGAGCGGGCGCATGAGCGGCATCATTATTGGCAACACACTGCGCACAGCCTGGAAGCAAATGCTCTATTGGGGCTTGGGTCTGGGCTTGCTGGGCATGTACATCGTCTTCATCGCTTCCAATTCGGACATTGTGCAGGGTTATGCCGACCTGTTTGAGTCGCTGCCGCCCGCTTTGCTGACAGCCTTCGGCGCTTCGAGCGCCGAGTTCTTCCGCACGACCGAAGGCTGGGTGGTTACGATCCTGGTGAGCGAATTAGCGCTATTTCTCTCGGTGTATGCCGTGTTGGCTGGTTTGGCCATTTCCGCCAACGAAGAGCAGTCGGGCATCCTGGATGTCGTTTTGTCGCTGCCGATCTCACGGCGCGCATTCTTGCTGGAAAAGTGGCTGGCTTATGCGCTGTTGGCTTTTGGCACCGTGTTGATCTCGGCGCTGCTGCCCACATTGACGGCGATCGGATTGGGCATCGACGCCGATATTGGCATCATCTTCGCCAGCATCCTCGCTGTCTACCCCAGCGCGCTGATTGTGATCACGGTGACTGTGCTGCTGTCTACGCTATTTCGCCGGCGCATCGCCGCTATTGGCGCAGTCGCGGCATTTGTCATCGGCAGCTATATGTCCAGCATCGTTGGCAGCTCAGCCAGCGGACCTATCGCCGACCTGTTGGAGACATTGTCGTACTTTTCACATGTTGGCGGCGAAAGCATCGTTTCTGGAGAATACGAGCCAGGCGGCACGTTGGCGCTGCTGGTGGCGGCTGGCCTCGGCTTTGCGCTTTCCGCTCATTTGTTTGACCGCCGCGATATTGGGACCTAGGAGCAAATCATGACGGGCGCTGTGTTCATTGAGATTTTCAAACAAACCTGGAAGCAGATGCTCGCTTGGGGCCTCGGCCTGGCTGCGCTGGCGATGCTGGTTGTTTTGATGGTGCCGCTGTTTGATATGCAAGACATGAAGACCCTGCTGGAAAGTTTCCCGCCCTTCATTTTGGCGATGATCGGCGTTGGCAGAGATCTGGAAGTCTTCGCCACCAACGAGGGCTTCGTCGCGATCGGCTTTTTTGGCAAGTCGGCGCTCATCTTCGCGGTGTATCCGGTCGTCATGGGCATGCGCATCACAGCCGAAGAAGAAGACAATGGCATCATGGATGTGCTGCTCAGTTTGCCAGTGAGCCGCGCCCAGGTGCTGGTCGAGAAATTTCTTGCCTATTGTGTCAGCATCGTCGGCGTGGTCGCGCTGATCTATCTGGGCGTGGGCATCGGCGATAGCCTGGGCAATGTCGGTCTGGATGTGGGGCGGCTGACAGAAGTGACTTTCTATTTGATCCCGCTGATGATTTTCGTCATGGCGGCGACCATGTTGGTGGCGGCGCTAGCGCGGCGGCGGATGGTGGCGCTGGGCGTCATTACTGCCTTTGTGGTCGCCAGTTTTAGCCTGCAGACGATCGGTCTGGCGGCAGAAGGTACAGTGGCAGAACCGCTGGGCACGGTGTCGTTCTTCAGCTATTACAACGCGGGCGACATCTTGCGCGAAGGCTTTATCTGGCCACACATCGCTGGTTATATCGCGCTGTCGCTGGTTATGCTCGGCGCCTCGCTGGTTCGCTATGAACGGCGGGATGTCGGCGTGTAACCGCCAGCGTCGAATGCGCTCTGCCGGCTTAACGAGTTGTATTTCTCCATAACCCAGGCTTAGTCGGCGGGGACGATTTCTTGCGTTATACTGGGCTGGAAGTAATCCCTCACCCGGAAGTCCAGCCAGGAGATGCAAGATGATCGCCATTTGCCAGCGTACGCTAGTTCTATCTCTGCTGTTGTCGTTGTTTATCGGCGCAGCCTACGCGCAGGATGACATCGTCATCGACTTTTATTTTCCTTCTGCCACCGCCAATGACGCCGAAGGCATCTTCCAGCGCTATGCCGACAGGTTCCACGAAGAGAATCCCGGCATCAGCGTCAACCCTGTCTTCACCGGCAGCTATACCGATACGCGCAATACGATATTGACCGAGTTGCAAGGCGGCGGCGCAGGACCCGATGTCGCCGTGATGCTGTCGATCGACCTCTACAGCTTCGCCGAAGAAGGCTATATCACGCCCGCACAGGCTTTCATCGACGCCATGGACGGCGGCGAGGCTTATGCCAGCGACTTCTTCCCGGCGTTGATGGCGAATAGCACGGATGCGGATGGCAATATCTGGTCGATCCCTTTCCAGCGCAGCACGCCTATCCTCTATTACAATGCCGACCTGTTGGCAGAAGCCGGCTATGACAGCCCGCCCACCAACAATGCCGAGTTGGTCGAGATCGCGCAGGCCTTGACCACCGATGACCGGCATGGCTTGCTGGTGCCCGTTGCTGGCGGCTTCCCGATCTGGATGTATCAAAGCTTCGCCATCGCCTTTGGGCACAATATCGTCGGCGATGACCCGGCCGAGGTCTACTTCAACACGCCAGAAGCCGTGGCTGCGGTCGAATTCGTTCGCTCGCTGGGCACAGATCTGGGCGTTGGACCAGCCGGCGGCGCAGCTTGGGGCGATACGCCAGTGGCATTCCTGGCGGGCCAAGCGGGCATGATTTATCACACCACCGGCAATCTGACGCGCATTTTGAGCGGCGCTGACTTCGAAGTCGGCGTGTGGTATTTGCCCAGCGGGCCGGCCGGCGAAGATGGCACGGGCTATGGCTCGCCCACCGGCGGCGGCAACCTGTATATCTTTGACGATGGCAGCAAGTCGCAAGCCGAACTGGACGCGATCTGGAAGTGGGTCACTTTCTTGTCGTCGCCAGCGATCCAAGCCGACTGGGGCGCGACAACCGGTTACATCGCCGCCAATGCCAGCGCCTGGGAGACTGAACCGCTGGCTTCGCTGTCGATGGAACATCCGCAGTATCTGGTCGCGCGCGATCAACTGCAACATGCCGACAAGGAGTTTTCCAGTTATGGGACCATCACCATCCAGGGCATCATCAACGGGACGCTGGAAAGCATTTTGACGGGCGAATCGGCTGATGCACAAGCTGCGATGGATGCCGCGCAAGCGCAAATCGATGGCATCCTGGCTGATTATCGCTAGCACAAACGGGGGTGTGTCGTTGGGCGCGCCCCTGTCTCTGTACCCGGTCACCTTGCTGCCGGCGGCGCACAGTCCAGGCGAGGGAGCCTCGCCATGATCGCCGGCGCATGGCGGCACAGGCTCACTGCGCGCGTGTTGCCCTACCTGTTAATCGCGCCGACACTCGTGCTGGTGCTGATGTTCAATGTCCTGCCAGCTGTCAACACAGTCAATGACAGCTTGTACAAACCCGCGCGGGGCTTGAACGCGGCTGGCAAACCCCCGCAGTTTGTCCGTCTGCAGAACTTCGCCGATATTCTGGACGACAGCCACTACATGGGACAGCGCTTCCTGCGTAGCTTCCGCAATACGCTCATATTCGCCCTGGCGACAGTGCTGGTTGCCGTGCCGCTGGGCTTGCTGCTGGCGCTGCTTTTGAACCGTCCACAGCAGTTGTTGGGGGTTTGGCGCTTTGCTGTATTTTATCCGGCGCTGCTGCCACTCATCGGCGCGGCCAGCATCTGGTCCTTCATATTCAGCGACAGCATCGGTTTGGCGAATGCCGTGCTGCGCAGTTTGGGGCAGCCGGGTCTGAACTGGCTGGGCGACCGCAACCTGGTGCTGCTTTCCGTCATCATCGTCAATATATGGAAGCAAGCCGGCTATTTCATGATATTCTTCCTGGCTGGCTTGCAGAATATCGCGCGCGAATTGTATGAAGCGGCAGCATTGGACGGCGCAGGCGGATTCCAGCAATTCCTGTGGCTGACACTGCCGCTGCTGCGCCGCACCCTGCTCTTCGTCAGTGTGATTTCCTTCACATTCGCCTTCCAGACCGTGGAACAACTGCAAGCCCTGGGCGAAGGCGGACCAGCCGACAGCGCCAATCTTCTGCTCTACCTGATCTTCCAAAATATCGCCGAACGTCGCAACTGGGGTTATGTCAATGCCATGACACTCGTTCTCATTGCTGTCGTGCTGACCTTTACGCTGGGCAACTTCCTGCTCTTTGAGCGCAGCGAGAACGACCGATGACGCGCAAGAGCGGAGTCGCGCAAGCTGTCGCAACCGTCTTGACCGCGACAATCGGCCTGGTCTTTTTGCTGCCGCTGGTCTTCACGATTTTGGTCAGCATCCGCCCGGAGAACGAGCCCGTCACGCAGGGCAGCATCTTCTTCGGCAGCGAAATCACCTTGTCGCTCTATCAGCACGCGTTGAACATCGCGCCCTGGGGCTTGCACTATTTCAACAGCATCATCTTTGTGGGCGGGACGCTGCTCGTCCAGCTATTTACGGTGACTTGCGCCGCCTATGCTTTTGCGCGCCTGCGTTTTTGGGGGCGCAACCTGCTGCTTGTGGTGATATTGCTGCAGTTGATGATCCCGTCTGGCGTGTTGCTGGTGCAGAACTTCCGCATGATCAACCTGCTGGGGCTGTTTGATACGCGTTTGGCGCTGATGCTGCCCTATTGGGGATCGGCATTTGGCATGCTGCTGCTGCGGCAGGCATTCCGCGAGGTGCCAATTGAACTGGAAGAGGCGGCGCGAATCGATGGCGCGAACCTGTTGCAAGTCATCCGCCATGTCTATGTCGTCAATGCTATCCCTGCTTATGTTGCTTTTGCGCTGGTCTCGCTTAGCTCGCATTGGAACGAGTTTCTGTGGCCCTTCATTATCACGCGCTCCGAAGAGATTCGTCCGCTCACTGTCGGGCTGAACAAGCTGATCAAAACCACCGACCAGGGCGCGTTTTATGGGCAGTTGATGGCGGGCACAATCATCGTAATCACGCCGCTGGTGATTCTGTTTCTGCTCTTTCAGCGGCAATTTGTCGAGAGTTTTGCCCGCAGCGGCATCCGTTAATTTCTACCTGTAGAGCAAGCTGGGCGCGTATTATAATTGCGCCGACTCGTCAAACGCATTGGGTGAATATGACTTATCAGAAAGAATTGCTCGCAAAAATCGAGGCGCGCACTGCCCAGATTGGCATCGTCGGCATGGGGTATGTCGGCTTGCCGCTGGCTGTGGAATTCGCCGAAGCGGGCTTTTGCGTGCTGGGCGTGGAAGTGGCGCCAGAAAAAGTGGCGCAAGTCAATGCCGGGCGCAGTTATATCGCCGATGTCCCAGATGCGCGGCTGGCAGATCTGGTCGCGGCGGGACGATTGCGCGCGGCGACCTGCTACGACGAGCTGCGGACGGTCGATGCCATCAGCATTTGTGTGCCGACGCCACTGCGCAAAACAGGCGACCCCGATATGTCGTACATCATCCAGGCGGCGCAATCCATCGCGCAGGTTCGCCGTCCGGGCATGCTTATCGTGCTGGAAAGCACCACCTACCCTGGCACAACCGAAGAAGTAATCGTGCCGCGCATCGCCGGCGACAACCTGACACTGGGCGAAGATGTTTTTGTCGCCTATTCACCGGAGCGCATCGACCCGGGCAACAGCGATTTTGCGGTGCGCAATACGCCCAAAGTAGTTGGCGGCATCACACCGGCATGCAGCCAGGTCGCCACGGCGCTCTATGAATCGGCTGTAGAGCGGGTTGTGCAGGTGTCTTCGCCGACCGCTGCCGAGATGGTCAAATTGCTGGAAAATACCTTCCGCGCGGTGAATATCGGCTTGGTCAACGAGATGGCGCTGATGTGCGACAAGCTGGATGTTGATGTCTGGGAGGTCATTCAAGCTGCCGCCAGCAAGCCTTTCGGTTATATGCCCTTTTATCCTGGACCGGGTTTGGGCGGTCACTGCATCCCGGTCGACCCGCATTACCTGAGCTGGAAACTGAAGACATTGAATTACAACGCGCGCTTCATCGAGCTGGCCAGCGAGATCAATACATCCATGCCTTATTATGTGCTGGGCAAAATAACCGAAGCGCTGAACAACCTGGAGCGGTCGGTGCGTGGCTCGCGAGTAGTGATTTTGGGCGTGGCCTACAAGCGCGATGTCGATGATGTGCGCGAAAGCCCGGCGCTGGATATCCTCAGTCTGCTGCGGCAACGAGGCGCTGATGTCTGCTATCATGACCCCCATGTGCCGCAAGTGCACCTGGAAAGCGATGTCATGCTGCGTTCCCAGCCATTCTGTCATGACCTGCTGCGTAGCGCGCATTGCGTCGTCATCGTGACCGACCACTCAGCCACAGATTGGAAAGCCGTGCGCCGCCACAGCCAACTGATCGTGGATACGAGGCATGTCTTCCGCAATGGGGATGGCAGCCACATCATCGGCTTGTGAGCCTGCGCATCGCCATTGACGCCAGCCGCGCCACCGCCGTCCAGCCTACTGGCACCGAAACTTATGCCCTGCGCCTGATTCAAGCGTTGATTCATGCCAACGAAGGCTTGGCACAACCGTTTCACTTTCGCATTTACTTTCGTGATAAGCCAGCGGCTCGGCTTTTTGATAGCTCCATTTTTGTCGAGCAAGTGCATATCCCGCTGCCAAGGCTGTGGACGCACCTGCGACTGGCTGCAGCGCTGTGGAGACGGCAGCACGACATGCTGTTTGTGCCGGCGCATACATTGCCATTTGTGTTCCCCGGCAAAGCAATCGTCACAGCGCACGACCTGGGCTACAAGCATTTTCCCGACGCGCACCCAACCAGGCAGCGGCTTTATCTGGATGCGACCACCCGCTACAGCCAGGCGCGAGCAAGCATTGTGCTGGCCGATAGCCACGCCACCGCTGACGACCTGGCGCGCTTTTATGGAACGCCGCGCCACAAAATCCGCGTGATCTATCCGGGCGTGGAGGACCCGCCGCGGGCGACAACATCAGAGCAAATTCAGGCTGTGCGCAAGAAATATCAATTGCCACAGCGCTACTTTCTGTTCTTGGGCACTTTGCAGCCGCGCAAAAATATCGCGCGACTCGTGCAGGCATTTGCACAGTGGCAAGCTGCAACAGCGGACAGCGAAACGGCGCTCGTGCTGGCGGGCGGGCGCGGTTGGCTCTTTGATGAAGGCTGGCTGGACGGCGCGAGCAACCTGCACCATACCGGCTACATCGACGAAGCCGACAAAACCCCGCTGTTGGCCGGCGCGCTGGCTTTGGTTTTCCCCAGCCTGCACGAAGGCTTCGGCTTCCCGGTTGTCGAAGCGATGCGCTGTGGCACACCGGTCATTGCCAGCAACACATCCAGCCTGCCCGAGCTGGTCGGCGACTGCGGCATCCTGGTCGATCCGCTGGATACCGCCGCTATCGCAGCTGCCATGCGGCGAATCAGCGAAGACGAGAGGCTGCGCAGCGATCTCGGCGCGCATGGACGCGCGCGGGCGCAGCGCTTCAACTGGGGCACGGCGGCGTTGCAGGTGCTGGATTCCTTCGCAGAGTTGGGCGCGGGCCTGCGCTAAAATCGGCGATTATGATGGACGAGCGGATTCTCCTGGTGCAGTTGGCGGATATTGGCGATCTCGTTTTGACGACGCCGGCCATCGCTGCCTTGCGAGAAGCGCGACCCACCGCGGTCATAGATCTGCTGGCAGCGGCACAGGCATTGCCCATTTTGCCTGACGGGCTAGTGAACGAAACCTTTGAATTCGACCGCGCCGGCAAGAGCGCCAGTTGCGCCATGTTTGCGCCTGACAATCTGCCTCTGCTGCTGCGGATTGTGAGAAAACACTACGACACACTGGTTTTCTTCCACCATTTCACCTTGCCCGCTGGCTTGTGGAAGTTTCGACTGATTGCCAGAGCCAGCGGAGCGAGCCGTATTATCGGCTTGCAAAATGGCAAGGCGGGCTTCCTCACCGATTCGCTGCCAGACGAAGGATTCGGCGCGCGGCATCAAGCGCAATACTGGCTGGACCTGGTCGGTCTGTTAGGCGCTTGCAGTCAACCACGACCAGCTCAAGTGCGGCGGCAGGCGCATCCCATGCTGCGCGATTCGCTCAATTCGCCCATCGTGGCCATGCATGCTGGCAGCGGCGGTTACAGCCCGGCGCGGCGCTGGGATGTCGAGCAGTTTGCCGAGCTGGCGCGGCTGCTCCAGGAAAAATGCAAGGCGAGCATTGTAATCGTTGGGCAAAAAGATGATAGCGGGCAAGAGCTTGCCAAGTCGCTGGCTGCCCCGTATGTCAATCTCACCGGCCAGACCACGCTTCCGCAGTTGGCGGATGTCATCGCCAATGTCGACCTCTTCGTTGGCGCGGATAGCGGCGTCATGCACCTCGCAGCGGCTGTCGGCACGCCGGTGCTGAGCATCTTTGGTCCCAGCAATGCCAGCGCCTGGCAGCCCTGGGCAATTGACGGGCTCTCGGCAGTGCTGCGCAGCGGCGTCGCTTGCAGCCCCTGCAGTTATGTCGGTCGGTCTATTGGCGCGCGAGAAGGCTGCGCTGCCCGTACCTGCATGAAATTGCTTCGCCCAACTCACGCCTTTGGAGCCGCGCTGGAGCTGCTGGCTGGGCGTGAACCAGCCCGGACAAGCACACTGACGGCCGAGCGCAGCGCCAACCGGCGACTCAATTTACTGGGCGTGCCGGTCGATGCGGTTTCGTATACCGGCTGGCTCGCGTTAATCGCAAGTTGGGTAGAAGCTGGCAGTGGAGCGCGCCAGGTCTGCACCGTCAATCCTGAGTTCATCATGATCGCGCAGGGCGACCCGATATTTTTGGGCATTCTGCAGCGGGCGGCGCTGTGCGTGCCAGATGGCGTGGGCTTGCTTTGGGCTTGTCGACGCAGGGGATTCGCCTTGCCCGAGCGAGTTACGGGTTCGGACGGCCTGCCACGGATTGCGCAGGCGGCCGCGCAACTCGGCTGGCGGATCTTTCTGCTGGGCGCAGCGCCGGGCGTTGCCGAGCAAGCCGCGGCGGCTCTCGAGAAAAATTATCCAGGGCTGCAAATCGTCGGTGCCTATGCCGGCAGCCCTGCCGCAGCCGAAGAAGACATGATCGTGGCGAGGGTCAATGCCAGCCGCGCCGATATACTTTTCGTCGCCTATGGCGCGCCGAGGCAAGACAAATGGATCGCCCGCAACCTGCCGCGCCTGCAAGTTTCGATGGCGATGGGCGTCGGCGGCTCGCTCGACTTTGTTGCCGGCTCTGTGCCTCGCGCGCCCCGCTGGATGCAAGAGCGCGGATTGGAATGGCTGTATCGACTTTTGCGGCAACCCTGGCGGTTACGGCGCATGCTGCGGCTGCCCCGCTTCGTTTTCGCGGTTTGGCGAGCGGCTGATGTACACTCAGGGACAGACAATCCAAGGCGAGCGAGCGAGCATGTCGAAGGCTCTGGCTGAGTGCATACCGCAACTGGCGGGGAAAAAAGTGCTGGTTATCGGCGATGTGATGCTGGATGAATACATCACCGGCACGGCAATGCGCATGAGTCGGGAAGCGCCCGTGCCTGTGCTGGAATTTGAATCCAGGCGCTATATCGCTGGCGGCGCAGCCAACCCGTCTGCAAATATCGTCGCGTTGGGCAGCCAGGCCATCCAGGTTGGTCTTGTTGGCGCTGACGAGGCGGGGCAAAGATTGCGGGATATCTTGCAGGCTCGCGGCATCGACAGCGGCGTGATCACATGCGCAGGGCGTCCGACCACCGTAAAGACGCGCATTCTGGCGCAGATGGGTCTGCGTTTCCCCCAGCAGATCGCGCGCATTGACACCTTGACGCGCGCGCCCATCGATGCCGAGACCGAAGCGCAAATCAGCGCATTCGTTTGTGGGCAGATGGCGGCTGTCGATGCGGCGCTGCTATCCCATTATCATGGTGGCTTGCTGACGCCATCGCTGGTCGGCCGGCTGCGGCAGTTGTGCGAAGCCAACAATGTGCTGCTGACAGCCGATGTGCAGGGCGACTTCGAGACATTCGCTGGGCTGGATGTCATCAAATGCAACGCCGACGACGCCAGGCGGACGCTGAACCGCGACTTGACAAGCGATGCGGATTTCAAGCGAGGCGCGCTGGATTTGCACGAGCGGCTGGGCATTCAGCGGGCGACCATCATCACGCGCGGTGGACAGGGCGCGACCTGGGCAGAGGGGGAGCAGGCAGACAAATGTCCAGCGCCGCGAGTCAGCGATGTCTATGATACGGTGGGCGCGGGCGATACAGCCATCGCCACCATCACGCTGGGGCTGGCGGGCGGATTGTCAGCGCGCGATGCGGTCAGGCTCGCCAATATCGCCAGCGGCATCGTCGTCCGTCATTTGGGCAATTATGCGCCGACACCCGAGCAGATGCGGCAAAGCATCGCGGCAGCGCTATGACATCAATTGCACGAATTCAATTGTGTTGCCATCGGGATCAGCCAGCGATGCCACCTTGGCACCTTTGTATTCGTCAATCGGGTTGATCTCGCTGCCATGACAAGCCAGCCCCCGTTCCATTGCCCGCTCGATATCGCCCACTGCAAAGCGCAACTGCTGCCGATTCTGTTCGGCGACCACACCGGCGATCTCGTTGGGACAGAGCGTCAGTTCCAGCTTGCCGATCTTGCCGCCATAAAATTGCTTGGCGCCGATGTGCACTGTAGCTTTCAGGCGCGCGTCAAAAACAGCATTGTAGAAGCGCACCATCTGGCGCATATTCGTTGTCGCAATGGTCAGCCCGCTCAAGCGCACCATGTTCAACCCGCCTAATCCTCAAGTTTTCTTCGCCACAGTCTGGGCTATCGTGCGGCAGATCCCGCCCGGCAGAGTCAGCAGCTATGGTCAAATCGCTTCCATGATCCCGCCCGCCGATTATGCCGATCCAGAAACCATGCGCCGTCTCGCGCCGCGCTGGGTGGGCACGGCAATGCGCAAATCTCCGCGAGGCATGGCGATCCCCTGGCAGCGCGTCATCAACAGCCAGGGGCGCATCAGCTTCCCGCCGGGCAGCCCACAAGCCGCAGAACAACAACGACTGCTGGAAAGCGAAAGCATAGGTTTTGACCCCAGCGGCAAAGTCGATCTGCGGCGATTTGGCTGGCAGGGACCGCCCGAAAGCTATTTGCAGGCACATAATCTGTTGCCGCCGCGGCCTTTGCAGTAGGCGGCAGCGGCTCGCCCAGCCTAGAATTGTACATAGCTGTTTTCTGCCAGCACGAAGCGATGGGCGTCGGGCATATGCGTGGCGGCGAATACGCGCGCGTTGTCGGCCAGCAAGCTGCGGTCGATGCGCCCAATAATGTTGCGGATCTCGCAATTCTTCATCACGATGCTGGCTTCAATCTCGCTGCCAGCAACCACCACATTGTCGCCCAGCGATGTATAGGGACCGACATAGCTGTTGCTGATGACCGTGTCTGCGCCGATGATGACAGGACCGCGGACGACGCTGTTGATGATGCGGCTGTTGCGACCGATCAAAACGCGGTGAGAAACTTCGCTGTCGCCTTCGATCTGGTCGCTGTTTTCGGGCGCGGGCGTATAGGGCAGCGCTTCCAGCACCAGTTGGTTCGCCATGATGATGGCATCTGGCTTGCCAGCGTCGATCCACCAGCCATTCAATTCGTAGGACTGGACTGGATGGCCGTCGCTGATGAGCACCTGGATGGCATCCGTGATTTCCAGTTCGTTGCGGCCCGATGGTTTGATGCGCTTGATGGCGTCGAAAACGGAAGGGCGGAAGAGATACACACCGGCGATAGCCAGGTTGGATGGCGGCTGCTGCGGTTTTTCGACCACGCGCACGATGCGCCCGTTTTCGATCTCGGCGATGCCAAAGCGCGTCGGGTCGGGCACTTTGCCCAGCACCACGGCGGCTTCGTTGTCCGATTCGGCGAAACCAGTTAGCAGGCTGGTCATTTTGTCCTGGAAGATATTGTCGCCCAGGAAGACAGTAAATGGCTCGTCGCCGACGAATTCCTGGCATAGCGCTGTCGCATGCGCCAGGCCGCGTTGCTCGTCCTGGACGATATAGCTGATATCGACACCCAGCCCGCTGCCATCGCCCAGGTTGGATACGATCGGCGAATCCAGGCTGTTGACCACAATGCCAATATCGATCAAACCGGCTTTTTTGAGCGCGTCTATGGCATAGCTGATCAGCCAGCGATTGGCGACCGGCACCAAGGACTTCGGCATAGTCAAGGTGACAGGGCGCAGGCGCGTGCCCTGCCCCGCCGCAAGTATGAGCGCCTTCATGCAAATGTCTCCCCGTTTTTGTCGGTCGCGACGCTGGCAGCATACTAGCAGAGCTTGCCAGAATGCGACAGGCGCAGGCGGTTCAACTGCGTTGGCGCATGACTTCAAAAGCGATGATGGCGGCTGCGCTAATTGTGCCCAGCGAGCCTGAAAACTCACGCCCATAGGGGATGCGCAACTGCATATCGGCGCGTTGCAGCAAAGAACGGGTCAGCCCGCGGCGCTCGCCACCAATCAGCAGGAAGAGTGGCTGGGTCAGGTCGGCGGCGAACAGGGTTGTCGCCTCGTCGGCGTTGGCAGTCTGCGCAATGACCAAGCCCCGCGCTCGGAAAAACCCGGCGGCTTCGGCGGCATTCTGCGCGATCGCCATCTTGATGCGTTCGCTGGCGCCGGCGCTGGCACGCCCGACAATCGCGCTGGCGCTAGTCCAGTTGCGCGGGCGGACGACCAGTCCATGAGCGCCGGCCGCATACAAGGCGCGGATCGCCCCGCCAAAGTTGTAGGGATCTTCTATGCCGTCCAGCATAATGATGAAAGCAGCCGAATTTTCCTCCAGCAGCCTGTCCAGCGATACAAATCTGCGCTCGCCCACAACAGCCACAATGCCGCCATGGCTTGTTCCGCTTGCCAGCTCATCAATGTCGGCGCGGGGACGGTAGGTCAAGGGGATGCCGGCTGCATCGGCTTGACGCGCCAACTGGTTCAGACGCCAGTCGTAGCGCTTGCCCTCGTCCAGGCAAAGCTGATGGATCGTTCGCGAGCCAGCATCCAGCGCCGCCTGGATGGACAGCCACCCTTCCAGCAACGTCTGCGCCGACATTACTTCTCCTGTTGTTTGGCTTGCCGCCACCAGGCTTCCAACTGAGCAAGCGACATGTCCGAAAGCGACAATCCCCGCGCCAACGTCTGTGCCTCGACATAGCTGAAGCGCCTGTAGAACTTGTCATTGACCGAGCGCATCAGGCTTTCGGGGTCATCCACCCCCAGCCAGCGCAGCCAATTCACCAGCACAAAAATCAGATCGCCGATTTCCAGCGCGCGCGCCTCATCACTTTCGGCAGAGAAAATTTCGTCCCATTCTTCGCGAGCTTTGTCAATGACGCCTTGGGCATCTTCCCAATCAAAGCCGATTTTTGCGACGCGCGCCGAATAACGATGCGCCACCAGCAGCGCCGGCGCCAGCTTGGGGATGCTATCGAGAATGGAGCGGCTGGCAGCAGCGCCCGCGGCTTTTTCTGCGCGTTTGATGTCTTCCCAATTGCGCGCAACTTTGTCGCTGTCGCCCGCCACATTGGCATCGGCATAGACATGCGGGTGTCGGCGAATCAGCTTCTGATTCAGCTGTCGCAGCACATCCGCCATCTGGAATTCGCCGTCGTCAGTCGCGATCTGCGTGTGCAGCGCGATTTGCAGCAGCAGATCGCCCATCTCTTCGCATAGGGCGGCGGGGTCAGCGGCGTCCAGCGTCTCCAGCATTTCATAGGCTTCTTCGATCAAGAAGGGGCGCAGTGACTGGTGCGTCTGCTCGCGATCCCAAGGACAACCGACGGGCGAACGCAGATGGGCGATGATATTTTGAAAAGACTGAAAACTGCTGAGCTCGTCCAGCTGCGGCAGATAGAGGGCGGTCATGACGCCGATATGCGGGCTGCGGTCGATTTCGTACAAGGGCAGCGCTTCCACCAGCGCCTCGTCTGTGCCGGCGGCGTGCAGCAGCTTGACCGGAAATGTGTCCGGGTATTGGTTCATCAGCGTCAACTTGAGGTTGGAAGCGACCCCGCTGCTGTAGACTTGCGCCAGCAGCGCCGGCAGAGCCGGGTTGATTGGTGGATGATAGGCCGAGGCGACTTCCAGCGCATCCAGGATCTGCAAGCCATCCAGCGCGTCAATGCCCAGCTGTGCCAGGCATGGCTCGATGAAACTGAGGCCGTGTACGATTTCGGCTTGCAGATTCTCTTGGGCAGCCTGGCTCAACAGGTGCGCGACGGTCGCTTCGCCAACCAGCGGGTCGCCGGGCACAGCATAGACCGCCGATTCCCCGCGCCGCACAACATCTAGCAGGCGCGTTGTGATCTGGTCATAGACATCTTCGAAGCGGTCGTATGCCTCGTAGATGTCGTCAAAGCTGATGCATTGCCCCGTAACAGGCAATTCGGGGACGGCAGGATGGCGATTGGTGCGCAGGTAGAGCGTGTCGGCGTCTTGCAGGGCGCGCCAGGCTCGCCGCGTCAGCTGCTGGATCGAGCCAGGACCCAAACCGACAATGGTTAATTTGGCGCGGCTGGAGATGGCGCAGTCCTTTTTTCCCACCAAGAAATTCGGCGTGTGCGCAACAATGGTCCGTGCTGCGCCGTCGAGCTAGCGCTTGGTATAGGTGGGCGCTTTGCGGGCGCGCTTCAAGCCGGGCTTCTTGCGTTCTTTGGCGCGGGCATCGCGCGAAAGGAAGCCTTCTCGCTTCAAAGTGCCGCGCAGATCGGGGTCGATCTTTTCCAGCGCGCGCGCCACACCCAGCAAGATAGCGTCTCGCTGCCCAGTGATGCCGCCGCCATTGACATGCACAGAGACATCGTAGCTGCGCTCTTGCCCGATATGTGTGAGGGGCGCCAGGCAAACCAACATATCGCCAAAGCGCGGCAAGTACTCTTCGCCCGCCTTGCCGTTGATGACGAAACGACCTGTGCCGCCCGGGAAGAGCCGCACGCGCGCCGATGCCGATTTGCGCCGCCCGATGCCTTCGTAATATTGTGCTGACATGGAGTTCTCCTTGCTGGCTCGCCTAGAGCTCGAGCGATTGTGGCTGCTGAGCCTGGTGCGGATGGTCGGCACCCGCGTAAATCTTGAGTTTGCGATACATTTGCCTGCCCAGCGGACCTTTGGGCAGCATGCCTTTGATAGCGAATTGCAGCGCGCGCGTGGGGTAACGGCGCATCATCTCGCGCAGGGTTATTTGTTTCAAGCCGCCGGGATAGCCAGAGTGGCGATAATAGATCTTTTGGTCGAGGCGCTTGCCAGTGACATGAATCTTGTCGGCGTTGACGATGATGACATAATCGCCAGTATCCAAATGCGAAGTGAAATAGGGCTTGTGCTTGCCGCGCAAGATCGGCGCGACTTTGGATGCCAGGCGACCGAGCGTCATGCCTTGGGCGTCGATCACGAACCAGCGCCGCTCGATATCAGCCGGTGTTGTCGCATAGGTCTTCTGTACTGCTTGTCTCATTGTTGTTCCTCCAGCGCTGCGCCGGCTCTGCCTTTTGCGCTCTCGCCACTTGCTGCTGCTTGCAAAATACCGGGTGGATACCCCACCGCCTCCAAGGTCAAACCCTGTGGTGGCGCCAGATGCTTGGCTCGCTGCAGGTCGCGGCTGTGCAAGATCTCCGCAAATTCGTCCACCGTCAGCCTGCTCCTGCCCACCATAATCATCATCCCAACCAAACGGCGCACCATGTGATACAAGAACGCTGTGCCGCGGATGCGATAGATGCAGGTTTCACCATAGTCCGTTTCCACTTCGCACCAGCACGATTCAAAGACCTTGCGGATGGTATTGCTGCTGCCAGCTTGCGGCGCTGTGCCAAAGGCTGCAAAGTCGCGCTCGCCCAGGCATTGTTCCGCCGCCGCTTGCATCCCCGCCTTGTCCAGCTCCACGCCAGCCAATTGCCATTCATATCTCGCCGTCAAGGGATTGGGCGCTCCCGGCGTCCTGATGCGGTAGGCATAGTGCCGCCAAAGCGCATCGTAGCGGGGATGAAAACCCGGCGCAGGCCAACAGCTTTGCAAGGCGATGTCCAATGGCAATTGCGAATTGACCGCTCGCTGCAAGTCAGACTCGCTGTGCCGCCAAGCTGCATCAAAGGCGATGACTTGCCCGGCCGCGTGCACGCCTGCATCTGTTCGTCCCGCCGCCACAATCTTGACATCGCATCCACATACCCTGCCCAGCGCCGCCTCCACCTCCGCCTGGATAGTTGGCGTTGGCATGGGCTGTCGCTGGAAGCCTTGATAGGCTGTGCCGTCATAGGCAAGCAGCGCACCGTAACGGGTCATCAACTGTCGATAGCTCAATCCTCGTCTTCGTAATCAACCAGCTCAATCACAGCCATTTCGGCATTGTCGCCTTTGCGCGGTCCCAGCTTCAATATGCGCGTGTAGCCGCCGGGGCGATCGGCATACAAAGGCGCGAGCTCGTCAAACACCTTGCCAACCAGCACGCGGTCGTTGTTTAGCCGGCGAGCCACCTGGCGGCGCGCATGCACAGCGATCAGATCATCGCCACGCGCTTCTGCCCGCGCCAATCCGCGTTTGGCAATCGTAATCAGCCGTTCGGCATGCCCTTGCACAAACTTGGCTTTGTGAAAGGTCGTGCGGATGCGTCCGCGCTTTAGCAGCTCGGTAGCCAGATTCATACGCAGCGCTTTGCGGTGGCTGCTGCTGCGATTGAGTTTCTTGCCGTGGTGTCGGTGTCGCATGTCCTGCGCCTCGCTAGTCGCTTATTCTGCCCTGTCGAGGGGCCAATAATTCTTTTCCGCCAGCTTCTCGGTCAGCTCGTCAAGCGATTTTTCCCCAAAATTGCGGATGGCGAGCATGGCATCTGGTCCGCGATGCAGCATATCCAGCACATCGCCGACCGAAGTGATGCCGGTGCGCTTTAACGAATTGAAAACGCGCACACTCAAGTCCAGTTCTTCTATCGGCTTGTCATAGAGTGGCGGGTAGGTCGGTTCGTCGTCGATAGGCGCGGGCAGTTCAATAGCTTGGAACCATTCTTCGTCCACACCGGCGATGACCTTGAGGTGGTGCATCATGATCTGCGCCGATTGCGCCAATGCTTCTTGCGGGCGGATGGTGCCGTCTGTCCAAAGCTCGAGCACCAAGCGATCATAATTGGTGCGCTGTCCGACGCGAGCGCGCTCGACCTCAAAGTTGACGCGCTTTATGGGGCTGAAGATGGCATCAACGGGCAACTCGCCGATTGGCAATCGCCCACGATCTTCGGCCGGGCTGAAGCCGCGCCCGCTGCTCACCTCAAATTCCATTTCGATGTGGGCATCGCGGTCATCCACCGTGAACAGATAGAGGCTGGGGTTTTCGATCTGCACTTCGGGCGGCGCAGTGATATCGCCGGCTGTCACGGTGCCTTCCGCGCCACGATATTCCAGTCGCATGCGCGAGCTTTCAACGCCGTGCAACACCAATCGCAACTGCTTGAGCTGCAAGATGAGCTGGGTCATATCTTCCCGCACGCCGGGTATTTTGGAGAATTCGTGATGCACATCGGAGACGCGCACACTGGTCACCGATGCGCCAGGCAGCGAAGACAGCAAAACGCGCCGCAACCCATTGCCCAGCGTCAAGCCATAGCCGCTTTCCAGCGGACCAATGACAAAACGCCCGTAATCGCGCGTGGGATATTCGCATTCGACTTGATGTGGCAGCACCATATTGGCGGTTACAGAGTTCGCCTCTGCCATAGCCGGTCCAAAATCTGGCGAAGTTGCAGGAAACACCATGGGGTCGTTAATGCCTTTCGACTAGACGCGCCGACGTTTGGGGGGCCGCACGCCATTGTGCGGCACGGGAGTCACATCGCTGATAGAGCGAACTTTCAAGCCGCTCTGCTGGATGGAGCGGATAGCTGCTTCGCGGCCCGGACCAGGTCCCTTGACGAAGATATCAACCTCTTTCATGCCGTGCTGCTGCGAGTTGGCGGCGGCTGTTTCTGCGGCCATGCGCGCGGCATAAGGCGTGTTTTTGCGGCTGCCAGTGAAGCCCGATGTGCCAGCGCTCGCCCAGGTGACGACATTCCCCGACTGATCGGTCATGGAAACGATGGTGTTATTGAAAGTCGCATAGATATGCGCTTGGCCATAAGGGATATTTTTGTAGACTCGCCGCCCAGTGCTACGACCGGCTCTTCTTGTTCTCGCCATGCAGCTGCTCCAATTGCCTAATTGTTACTCGTCCGGTTCGTTTTTCACCGTGTACCAGCGGCTCGCCTGCCAATAAGCCCGCAGATGACAAGCCGCCACATAATCAAACCCGCGCCGCGATGCTACTTTTTGGTCGCGCCGCGTCGCCGTCCGCGCCCTGCGACTGTTTGCTTCTTGCCGCGCCGCGTCCGCCCGTTGGTGCGCGTCCGTTGGCCCCGCACAGGCAACCGCCGCCGATGCCGCAAGCCGCGATAGGAGTTGATTTCCATCAGGCGTTTGATATTGAGCTGGGTCTGCCGGCGCAGGTCTCCTTCGGTTGTCAAGCTACCGATCAATTCACGCAAGCGCTGCACCTCGCTTTCGCTGAGATCGCGCACACGCGTGCTGTGATTGATGCCGGCGCTGTCCAACAGGCGCTGGCTTGTGGATCTGCCGATGCCGTAGATATAGGTCAAACCGATGACGACTCGTTTGTCGCGCGGCAGGTCTACCCCTTCGATTCTCGCCATGGATGCGTCTCCTGGTCAGCTTCTTTTTGGCTGCCTAGCCCTGCCTTTGCTTGTGTTTGGGATTTTCACAGATAATCATGACGCGGCCTTTGCGCTTGATGACACGACACTTTGGGCAGCGCCGCGTGACGCTGGCTGATACTTTCATTGGCTGTTCCTCTAGCACTCGGCCTAACACAGACTGGCGCGAAACACCCCGCCATCTGGCACGCTGACAACGAAAAAGCAGTGTAGCACAGACCCGCAGGCAGGTAAAGGACAACTTTTGCACATCACAGAATCGTCATTGGCTATGGAAGTCGGGCGGTCGCAGCGCTGTGACGCAGTTGCTAGCCGGTTCCGCTTTCGGCTGGCTCAAAAAGGATCGCGCCAGCTGATTGGCGCAATCACTGTTGCCCAACGCGCCATGACCGACGGCCGGGAAGGCAAAATGCCAACTGGCGCTCAGGAATTGCGCGGCCGCCTCGGACCAGGCTGGTGGGGTAATTGGGTCGTACGCGCCGGAAAACAGCAAAGCCGGAATATCGCTGACGACCGGCAACTTATCGCTGGCAGCGGCTGCTGGCACATCCCAAACACGGCAATCGTCCAATGTCTGCATAGCCGTTTTTCTCAGCGCAGCAGCGATTTGAGGCGGCAGTTGCGCGCCCGCGGCGAGCACATCGTCAGCGCGTTCAAACGAGGCATCTTCGGCGCAGATGGTGCTGTAATACATGCCCTCGCTGTCTTGATCATAATTCAAGAAGAAGTCGGGCAGCTGCCTGCCCAACATTTCGTCCTGCCCAGGCGGTTGATAGTCATATTCTCCAGCGGCATGGGCGTCGATCATCGCCGGCAGCCAAGGCAGCAAGCGCGCGTCGTACAACAAATCAAATACAAAGTTGACCCAGACTTCGCTGTCCATCCAGGTTGGTTCGCCAGTCTGCAAGTGGATGATATCGGCCGGCTCTTGCCCTAGCTTGTCGATGACCTGGTCGAAGCTGTCGCGCAAATCGGGATAGGCTTGGCTGCACTGCGCGCTCGCGGCGCAATCGGCAAACAGCTGTTCAAAAGCGCGAAACCCATTGGCGGCCTGGTCCGCAAGCATCCGGGCTTGGGGCGGAAAGACGCCATCCAGAATGATCGCGCGCAGCCGCTGGGGATAATCGCGCGCCAAAGTCAGCGCCAGCCGCGTACCATATGATACGCCATAGATATTAACGACAGGCAAGTCCAGCGCAATGAGCAGATCGTGCACATCCTGCGCATTGGCAGCGGTGTTGTATGCTGCCAGGTCGACGCCAGCCGTCACCAGGCGCGCCCGGCATGCTGTCAGCGGGTCTGCGCTCGTCGCGTCAGCATATTCCGGGCAGTTCAACGAAGGCAGGGACAAGCCTGTGCCGCGTTGGTCTATCAAAATGATCTCGTGCTCGGTTCGCAGCGCCGAGCCCAGCAAATCTTCCAGAGACGCCGATGCCGCGCCGCCCGGACCACCTTCCAAATAGACGACCGGCGCATTGCCTTGGTCGCGCAGCGCCGCCAGCCGCAGCACAAACAACTGGGACATCGGCCCGTCCGCGCCAGTCGACCGGTCTGCTGGCACATGCAGAAGCCCGCAGCTGACCGCGCCCAACTCGTCATGCGCCATCCAGAGCACGATTTCCGGGCAGTCGCTCGCTTGGTAACGCGGACTTGTGTCCTTAGCGAAAGCTGGCGCAGCAGCCAACAGGGCGAGCAGGATACACAATGGAAACAGATTGTGGGTTATGGCGAACTCCCCAAGGTCAGGATGCGCGGACCTGCCTCGGTGATCGCTATCGTGTGTTCGAAGTGGGCTGTCAACGAGCCGTCTTTGGTTACAACTGTCCAGCCATCGTCCAGCTCGATCAGTTCGGGTCGGCCAGCGATCAGCATGGGTTCTATGGCATAAGTCATGCCAACCTGCAAGTCATGATCTTGCCATTGAAATTTGCTTTTGCGACTGTGCCACCAATTGGGCACCTGGGGCGCTTCGTGCATGGCGCGTCCCACGCCGTGCCCTGTGTATTCCAGTGCTACACTGTAGCCCATGCGCCCGGCAGTTTTGGCAGTGGCTCTGGCGACATCGCTGATGCGCTTGCCCAATGTGGAAGCCTGAATGGCTGCCGCCAGCGCCGCCTCGGTAGCTTGCATGAGCCGCCGCGCCGCCCGCGACACCTGCCCGACCGCGTGTGTATAAGCCGCATCGCCGATGAAGCCACGATAATTGCAAGCCAGGTCGATGCCGATGATATCGCCTTCGCGCAGGATGCGAGATTCCGACGGGATGCCATGCACCAGCTCGTGGTTGATCGAGGCGGTGATAGTGGCGGGATAAGGGGGGCGTTCGCCTTGCACATAACCGAGGAAGCTGGGTTCTGCGCCATGGTCGCGCAGGACCGACTCGGCGATCATATCGAGCGTCTTGGTGCTGACACCCGGCGCGACCGCCTGCCGCACCGCTTCGTGCGCTATGGCGACGATGCGCCCAGCCTCGCGCATGATCTTGATTTCTTCGGGCGTCTTGAGCACGGGCGCTGGTTGTTCTTCGGCGGCTTGCGCAAACATCAGCCGGGACCCAGCGCGCGCTCAATTTCTGCCCAGACCGCTTCGATACTTTGGTCGGCATTGACCTTGCGCACCAGATCTTTGGCGGCGAAGTAATCGATCAACGGCTGTGTCGTTTCCAAAAAGGTGTCAATGCGCTTGATGATGGCATCGGCGCTGGCATCATCAGGTCTGCGCTTGAGTGGCGCGTCGCTGCCAGCCTGCGTCGCTGCCAGACGCGGCGGAAATCGACCGCTTTCATCCGCCAGCCAGTTGAAATCGACATCTTCAACTTTGTAATAACAATTGTAGCTGCTGCCATCTGCCGCTGTCACCCGCCCAAAGGCGCGCTTGAACGCGACATACAGGTCTAGCTCCAGCAGCAGCACCGCATCGACGCTCGCGTCATGCTGTGCCAGGTGCTCTTCCAGGAAAGCGGCTTGCACCTTGTTGCGCGGGTAGCCATCCAGGATGACGCCATTGCGCGCATCGGGTTGTGCCAATCGGTCGGCGACAATGGCATTGGTGGTGTCGTCGTCAATAAGAATGCCCGCCGCCATGAGTTCTTGCACTTTGCGAGCCAGCGCATCGCTGCGTGTGCGCATCGCCCGGAACAAGTCGCCGGTCGATACTTGCGGGATGCCAAAGCGCGTTTCGATCCGTTTGGCTTGCAAGCCCTTGCCAGCGCCCTGGACGCCCATCAATATCACATTCAAGCTCATTGAGGCTCACCCCCACTCGCGTCCGCGAGCTGCGGACAAAAATAGAGCCGAGCATTCGCAGCGCCCGGCTCCAGGACTGAAATGACTCGTCCGCGACTAGCGCATAAAGCCTTCGTAGTTGCGCATGACCAACTGCGCTTCCAGCTGGCGCATGGTGTCGATGACTACGCCGACTACGATGATCAAACCAGAGCCGGAAATCACCAGCCCGGCATTGATAACCGCGCCGCCCGCCGATGCCTCCAGCGGAAAAATGATGCGATTGATCAGGTCAACCACGCCCGGGATGATGGCGATGACGCCCAGGAAGAACGCACCCACAAAAGTGATGCGCCGCGTTGTCGATTTGATGAAGTCTTCGGTGCGCTTGCCGGGTCGGATGCCCGGGATAAAGCCGCCATTGCGCTGCAAATTCTCCGCCAGGTTTTGATTGCCCACCATGACTTCCGCATAGAAGAAGGTGAAACCAACCGTCATCAGGAAGAAAGTGCCCCAATAGAGCAAGCCCTGCTGGTTTCCGAAGGTCGTCTGGATGGTGTTGCCGACCGCGCCCGGTGGAAACAGACTGGCGATGATGGCGGGGAATGTGATGATGGATTGGGCGAATATCAGCGGGATCATGCCCACCGGATTGACGCGCAGGGGGATGAAGCTGTCTTGCTGGGCAAATTGCCGATTGCCACGCACACGCCGCCCATATTGAACCGGAACGCGGCGCACGCCTTCTTGAATCACCACCACGGCCACCACGCTGAGCACCGTGATAACGATGAAGAGCACCAGGTTGTAGAGCGTTCGGTCGGGCTGCTGCGTCAAGAGCTGGATCAGGTTCTGCGGGGCCAGCGCCACAATGCCAGCGAAGATGATGATGGATATGCCGTTGCCGATGCCCTGCTCGGTGATCAGCTCACCCAGCCAGATGGCGAACATCGTGCCCGCCGTCATGGTCGTCAGCACCGATACCGTCAGCAAAATGTTGCTGCCGATGCCAAAGCCGAAACCGGGGATAATCTCTGCGCCAGTGCCGGTCGCCAGGTTAAAAATGCTGATCTGTCCCAGCGCCTGCAATACCGCCATGGGGATGGCTACATAATAGGTATAGCGCTGGATCTTCTCTTGGCCGCCCGGCTCGCGTTGGATTCGTTCCAGTGCCGGCACGATTGGCACCAGCAACTGAAAAATGATGGAAGCGGTGATATAGGGATAGACGCCGTTGGCGATGACGCTGAAGTTGGCGACCGCACCGCCCGAAAGCAGGTTCATCACCTGGATCAGGTTGCCGGCGCTGCTGCCGCTCTCAAACACCTGCCGCAGCACATTCCGGTCGACGCCCACCACCGGCACATGCGCGGCGAATTGGTAGACGATCAGAATGAAGGTGGTAAACAACAGCTTGTTACGCACATCTGGCAAGCGCCAAGCGTTACGCAATGCTTGTATCATCAGACCTTGTCCTCATCACTCATACGCCACGGCGGACTATGCCTGGTCAGTCTCGCCATACAGCCGCTGCATATCGACCTTGCGCAGCCGTTTGACCGTTGCGCGCGCGCCAGTTACTTTCAAGGCGTGGGCATGGGCAGAGCCCCCAACTGCTTCGATCTTGGCTCCAGCGCTCTTGGTGAACTTGTTGGCGTGCACTTCCAGCTTCTTGGCCAGATCGCCACGCCCCAGCACCTTGATGGGCTTGTCGGCGTCGCGCACCAGTCCAGCCGCCACCAGCGCGGCACCATTGACCACAGCGCCATCATCAAAGCGCGCTTCGAGCATATCGACATTCACTTCCTGGTAGATAATGCCGAAGATATTGGTGAAGCCCCGTTTGAAAGGCAGGCGCCGCACCAAGGGCAGCTGGCCCCCTTCAAAGTAGGGACCTTTGCCGCCGCCACTGCGTGCGCCTTGTCCTTTGTGGCCCCGCCCGGCTGTCTTGCCTTGACCGGCCGCGATGCCCCGTCCGACGCGTCTGCGTCTGCGCTTGCTGCCTTTGTCCGGCTTCAGATCATGCAATTTCATGTCTCTACCTCTTCTACCGCCACCAAATGGCTGACCTTGGCGATCATGCCGCGAATTTGTGGCGCATCGCCGATGAGCACCGACTGACGCATCCGCCGCAAGCCCAGCGATTTGACTGTCGCTTTCTGGCGGCTGTTATAGCCGATCGGGCTTTTGACCAAGGTCACTTTCAGCAGCTTGCCAGCGGGCTCAGACATTGTCGGCTCCTTCGCGGCGTCGCTCCCAAAACGGCGCAACTTCGTAAGGGCGTTTGCCGCGCATTTCGGCGATACGCGCGGCGCTGCGCAGTTGTTTCAGCGCATCCAGGGTCGCCATCGTCACATTCAGCAAGTTGGCGCTGCCCTGGCTCTTGGTCAAAATGTTGCGCACGCCGACCACCTCGAGCACAGCGCGAACGCCCCCGCCGGCGATGACACCGCTGCCTGGCGCAGCCGGCTTCAACAGCACACGCGCCCCGCCATGGCGTCCAGTCACGGTGTAAGGGATTGTCGTGCCAGACAGGGCGACCGTTTCGATATTGCGACGCGCTCGCTCTGATGCTTTGCGGATGCTGTCGGGAACAGCGCGCGCCTTGCCAATGCCGATGCCGACTCGACCTTTGCTGTCGCCGACAACCACCACGGTGCGAAACGCGAAACGCCGTCCGCCCTTGATTACTTTCGCCACGCGGCGGATATCCACCACGCGCTCGTCAAATTCGTCGCGTTCTTCATCGCGTCCGCGACGCGAATCTCGCCTTCTTCGATCTGCCATATACCAAACTCCCGCCTAAACTTGCAATCCGGCTTCGCGGGCAGCTTGCGCAACTGCCGCCACCCGTCCGGTGTAGGTAAATCCGCCGCGGTCAAACACAACCACATTGATGCCAGCCGCTTGAGCCCGCTCGGCAACTTTCTGTCCGACCAATTTTGCCGCTTCCAGCTTGCTGCTGTCGCCCAGCTGCGGCGCCAATTCACGGTCGATGGTCGAACAGGCGACCAGGGTGCGCCCCGCGACATCGTCAATAATTTGCACGAATGTGTTGCGGTTGCTGCGATAGACATTCATGCGCGGGCGGGCAGCCGTGCCAGAGATTCGTCTGCGCACGCGCCGATGCCGCCTCTTGCGCGCCAAAACTTTCCTGCGACCAATGATATCTGCCATCGTTCCATTTCCTCGTTTCGCGCTCGGCTAGCGTTTGCCGGCTTTGCCAGCTTTGCGCCGTACATATTCGCCCATGTAGCGCACGCCTTTGCCCTTGTAGGGTTCGGGCGGTCGCCAGCCACGGATATCGGCCGCCACTTGGCCAACCACCTGCTTGTCGATCCCGTCGACATGGATGATGGTGCCGCGCGAATCTTTCGGCACATCAAAAGTGATATTGGCGGGTGGCTCCACGATCACCTCGTGTGAGTGACCCAGCCGCAACTGCAAATTGCTGCCTTGCAGGGTCGCCTGATAGCCAACACCCTGGATCTGCAGAGTCTTGCGATAGCCGTTGGAAACGCCCTCGACCATGTTTGCCAGCAGGGCGCGCGTCAAGCCGTGCAGCGCCTTGTGATGCCGCTGGTCGGACGGGCGATCGACAACGATGCTACCATTCTCCTGGCGGATCGCCATATCGGGGTTGAAGTCGCGGCTCAACTGTCCCTTCGGACCGCTGATCGTGACGCTGTTGCGGTCGATGCTGATGGTGACTTTGTCTGGCAGCACGACCGGCTGCTTGCCTACGCGTGACATTGCGCTTCCCTTTCCGCCTACCAGATATAGCAGAGCACTTCGCCACCGACGCCATCTCGCCGCGCCTGCTGCGCTGTCATCACTCCCTTGGGCGTGGTGACGATGGCGATGCCCGTGCCGCTGAGCACGATGGGCAGCTCGCGCCGCTTGCGATAAACGCGCCGCCCCGGCTTGCTGATGCGCCGCAGTTGGGTGATGACCGGCTGCCGATCGCGCCGACTGCCGATGTATTTGAGTTGAACTTTGATCAAGGGCACGGGACTCTCGTCGCCGATGCTGAAATCATGGATGTAGCCCTCTTCCTTGAGGATGCGGGCGATCTCCACCTTGATTTTGGATTTGGGCACGATAACTTCGGGCTTGCCGCGAACCAAGGCGTTGCGGATGCGCGTCAGCATATCGGCAATTGGATCGTTGGTAACATTAGACACGATAATCGCCTCCCTACCAGCTCGCCTTTACAACGCCGGGAATCTCGCCTTCCAGCGCCATTTCGCGGAAGCAGATGCGACACAAGCCAAAGCGCCGGATATACGCGCGCGGACGTCCACACACCTTGCAGCGGTTGCGCACGCGCACCGGATACTTGCGCCGCTCTTCCCGATATTGCATACATTTCTTCGCCATAGGTTCCCCTTTAATTCCCCTGGAAAGGCATGCCGAGCAATGCCAGCAAGCGCCGCCCTTCCTCGTCAGTCCTGGCGGTGGTCACGATGGAGATTTCCATCCCGCGCACCTTGTCGATCTTGTCAAAATCAATCTCCGGGAAGACCAACTGCTCGCGCAAGCCGACAGTGAAGTTGCCGCGGCCATCCAGCTTCGCGGGCACACCCCGAAAGTCGCGGATGCGCGGCAAGGCGATATTGACCAGCCGGTCATACAGCGCCCACATACGTTCGCGGCGCAGTGTAACCTTGGCGCCAATCGCCCTGCCCTCGCGCAGTTTGTAAGTGGCGATGCTCTTCTTGGCGCGCGTCACCACCGGCTGCTGACCCGTTATCGTCATGAGGTCTTGCACGGCACCATCCAACGAGCGCGGCTCGTCAATGGCTTCGCCAACGCCGATATTCAGCGTGATCTTGCTGATGGTCGGTACCTGCATGCGGTTGGTGTAGCCGAACTCTTGCGTCAAGGTCGGCACGACTTCTTCAATATAGCGGGTGTACATGCGGTTTTCCATAATTCACCTCGCCCTGGCTATTCGATGTTTCTGCCGCTTTTTTTGCTATAGCGCGTCTTCTTGCCATCTTCCGTCATGCGAAAGCCGACGCGTGTGCGCTCGTCGGTGTGCGGGCAGACCAGCATCACATTCGACAAGTGCAGCGGCGCTTCGAATTCCATTATCTGGGCGGGGATTTGTTGCCCACCCGGACCAGGCCGCGCCTTGCGGTGCCGCTTCAAAATGTTGACGCCATTGACGATGACGCGGTCTTGCTTTACCAGTACCCGGACGACTTCGCCACGCAAACCCTTGTCTCTGCCCGCGATGACCTCGACCGTGTCTCCTTGCTGCACTCGTTGCATTAGGCTATCCCCTGTTACAAAGTCTCGGGCGCAAGCGAGACGATCTTCATGAATCCTTTGTCACGCAGCTCGCGCGCTACAGGACCAAAGACTCGTGTCCCGCGCGGATTCTCCAAGTCTTCGGCCAGCACCACGGCTGCATTGTCATCGAAGCGGATGGTCGATCCATCGGCGCGGCGATATTCCTTGTGCGTACGCACGATCACTGCGCGCACCAGTTCGCCTTTCTTGACAGCGCCGCTGGTGGATGCCGATTTGACCGTCGCAACCACGATATCGCCAACATGGCCGTATTTAACTCGCGAGCCGCCGATGACGCGGATGACCAGGATCTCCTGCGCGCCGCTGTTGTCGGCGACTTTCATTCGCGATTCCGTCTGAATCATCTTTTTGCTCTCTCCGTTCTCGCAACGTGTCAGCGCCCGGCTCAGCTGCCCAACTCGGGCGGGGCTTCCAGCACGGTTTCGACCACCCAACGTTTGCGTTTGCTGATGGGACGGCTCTGCACGATGCGCACCAGCGCGCCGATGCCAGCGCCCGTCTCGTCATGCGCCATCACCTTTTTTGTGGAGGTGACGACCTTGTGATACACCGGGTGCATCTTGCGGTTTTCAATGGCGACCACGACCGTTTTTTGCATCTTGTCGCTGACGACCGTGCCCACCAGGCGCTTGCGGTTATTCGGCATTGCTTCTTCCTCCTTGCCCAACCAGTTCCGCCGCCAGCTCCCGCTCGCGCAGGGCAGTTTTCAGCCGGGCGATATCGCGCCGGGCTTTGCGGAAAAGTGTGGTGTCTTTCAACTCGCCCGATGCCTGCTGGATGCGATAGGTATACATCTCCACCTTCAGGTCTTCGATTCGGTCGAGGATGGCGTCATTGGATAATTCGCGGATTTCGTCGATATACATCAGCTGACCTCTCGCCCGGAGATGGGATCAAAGCGCTTGACGAACTTGGTTTTGATCGGCAGCTTGTGCGCGGCGAGGCGCAATGCTTCTCGCGCATCGTCTTCGGGCACGCCACTCATCTCAAACAAGATGCGGCCTGGCTTGACCACGCACACCCACTTTTCGACCGAGCCTTTGCCTTTGCCCATGCGAGTTTCGGCAGCTTTCTGGGTGACGGGCTTGTCGGGGAAAATGCGGATCCAGACTTTGCCACGCCGGCGGATATAGCGCACCATGGCGCGGCGGCAGGCTTCAATCTGGCGGCTGGTCACCCAGCTGGGCTCGAGCGCTTGCAAGCCATAGTCGCCAAATTGCACAACAGCGCCACGGCGGGCTTTGCCACGCATGCGACCGCGCATCTGTTTGTTATACTTTCTGCGTTTCGGCATCAGCATTGTTGCTGCTCTCCTCGCTTTCCACAACCGCTAGTTGCGGCGGCGTCTGCCATCAGGCTGGCTGCTGCGTTGCGCGCCCGTGCTAAACGGGTCTTCGCCTGGCAAGATGTCGCCCTTGTAAATCCAGACTTTGACGCCGATCTGCCCGAAAGTCGTCAGCGCTTCGGAAAAGCCATAATCAATATCGGCGCGCAAGGTGTTGCGAGGCACGCGCCCATCAAAGAGCCATTCCCGCCGCGCCATGTCCGAGCCGCCCAGCCGTCCGCTGACTTCGATGCGGATGCCGCCAGCGCCTTGACGCATCGCCTGCATGATCGCTCGTTTCATCGCCCGGCTGTGCCCAATGCGCCGTACCAACTGGCTGGCCACATTATCCGCCACCAGTTTGGCATCCAGATCGGGCTTGTCGATCTCGCTGACTTCGACCTTGACTGTCTTGCCGGTCATCTCTTGCAGCTGCTGGCGCAATTCTTTGACCGCCTCGCCCTTGCGCCCAATAATCAAGCCGGGGCGCACGGTATTGATGGTAATGATGACCAGATTGGGCTGTCGTTCGATTTCAATGCGCGAAACGCCGGCGCGAGTCGTCTTCTGACGGATGAACTTGCGAATCTGCCGGTCTTCCATCAGCAGGTTGACAAAGCGATCGCCTTCTGCATACCAGCGGGCGTCCCATTCGCGGATTACCTTAAGACGAAAGCCTTTTGGATGAACCTTGCGACCCATTAGTCTTCTTCCTCTCGTTCTGCCACCATCACCCACAGGTGCGCTGTGCGTTTCAGACGCGGCTTATAGCGACCGCGCGCGCCAGCCTTGAAGCGCTTCAATGTCGGACCATCGCCGGCGTAGATCTGCGAAACATACAGCTCGCCGCGGTTGAGGTCGAAGTTGTTGACTGCGTTGGCCATTGCCGAATTGAGCGTTTTGCTGACGAAGTCCGAACCCTTTTGAGGCATGAACTTCAGCACGACCAGCGCTTCTTCGGCATCCATCCCGCGCACTTTGTCGCAGACCAGCCGCAGCTTTTGTGGCGATATAGGCAGATAGCGGGTAATCGCTCGTACTTCCATCTCGGTTCGTCCCTATCGTCTGCTATCGGTGATATGTCCACGGAAGGTGCGCGTCGGCGCGAATTCGCCCAGCTTGTGACCCACCATGTTCTCGGTGATATAGATGGGCACATGACGGCGTCCGTCGTGCACGGCGATGGTATGCCCCACCATCTGTGGGAAGATGGTGCTGGCACGGCTCCAGGTGCGGATGACTACCTTTTTGTTCTGCCGGTTGAGCCGCTCGACCTTATCCAGCAACTTGGGCTGGATGAAGTAGCCCTTCTTTAATGAGCGTGACATTATAAAGCCTCCTGATTACCGGCGCTTGCCGCGGCGGCGAATAATGAAACGGCTGGTGCGTTTGTTGCGGCGCGTGCGCACACCCAGCGCTTTTTTGCCCCAGGGCGTCTTGGGCGCAGCCATGCCGATGCCGGTTTTGCCCTCGCCGCCGCCATGGGGATGACTGGCAGGGTCCATCGCCGTACCGCGAACAGTCGGTCGCCAGCCCAGCCAGCGCTTGCGGCCCGCCTTGCCCAGCTTGACATTGCCATGTTCGGCATTGCCCACCTGCCCGATGGTGGCGCGGCAGCTGCCCAGGATCATGCGCATCTCGCCACTGGGCAGGCGCAGGGTCACATACTTGCCTTCGGCCGCCAATATCTGTGCCGAAGTGCCGGCGCTGCGAGCGATCTGCGCGCCTTTGCCGGGGCGCATTTCGATATTGTGCACGACTGTGCCCAGCGGAATGTCCTTGAGCGCGCGGCTGTTGCCCGGACGCAGGGCGCTCATCTCGCCATTGCCAACCGTATCGCCGACCGATACGCCCATCGGCGCGATGATATAACTCTTCACGCCATCTTCGTATTGCAGCAAAGCGATGCGAGCCGATCGGTTGGGATCATATTCAATAGCGATGACCTCGGCGCGGCAATCTTCTTTGTCGCGCTTGAAATCGATCAACCGATAACGCCGCTTGTGGCCGCCGCCGCGATGCCGGACGGTTATGCGCCCGGTATTGTTGCGGCCACCTTTCTTGCGCAACGCGCGCGTCAGTGACCGTTCGGGCTTGCTTTTGGTGATCTCCTCAAAGGAGAAGCCGGTCATGTCACGGCGACCGGGCGATGTGGGTTTGTATACCTTGATGGGCATCGCTCATGCTCCCCTAGACATTAAAGAGCTCGATGGTCACGCCCTCTTCCAGCGTGACAACGGCTTTTTTCCATTGACGTGAGCGGATGTAGGAATTGCGCCCACGCCGTCCGCGCTTGGCTGGCATCACCATGGTATTCACCTTGATGACTTGGCCATCCAGGTCGAAGATCTCTTCCACAGCTTCCTTGATCTGGATCTTGTTGGCTTTGCCGGCCACTTCAAAGACATACTTGTTCTGCGCTTCCGCAATCAGGGTCGACTTTTCGGTGATGACCGGGCGGCGGATAATGTCGTAAATATGCAGCTCGGCCATGTTACTTTCCCTTGCTCCACAGGCTAGTAATGACATCCAGCGATGCCAGCGGCATGATGACCTTGTCATACTTCAGCAGGTCGCGAACATTCAAATAATTGACGACGATGCTGTGCGCGTTCGCCAGGTTGCTGACACTTTTACGCACCACTTTCTGCTCTGCCGTCACGACAATCAGCGCCGACTGCTCGCCGACCAGCGATTCGATTAGCTGGCGCATCGCCTGCGTCTTCGGCTCGTCCATCGCCAGCTCGTCCAGTAAAACCAACTGCCCATCGCGGACCAAGGCGCTCAGTGTAGAGCGGATGGCACCTTGGCGCATTTTGCGGGGCATCTTCTTCGTATAATCACGCGGTTTGGGTCCATGCGCCAAGCCGCCGCCGACAAAGATGGGCGCGCTTTGGGCACCATGACGCGCCCGACCTGTGCCCTTTTGCCGATACCACTTGCCGCCGGTCGCGCGGATCTGCCCGCGGGAGCGCGTACTGTGTGTGCCTTGACGGGCGTTGGCCATCTGACGCACAAAAGCCTGGTGCATCAAGCCCACATTGATCTTGGCTTCAAAGACATCGGGCGGCAGCTCGACCTGCGAGACTTCTTGCCCGGCGCTGTTCAAGACTGGAAACTGCATTGCCGTAACTCCTGTAGGTTGCGCTGTTGGCTCAGGCGCGCTTGTTGGCGGGCTTGATTATGACGATGCTGCCCTTGGCACCGGGCACAGAGCCTTTGACGGCCAACAGGTTTTTCTCGGCATCGACAAGCACCAGGGACAGGTTTTGCACCGTGATACGGTCGTTGCCCATGCGGCCCGCCATCCTCTTGCCCTTGAGCGTGCGGCCGGGCGTCGCGCACATGCCGATAGAACCGGGCGAACGCATGCGGTCGGATTGACCGTGCGTTTTCGGTCCGCGCGCGAAGCCGTGCCGCTTGATGGTGCCAGCATGCCCGCGCCCTTTGCTCGTGCCGATTACATCGACCATTTCGCCGCGCTCAAAGACGGCAACCGTGATCTCTTGCCCTTCTTCGACCTCGATACCGGCGTCATCCGCCAGGCGAAATTCGCGCAGGTGACGCAACGCCGGCAAGTCCGATTTCTGCAAGTGCCCCAGCTGCCCCTTGGTCAGATTCTTGGGCTTGGTTTCGCCAAAACCCAATTGCACCGACACATACCCATCGCGCGCCTGGTTGCGCACCTGGGTCACATAGCAGGGACCAGCCTGGATAACCGTCACAGGGATGACCGTGCCTTGCTCGTCAAAGACCTGGGTCATGCCCACTTTTTTGCCAATCATGCCTTTCATGATTTAGCCTCCGCTCGGGCGCTGGCGTTTGCGTTGGTCGCGCTGCTACCCGAATCCTGTCCTGTTGACGACGCTGCGCCGTCCCTAAATCTTGATTTCAATATCGACGCCAGCCGGCAGGTTCAGCCGCATCAGCGTGTCGATGGTTTTGCTGTCCGGGTCGAGCACATCGATCAGGCGCTTGTGCGTGCGCACCTCAAAATGCTCTTGCGAATCTTTGTCAATAAATGGCGAGCGCCGCACGGTGAACCGCTCTATGCGCGTGGGCAGCGGCACGGGACCCACAACTCGCGAGCCGGTGCGTTCTGCCGTGTCGACGATGCGCACCGCCGACTGGTCGAGCACGCGATGGTCATAGGCTTTCAATCGAATGCGGATTTTGTTCTTTGCCATGCCCCAACCTTTGGCTGTGTGCGGCGTGGGCGACCGCCTCGCAGAGAGGTCCCGCCCACGCTCCAGACAGACCTACTCAAGTATCTCGGTAATACGCCCGGCGCCGACGGTCAAACCGCCCTCGCGGATGGCGAAAGACGAACCGCGCTCCAGCGCAACCGGCGTGATCAACTCTACATCCAGGTTGACATTGTCGCCGGGCATGACCATCTCTACGCCGTCGGGCAAAGTGATGGTGCCGGTGACATCCATGGTGCGGATATAGAATTGCGGACGATAGCCGGTGAAGAAGGCTTTATGACGTCCGCCTTCGTCGCGGCGCAGCACATAGACCTCGCACTTGAACTTTTTGTGCGGGGTAATGCTGCCCACCTTGGCGATAACCATGCCGCGCTGCACATCGGTGCGCGCCACGCCACGCAGCAAGATGCCAGCGTTGTCGCCAGCCTGCGCCTGATCCAGCTCTTTGTTGAACATTTCGATGCCGGTGACGACCGTCTTGGGGATTTCGTCTCGCAAACCGACGATGTCGACTTCAGTACCCTTCAACAGGGTGCCGCGGGCGACGCTGCCGGTTACGACCGTGCCACGCCCCTTGATGGAAAAGACATCTTCGATCGCCATCATGAAAGGCTTGTCGACATCACGCACGGGCGTGGGGATCCACTCATCAACCGCGTCCATGAGCTCGACGATCGAGGCGTATTCGGGCGCGCCGGCGTCATCGCTGTCACATTCTTCCGCAGCCAGCGCAGAGCCTTTGATGATGGGTGTATCGGGGTCGAAGTCGTAGCCTTCCAGCAGCTCCGCCAATTCCATTTCGACCAGCTCAATAAGTTCTTCGTCATCCATCTGGTCGGTCTTGTTGAGGTAGACGACCATGGCCGGCACCTCGACTTGTTTCGCCAGCAGGACATGCTCGCGGGTCTGTGGCATGGGACCGTCGGGCGCGCTGACGACCAGGATCGCGCCATCCATCTGCGCTGCCCCGGTAATCATGTTCTTGATGTAATCGCGGTGGCCCGGGCAGTCTACATGCGCATAATGCCGATTGTCGGTTTCATATTCGACATGGCGGATATTGATCGTGATACCGCGGGCGCGTTCTTCCGGCGCATTGTCGATGTCGCCGTATTCGCGCATCTGCGCCTGCCCTTTCAACGCCAGGACCTTGGTGATCGCGGCGGTCAGGGTCGTCTTGCCGTGATCGACATGGCCGATCGTGCCGATATTTACATGTGGTTTGCTACGCTCGAATTTTCCCTTTGCCATCGGTCTGTTCCTCTTGTGCACTCCTCGGACTCGAATAGTGAGATAACGAACGAAATTGGCGGCTGAGTCCCCTCAGCCCCCTACCCTAGCGCGCCCCGGATTTCACCAACTCGGCGATATCTCTTGGCGCGATCGTGTAGGTATCGAACTCCATGCTAAAGTTGCCACGACCCTGGGTGTTATTGCGCAGGTCGTTGGCATAACCGAACATCTCGCCCAGCGGCACTTGCGCCTTGATGACCGAGATGCCTTCGCTGTGCGGCTCCATGCCCGTGATAACGCCGCGCCGCGCCGAAATATCGCCGACCACCGCGCCGGTATAGCCATCAGGGACGACCACCTCCACGCGCATCGACGGCTCCAAAATGACTGGCGCGCCCTTCTGAATGCCTTCTTTCAGGCACATCGAGCCAGCGATAGTAAAGGCGATTTCACTGGAATCCACTTCGTGAAAAGCGCCATCGACCAACGAAGCCTTGATGCCGACAACCGGATACCCCGCGATGACGCCGCCCTGCATCGCCTGGCTGACACCTTTTTTGACAGCCGGGACAAACTCCTTGGGGATGCTGCCGCCGCGGATGGCGTCTACGAAGTAGAGCTCGCCGACTGCTTCGTCTTTTTCTTCGTCTGGCAGCGGTTCGAAGCGAATCGTACAACGGGCATATTGCCCGGCACCACCCGTCTGCCGGCGGAAGGTAGTATCGATTTCAATCATGCGAGTGATCGTCTCGCGGTAGGCGACTCGCGGTCTGCCCACGCGCGCTTCCACGCCATATTCGCGCATCAGGCGGTCTACCAGCACTTCCAGGTGCAGCTCGCCCATGCCTTTGATTTTTGTCTGCCCCAACTGGTCATCGACCTCGATTTGGAAAGTGGGGTCTTCTTCCGCCAGTTTCCGCAAGCCGATGCCCATTTTGTCTTGATCGGCTTTGGTGTTGGGCTCGATTGCCACCTCGACCACCGGCGCGGGAAAAGTGATATTCTCCAGCAAGATGGGGCTGGTGGGCGCGCAGAGCGTATCGCCAGTAAAGGTCTCTTTCATGCCGATGACAGCAGCGATATCCCCCGCGTGCACTTCTTTGACATCTTCGCGGCGGTCGGCAAACATGCGCACGATGCGTCCGATGCGCTCGCGGCGGCCATTGCCTGGATTGATCACCATCGTTCCAGCTTTCAACACGCCCGAATAGACGCGAGTGAAGGCCAGCCGCCCGTATTGGTCGGACACGATTTTGAACACCAGCGCCGCCAGCGGATCGGTGTCATTGGCGCGGCGCAGCAGCTCCGAGCCATCTTTGGGATGCTCGCCCGTGATAGGCGGGATATCCAGCGGCGAAGGCAACAGCGCCACCACCATATTCAGCAGCGCCTGCACGCCCTTGTTCTTCAGCGCAGCGCCACACATGACTGGGTGCAGCGCGCCCGAAATGGTGCCAGCACGCAGCGCGCCCACCAATTCTTCATCGGTGATCTCTTCTTCTTCGAGGAACTTCATCGTCAGGTATTCGTCGTTTTCGACGATCTTTTCGATCATCTCCTCGCGGCGCGTTTCCGCCATTTCGCGGTGGCTCTCGGGGATGGTGTGATAGCGGATATCGGTGCCTTCGTCATTGCCATAGGTGATCAACTCCATATTGAGAAGATCAATGATGCCTTGAAAATTCTCGCCGCTGCCATAGGGCACCTGGATGACGACCGGGTTGGCATTGAGCCGGTCGACCAGCATAGTGACGCAGCGGTCAAAATCCGCGCCGATGCGGTCCATCTTGTTGACGAAGCACAAACGCGGCACATTGTAATCCGATGCCTGCCGCCAGACCGTTTCCGATTGCGGCTCGACGCCAGCCACGCTGTCAAAGACGGTGATGCCGCCATCCAAAACGCGCAGGCTGCGCTGCACCTCGGCTGTGAAGTCGACATGGCCAGGCGTATCGATGATATTGATCTGGTGATCATCCCAGCCAGCCGTCACCGCCGCCGATGTGATGGTGATGCCGCGCTCGCGCTCCTGCTCCATATAGTCGGTGGTGGCAGAGCCTTCGTGCGTCTCGCCGATCTTGTGCACCATACCCGTGTAATAGAGCACGCGCTCGGTCACAGTCGTCTTGCCGGCGTCAATATGCGCGATGATGCCGATATTGCGCACTTTGGCTAGTTCAAAATCCGGGTTCAACATTGTCATCTCTCGTCCAGTTCCCACGCGTATCCGCTGCAGGTGCGCTTTCAAGCTCTAGCGAAAATGGGCAAAGGCGCGGTTCGCCTCGGCCATGCGATGGGTTTCGTCCTTGCGGCGCACCGCATTGCCCTGCCCGTTGTAGGCATCCAGCAACTCGTTAGTGAGCTTTTCGGCCATGCTTCTGCCGCTGCGGGCGCGGGCAAACATGATCAGCCAGCGCATCGCCAGGGTGATTCCACGCTCGTGCGAAACATCGATAGGCACTTGATAGGTCGAGCCGCCGACGCGCTTGGGCTTGACTTCGACAGCCGGCGCGACATTGCGAATGGCTATCTCAAAAACTTCTACCGGGTCTTTCTTGGCGCGCTCTTCCATGCGGTCGAATGCGTTGTACATGATGCGAGTCGCCAGGCTCTTCTTGCCACCGTGCATCATGCGGTTGATGAACATGGCCACATGCAGATTGCCGTATTTGGCATCGGGTGGCGGAATGCGTTTGGGCGGACGGTTTCTTCTGGGCATTTCTCGTTTTCTCCCGCTTACCTGGGACGTTTGGTCCCGTATTTGCTGCGCCGTTGACCGCGCCCTTCGACGCCGTTGGTATCCAGGCTGCCGCGCACGATGTGGTAGCGAACGCCCGGCAAATCTTTGACACGGCCGCCGCGCACCAGCACCACGCTGTGCTCTTGCAGGTTGTGCCCCTCGCCGCCGATGTAGGCGGAAACTTCTATGCCGTTGGTCAGGCGCACGCGAGCAACCTTGCGCAAAGCCGAATTGGGTTTCTTGGGCGTCATCGTTTTGACCTGTGTGCAGACACCGCGCTTTTGTGGCGCGCCTTTCTGCTGACGCGCCCGGCGATTCTTCAAGGCGTTAAATGTATATTGCAGGGCAGGCGCCTTGTTCTTCTTGCTCTTGGACTTGCGACCTTTGCGCACCAACTGGTTGATGGTCGGCATACGCTACTCCGTAATTTCTATCGGCTGCTTTTTCAGCGCTTAGACAAGCAAACAGGCGCACCTGGACGCCCATCTCTACTGTTTCATTGACGAGATGCCCCGCCATTGCCGGGCTCTTTCGCCACATTTGCTCAGTTCAACCAGCCTTGCCTCATACGTGGAGGATGCTGGCTGTGCACGCGAAGATGGATGCTAGCAGGGGCAAAATAAGCTGTCAAGGTAGGAATTTGTCACATTTTTAGAATTGCCTGCGGCATGACGATCAGGCACCGCGGAAGAGCTCGCGCACAATGATGTTGCGCTGGATTTCGCTGGTGCCTTCGTATATTTGGAAGATCTTTACATCGCGCAGCAATTTCTCGACCGGGTATTCTTTCATATAGCCATAGCCACCAAAGACCTGCACAGCATCGACCGCCGCCTGGGTCGCCATGTCCGCGGCGAAAGCTTTGGCATAGGCGGGGATGCGCGGATTGTGAATGCCATTATCGACTTGCCAGGCTGATTGCCAGGTCAACAAACGCGAGGCTTCATAATTCATCGCCATGTCAGCGATTTTGTGTCCGACCGCCTGATGCTGATAAATGGGCTGGCCAAAGGCTTCGCGCTCGGCGGCATATCTGACGCTCTCTTCCAAGGCGCGGCGCTGCAAACCGGTGGCAGCCGCCGCCACACCGGGGCGACTATGATCGAATACCTGCATGGCAATATAGAAGCCCTGCCCGACGCTGCCGACGACATTCTCTTGGGGCACTTCGACATTCTCGAAGACCAGTTCTGCCGTATCCGATGCCCGCTGACCCAGCTTGTCGAACTTCTTGCCGACGCTGAGGCCGGGCGTTTCGCGGTCGATGATGAAGCAGGTCATACCACGATGACCCGCGCCAGGATCGGTCTTGGCGAATATGGTGTAGAAATTGGCATAGCTGGCATTGGTGATGAAGGTCTTGCTGCCGTTGATGATATAAGCTGCGCCATGTTTGTCGGCGCGCGTCTGTATGCCGACAACATTGGAGCCGGCGTTGGCTTCTGTGACGCCATAAGCCGCGAACTGCCCCTGATCGTTGATGCGCTCGCCCATCCAATAGGCTTTTTGCGCATCGCTGCCCGCCAGCAAAATCGGCAGCACTGCCAATGAATTCAAGCCCAGACTGGAGCTGATGCCGGTGCAGCCATAAGCTAGTTCTTCGGTGACTAGCACTTCTTCAAATGCGCTCGCGCCAACCCCGCCATAGTCTTCCGGGATGAGCATATTGACGATGCCCAGCTCGCGGGCTTTATGAAAAATATCGGCGGGGAATATCGCCTTTTCATCGTATTCTGCCGCGACCGGGATGATATTGTCGGCTGTGAACTCGCGCGCCATGCGCACCAGCATTTCCTGCTCTTCATTCAGTTTGAATTGCGGTCCTGCCCCGCCGTCCATCTGTCCCGCCTCTCTCGCCACCGATAGACGGTCAATCTAGCACGGATTCTTGCTATCCGCCAGATGCACCCAGGAGACGGTGGACTGCCTCTACAACTTGCTCGTGCTGCTGTCGATGGCCAATCTGCGCCGGGTTGTCGCCTGCCTGCGCGCCATACCACCCGAACTGCGCATGATTGCCGCCGGCGATGCGCACTTTCATGGCATCTGCGGGCAACCGCGAAAACGATGCTTCGACTTCGGTCGCAGTCGCCAGCCCATCAAGCTCGCCATAAATTGAAGCCACTGCCAAGTCATGCTGGCTGAAATCGATCTGCGCTTCTGGGTACGCCGCCATGATCGCCAGCCCGACGATTTGCTGCGGATTGCCGTGAGCATAACGAGCCGCCATCGCGCCGCCCAGCGAGTGACCGCCGATGACCCAGCGCTCGATCTGTGGGTGCGCGTTGATGACCGCGCGAGCCGCGTCGACATTCAATATGGCGAGATGCAGTGGCATGGGCGTGATCACACTCAGATAGCCCGCTTTCGCGATATCTCGTCCCAGTGGCGCGTAGGCTTCGGCAGCGACCCTTCCGCCAGGATAAAAGATGAACCCCACATCAGGCTGCTGCGCGACAGGCATGAATGTGATCCAGCCGCCGCGACTGACCTGCACGCCATCGCCGGATTCCAGTGCGGCCAACGCCTCGGGCATCACTGCGCCGGACGGAGACTCGAAGTAAGCTAGCGCGCCAACCAAGGCGATCACTAGCAAGAGCACAGCTAGCAGCGCAATTCGCTTCGGGTGGCGGCGGAGAAGTCGCATGGTTCAACTCCGGAGAAACAGCGATATCTTCTATCATATCTGCATATTTGCGTTTTGCTCCGATTGTTTCGCTGCTACAGACAAGCTTGTTCTGGAATCACATTATTTGCGCCTCGGCGGGCATTGCAAGCCAACAAATCTATGATAAAATATGAACAGGTAGCTGACAGACGCCGGGTTGGGACGGTGGATGTCTTTGGCCAGCAAGGGAGCGAATCAGATTCGACGTTGGTGGCTGAAAGCGCACTGCAAGCCGTGGTGCCACAACACGGTAAACTGGCAACGCACATAGGTGCAAAACCCAACTTCCAACCCCTCCCAATGGTTGCTTAGGCAACCGGGATAAGGGTGTAGGGACCAAAAATTCCCTACCGCTCTCGCAAGGTCGCCACCTGGCGTGATCTGCGATGAGTGTCATAAAAAGCCCGGGTGCCCACCGCAGACGCCGATAACGCGGTGCCAAGCCCTATCGGCTAGCGCGCAGTAAACCGCGCCCACTGGGTGTGCCGCGCGCGAAAGAAAACAGCGGGCTATGCTTGTAGATGTGCGCCTTTCGAAACCAGCGGACCCGGGGGGCAGGTCCCCGGCGCTTCCACATCAGGTAGAGCCGTCTCGCGAGCATTGCGGGGCGGTTTTTGTTTTCTGGGCTATACTTCGCGGTATGAAGTCGCCACGCGGGCTCGGCATTTGGCTGCTGCTGGTACTCTTGACAAGTTGCACCGCCTCTGCTGTGGAACAGACTGCCACCGTCGAGCAGAGTATCGCCGAAACAACGATAGCGCAGTTGCGCGCCACCAGCACTGTCGTGCGCGCCCGCATGCAAACCACACTGGACTATGTGGGTTCTCGCGTGACCGAAGCCGCCGAAGCGCAAGATTTTTTGCGCTATAACCTGATCAACCTGGGCACGGAAAGCGCCTGGCTGTCCACCGCCATTTTGCAACTGGGCGAAGTCGGCGAACAAGCCACTGCCACCGCCCAGCCCGCAGCCAGTGACACATTTCCCAATCCTGCCGCGACGCCGCCTGCTGTCATCGTAACACCGCCAACCGCGCAAAGCCCTGGTCCGCGCCTGGAAAATATGCTGATGGCCTCGGGCGTAGACAACCGCGACTGCGCGATCGACAACAACCCGCGTTTTACTCCCGCCAGCAGCCAAATCTATGTCGTGGCGCAAGCGTATAATGTAGCGGCTGGCGCGACTATCTCGTCAGTCTGGCGCCGGCAGGGCAGCGAAGTCGCCAACTTCAGTTTTCAGCCGCGCAACAATATCAATGGCGATTGCATCTGGTTCTTCATCGACCAGAGCGATGCGGAATTCACTGTCGGCGTGTGGAGCGTGGAAATCGCTGTCGATGGCGTCCACGCCGCTGCGCCGCTGGCTTTTCAGATTGTGTCGGGGTGAGGCGCACCGTCTTTATCCGCGCTGCTTTTTGTGCTATGGTAAGGTGAGAATCGGTGGCGATGCGCGGGCGTGTTTGTGTGTGTCAGGCGCTCGTTGCATGCGGCATGACAAGGGACAGGCAAGATGGCGATCGTTACCCGCTGGGACAACAAGCAGAAGTCGGCAATCATCCTTGAATTCGAGTCGGAATGGACGCGTGCCGATCTGGAAGCGGCTGTGCAAACAACTGATCAGCTTATCGGCAGCGTCGACCGGGTTGTGCATCTGATCATCGACCTGGAAGGCACCTCTATCCCCAGTGACATTTTGTCGCTGGCGCGGGATCTGCTTTCGGCTGGCGAAGCCCGACCCAACGAAGGCGCTCGCGTGGTGGTCGGCGCGAATGGCGCGATGCGAGCAGCGTATCAGATGCTGCAAAAGACATTTCTCAGCGCTGTTGAAGGGCGCGAAGTGCTCTTTGCAGCCAGCCTGGCAGACGCGCGCGCGATTTTGCGTGGGCTGGCGATGGACGGCTAGGCCAAAGCAGTTCGACCGCCTGGACATTGCGCCGATGCCTGCCTGACCAAATTGGCAGGCGCGCCAAAGCCCCGCCCCGCATACACTGAAGTCATATCCAATTTGTGAGGATGGCGATTATGATGCGCGGTGGCGGCTGGTTTCGTTATATGCACAGCACAAACGATGCCAAGCCCAATGTAACGAGGCGGCTGTTGCTACGCGTGCTGGCTTATGCTGGTCCTTATCGCAGGCAGATCGCTGGCATGTTGGCGACGATCCTGCTGACGACCGGGCTGGGCTTGCTCAATCCGCTCATCTTCCGCGAAATCATCGATGGCGCCTTGGCAGAGAAAGACCTGGAACGGTTGCACATCCTGGCGCTGGGCTTGGTGGCCATCCCGGTGGTCAGCGGCGGCGTGCGCATCGTCCAGCGCAAACTGAATGTGTCCATCGGCGAAGGCGTCATCTATGACCTGCGGGTGGCGCTTTATCATCATTTGCAGCAGATGTCACTGCGCTTCTTTACAAATACCAAAACGGGCGAGCTGATGAGCCGGCTGAACAACGATGTGGTCGGCGCGCAGAATGCCATCAGCAATACCATCGTCAACATCATCACCAATGTCATCACGGTGGTGGCGACGCTGGCGGTGATGCTGAGCATGGAATGGCGGCTGACTATTTTAGGCGTGCTGGTGCTGCCCTGCTTTGTGTTCATCGCGCGGCGGCTGGGCAAGCGGCTCAAGGCAATCGCCCGCGAGCAGATGAGCCACAACGCCCAGATGAACGCCATGATGAACGAAACATTGAATATCAGTGGCGCGCTGCTGGTCAAGCTGTTTGGGCGCATCGACCAGGAAGTGGCGCATTTTGAAGAGCGCGCCGCCGATGTGCGCGATGCCGGCATCTTGCGCGCCGTGCTGGGCAGCCAGTTTTTCGTGCTGATCGGCTTGGTCAGCGTGGTAGGCACGGCGCTGGTCTACTGGGTTGGCGGCATCCTGGTCATTCAAGACGCCTTCACAATCGGCACCATCGTAGCTTTCGGCGCTTATTTGACTCAGCTGTATACCCCGCTGCAAGCCCTGACCAATGCGCCGGTCGACTTTGCGCAGAGCATCGTCAGCTTCGAGCGCGTCTTCGAGATTATCGACCTGCCACTGGATATCGCCGAGCGCCCCGATGCCGTACAGCTCGAGGCGGTGCGCGGCGCGCTGCATTTTGACGGAGTGACATTCCGCTACACGGTGGATGACGAGAAGCTGCTTTCGGATGTCGAGCGGGTCGGGCGCATGGACAATGTCGCTGCGACGCGCACAGGCCGATTCAAACGCGGCGGAAATGGCTTGGCGGCGGTGGGCATGGCGCATCAGGCGCGCGAGCTGGCGTTGCACGGCTTGACCTTTGCAATCGAGCCGGGGCAGCTGGTAGCGCTGGTGGGTCCAAGCGGCGCCGGCAAAACCACGCTCACTTACCTCATTCCGCGCCTGTATGATCCGACAGCCGGGCGCATCACGCTGGATGGCCATGACCTGCGCGAACTTTCGCTGGCCACGCTGGCGGACAATATCGGCATGGTCACACAAGAGACTTATCTCTTCCATGACACCATCCGCACCAACCTGCTCTATGCCAAGCCCGATGCCACGCAAGCCGAAATCGAAGCGGCGGCGCGGGTCGCGCACATCCACGATTTCATCCTGGGCTTGGGCGAAGGCTATGACTCGATCGTGGGCGAACGCGGGTATCGGCTCAGCGGCGGCGAAAAACAACGCATGTCCATCGCCCGCGTCGTGCTGAAAGATCCCCGCATCCTGGTGCTGGATGAAGCCACCAGCCACCTCGACAGCCAGTCCGAAGCGCTGATCCAAGATGCGCTAAGTCGGGTTATGCAGGGACGCACCAGCATCGTCATCGCGCATAGGCTGAGCACGATCCTGGCTGCTGACAAGATTCTGGTGCTCGACCGCGGCGCAATCGTCGAACAAGGCACCCACGATCAACTGCTGCGACTGGACGGCGTGTATGCGCGGCTCTATGAAACGCAATTCAGCCAGCAAGGACAACCGGCATGAAAGCGACCATCACCCAGATTGATGCGGGGCAACTGGCAGGCGACTGGGCGCGACTGAAGGCGCATGTTGCGGCGGAAAGAAGCCAGCTAATTTTGCTGCCCGAGATGTGCTTCGCGCCCTGGTTTTGCACTGCGCCACAATTTGACAGCCGCGTTTGGGAGCGGGCGGTCGCTGCGCATGATAGCTGGCTGGAACGGCTTGATGAGCTGGGCGCGGAAATCGTGATCGGCACTGCCCCGCGCAACCTGGCTGGAGGACGAACCAACCGCGCCTATTGCTGGACGCGCGACCATGGCTTGGCCTGGATTCACAGCAAGACTTACCTGCCACGCGACGAAGGCTATTGGGAAGCCAACTGGTATCAACGCGCACCGATTGACTTCCAGCAAAAACGCATCGGCGAGTTGAGCATCGGCGTGATGATCTGCACGGAAATCTGGTTTATGCAGCACGCGCGCGAATATGGCCGGCAGGGTGTGCAGCTGTTGTTGAATCCGCGCTGTACGCCTTGGCACGCCAATGACAAGTGGCTGGCAGGCGGGCGAAGCGCGGCGGTGGTTTCGGGCGCATTTTGCTTGTCATCCAATCATGCCGGGCAGGCGGACCAGGTCAAGCTGGGCGGCGCTGGCTGGGCTTGCGAGCCAGATGGCGCTGTGCTGGCGACAACCTCATCCGAGCAGCCTTTCGTCACGCTGGAGCTGGAGCTGTGCCTGGCGGACGCGGCGAAATCCACCTATCCGCGCTATGTGGATGACAGTTGAGCGCCCCACCGACCCGATGCTGAGCTCCATCAAAGGCTGCCAACTCCCTCTGTGTCCTCTGCTGCCTCTGTGGTTAAATCAGCGCCAGGAAAGACGGGCGGTCTCGGCACAGTATGGCTGGCAAACATCTCATCGTTGGGCTGGGCAATCCTGGCGCAAAGTATGCAAAAACGCGGCACAATGTCGGCTTTTGGGTCGTCGATGAGCTGGCGCGGCGGCATGGCTTCGGCGGGGAACGCAGCGAGAAGCGCGCCCAAACCCGAGATGGCAGCATGCACAGCGCGCGCGTCAAACTAGCCAAACCGCAGACCTTTATGAACCGCAGCGGCGAGTCGGTGCGCGCTTTGATCGACTATTATGACATTCCGCTAGAGCGCCTGTTGGTGATTCATGACGACCTGGACACGCCCTTCGGCAGCATTCGGCTGCGCAAATCGGGCGGACACGGCGGGCAGAATGGCTTGCGCAGCATCATCCAGCATCTGGGCAGCCAGGATTATGCGCGGCTGCGGTTTGGTATTGGACGCCCACCGGGCAGGATGTCGCCGGTCGACTTTGTCTTGCAGCCATTCAAGGCGGACGCAGCGATCCAGGCGAGTGAAATGGTCGGGCGCGCCGCCGACGCTGTCGAATGCTGGCTGGTCAATGGCATTGAAGTCGCCATGTCGCGCTTCAATGGTGGTGGGATGTCAACACAACAAGCGTCGACAGCCGAAGATCTGAAAGCGCGACTGGCTGCCGCGCTGCGGGCGCATGAATTAGCCCCGCGCGATCCCAAGCCGCTACAAGCAGTAATCGCCCTGCAAAAGAAACTGGGCGGCATGGACGAAGCGGTGCGCAGCCATCTACAATTGGCCGCGTTGTATGACACGCTGGGCAAAGGCGCGCTGGCAAATGCGGAACGGGTCAAGGCAGTTACGATGCGGCCCGGCCTGGTCGATGTTCAGCAGCAGATCGCCGACTGGTTTTTGGCACAAGGCAACAGGAAAAAAGCCGTGGCGCGTTATCTGATCCTGGCGCAGCACTTGCAGCAGACTGGCCAACCGGCTGCCGCGCTGGCGGCAATCGAGCGGGCGCTAACAATCAACCCACAGCATCCCAAAGCGCTGAAGATTCGGGCGGAATTAGTTTTCAATTGAAGCAACAATGTAATGAATGAAAAAATGAACCACCGAGTACACCGAGTTGAATGAGTATACCGAGTGATTTATACCTCTTTGCCCTCTGTGTCCTCTGTGTTATCTGTGTAATAAAATGCGCGGTACTTTGTTGGTTTCACTTTTGTGGCACTGTGGCAATCAATAGGGAGAACCGACCATGAACATCATCGCGCCAGAAGCCTTGGGCATTTCTACAGAGCGCCTGAGCCTTATCAATCGCCGCCTTCAGGCTTATGTCGACCAGGAGCAGGCAGCCGGATTCGTGACCTTGGTGGCGCGGGATGGCGAAGTAGCGCACTTTGAAGCCTGTGGCTGGCGCGATGCCGAAAATGCGCTGCCTATGGAACGCGATACCATCTTCCGCATCTATAGCATGACCAAGCCTATCACTTCGATCGCGCTGATGATGCTCTATGAAGAAGGCGCATTCCAGCTATTCGAGCCAGTCAGCCGCTATATCCCGGCTTTTGGGAACAGCAAAGTCTTGACTGGCTTTGGCTATATGGGCGCGCAATATGCGGCGCAAAGCCCACCCATGACCATCCACCACCTGCTGACACACACGGCTGGCTTGAGCTATGGCTTCTTTTTCGATACGCCTATAGAGCAGATGTATCGCGACTCGATCCTGCGCAGCGAGACGGCCACGCTGGAAGAGAAAATCCTGGGCTTGGCTGAGCTGCCCCTGTGCTTCCAACCCGGCAGCCGCTGGAATTACAGCTATGCCACCGATGTCTGCGGGTATCTCGTGCAGGTGCTGGCGGATATGCCTTTCGAGGATTTCTTGCAGCAGCGCATCTTTCAGCCTTTGGGCATGGTCGATACAGCTTTTCATTGTCCCGCCGACAAGCTCGGCCGCTTCGCCAAGTTGTATCAGCACGATGTAGGCAGCGGCGCATTTCATGAATTTCAAGGCGAGCCGCACATCCCGGCGCAGGACTTCACTCAGCCGGCGAGCGCACCATCGGGTGGGGGCGGACTGGTAGCGACGACCAGCGATTTTTGGCAGTTCGCCAAGATGCTGCATCATGAGGGCGAGCTGGGCGGTACGCGCATCATCGGTCGCAAGACGCTGGAATACATGACGCGCAACCACATCAAGGCGGACTTGCTGCCGCTGGAGATCGGCTTGGGCAAACTGCCCGGGCAGGGCTTCGGCTTGGGCTTCAGTGTCGTGATGGATGCGGCGCAGACCGGCGTGCTCAATTCCGATGGCAATTATGGCTGGAGCGGCGCGGCAGCCACCAACTTCTGGGTCGATCCACAAGAGCAGTTGGTGGGCATCATCATGACGCAGTTGATGGACAATATGTTGCCATTCCAGCAGGACTTCCGCGCGCTGGTTTATCAAGCGCTCGATGAATAGCCGCCTTTGCTCGGCTCATTGCGCATTTGAGGCAGTGGTGAGAATCGTGGATATGCCCCCACCGTAAATCCCTCCCCCATAAAGAGAGAGGGACTTAAAAACGTAGTAGCGCTCCCCTTCCCTCATTTTGGGGGCAAGGGGCTGGGGGATGGGGGCAGGGTTGCCAACTCCACAATATCACCACTCCCGCAGTTGACCGCGTCTAGCCCGGCGCAGGCAAGGCTGTTATACTGGCGCGTCCACAATCAATCGCAGACAAATCGTTCATGACGCTTCAACTTGCAGGCTTGCTTGAACTTGTGCGTGGCAGCCCCGGCTATCAGCAACTGGTCAGGGGCATGGGCAATGGCAGCGTGGGCGCAGAGATCAATGTGGTGCGCGCGGCAAGGCCTTGCCTGTTGGCGACGCTGGCAGGCGACTGGGCTGGCCCGATCATCTACCTCACCACCACAGCGCGGCGCGCATACAATGTCAGCGAGCAGTTGCCCATTTGGCTGGCGGAAGAAGCGAGTCGCTTGCATCGCTTCGCCGAGCCATCCGCGCAATTCTATGACTACGCAGCCTGGGATGTGGGTGTCATCCGCAATCGCATCGGCGCTCTGGCGGCCTTGGCGCGCTCCAGTTCCCAAACGCCGCCCATCATCGTGGCATCGGCACGAGCTTTGGTCCAAACCAGCATCCCGCCCGATCGCTTCCGCGACAACACAATCACCTTGCGCGTGGGACAGCGTCACCGCATGGACGAGCTGATCTTGCGCTGGCTGGGCATGGGTTACGAGCCAGCGACCATCGTTTTGGAACCGGGCACTTTCAGTCGGCGCGGCGGCATTTTGGATATCTTTCCGCTCGCCAGCGAGCAGCCCGTGCGCGTGGATTTCTTTGATGACGAGATCGACAGCTTGCGCCACTTTGATCCGGGCGACCAGCGCAGCAAAGCCAAGCTGCTTTCGGCGCGGATCGTGCCGGCGCGAGAGGCGCTGCCTGGGCATACATCAACAGTTGGGGCGCAGCTGCAGACCTGGGCAAATACACTGACTGACGACACTGCCGACTATTCCAGCATCAGCGCCGATATCGACTCGCTTGCGCAGGGCAGCGCCTTCGCCTGCCTGGAGCATTACCTGCCCTATGTGTACGAATCCTCGGCTTGCTTGCTGGATCACGCGCCGGACAATTGCCTGGTGCTCGTTGAAGAGGCAGAGCAACTTCAGCAGACCTGCGCAGATCTGGCGGAGGACGCCCAACTCAACCGTGCAGATGCGCTGTCGTCTCTCCAGATCGCCCCAGGGCATCCCAAGCCCTACCTGGATTGGGACGCTGTGCGCGCCAGGCTGGATAAGCTGCCACATTTTGCCTTGGGCAGCTTTGTTGGTGGCGAGTCGCCCGCGTTGTTTGCGCCGAGCGAACGTTTTGGCGGGCAATTGCGGCTGATGCTGACCCAGTTGCGCAGCTATAGCCAGCGGGACGAGCGCATCGTCGTCCTCACCGAGCAGGTCGAGCGGCTGAGAAATATCTGGGCTGAGCAAGACGCATCGACCTTCGTCGCCAATGTTACACAGATTGATACGCCGCCAGCACCGGGCAGTCTGCGCTTTGTTCGCGGCGCTGCGGCCGAGGGTTGGACATTGCCGGGAGCTGATGGCAGTCTGCGCTTCATCACCGATGCGGAGATCTTTGGCTGGTCGCGTCCCGAGCCACGCAGACGGCGCGATGTCAAACCCAGTCGCGCGCCCGATACTCGCTATACAGACTGGCAAGATGGCACTTATGTCGTGCATGTCGACTTTGGCATTGGGCGATTCGCCGGCTTGCGACATCGCAGCATCCGCGATACCCGGCGCGAGTACCTGATGGTCGAGTATCAGAATGCCGATACGATTTTTGTGCCCATCCACCAGGCCGATCGACTGTCGCGTTATGTCGGCGCAGATGGCAAAGCACCCAAGCTCAGCCAGTTGGGCAAAGCCGATCTGTGGCTGAAAGCGCGTGAAAAAGCCCGCCGCAATGCCGAAGCAGAAGCCAGGGAATTGCTGGAGATCTACAGCCGGCGCGCGGCCGCCCGTGGGCACGCCTTCAGCCCCGACAGCGCCTGGCAGCACGAGATGGAAGCCGCTTTCCCATTCGTGGAGACCGAAGACCAACTGCGCGTCATCCAACAGGTCAAAGCCGATATGGGCGCGCGCAAACCGATGGACCGGCTCGTCTGTGGCGATGTCGGCTTTGGCAAAACCGAAGTCGCCCTGCGCGCCGCCTTCAAAGCGGTGCAGGATGGTGTCCAGGTGGCGGTTCTGGTGCCGACCACGGTGTTGGCGCAACAGCATTATGACAATTTCAAGGCGCGCCTGGCCGCTTTCCCCGTCTGCATTGAGATGATGTCGCGCTTCCGCACCAAAGCGCAACAGAGAGAGATTGCCACGCGCCTGGCCAACAGCGAGGTCGATATCATCATCGGCACGCATCGTCTGCTTTCCGGCGACATTCGCTTCAAAAACCTGGGTTTGATGATCATTGACGAAGAGCAACGTTTTGGCGTCAAGCACAAAGAGCATTTCAAAAAACTGCGCGCGCGCATCGACATCTTGACGCTCACCGCCACGCCCATCCCGCGTACGCTTTACCTCAGCCTCAGCGGCATCCGCGATATCAGCATGATCCAGACGCCGCCCGAAGAACGTCTGCCTGTCATCACCCAGGTGGGCGCATGGGACGACAAATTGAGCCGCATGGCCATTCGCCGCGAACTGGACCGGGGCGGGCAGGTCTTTGTGGTGCACAACCGCATCCGCTCCATATACGGCATCCGCGACAAGCTTGAGCGCCTGGCACCCGAAGCGTCTGTCGCGGTGGCGCATGGCCAGATGCCGGCGCGGACTTTGGAATCTGTCATGTCGGAGTTTGCGCATGGCGAATACGATATCCTGCTTTCTACATCCATCATCGAAAATGGCATTGATATGCCGCGCGTCAACACCCTGATTGTCGACCGCGCCGATACCTTCGGCGTCTCGCAGCTGTATCAACTGCGTGGACGGGTGGGACGGTCGGCACAGCAAGCCTATGCCTACTTCTTTCACAGCCCCGGCTCATTGACAGAAGAAGCGCGCGCGCGGCTCGAGACATTGGCAGAAAATACGCAATTGGGCGCGGGCTTCCAAATCGCCGTGCGCGATCTGGAATTGCGTGGCAGCGGCGACATATTGAGCATGCGGCAGACAGGACATGTCGCCAGCGTCGGCTTGCACCTCTACACAGAAATGCTCCAGCAAGCGGTTCAAGAGCAGCGCGGCGCAGAGACCCGCAATGAACCGGCACCAGCCTCTGCCCGCGAACGCATCATCATCGACCTGCCCTTGCCCGCCTATCTGCCGACCGACTGGATACCCGAGATGGCGCTGCGCTTGCAACTGTATCGCCGCATCGGCAATATCGCCCGGGTGGCTGAGGTCGATGCCATGCGCGACGAGCTGAACGACCGCTTTGGCGCGCTGCCGGCCGCTGTCGAAGGCCTGCTGTATCAGATCCGCGTCAAGGCGCTGGCGCAAGAGCTGCGCGCCACCCATGTGCAACTGCGACGCGGACAGATTCACATCAAGCTGCCCTATCTGGCGACATTGAAACGGGATCTGCTTGAGATTATTTTGGGCGAAGAGATCGAAGTTACGCGGACCGAATTGCGTTTGCCCGCCGACGCTGACTGGCAAGCGCGTCTATTGCAGCTTCTCGCTGTGCTGAAAGAGCGCGTTCGGCTGGTTGGTGGCGTTTAGGTCTCGCGCGCCAGATCGGCATATGCAGCGCCAGTGATCTCGCGCAGCGTTTCTGTGCGAATCGGAAAGATGGCATGGGCGGCGCCACCGGCCGCGTAAATTGTCTCAAAGCGCGTCAGGCTGGCATCCATGAGAATCGGCAAGTCGCTGCTGCGATGCGCGACAGGCGGGATGCCCCCGGGCGCATAGCCCAGCAACGCCAGGCATTGCGCCGAGTTCATCATGCGCACTTTTTTGCGCCCGAAGCCATATCGCCGCGCCAGTTTGCGATCGTCTATGTGCTGGTCGCCGCTCGCCAAAACCAACAGTGGCCGCGACTTGTTGAGCATAAAGCCCAGGCTTTTTACGATCTGCCCCAATTGACAGCCGGCATTGTCCGCCGCTTGCTGCGAGGTCGCGGTGGACGATTCGAACTCAATGATGGTGATGCCCAAGCCCAGATTGTCCAGCGCTGCCTGCACATCCGCCACGCCCATTGCTTGCCCCGTCTCTTGCATTGCGGCGCCCCTTTGCGCTATGATTTGGCGCATAGATTGTAGGCTGTTGCCGCGATTGCGCAACGGCGGATAACAGGAGTGAGACCATGCAAGTCGATGTGCGGGGCTTTCAAGAACGCGGTTGTGTTACAGTTTCGGGCTTGTTCAGCGATGACGAGGTGGCGCGATATCGGCAGCACTTCATGGATATGCGGCACAATTCCAGCTATCCGGGTGACTTCCCCGGGGTTGATGCGACCAGCGAAGACCCGCTCAAACGGTACCCCCGCCTCATTCACATGCACCGCTGGGACGAGCTCAGCCTGCGCTGGATGCTGGATGCCCGGCTGGCGGAGGTCTTCGAGCAACTGCTGGGCAAGTTGCCGCTGGCTGTGCAGACCATGCTCTACTTCAAGCCGGCTGGCGCGCGTGGGCAGGCGCTGCATCAAGACCAGTATTATTTGCGCGTGCAGCCAGGCACTTGCATCGCCGCCTGGATGGCGCTGGATGACTGCGACGAAGAGAATGGCTGTTTGCAAATCGTGCCGGGCAGCCACAATATGCCGCTGCTTTGCCCCATCGAAGCCGATACCAGCCAGAGCTTCACCGATGTGACTGTGCCGCTATCGGCTGATATGCACACGGAGCCGGTGCCGCTGCGCGCGGGCGATGTCTTCTTCTTCAATGGGCAGTTGATTCACGGCAGCTTCCCCAATCGCTCACAAGCGCGTTTCCGGCGCGCTTTGATCGGCCATTATATTGATGGCGATGCTGTGCAGGTCGCCAAGTATTATCATCCGGTCTTGCGTTTTGAAGGTGGCACAGCCGACCTGTCTATCAGCGCGGACGGCGGGAAATGCGGTGTGTGGGTCGACCAGAGCGGTCGCGAAGTCCTGGAGATGTCGGGCGCTCTGAATGCGCTGCCCTAATCGGCATAGAGCCTGCCGCCGGCGCGCTCAAAGCTGCTGGTTGGCTCGGCGATTTCTGCGCGTGGGTGGCTGCGCGGCAGCATATTCAGCATGATGCGCCGCCCGCCCGACTCGATGTAATACACATGCAGCGATTGTTCGGCTTCTAGTTTGAGCTTGCTGCCCAGCCGCCGCTCAAATCGCACTGGTTCCCCCGACTTGCTCATCAGGGTGGTCTTTTTCCAAAAGCGCCAATGCGCGGGGACTTGCTCGGCGAATAGCACACGATAGTTCAGCTTGGCACGAGCGAATTTCCAGGCGCGCATGACAATTGTAATCGCGAAAGCTGCCACCAGCGCCAGCACGATCAAGCGTCCCGCCGGACCATAACGTCCCGCCAGCAGGATCAACGGCACCGATAGCAGCAACAGAGCAGAAAGCGGCTCGGTGATCAGCGCGATCCACTGCCGAGACGACAAACGCCCATCACGGTTGCGCTGGAAGTCTGTTATGACCTCCGCTGGCAGATCATGAAAATTTGTCATGCGCCTACCCCGCTTCGTGGGCGATGCTGATATCGAGCCGATTGCGCGGACGCAACTGCAACACCACTACGCTGCCGATGATCAGCCCCGCGCCAACCCATTGTAACGCAAGGATGAGCTCGCCCAGCACAAACATCGACACCAGCATTGATAATGGCGGCTCGACCGTGCTGATCAACGAAGCCTGCGCCGCGCCGATTCGCTGGATAGCCAGATTGATGCCAAACACAGGCAGCACCGTGCCCAGCGTGGCGATGCCCAGCAGCATCAGCAGGGTAAGCGCGTTGGGTGGCATTTGCAAGCCGCGCAGAGGAATCAGCAGCGCCAGGACAAACAAAGTGCCCAGCATCATCCAGGCGCTCGCTCCTGAAATATCGACCACGCCAGCCAGCGCCCGCCTGGAAAGCAGGTAATAGATCGCCACGATCGCCGCATTCGCCAAGACCAGCGCCACGCCCAATTTGTCGACGCCGCCCGCCGCCTGAAAATCGGGCACGGTCAAGACCACGCCGGTCAAAGCCAGCGCCAACGCCAGCCAGGCACGTGCGCCAATCGGTTCGCCCAACAAGCGCGAAAGCAGTACCACCATGGCCGGATAGGAATAGAAGAGCACGATGTATGTGCTGCCCGGCAGCCGTTCCAGCCCGAAGAAAGCCAGCAGCACCGCGGCCGAAAGCAGCATGCCGATCAAGACGGTTTGTCGGACGGGCGCATCGCTTTTGGACTTGCGCGGGGCATTGCGGCGCGAGGCCAGCACCAGCATCCACATCAGCGGCACGGCAAACAGAAAACGCCAGATGGCGATGTCCATGGGCGAAAATGTCGAATGCGCGAAGGTAATCTTGACCAGGGTGGGCATGACCGAGAAGCCAGCAGCCGCCAGCAGCACCCAGATAATGCCGGCGCGCTCCCTAGACGACATGACAACTGGAGTCGGTCAACGCGTCAGTCAAGCGATGCTGACCATGCTGACGAGGTTGCTGGCCAGGGGGTAAAAGATGCCGAAGATCAATGTGCCGGCAAGAGCGATATTGATCGCCCAGCGCACATAGACTGTTTCCAGCGCCGGCAGCAGCTCGCCACTGCTGTCGCGCAGATACATATTGACGACCACGCGCATGTAATAAAAGGCGCTGACTACGCTGGTCAATACGCCGATGACTGCCAGACCGACCAAGCCCGCCTGCACCGCCGCAGCAAAGACCATGAACTTGCCGACGAAGCCGGCTGTCAATGGGATGCCTGTCAAACTCAGCATGAAAATGGTCATCGCCATCGCCAGCAGGGGGCGTGAGCGCGCCAAGCCTGTGATGTCGTCTATGTTGCCGCCGCCGCCATCCACACGCTCAATGGTCATGACGACTGCGAATGCGCCCAGGTTGGTAAACATATAGGCGAGGATATAAACCAGCGCGCCTTGTGTCGCCGAGTCAGCCGAGCCAGCCGTACCAGCCGCCGCCAGTGCCACCATGATGTAGCCGGCATGGGCGATTGAGGAATAAGCCAGCATGCGCTTGAGGTTGCGCTGTGAGATAGCCACAAAGTTGCCCAGCACCAGTGTCAGCGCAGCGATAATGGAGATGGTCGTTTGCCAGGCAGCCACCCCACCATCCACCAGCAACAGCACCGAAAGCGCCGTCACCAAAATGCGCAGCAGCGCCGCAAAACCGCCGATCTTGGCTGTTACGCTCATCAAGGCTGTCACCGGTGTGGGAGCGCCTTCATAGACATCGGGCGTCCACATATGAAAAGGCACGACCGCCACCTTGAATCCCAAGCCGACAATCAGCAGCGCCGTGCCAACCACCAGGTAGAATGTCGCCGAAGATGCCGCGTCGACGACAGCGGGGGCAACCTCAAGTATCTGCGGGATGTTGGTTGTGCCGCTTGCGCCATAGACCAGCGCCGCGCCAAATACCAGGAATGCGCTGGAAAACGCGCCCAGGATGAAGTACTTCATGCCGCTTTCTTCGGACTTCAACGCCAGTTCGCCGCCATCATTCTTGATAGAGCGGAATGCTGCCAGAATGTAAAGAGGGATGCTTAACAACTCCAGCGCTACAAAAACGACAATCAAATCATTAGCAGCCACCATGAACATAGCGCCGGCCGATGATAGCAGCGTCAAAATGTAATACTCGCCGCGGTGGATGCCGGCGCGCATGAGATAATCCCGGCTCATCAGCACGGCCAGCAGCGTGGCGACCAGGATGACGATATTCAGGAAGCCCGTGAAGGCATCTGCGATGAACATGCCATAGAGCGCGGTCTGTTGGTCGGCAGCTGGCGCATAGACAAAGAGGTTGGCGACAAAACTGACGCCCAAGCCCAGGCAAGCCCCCAGCGGCGTCCAGTGTTCGCGCTCGTCGCCAGCAAAGAGATCAACCAGCACCAGCAGCAGTGTCCAAGCCACCAGCAACGTGCCGGGCAGCGTCGAAGCCAGGTTGGACTGGGTTACGAACTCTGCGATAGTGGGCGATTCAAACATACAATCTCCTAGCGAACGAAGAGCGCCGCGATGCTATCGACCGAGATATCCAGCATGTTGAAGAAGACGATAGGCTGGATGCCCATCCAGAAGATCATGATGAGAATCGGGATGAAAGCCGCGATTTCGTGCCAGCGCAGTTTATAGCCCTCTTCGTCCTTCAGCGGCTTCTTCAACTCGCCCATGAACACATGCTGGAACATCTTCAGCAGGTAGACCGCCGCCAGAATGACGCCCAGGGTGCCAAATAGCGTGAAAGCAAAGCCCAGAAAATCGCTGCCCAGCGAACCCAGCAAGATAGTGAATTCGCCGATGAAGCCATTCAAGCCCGGCAAGCCCATGCTGCTCAAAGAAATGACGAGGCTGATGCCGCCAAAGACGGGCATGACTTTCCAGATGCCGCCAAAGTCAGCCATTTCTTTGGTGTGCCACCGTTCATAAAGCATGCCCACAATGAGGAACAAGCCGCCCGTGCTGATGCCGTGATTGACCATTTGCAGCGTCGCGCCCTGCAAGCCCTGCGCATTGAGCGCGAAGATGCCCAGCCCGACGAAGCCAAGGTGGCTGACCTACGACTAGGCGACCAGCTTCTTGACATTGTTCTGCGCATAGCTGACCCACGCGCCGTAGATGATGCCAACCACACCCAAAAAGGCGATTGTCGGCGCCCAGGCCACGGTCGCTTCAGGAAACAGGTTGAGGTTGAAGCGCACGATTCCATAGGTGCCCATCTTCAGCAACACGCCAGCCAATATGACCGAGCCGGCTGTCGGCGCTTGCACATGCGCATCGGGCAGCCAACTGTGGAAGGGGAAAATCGGCACTTTGATGGCAAAGGCGACCAGGAATCCCAGGAACAGGAAACTTTCTACCGAGCTGAAAAGGAAGCCGGGATCGCCTTCTGCTTCGGCGTCCGCGGCATCCCAATAGGTGCCAGCGCCTTCGTGAGACTGGACCATCTCGATGACGCCGACATCTCCGCTCGCGCTGTAGGTGCTGAAGGTGCCAGTGGTGTTGCCGATATACAGAATGGCAATCAGCATCAGGATGGAGCCGGCCATCGTGTACAAGAAAAATTTGACAGCGGCGTAAATGCGTTCTTCGCTGCCCCAAATGCCGATCAAGAAGTACATGGGCACCAGGGTAACTTCCCAAAAGACATAGAAGATGATCAAATCATGCACGACAAAAACGCCGATCATCGCCCATTCCAGCAGCATCAGGAAGATGTAATACAGCTTCTCGCGTCCTCGTTCTTCAAAGATATGACTGCCGAAAGAGCCTAGTATGGCGATGGGCATAATGAAGGTCGTCAGCAGGACCAGCAGCATGCTTATGCCATCGACGCCGACAAAATAACTGATATTGATGGCAGAGTCGCCAAGCGACACCTCTGCCCAGGTATTGCGCTGCACCATTTGCAACTCGGCTGTGGCGGGGTCGAAGTTGATCCACATCACCACCGATGCCACAAAGGTCACCAGGCTGGTCGCAAAAGCCACCCACTTGAGATTTTCCCGCTGCGTTTCGCCATTCATAAACATCAGAATGGCAAGCCCCAGCATCGGCAAGAAGAGGGTGATGGTCGTCAGCGAGAGTCCAGTTACATCCATAGGGCTGCGTTCTCCTTAAGAGCCAGTTTGCAGCAGGGACTGAATAAATGGCAGCAGCATCAGCACGATCACCGCGGCAACGCCAAAGAAAAGCACGATCGCATACAAGCGGACATAGCCGGTCTGCGAGCGGCGCATCCAACTGGCAGCGCGCTCCACCAGCGCTCCCACGCCATTCACCGCGCCATCCACAATGCCCAGATCAATTGGCTGGCTGAGCAGCGTGGCGATGCTGTCGAAGCCGCGCTTGATGAGGCTGTCATGAAAATAATCGTGCAAGAACGCCCAGTCGACGCGGTCAGCCAGGAAGCCAGCCGCACGATTGAAGGGCTGCTCAATTACGCTGGCATAGATCTCGTCCCAATACAAGCGAGCATTCGCCAGGCGGAAGAGAGGCCGCGATGCGCCGCCCGTCTCCAACTGGTCGCGTTTGTTGCTGGCCAGCCCCTTGCCCTTGTAGATGCGGTGCGCCGCGATGATGGATGCGATACCCAGCGCCAGCGCAATACCGGCGATCAACAGGTTGAAGTCCAGCACATGGCCTTTCGAGACGCTGGATACGCTGTGCTCGAGGAAGTGCTTGAACTCATAGGCATGATAAATGCCATCGAATAGCGGCGTGGCTTTGGGCACATTGATAAAGCCAATCAGCAGCGTAAAGATCGCCAACACCAACAAAGGCAGCAGCATGGCGCCATTGCTTTCGGGCGCGCGCTCTGCCGCTTCGCTACGCGCATCATCGAAGAAAACCAGCACAATCTGCCGCCACATGTAGAAGGCTGTGAAAGCCGCCGCAATCAGCAGAACGCCAAAGGCGATGAAACCACTGGCTTCGTTCAGCTGGAAGCCCTCATACCAGGCATCGGCGAGGATCTCGTCTTTTGACCAGAACCCGGCGAAAGGGAAGATGCCCGCCAGCGCCAATGTGCCAATCAGATAGGTGATATAGGTGATTGGCATGCGCCGCCGCAGGCCGCCCATGTTGCGCATATCTTGCGGGTCGAAGTCATGCCCCCCCGCTGTTCCCCCATCGGGATGTGGGGAGACTTCGTCATGGTGGTCGTCGCCATGATCATGGCTATGCGCATGATGATGGCCATGCTCGACGCCGTGAATCACCGAGCCACTGCCCAGGAAGAGCAGTGCTTTGAAAACCGCGTGCGTAACCAGGTGGAACATCGCCGCGACATAGGCGCCGATACCCACCGCGGCCACCATAAAGCCCAACTGCGAGATGGTCGAATAGGCCAGCACGCGCTTGATATCCCACTGTCCCAGCGCGATAAAGCCGGCCATGATGGCCGTGCCCGCGCCGACCAGCGTGATAATCAAACCGATGATGTAGCCAGCGTGATTTAGTTCCCACAAGAAGACATTGGCTCGCACCATCATGTAGACGCCCGCCGTCACCATAGTGGCTGCGTGGATGAGCGCGCTGACGGGAGTTGGTCCCGCCATGGCGTCGGGCAGCCACACAAATAGCGGTATCTGCGCCGACTTGCCCGCCACGCCCAGCAGCATAAACAGAGCTGCCAGGAAGATCACATCGTCAAAAGCCAGTTGGAATCCACCGAAGTCAACCACAGCGTCTGTGCCAAAGCGATCGGCAGTTTGTCCGAAAACGCCCAGCATCGCGCTGTCAAAATGCTGGTTGTCGCAATACAGGTTGCGAATGTCCGATGCCAGCGGATTGGGCGCGCTGTGCGTGTCGTATGCGCTGTGATCGTCGTCGGCAGAGGCGGATTCGTGGGTGTCGACGCTGCGCTGCGCGGCTGGCACACAGACGGCTTTTGCGCCATGCCCGTCATCGCTCGCGTCGTCATGGTCATCATCTGCCTGCGCCAACAGCCCGTTATGTTCTTGCCAGCCCACCAGATACTTGGCGCTGGTATTTGGCAACTCGCCGGCTTTGAAGAAATCCAGCGTGCCAAATGTCCAGAAGATCAAAAACATAGCCACCAGCAAGCCAAAATCGCCGATGCGGTTGACGATGAAGGCTTTGCGCGCGGCATTGCTGTTCTTCCAGCCTTCGGGCGCTTTTTTGTCCCACCAAAAGCCGATCAGCAAGAATGAGCACAAACCCACGCCTTCCCAGCCGACAAACAGCATCAGGAAGTTGTTGGCGGTCACCAGGGTCAGCATGAAAGCCAGGAACATATTCAAATAGGCAAAGAAGCGCGGATACCATTTGTCGCCGTGCATATAACCGCGCGCATACAAGTGGATCAACGAGCCGACGCCCGTGACCACCAGCATCATCGTGACGCTGAGCGAATCCACGCGCAGCTGCCAGCCGATATCCAGGTTTATAGACTCGATGCGCAGCCAGCCATCCAGAAATGGCGGATTGACCACCGCGGCCGCGCCATTCGTGCCGGTTACATACACGAGCAGCAGCAGCGAAACCACAAAAGCGAAGAGCGAGGCGAAGCAGCCGATATAGCCCGACCACTTTTCGCCCAGGCGCGCGCCAAAGAAGAAGTTCACCGCCGCCCCGAGCGCAGGGGCGAAAATGACCAGCGGGACCAGGAGTGGCAGATTTTCCATACTCAGACAGCCTCTTCCTTAGGACAAGCGCCTAGCCACGCATCTGCTGCAAGTCATCGATATTGATGCTTTGGCGCTCGCGGAAGATATTGACGATCAACGCCAAGCCGATCGCCACTTCCGCCGCCGCCACGGTCATCACAAAAAAGACAAAGACATGTCCATCGACCTGTCCCCATTCCCGCGCGAATGCCACCAGCGCAAGATTCGCCGAGTTCAGCATCAGCTCGACAGACATAAAAAGCAAGATAGCGTTGCGCCGAATCAAAACACCCAGCGCGCCCATCAAAAAGAGCACCATGCTGAGGATAATATAAGGCTCTGTGCCGATTGCGTTCATCGTCACCTGCTCCCGCCTTTAATCGGCTGGCTCGTCGCCGGGCGTCAATTTGGGCATATACTCTCCGCTGAGTACATCGGCACCGGTTTGCTGGGCGATCACACTGACCAGCGGGCGGTTGACTCTGCGGCGGCGGTTAATGCGGCGGCGCTCGGCTTGTGCCAGGGCATCGGGGCGCGCCAGCACGATCACGCCGATCAAGGCCACCAGCAACAGCACGCCGACCAACATCACCGGCAGCACATAGTCTATAAAAAGCACTTGACCGACCGCTTCCGGGCTGCCAAAGGCGGGGATGGCAAAAGCGTGATACACAGCCGCTCGATAAGTCGGCTGGCTGCCGGGCACGCCTGGCTCGCGCGCCAGCACCCGCGTTTCGATGACGCCACGCTCGGCTTTGTAGTCGGCGAGGATGCGCAACACAGTTTGGTCCTGGTCGACAAAAGCCAGGTTGTAATCGCCCTCGTCCAGTTCAATGCTGATCTGGTCGCCCAGCGGCAATTGGTCGATCAACACGCGATGCGGCAGCAGCGAACTGCATGCGCCATTCTCACACAAGCTGCGGATGGTGGTGTATTGCCCGACATCGACCAGCGAAACCTGTTTATCCGCCAGCCCGTTGACCAGCGTAAGGCGCATCGTGCCCACGCTCGGCGCATGGATGTCATCTTCCAGCAGGACGTATTCCAGCAAGCCATCAGCATTTTGATAAAGCAGCACGGTATGCGCGCTTTCGGCTGCCAGGCTGACGGTCGCGCTGAACACATCGGACGATTCGTAGCTGCCATCGCTGACGGTCGCGGAGAGTGTGTAGTCGCCGGCAGGGAAATCGGTATAGTCGCGGCTGCGCGCTCGCTCATCGTTGTAACGGACGGCTTCTATGGAAGCGCCGGGACTGCCATCATCCAGTCCCGCCAGGTTCACGCTCGCGGCGACTTCGTCCGTCAAGGGCATCTCAAAGCCCATTTCCAGCACGCGGAAACCCTGCTCATCGCCACCGGGCACGGCATTGATGAGCCGCAGGCTGGCGCGCGCATCGCCGCCATCGACAGCCTCGTCATTGAGCATGTCCGAGGCGATTGGGAAGGCGAAGATCATCAGCAGCGCGATAGCCACCAGCGAACCAGCCAAGCCCAGCCAGCGCATGCGTCCAGTGGCATCGGTGGTCGTCTCTGCGCCCAGCAGCATGATAACAAACAGAAAGAGCACCATGATGGCGCCGGTGTAGACCGTGACCTGCACCATGGCCAGAAAAGGCGCATCCAGCATCAGATACAGAAAGGCGACGCAGCCAAAATTGACAATGAGGAAGAGCGCGCTGTGCACAGCATTTTGCCGCGTCAGCATCATGCCAGCCGCCACGACTGCCACTATGCTCACCACCAAGAACAGCCATTCCATAGGATTTAGTTCCCACCCTGAATGCGATTGTGCATTTTAGCACGAATGATTTCGCGCTTCAATTTGCAGTTCCTTCGCGCTTATGACGGGTCTTCCATATCGGGTATGGAGCGATTGTATGCGCCGGGTTCGACCTGCTGCGGTGTGCTGGCTGCGCCCTCGGCTGGTGCGTCGATCAGCATATCCTTGGTATAGATGGCATCGCGGCGGTCGGTATAGGACATCTGGTGTTCGTGCCCCAGTTGGATGGCCTCCGTTGGGCAGGCATCTTCGCAATATCCACAGAAAATGCAGCGCAGCATATTGATTTCGTAGGTTTTGGCGAAGCGCTCGCCGGGGCTGTACCGTTCTTCGTCCGTGTTTTCAGCGGCTTCTACCCAGATCGCGTCGGCTGGGCATGCGGCGGCACACAGCGAACAGCCGATGCACTTTTCCAAGCCATTTTCATAGCGCCGCAAATGGTGACGCCCTTTGTAGCGCTGATGAAACTTCTGCACCTGCTCGGGATATTGAATCGTAACGGCATCTTCCATCAGATGCTTGGCTGTTGTCTGGAAACCCTTGATCACATTCATCGTCGCCAACCTTTGCGTCGTTTGTGGGAGTAAAATCTCATTCGGATAAGTAGTCGCCGGCACGTTTGATGGCTGTTTCGCTGCTTTGCAGGGCGCGGTCTTCGTCGGGCGTTCGTCCGAAGGAGGCCATGCCTTCCAATGCGCGCACCTGGAAGCGGATGTGCGCCAGCGGGATCGCCACCAGCATGCCAACCAGATGCACCAGCGCCCAGCCCAATCCGCGCCTTTCGCCGGTGTAGGCGGGGTCGTCCTCCAGCGGAATGGCGATATCGCTGGCTCGCTCCCGGCTCATTCGTTGCAAAGCCACATAGCCGAGCAGCAGCGCCAGCACGAACACGACGCCCGAGATGAATGGATAGGCTGTGCCACCCAGAGCCTCGCCAACTACAACAGCGACCGCCGTCCAAGCCACCGCCAGCAGCGCCAGCGGGATCATCACCTTCCAGCCAAATTGCATCAACCGGTCATAGCGTATGCGTGGCAGGGTCGCGCGAATCCAGATCATGCCGCAGAGCATGAGCACGACTTTGATGATGAAAATCAGCGGGGCAAGGATGGGCAATCCATCCATGGGCCACAGATGATAGCCACCGAAGAACATCGCGACCGCCACCAGACTCACCGCAATCATGCCCAGGTATTCCGCCATCATAAACAAGGCGAACTTCATGCCGCTGTATTCGGTCATGTAGCCCTGCGTAAGTTCTTGCTCGGCTTCGGTGAGGTCGAAGGGAGCGCGGTTGGTTTCTGCCAGCAGCGCCAGCAGCAAGACGGCGGCCGCCAGCGGATTTTGGAATACGAACCAGTCCCAAATGTTGCGCTGCGCATCGATGATATCTCCCAGCGCCATGCTGCCGACGATCATGACCGGCACCGCCAGCGTCAAGGCAAAACTGAGCTCGTAGCTGATCATCTGCGCCGATGCCCGCAGCGCGCCCAGCATGGCGTATTTGTTGTCGCTCGACCAGCCAGCCAGGACGACGCCGTAAGTGGCGATGCTCGTGATGGCGACCACCCACAACACGCCGACATTGGAATCAATCAATCCCTGTGGCACCTGGAACCAGACATCGCCCAGCTCCGGCGCGAACCAGGGCAGCACCAGGTCGGGACCCATGGGTATGACAGCCGCGATCATCAAAATCGGGATGACCTTGATCATGGGCGCGAGGCGGAAGACCCACTTATCGGCACCCGCGGGCAGCAAATCTTCTTTGAAAACCAGCTTGACGCCATCGGCGGCCGGCTGCATGAAGCCCAGCGGACCGACGCGATTGGGTCCCACGCGATGCTGCAAGAAAGCCAGCAGGCGGCGTTCCAGCAGCGTCGTATAGGCAAAGCCGGTGACGATGACAAAAGCAAAACCAGCCGCAAAAATGATGGGCCAAAGCCCCGAGCAGCCAGCATCGTCTTCACATTGGATGACTTTGCCCACGCGGGCTTCGGGATTCAGCAGCATGCCGATCGCGCCCTGGCGTCCGTCCAGGTTGCCCGCTTCGTCAAAGCCGACCCAGTCGGCGATGGCACCCAGGTTGACGATAATCAACACAACAACCAGCAATGTAACCAACAATCCGATGACAGCTGCCGCGATGCCCAGCTTTACTTTTAGGCTCATACTAGGATTCCTTTGCCATCATCAGCGGACCGCCACCGCATCTGTCACTCGGCTGACCGTGCCGACGCTTGCGGACAAGGGCACAGCTGCGTCGGTCAAATGGCGCGGCAATGCCACCCCGCCCGCCGCTATCTCGCTGCTGACCGATGCGCGCACGCGTACTTTTGACTCGCCAGCGACAATCTCAATGAGGTCGCCGTCAATGGTGCCAGCTGCGGCAGCATCGTCAGGATGGATCAACGCGTAGGGATTCAGTATGCGCTGCTCGACCAGCAAGCTCGGGCGAAAACTGCGCTGGCGATTGTACAAGCGGGTGATTGGCATGATGAGCAGCTCGCCTTCGCCAGCCCGCAACTCTGCGACATCGGCCATGTCGCGTCTCTGCACATCAGCGCCGCGGTCGGCTGCCGTGGGGATTTGCAAGCCGATGCCGCCATGATTGGTATAAGCCGTGCCGCCATAGTACAGGTCGCGGCCGCCCACATCGGGGAATTGCCGTTCGGTCCTGGATAGTGCCCGATAGCTTGCGCCTTGAAAAGCAGCGACTGACCCGCTCAATTCCAGCATTACAGCCGCGGCTGAGGGCTTTAGGTTGGCGATGCCGGCGTTCTGGCTGATGCCGCCAAAGAGCTTCCAGGCGGGCAGCGCCTGTCCCATGGGTCCCTGCGCGGTATAGAATCGTTGCACGCGCCGCTCGCCATTGACAAAACTGCCATCGCGCTCGGCAAAAGACTGCAGCGGCAAGATAAAATCGGCTCGTTGGGAGATGCCATCGTCAAATAGCCCGGCATAAATGATCGTTTCCACCTGGCTCAACCATTGCTGCGCGGCCGGATCGTCGTCCAGCAACTCAGCCTGCGCGACAATCAAGACGCGCGGTGGCTCTTGCATGATGTTCAGAGTCGTCTGCGGGGTGAAGCCGAGGTAATGCAAACCCAGGCCATTGGCGCCCGGCAGCGGCGAAAGCAAGCCGTTGTTAGCGGAGCCCGTGTGTCCGCTTTCGATCAAGAAGTTGGCGGCTGCGGCTGCCAGCGCTTCGCTTCCCGCCAGGCTCAGCCCTTCCGCGCCGGCCACAATGACCAGATTCTCGGCTCTGGACAAGCGTTCAGCAATTTGCGGATGCGCTTTTTGCAGGTCGCGCATGACCGAGACGGCTTCGCCCGGCGCATAACGGATGGCATCGCCTTCGACGACTTTGTCATTGCGCGCGCCTTGCACAGCAAAGTCTTCCAGCCGCGTGTCGCGAGCATTCGCTACCACCAGGTATGCGCCGCGGTCTTGCGCCTGTTTCAAGCGCAGACGCCAGATCGGCACTTCTTCTTCCAGGTCGCAGGCGATGACCAAAATCGCGTCGCCCCTGCCCAATTCGCTCAGGTTCGTGCCCGCGCCGACGCCGACCTGTTCCAAGTGCGGAGCCGCGTCGTGCGTGGGGGGCCATGCGCCCAGCCGTCCAGCGCCAACGCCTTCCAGCAATTGTCGCAGCGCCCACAGGTCTTCGTTGGACATGCCGCTGCCAGCGATCGCCGCGACATCGCCATCCGCGCCCTGCAATGTCGCCGCCATGGCCGCGATGGCTGCTTCCCAGTTGGAGTTTCGCAATGTGCCGCCGGTGCGCATTTGCGGCTGCTGCAAGCGGTCTTCAGCCCGCGTGAAGTGATGCCCAAAACGCGCTTTGTCGGTGATCCAGATCTCGTTCACCCATTCGTTCTGGCGCGGCATGACCCGTTTGATCATGGCTTTGCCGCCGAAATCGCGATCAAGACGCATGCTCAAGCTGATATTTTCGCCAGCGGCATCCCAGGGCGAAATGCTGGGCACTTCGTTGAGCTCCCACGGGCGCGCGCCAAAGCGAAAATCGGCGGTGGTCAGCGCGCCGACCGGGCAGATATCGGTGGTGTTGCCGCTGAAATAGGTGTCGAAGCCGGGATCGGAATGGGTGATGATCTGCAAGCGGCGGCCGCGTTCATGGAATGCCAGCACATCGTCGCCAACCACTTCGTCCTGGAAGCGCACACAACGCGCGCACTGAATGCAACGTTCGCGGTCGAGGAAGATCAGATCGCCCAGCGGATAGTGTTTTTCCAGCAGTTGCTTGTCTTCGAAATACATGCGGCTGGCTTGCGGACCATGGCGCATGGTCAGGTTTTGCAGCGGGCATTCGCCGCCCTTGTCGCAGATAGGGCAATCCAGCGGATGGCTGCTGAGCAGGAATTCCAGCACATCGTTGCGCGCGTCGATGACCTGCTGCGTGTTGGTCTTGATGTGCATGCCATCGCTGACGGTGGTGGTGCAAGCGGTTTGCAGCTTGGGAAAATAGCGAATTTGCAGGCTGCCATCATCGTTGCGCAGCAATTCGCCAGTCGCGCGATCGCGCCCGGGCGTACCCAGCTCGACCAGGCACATGCGACACATGCCGACCGGATCCATCTTCGGGTGGTAACAGAAGACCGGGATATCGTTGCCGGCGTGCCATTTGGCAGCATCCACCAGATTTGCGCCAGCCGCCACTTCATAATTTTGCCCATCAATGTTGATGGTCACTGTGTCGGACATTTATGCCTCCGCATGAGTCGCAGTCGCAGCCGGCAGATGGCGCGCCACAACTTCCAGTCCAAAGAGCGCTCGGTCGCGCATGACCTGTTCTTCAATCAGCCAGCCAGCCCGCATATCCAGCGACTCGCTCATGCGCAGCGCAGCTTCAAAGTCGGCGCGCGCTCGCTGGTAGTCGCGCCGCTCCAGCAGCATCTCGCCACGCACAACGCGCAAGGTCAAGTTTCCGGGCTCCGCGGCGATGTTCTCGCACAGCAGGCGATAACGGCCGAAGAAGTCGCGCTCCTTCTGTAGAGACGAGCGAAACAATGCGCCCGGCAACACCTGCAACAGTCGCTTCAAGTTCATCGCTTAGGCCTGCACATGCTGAGCAAAATCATCGGGAAAGTGGCGGATGGTATGGATAATCGGGTTGGCGGCGAAATCGCCCAATGCGCAGAGAGTCGTTCCTGCCATATTTTCAGCGACATCGGCGATGCGTTTGACATCGTCGGCTGTGCCGCGTCCATCCAAAATGCGGTCGATCACCTTGTCAAGCCAATAAGTGCCTTCGCGGCAGGGCGTGCACTTGCCGCAGCTTTCGTGCTTGAAGAATTTGGTCACTTTGGAAGCGACCCAGGTCATATCGACCGTTTCATCCATGATAATGATAGACGCTGAGCCGATTATCGTGCCGATGCCCGCGCAATCTTCATAACTCATGCGCGTATCGAGCACCTCGTCGGTCAAGGGCACGATGGGTCCCGAGCCGCCCGATGGCAGCATGGCTTTGAATGGGCGGTCGTCGTGCAAGGGTCCGCCAGCCTGTTCATAAAGCAGTTCGCGGAAGGTCGTGCCCATAGGCAGCTCATAATTGCCCGGTCGCTTGACATGCCCGCTGACGCAATAGATCTTGTTGCCGGCGCTCTGCTCGGTGCCGATAGCTTTGAAGGCTGGCGCGCCCTCGGTCATGATGAAGGGCACATTGGCCAGGGTCTCGACATTATTAACGACGGTGGCTTCTTTGTACAAGCCGCCACCTTTCTGCGCCGGGAATGGCGGCCGCACGCGGGGTTGCCCCAGATAGCCCTCCAGGCTGTTGAGCAAGGCGCTTTCTTCGCCACAGATATAGGCGCCCGCGCCGAGATGCGTGTAGACCTCGCAATCGTAGCCCGAGCCGAGGATATTTTCCCCGACCAGGTTTTCCTCCCGCAAGGCTGCGATGCAGGCATCCAACTGCTCGCCGATATCCCAGAATTCGCCGCGCAGGTAAATGTAGACGGCTTTGGCCTGGATGGCATAGGCGCAGATCAGCGAGCCTTCGATCAGCTGATAAGGATTCTCTTCCATGATTTCGCGGTCTTTGAAGGTGCCGGTTTCGCTTTCGTCGGCGTTGACCGTGACATATTTGATCGGTTCGTGCTGAGGGATGAAGCTCCATTTGACACCGGTGGGAAAGCCCGCCCCGCCCCGACCGCGCAGCCCCGAGGCTTTGACGACATCGATGACCTGGTCCGGCGTCATGGCCAGCGATTTTCGCAGCCCGTCGAAACCGCCGTGCGCCTCATAGACATCCAGCTGCTTGATATTGGGGATATCGCGTCCACGCAGGAGAATGTGCATGGTTGGCTGTGCTCCTTCTAGCCGCGTCCGTTCGCTTCGCTGCGCCACTTCGCCAATAGCTGGCGCATTTTGTTTTGGTCGAGCTCTTCTACATAACGAAAATTGCATTGCAACATGGGGGCTTTGTCGCAAGCTGCCAGGCACATGACATGCTCGACGGTGAACAAGCCATCGTCTGTCGTGCCGCCCTCGTCAACCCCCAGTTCGTCTTTCAGCCAGGCATGAAAATCATCAGCGCCTTGTAGCGCGCAAGGCAGGTCGGTGCAAACTTGCAGCCAATACTTGCCTTTGGGCTTCTCGCTGTACATGGTATAGAAGCCGGCGATGGATTTGACCTGGGTGGGATCGAGGTTGAGGATCTGCGCGACCTCGCCGATGCCGTCGCTATTGACCCAGCCGTATTCTTCCTGCGCGATGTAGAGCAGCGGCATGACAGCCGAGCGTTTGGTCTCGTATTTGGCCAGATGCCGCTCGATGCGCTGCTCGTACTTCGGGTTGCCTATGATCGCCATGTGCCTTCCTTCGTCCGTCGCTCCAGCGCCAGTTAGCGGTCGCAGTCGCCCAGCACAATATCCACGCTGCCGATGATGGCAACCATATCCGCCAGCAGATAGCCTCTCGAAACGACAGGCAGCGCGCTGATGTGCATGAATGAGGGCGTTTTGAAATGAACGCGGCGCGGTTTGTTTGCGCCTGTGCCATGAATATAGCAGCCGATTTCGCCGCGCGGACTTTCGATGGCGCTGTAGATTTCGTCATCCGGCGCATCATAGCCATAAGTCCACAATTTGAAGTGGTGGATGACGGCTTCCATGCTCTGCCCCAGCTCACTGCGCAGCGGCGGACAGTATTTGCGGTTTTCCGAGCGGGTCGGTCCTTGCGTCCGCTCCAAGCGAGAAACCGCCTGTTGCAAGATTTTGATACTTTCGCGGAATTCGTGTATTCGTATCAAGTAGCGGTCATAGACATCGCCATGTTCGCCCAGCGGCACATTGAAGTCGTAGGTTTCATAGCCGCTATAGGGCTGGGCTTTGCGCAGATCCCAGTTGACGCCACTGCCGCGCAGGGCTGGGCCTGTCATGCCATAAGCCAGCGCGACATCTGGCTCGACCACGCCAACGCCTTGCGAGCGGTCTTTCCAAATCGGGTTCTGCGTCAACAATGCTTCATAATCATCGACTTTGTAGGGGAAGTCTGCCAGGAACTGCTTCAGCGTCGGCAGAAAATCAGATGGCACATCGCGCCAGACTCCGCCGGGGCGAATGTAGCTGCTCATCATGCGCTGCCCAGAGAGCATCTCGAACATGCCGAGGATGCGCTCGCGCTCGCGGAAGGCATAGAGCAGCACACTCATCGCGCCCATATCAATCGCGTGTGTGCCCAGCCAAACCAGGTGACTGGCACAGCGCGCCAATTCCAGGCAGACGACGCGGATGATCTGCCCGCGTTCGGGCACATCGAGGTCGAGCAATTTCTCGACAGCTGCCGCATACGCCATGTTATTGGACATGGGCGACAGGTAATCCATGCGGTCGGTGAGCGGGACGGCTTTTTCGTAGCTCTTGTCTTCGATAGACTTTTCGATGCCGGTATGCAAGAAGCCGATATCGGGCAGGCAGGTGACGATTTGCTCGCCGTCCAACTCCAGCAGCAGGCGCAAGACTCCATGCGTGCTGGGATGGTGCGGACCCATATTCAGCAGCATGGTATCGCCGCTGACAGCGCGCTCGGTAACCAGCCCGCGCAATTGTTCGAGGTTGCCTTCCCAGCGGCGTTGCTCTTCCAGCGATGCCTCTTGTGGTGGTGCTGCGACTGCCATAGTGACCTCGTCTAGTCCTTGGCGAAAGGCTTGTGCGCATGGATATCTTCGACATTGAAGGAGAAAGCCACGGTCTCCTTGCCCAGCGGATAATCGCGCCGGTGGGGGTGGCCGTGCCAGTCTTCGGGCATCAGCAAACGCCGCGGATCGGGATGGTCGTCAAAAGCGATGCCCATCATGTCGGCGATCTCGCGCTCCAGCCAATTCGCCGCGGGGAAGATGATCGTGCCAGTCGGCAGGCGCGGATCATCGGCGGGGGCGAAAGCTTTTATGCGCAGACGCCGGTTGTAGAGCATGGACAAGATGTGATAGCAGACGCCATACCGTTCGGGGCGATAGTCGCTCTGCATGCCATCGTAAGCATCGCCATAATCGTCCGGGTAATAATCAACCGCGCTGACATCGGAGAGCATGTTGTAGACCAGGCCCGGGCTGGCGCGGAAGAAGCCCAGCAATTCTGGCAGGCGTTCCGCTTCGACCACCAGGGTCGTTTCGCCGCGAAATTGCTTGACATGCAAAATGGCTTCGCCAAAGGCATCGCGCGCCGCTTGCACCGGATCTCTCGCCGCTGGTATCTCCATCAAAAAACTTCCTTCTTTGCGCCTTGTGCCTATGCCCAGTCGGCGATGCGCTCGCCCTTGACTTTTTCGTGCAGTGTCAAGATGCCATGCAGCAACTGTTCGGGGCGTGGCGGGCAGCCAGCGATATACACATCGACCGGGATGATCTCGTCAACGCCCTGCACAATGGCATAGTTGTTGTAGACGCCGCCGCAAGAAGCGCAGTCGCCCATGGAGATGACCCACTTTGGTTCTGCCATCTGGTCATAGAGCTGGCGAATGACCGGTGCCATCTTGCGCGTCAACCGCCCGGACACGATCAGCAAATCGGCCTGACGAGGCGTGGCGCGGTTCAATTCCATGCCAAATCGTGACAAATCGTAGCTGGAGGCTTGCGAACTCATGTACTCGATGGCGCAGCAAGCCAATCCGAATAGCAGGGGCCACATCGCCCCGGTGCGCGCCCAATTGACGGCTTGCTCGACTGTCGTCGTGACGACGCCTAGGTTGCCAAGCTTCTCGCTTACTCCCATTCCAAGCCGCCTTTCTTCCATTCATAGATGAAGCCGACGATCAATATCAGCGTGAAGACAGCCATGACAGTCAGCCCATAGACGCCTAGGTCGCGCATGGATACCGCCCAGGGCAAAAAGAAAATCACTTCAATATCAAAGATGATGAACAAGACCGCGACCAGATAGAACTTAATGGGCAGGCGGCGCGTCGCGGGACCGATCGGCTTCATGCCGCTTTCGTAGGGCACAGACTTGCGATAGGTCGGGCGCTGCGGACCCATGACGCGCGAGATGTTGGCGATGATCAGCGCGAGGGCGACTGATATCACCAGCAGGGCGCTAACAGGTCCGAACTCGAGGATGGTCATCGCCGAATGCCACGCACTTGTGCTTTTTTGAACAAGTTGCGCAAAGCCTAGCACAGCATGCCCGTCAGTGCAAGACGAGTCTGGAGGTGATTCTGAGGGTTAGTCTGTTTCGCCACGGGCGCATCATGCCGCGCGCGACTTGCATTTTCCGCAAATAATGGACGCAGCGCCAGCCGACTTCCAACGCCAGCAGAGACAGCACAATCGCAGCGCCTGACAAGGCTAACTTCTTGCGCACAAGACTGGCTCGTTTTCTGGCGAATTATGGCTGGCTGGGGGACGCTGTTTCTTGCGCGCCCCCAACTGGTTGCGCCGTCTAAAACTCAGCCGAGCGGGCCGCCCCCAAGCCCAACAGACCGGTTTCTGGCTGCGGTCTGCGGTATTGCTCGTCATATTTGCCAAAGCGGATGACATCGCCGGTGCCAGTGATGGCTTCGACCGACAAACCCAGGCTCTGCAATTCCTTGACCAGCACGCGGAAGCTGGTGGGGATGCCTGGTTCTTCGATTGGTTCGCCTTTGACGATGCTTTCGTAGGTCTTGACGCGCCCTTGGACATCGTCCGACTTGACGGTCAGCATCTCTTGCAAAATGTGCGCCGCGCCATACGCCTCCAGCGCCCAAACCTCCATCTCGCCGAAGCGCTGCCCGCCAAATTGCGCCTTGCCGCCCAGTGGCTGCTGGGTAACCAGGCTGTACGGACCAGTCGAGCGGGCGTGAGCCTTGTCTTCGACCAGATGCGCCAGTTTCAACATGTGCACATAGCCGACTGCCACGGGACGATCAAATGGTTCGCCTGTGCGCCCATCATAGAGCGTCATCTTGCCGTAGTGAGGGACGGGTTGGTTGGTGGCAAACATGACTCGGTCGGCGATTTCAAACAATTCGCGCGCGCTCAAGTTGTCCACCAGCTTCACTTCGTCCGGCGCATAATGCTGGATCCAGAGACGCAGCGAGACATCCAGCGCATTGGTATCGCGGAGATCGCGCACTTCGGCAGACAAGCCCTCGTTGTTGTAGACCATGATTTCGGCTGGATCATAGCCATGCTCGCGCAGGATCTGGCCCACAGCAACGCGGCGCACATAAGTCGCCTGGCGCTCCAGGATGATCTTTTCGTTGTCATATTCGCCCGATTCGCCGACAAGATCCAGCAGATAGGCGCAGATGACATGCATGTCGTCATCGAAGTCTTCAGACTTCATGCCAGCGCTGGCGGCCATGCGAGCTTGGTTTTCCCAGGCGCGGGTGGTGATGAGTTTCCATGCCCAGTCGATCAACCAGGCGCGGCCCAACTCTGCCTGGATTTCCAATTCCTGCACGCCATCAAACACGGGGGTGATGGCGCGGAAGCCCAGCCGGTCGGCCGCCCAGCCCAGATGCAACTCAAGGATTTGGCCGATATTCATGCGGCTGGGAACGCCCAGCGGATTCAAGATGATTTCGCAGGGGATGCCGCCGTCGACATAGGGCATATCTTCGACCGTGACGATCTTTGAAATGACGCCCTTGTTGCCATGGCGGCCCGCCATTTTGTCGCCAACGGTGAGCTTGCGGCGCTGCGCCACACTGACGCGCACCATTTTCTCAACGCCAGCGGGCAGGTCGGGGTGTTCTTCGCGGTTGAAGACCTTGACATCGATCACTTTGCCGCGGTCGCCATGGGGCAGGCGCAGCGACGAATCTTTCACTTCCCGCGCATGTTCGCCAAAGATGGCGCGCAGCAGCTTTTCTTCGGGCGATAGTTCTTTTTCGCCTTTGGGTGTGATCTTGCCAACCAGGATATCGTTGGGTCCAACTTCAGCGCCGATGCGCACGATACCGTCCTGGTCGAGGTCCTTCAGCGCTTCTTCGCCGACATTGGGAATGTCATAGGTGATCTCTTCTGCGCCCAGCTTGGTATCGCGCGCCTCTATTTCATACTTTTCGATGTGGATGCTGGTGAATTTGTCGCTGCGCAGCAAATCTTCGCTGACTAGCAAGGCATCTTCATAGTTGCCGCCATCCCACGACAGAAAGCAGGTCAACACATCCTGCCCCAGCGCCAGGTGTCCGTTGTAGGTGGATGAGCTGTCGGCGATGATGTCGCCTGGCTGGATCGTGTCGCCCTTGCGCACTTGCGGACGCTGGTCAATGCAGGTCGACTGGTTCGACCGTTCATACTTGCGCAGCTGGAATGACACTTCTTCGCCATCGGGTGTGCGCACGACGACACGATGCCCTTGGACGCTGATGACCTCGCCAGCCACTTCCGAAACCAGCACTTGTCCACTGCTGGACGCCGCCTGGCGTTCCATGCCGGTGCTGACAACCGAGACATCGGGCGTGATGAGCGGCACAGCCTGACGTTGCATGTTCGAGCCCATCAAGGCGCGGTTGGCGGCATCATGCGAAAGGAAGGGGATCAAAGCCGCGCTGATGCCGACGATCTGACGGGGAGCGACATCCATGTATTCGATGCGCTGCGGCACCACGGACATGAACTGCTGATGCAAGCGCGCTGAAACACGCCTGGATACAAATTGTCCGCGCTCATCCAGGACGGCGTTGGCTTGAGCGATTGTGTATTCATCTTCCTGGTCCGCCGAAAGATAAGTGATCTCGTGCGAAGCAAAAGGCGCGATCGGCGCAGCGTCAAAGCCAGCCTGCCGCAATTTCTGCAGCGCGTCCGCATCAATAACCTCGCCTTCTTCCAGCACCAGCGCTTCGGAGTCGATGGCTTGGTGAAGCACGCGCCCCACCAGGTCGCCACTCACGGACAGCGTTTCCGATGCGCTATCATCGCCGAGAACAACAACCGGCGCTCGTTCCATGCCATGCCTGCGCAGGGATTGCAGCGTCGCCAGGTCGATGATAGCGCCTTTTGCCGCGATGATGCGCCGCTCGGTCATGACTTCCGACCGTTGCAGGTCATCCAATGGCTTGAGGGCGCGTTCGACCGCTTCGTCGGCTTTGGACATCTTCTCGTGAAATAGGCGGATGCAGTTGTAAGCCGATTGCATGATGCGGCTGGCTTCGCGCGGGGATAATTGCTCGCCGTTCATGGATTTTTCCGCCATGCGCACGAAGTCGCCGACTTTGCCGGCGTATTTTGCGGCTTCGTCGTAGAGCTGGTCGAAGCGCTTTGGCACATCCAGCAGGCGGCTGGGCGGTTTTTCCAAGGCGCTGGTCAAAGCCTCTATGGCGCTGCGCAAGTCGGTACGCGCGTTCAGGTAAGTAGAGATGGTGCCTTCCAGTTCCGCTGCTCGCGCGCCAACCGCCTCGTCAAATTCCTCGAGGTGCTGCGGTGTCAGGCTGTCGCGGTTATTCCAGACCAGGTCGGCAGCGCTGATGATGGATCCAGCAGCATCGACATAGAGCGCGTCATATTCCTCGCGGGATTCGCTGAGAGCGCGGCTGTCCAGTTGGTCGCGTACGGCATCGATCAGGTTATTCAACTGGCTGCGCACCACGCCCACTGTTACATCGGCACCAATGCGAATGCCAATTAGCGATTCGTCAACCGGGCGTTCTTCCACCGATTCCCGCACGCCGCTGGCATGCACAGTCACCGTGTCAATCTGGTGGTAGCGCAGCATGCCAACAATTTCTTCTGTTATGACCGCGCCTTTGGGCAGCGACAAGATGGCTTCGATATCGTCATTCAAGGCGCGGCCAGGCAAGCGTTCATCATCCAGCGGCAAGCTATTGATCACCTTGCGGTAGGGCGTTTCAATGAAACCCAGGTCATTGACGCGCGCATAACTGGCCAAGCGACCGATCAAGCCGATGTTCGGTCCTTCGGGCGTCTCCATGGGACAGATGCGTCCGTAGTGGCTGTGATGCACATCGCGCACATCAAAGCCGGCTCGTTCGCGGCGCAAACCGCCCGGACCCAGCGCCGACAAGGTGCGCTTGTGCGTCAGCTCGGAAAGCGGATTCGTCTGTTCCATGAATTGCGAAAGCTGCGACGAGCCGAAAAATTCGCGCACAGCCGCCACGATAGGCCGGATATTGATGAGCGAAACGGGCGCCAACTGGTCGGCCTCGCGGATAGACATACGCTCGCGCACGACCCGTTCCATACGCCGCAAACCGACACGCAGCTTGTTGCCGATCAGCTCGCCGACGGTTTTGACGCGCCGGCTGCCCAGGTGATCAATGTCATCAAAGTGTCGCGCCGGGTCATCGGCATTGTTGATCTCGACCATATGCCGCACGAGCTTGACGATGTCGTGCTTGGTCAGGGTGCGGTGTTCGCGCGGGACGACCTCGTCCAGGCTCAAACGCCGGTTGAGTTTGTAACGACCGACCCGTTCCAGGTCATAGCGGCGCTTGTCAAAAAGCTGCTCTTCCAGGAAGCTGCGGGCATTGTCCAGGGTTGGCGGATCGCCCGGGCGGATGCGGCGGAAAAATTCGATCAGCGCGGCCTCGCCAATGGTCTGTTTTTTCTTCAGGTCCCAGACAGGTTCCTGGTCGATGCAAGTCTCGATATAACGGCGCGTTTCGTCCGTGTCGACATCCTTGAAGAGCGCGAGAATCTCTTCGTCATCGCCCGTTTTGACAGGCGAGCGCGAAGCCGACATGCCATCTTCCACCGCCGCCAGCGCGCGCAGCAGGATCGTCACCGGAATGGTGCGCTTGCGGTTGAACTTGACTGTGATGTAGTCGGTCTTGCGCGTCTCGAATTCCATCCAGGCGCCACGGTCGGGGATGAGCTTGCAATTGGCCAGATAGCGCCCGGTCGTACGTTCTTCTTCGCCATCAAAATAGACGCCCGGCGAGCGAATCAACTGGCTGACCACCACGCGCTCGGTGCCATTGATGATGAAGGTGCCATTCTCGGTCATCAGCGGGAATTCGCCCAGGAAGATTTCCTGCACGATAAACTCGTCAGCCTGCTCGTGATTGACCAGGGCGACCTTGGCGTGCAGCGATGCCGAAAAAGACATATCGCGCTCTATGCACTCATCTTCATTGTACTTTGGCTCGTCCAGGCGGAATTCCAGCCCAAATTCTTGCGCCTGCGGGTCGTTGCCCGGGAAGTAGAGCGACAGATTGCCATTAAAACTCGAGATGGGGTTGATCTCGTCAAAGAGCTCCAGCAGTTTGCCACCACGCAGAAAGTGGTCGAACGACTTAAGCTGGACATCGATCAGCGGGGGCAAGTCCTGGATCTCGGGCGTGCGAGCGTAGTTCTTGACATTATAATAGTGTTTCAAGGCGCGGCTCCTTGGCTGGACTCTGGACTCGGCTGGGGGCGGGCATCGACGCGTTTATCGCGCCACACGGAATGGTGAGACGATGAAAAAACAACCAACACAAATTGTCGTGGTCGGTTTTCATGTATCCGCAACTGCGTGACGACAAGAAGACTGCAAACCTGAAGCGTACAAGAATACCAAAGGTGTTGTCAAGGCAAACCCTGAGGCTGTTTGATATCAGGAGATGTTGTGAATAGTCTAACACATTCGCCGACAATGGCAAGGGGCTTTTTGGCTTTTACCGGCAGAATTGACCTCACTCCATGACCCCGCCGGCACGGGTCGCGGATGTAAAGAGCCATGTGCAACGTCAATTCGCCGATGTCGCCGCCAATTATCGCACCAGCAAAGTCCATGCCGCGGGCGCCGATCTCGATTTGCTGGTCGCGGCTGCCGACCCGCAGGCAGACAGGCTGGCTCTGGACGCGGGCTGTGGAGCTGGACACACCGCCCTGGCTTTGGCGCGGCGCGCAGGCAAGGTCTTCGCCTGTGACTTTACGCGCGCCATGCTCGACCAGGTGGAAGCGCTGGCCTGTGAACGCGGCGTGGACAACCTGGCGCTGCAGCAAGCGGATGTGGAGCAACTGCCCTACCCCGCCGCCAGCTTTGACATTGTCGCCACCCGTTACAGCGCGCACCACTGGCAACAACCTGAACGGGCGCTTGTGGAGTTTCGGCGCGTGCTGAAGCCAACGGGCGTCTTCGTCATCAGCGATATCATGGCCAGCGAGGAGTATGCCCAGGATACCTTTTTGCAGACCATCGAATTGCTGCGCGACCCATCACATGTCCGCGACTACCGCGCCTCTGAATGGCTGGCGATGCTGCGAGCGGCTGGTTTCGTGGCGGCGGTGCTGGAACATTTCGAGCTCAGCCTGCACTTCGGGACATGGACGCGGCGCATGCGCACATCTCGAGCCAATCGCGACATGATCAAATCGCTCTTCGTCGGCGCGTCCGCAGACATCCGCCGGGACTTCGGGTTGCCCGCGCAGATCAGCAGCGATGACTTCTCTTTCACGATTCCCGGCGCGGTGATCCGGGCTCGGCCCGCCGACCTCTAAATCGGGTTACAGACGCCCGGTCGCCTGCAGGTATTCGGTATAGCCGCCCTGATATTCGCGCAATTCGCCCGCGCGCAGTTCGACAAGCCGGTCGACGGTCTGGTCGAGGAAGTAGCGGTCGTGCGAGACGATGACGACTGTGCCGACAAATTCGTCCAGCGCGCCTTCCAGCACTTCAACCGAGGCGATATCCAGGTTGTTGGTCGGCTCGTCCAGCAACAGCAGATTCGGCTCTTGCAGCATGACCAGCGCCAACTGCAGGCGACTGCGTTCGCCGCCTGACAAGCTGCCAATGGGCTGATGCGCCTGCTGATAGCTGAATGCCATGCCCAGCAAAAAAGACACCGCGTTGGATTCACTGCTGTTTTGTATGCTGCGGATCAATTGCAATGGCGTGTTTTCCAGCCAGCCAGCCAGAGTCTGATGCTCTTGCGAATAATAGCCGATGCGTACGCTGGGTCCCACTCTGACCTCGCCCAAAGTCGGCTGCAGTTCGCCCAGGACGAGCTTGAGCAAGACAGTCTTGCCCGCGCCGTTGCCGCCGATGATGCCGACGCGCTCGCCATGCTGAATGAGCAGATCGGCATCCAGAAAGAGCGGCTCATCATCAAAAGCCATGCACAGCCGGCGCAGTTCCAGCACATTTTTGCTGCCGCGCCAGCCTGCCACCTTGAAGTCCATCAACCTTTGTTCGCCCACTTTCTCGATAATTTCGCCGCGGTCGTGCATTTTCTGCAGCATGCGCCGGCGTTGACGGGCTGCCAACATGTGCTTGCGGCTGAGTACCTGGCGCGCCCAACGTTCAAAGCGCTCGATCATTTCTTCCAGGCGAGCGATCTCTTTCTGCTGCGTTACATATTGCTGCTGTTGACGCAGGCGGCGGCGTTCGCGCTCGTTGATGTAATAGGAATAATTGCCGTGATAGGTGATCAGTTTGCCATCTTCCAGTTCGACGGTCTGCGTGGCTACTTCGTCCAACAAATAGCGGTCGTGCGAAATGATGACGACAGCGCCGCGGTAGCTGTGGATGAACTGTTCCAACTGGTGTTTGCCATTCAGGTCGAGGTGGTTGTCCGGTTCGTCCAGCAGCAGCAGATCGGGCGCGGCAACCGCCAACTGCGTCAGCGCAACCAGCTTCTTTTGTCCGCCCGACAAGCTTTCGTTGCGCCGTACATAGTCATCTTCGTCAAAGCCAAGCATGGCCAGCAGCTCGCGCACATGGCTGGCGTGTCGATGCCCGTTCATCTGTTCATAGCGCGCCAGTTGGGCTTCGTGCGCTTCCAACGTTGCTGCCAGTCGAGAGGCATCGCTGTAGACAGCCGGGTCTGCCAGCCGGGTTTCTATCTCGGTCAATATCTTTTCCGTGGCCGCCAGCTCAGGTGGTTTGACCAGCGCGGTATGCAGCAAGGTCTCTTCGGCAGGTAGCTCGATATCTTGTGGCAAGCCGGCGATGCGCACATGCGGCCGGCGCGTGATGTGCCCGCTGTCGGCGTCAAGTTCGCCCAGCAGCAGCTTGAAGAGTGTGGATTTGCCCGCGCCATTGGGACCTACCAAGGCGATGCGATCGCGGTCGTTAATGTCCAACGAGATGCCACGATATAGCTCGCGCCCGGCGAAGTTGACGCCGGCGTTGTGCAACTGAATGATGCGCATAAAGATTGGCGGCTCAAGGCTGTGCTGATACAGTCCCTTGTACCACAGGCTTTGCAGACCGTGTAGACTTGGGCTGTCATGATCATCGTCGATGCCACCCAGAATATCGCGCCAAACGCCTTGCAGCTGGGGCGAGATTATGCCAGCTGGGCATGGCTGCAGCGCCGCGCGCAAACGAATCCAACTTTTCCCCCGGCGACCACCAGCCTGCGCGACAACCTGCTGGGACGGGTGGCGTTGGTCTTCGGCGGCATACAGGTATGGGACGAGGCGGCGCCGGGATTGCCAGCCTGGGCGCGCTACACCAGCCGTGGACAGGCTGATGCGCAAAGAATTGCGCGCTGGCAACTGGAGCATTATCAGCGCCTGGCAGACGACAATCAGCAGATACGCCTCGTCTTGTGTTTGCAAGATCTGGACGAGGTGTTGGAGTCGTGGCTAGCGAAAGATGATATCGGCGGACGACTGCAGGGCATCGTGCCTTTGCTGCAGGGCGCAGCGCCAGTCAGCGAGCCGAAGCAAATTGAAGAGTGGCTGGAACGCGGCGTGCGCATCGTGGCGCCGGCTTGGAGCGGCAATCGTTATGTGACGGGCGCGGGAGAAGCTGGCGATCTGACTTTGCTCGGTTACGAATTGCTGGAAGCGCTGGAGGGTTTTCATATCCTGCTGGATATCGCCAGGCTGCCAGAACGCGCGGCTGCGGCGGCCATTGAACGATATGAAGGCGCGATCATCGCCAGCCACACCAGCCCGCGGCGCATCTATGATCATCCGCGTTGCCTGTCCGACGCGTTGATCCAGCAACTGTGCCAGCGTGACGGCGTCATGGGTATAATGCTGTATAATCGGTACCTGCGGCGCGACTGGCATCCCAGCGACCCCAAGCGGCGAGTTACACTCTCGCACTGGGTCGATGCCGTAGACCATGTCTGCCAACTGGTGGGCAGCGCTGCGCATGTCGGCCTGGGCAGCGACATCGACGGCGGTTATGCCTACAGCAGGCTGCCTGCGGAGATTGATACCACCTGCGATTTGTGGCTGCTGCGGGATGCCTTGGGCGAACGCGGCTTTTCTGATGACGAGACGGCAGCCATCCTGGGCGGCAATATGCTGCGCAAACTGCGAGAAAGCCTGGCGGACGGATAAGAAGTCATGTGGCGATTTTCACAGATTGGCATAGCTTTGGGCGCTTTGGGCGCGATGATCTGTTTCATGGGCCTATTCCCCGGCGTAACTGGCGCGGCGACGGCGGCGGGCATCGGTCTTGTGCAGGTGCTGATGATCGTGGCCGGCTACGGATTTCTGGTGCTGGGCGCGATGATTTACCTGAAGTGCATATTTTTCCTGGGCGTGCCAGCCACACTCAGCCAACAGATCGGCGTTCGTCTGGCGATCACGGGCATCTTGTTCGCGGCGATGGCGGGCTTGGCCGATATTGTCGGCTTTGGCTCGCATATTCGCGATGATGCCAGCGATTTTTTCTTCGGGCAGCTGCAGATGGTGGGCATTTTGGCGAGCTTTGCGCTTTCGTCGGTTGGCGTGCTGGTGTATGTGCTGGCTGGCGCGAAACTTGCCCAGCACACGCCGGTCGAGGCGCTCAGCGGCAGCATCGCGGGCGTCGATGATACCAGCGAAGTGCAGTTGTTCGACTTTGACGAGCCGGACTGACGCGGGCTGCGCAGCCAGCAAGAGGATTTGCCTTGCCTGACGAGCGACCCAGCCTGCTCTTTGTGGTGAATATCCCGCGCTTTTTTGTGTCGCATCGCCTGGAGCTGGCGCTGGCGGCGCGCGAGGCAGGCTTTCGCGTCTCGGTGGCGACCTCTGGCGATGACACCGCATCGGTAACGCGCATCAAGGCGGCCTATCTGCCTTTTCATCCTCTGCCCTTCAGCCAGCACGGCACCAACCCGCTGCACGAGCTGCGGACTCTGTTGTCGCTGTGCCGGTTGTACGCGCGGTTGCAGCCCGATCTGCTGCATCATGTCAGCATCAAACCGGTGCTCTATGGCGGGATAGCTGCCCGACTCTGCAAGCCGGGAGCGGTAGTCAATGCGATGAGTGGGCTGGGCTATGTGTTCGCTGGCGATGGGTTCAAAGCGCGGCTGATCGACCGTTTGTCCGCACCGGCTTTCAAACTGGCTTTGGCCGGGGCTGGCAGCCGCATCATCTTTCAAAATCCGGACGATCAACGGCTTTTCATCCAACGCGGCTTGGTCGACCGCGGGCGAACACGACTCATCCGCGGGTCGGGCGTCGACGAAACAATCTTCTGCCCGGCGGAAGAGCCAATCGCCGATTTGCCGGTGGTTCTGTATGCCGGGCGCTTGCTGTGGCAGAAGGGCCTGGGCGACTTTGTGGAAGTGGCGCGGCGTTTGCGAAGACGAGCGATCTTCCGCGTTGTCGGCTATGCAGAGCCCACCAGTCCGCTGAGTGTGCCCGCAAGGCAGTTGGTGGCCTGGCAGAACGAAGGGCTGATTGAGTGGCAAGGCAAGCAAACAGATATGCCAGCCGTTTATGCCGAAAGCCGCCTCGTCTGCTTGCCATCGACCTATGGCGAAGGCGTGCCCAAGGTTTTGATCGAAGCCGCTGCCTGCGCGCGCGCCTGCGTCACCACCGACACGCCTGGCTGCCGCGAAATCGTGCGCGAGGGAGTCAACGGCCGTCTCGTGCCGCCTGGCGATACCGAGGCGCTGACCGTGGCGGTACAGAAGCTATTGGACGACCCCGAAACCTGCCGGCGCATGGGCGCGGCGGGCCGGCAGATTGTGCTGGAAGGCTTCACCCTTTCGCGCGTCTGCAAGGACACGATCGCGCTGTATCACGAGTTGTTGAGCCAAAGCTAGCAGGGTTATTGGGCGGCTGCCTTGTGCGCGGCGCGGATGGGCTCGGGCAGTCGAAAGCGCGTTGTGCAACGCAGGGTGAGTTCGACCGCGCTTTCGATATCCGCCAGATGCCCCACCGAAACATAGACAGGTTTGACATTGGCACGCGAGCGCAAAACAACACCCAGCGCTTCACCACGATAAGTTAGCCGGCTGTGCGCGCCTTTGACATCTGCGGGCAGTTGATAAGCGCCGATGTAATGTGATTTGCCGCAGCCGATCGTTGGTCGCCCCAGCCACAAGCCCAGATGCGCCGCGATGCCCATTTTGCGCGGGTGGATCTGTCCCATGCCGTCGAAGAGGAAAGCATCTGGCTCGATTTGTAGTCGTCGCAGCGCCGCCAGCACGACGGGTCCTTCGCGGAATGCCAGCAAGCCAGGGATGTAGGGAAAGCGCGTCTCTTCGGCTGCGCAGACGGTTTCGACGATCGTCAGTTGTGGCAAACGCATGAGGACGACCGCCGCTCGCGACATGCCGCCACGCACACTGACATCCACGCCCGCGACTGTGCGGACCTGCTGCAAATCCAGCGGCGCATTGTCGACTAGGCGCTTCGCCAAGTCGCGCTGCAGAGCCACAGCCGCCTTGGGGCTGAGATGCCAGCTATGCAGCTCATCGATTTTCATACCAGCCAGTTTTCTGGCAGCCGCGGCTACATTTCCAGGTAATCGCGCAACTGCCGCGAGCGGGTGGGGTGCCGCAGCTTCCGCAGGGCTTTGGCTTCGATCTGCCGAATCCGTTCGCGCGTTACGCCGAGCAAGCTGCCGACTTCTTCCAGCGTATTGTCTTGTCCGTTCGTCAAGCCAAAGCGCAAGTCCAGCACATTGCGCTCGCGTTCGCTCAATACACCCAGCGCCGCGCGGATCTGCTCTTTCAGCAGTTGCTTGCCCGCCGAATCCACAGGACCGGGCGCATTTTCGTCCTCGATGAAATCGCCCAACTGGCTGCTGTCTTCTTGCCCGACCGGCATATCCAGGCTCATTGGTTCTTGGCTGATGCGCATGATGCGGCGGACTTTTTGCGTGGCTCGGCGAAGTTTGCGAGCCAGGCGCATGTCAGGATCATCGCCATTTTTCTTGCTCTGTTTGATCAACCGGCGCTCGTCATCAGAAAGGAAGTCCATTTCCAGCGCGATCTGTTCGGTGGTCGGCTCTCCGCCCAGCGTTTGGATGAGGTCGCGCTGCACACGCATCATGCGATTGATGGTATCGACCATATGTACGGGGATGCGGATGGTGCGGGCTTGGTCGGCGATGGCGCGGCTGATCGACTGGCGGATCCACCAAGTGGCATAGGTGCTGAACTTGTAGCCTTTGGTGTGGTCGAACTTGTTGACCGCGCGCAGCAAGCCCAGATTGCCTTCTTGAATCAGATCGAGAAAGCTGATGCCCCGCCCCATGTAGCGCTTCGCCACGCTGACCACCAGGCGCAGATTAGCCCGAGTCAAGGCTTCGGAAGAAAGCGCGGCATGCTGCTCGACCTGCTCTTGCTGCTGCTTCGCCAGGCTGACAGGATCAAGCGTGTCTTCGATCCATGAATCGAACTCCAGCGGGCTGGGCAGCTCCTGCGCTTTGCGAAAATGACGCTGCATACGCGTCTGATGCTCGTATGGAAAGAGGTACAGCGCGTGCACAACAGCGAAGAGGGCTCGCGCCAGTCCCGCCCACTTCTCGTCTTTACCCCATCGCCGCTGGCTGAGGTAGGTGCGAATGTACGAAAACCCATCGCGGTCCCAGTTGGCGATCGTCTCTTGTGTTTCTGCCAGCACGCGGAAGAAATCTGGCGCTTCGGTCTCCAGCGCGGCAGCCGATTCTTGCAGGAGTTGCCAATCTTCCCGCAAGCGCAAATAGGCAAAGCGCTCTACATCCAGGTGGTCGGGCTCGCGCGGCACCGGTCCTTGCTTGTCAAAGCTGGCCAGGTCGTCTTGCAGCGCTTCCAGGTGTCGTTCGGCGGCGATCTGCGTGCTCAGCCACATTTCGCGGTTGCTGTCCAACAGCGGCACCTGGCCGATTTCTTTCAGGTACATCCGCACGGGATCATCGGATTGTGGCAGGCTTTCGCGCGCGTTGCTCCGGGTGTTGTCATCCAGGCCGGAATGAACAATTGCTGTTGTGGTGAGGTTTTCGGCGCTCGCATCGTTTGTGCCGCGCCCGGCATGAGTTTCCATTCCAGCGCCGCCATCCTGCGCCTGGATGCTGGCAATTGTGCTCATTTCCATCTGGTTGGCTCCTTTCACAAGGAAGTGCCGCGGCGGTTTGCGAAGCCCAATTCAGCCGACCGCCAGATCAATGCGCGCCTTTGCCAATACAGACAGCCTGACATCTATGGCGAGGCGGTCGTCCAGCTGCCTGTCCGCTTCAGTCTGCGCTTCTTCTTGCAAGTACTGCATATCCACCCGTTCGTTGGTCAAGCGTTCCTGGCGCAACTGCAGCGCCCGGCTGATCAATTCAGTGAGCAGATCGCGCCCTGGTCGCTGCGCGGGCCGGCGACTCTTTACTATATCGTGCAAATCGACCTGAAAGTTGCCCCGCAGCGATTGTGAAAGCACGACACGCTCTTCCCGCAGCAGCTCGGCAAGCTCATCATGCAGTTCTGCATCGATGCTGCGCGCCAGAAAATCCAGCGGCTCAAGGTCATCCTGCTGCAGCGACTCTTGCAGGTGGATCATCAAGGCGCGATACCGGCTGCTGCTGAAATCGTCGGCGCCCAGCTCGCGCAGCGGTCCACTTTGCAGCAATTGGTCATCGCCAGCCAATTCGCGCAATTTGCGGTTGACCTGAGCGAGCAGATGCGGGTTGCGCAACAAAAGGCCGAGGCAATGGCCCTCAGCGGCACGCAAGGAGCCCTGGCGTAGATGTTTGCCTGGTTCGGGCTGGGCGATATCAGGAGGCGGCGCAGCATATTCGGCATCGAAGTATTCCGGCGGCAGGTCGGGCGGATGCGCCGGCGTTGGCGAGCTGGCAGGCGCGATTGCTTTTGCCCAAGCCAGCAATTCGCTTTCCCTGATGCGCAAGCGGCGAGCGAGTTTCTGGATGTTGTCTTGCCGCAGAAGGTCGTTTTCCGATGCCAGCAAGATGGGCAAAATCGGCTGCGCGACAGCTTGTTTGTCCAGCAGGCTGCTATCAGGGCTCAAGCGCGCCGTCTCCAGCTCAATGACAAAGTCGGCAACAGACTGGGCGCTTTCCAGCAGCGCGTGCCAATCGGTCGGCGATTCGCGCAAGAAGTCATCCGGGTCTTTGCCAGCCGGCACCTGCAAGATGCGAATATCGACCGACAGCTTGCCAGCATAATCGCGCTCGAGCATGCCCCGAGCCATTTCCAGGCTGCGGCGAGTGGCGTTGATGCCGGCCTCGTCTGTATCCAGCGCCAAAACGACGCGCTTGGCGAGTCGAGGCGAAAGCAATCGCAACTGCGCTTCGGTCATCGAAGTGCCCATCTGCGCGACCACATTGTGATGCCCCGCCTGGTGCGCCTGTATAACATCAAAATAGCCTTCGACAACGACCGCTCTGCCCGAGTCGCGGATTGCCCGGCGCGCCGAATCCAGCCCAAACAACAGTCGACTCTTGTCGAAAAGCGACGTCTGTGGCGAGTTGATGTACTTGATGTTGTCATCGGGGTCGAGCGCGCGTCCGCCAAAACCCACCACCCGTCCGCGCGGGTCATGAATGGGGATCAGCAGGCGATTGCGAAATCGATCATAAATCCGCCCGCGTTCATTGCGCGCTGCCAAGCCAACTTCAACGATCTCTTCATCGCTGTAGCCCAAGCCTCGCAGCGCATTCAGCATGAAGTCCCAACCCGGCGGGGCATAACCCAGTTGGAAGCGGCTGACTGTTGCGTCGTGCAAGCCGCGCCCGGCGAAGATGTAGTCGCGGACGGGCTGGGCATCGGCTTGCTGCAAGCGCCGATGATAATAGTCAGCAGCGGTCGCCAGCAGGCCACGCAGCCGCTCCAGTCTTTCGTCCTCATCTTTTTGCTGCGGAGTCTGCGCGCGCAGTTGCACGCCGGCCTGCAGAGCCAGCTCACGCAGCGCCTCTTTGAAATCCCAGCCGTTGACCTTTTGGGCGAAAGTGAAGATATCGCCGCCTTCTGCGCATGCGCCAAAGCAGTGCCAGGTGCCGCGTTCGGGGTTAACAACGAAGGACGGCGTCTTTTCATTATGGAAAGGGCAGCAGGCTTTGTAGTTGCGCCCGGATTTCTTCAGGCTGGGCACATAGCGCTGCACATAACTGACGATATCGATGCGAGCCTTGATGTCGTCGGTGGCCGACATAGGGATTCTTCCACGATTCAGTTGGCGTTTAGTATATTGAGCGAGACGCAGCCTCGCAACTTTTGGCGCAGCGTTAGAAATCTGCCAGCAAGCTCAAATCCGCTCGTCCGGCCTGCATGCGACTGATGCGTTGCAGCAAGGCGATGCGGTTGCGGCGCAGCGAAATGTCTTCGGCATGCACCAGAACATGATCGAAGAAATCTGTAACCGCAGGCACCATCGTTTCGAATGCCGCCAGGAAGCCCGCTACATCGCCCGGGCGCAGATTATCGACAGTCGAGTCCTGGACGACAGCCCACAGCGCTTTTTCATATTGTTCGTCCAGCAGCGCAGGGTCGAACAACTGCGGCGCTTCCTTGCGAGTGATGCGGACACAGCGGGCGAAACCATCCAGGATGGCCTCCCATTCCTCGCGCGCGACCCAAGTAGCCAGCGTCTCAATGCCAGCCAGCGCGTCTGACGGGTTGTGCGCTTGCTCGGCCAGCACAGCATTGATGACATCGCGCGGATAGTCGAATTCGTCGTTCAGCCAGTTGTCAAAACGCCGGCGCGCAAAGTCGAAGATTTGCGCCTGCGCTTCGTCGCTGACGGGAACAGGCTGTGCAAGCGCCACCAGATTGATCATCTCGCGCAGGTCAACCCGAAGCGACCGTTCGAGCAAGATTTGAATGATGCCCAATGCGCTGCGCCGCAAGCCATAGGGGTCGGAGGTTGATTTTGGTGCTAAGCCCACCGCAAACAAACCGACCAGGCTGTCCAGTTTGTCCGCCAGCGCCAACAGACGCCCGGCATCGCTCGTCGGCAGCCTGTCCCCCGCCCCGCGCGGCAGCCAATGCTCGAAGATCGCCTGGGCAACAGCTACGTCGATGCCCTCGCGCAAGGCATATTCTCTGCCCATCACGCCCTGCAATGATGTCATCTCCACCACCATGCTGGTGGCCAGATCGGCTTTGGCGATCTGTGCAGCCTCGTGCGCAATTCTTATATCAGATTCCTCAAATCCAAGCAGAGCGCCTAGATCATGGACACATGCGGCCACGCGGTCATTTTTCTGGCGCATGGAGCCCAGTTCGGCCTGGAAAGTTAATGTGTCCAGGCGCGGCAACTGCTCGGCCAGCGGCTTGGCTGTATCGGCAGTGTAGAAAAAGCGGGCATCGGAAAAGCGGGCGCGGATTACCTGCTCGTTGCCCAGGATCACTTTGTCCAGATGCTGGCTGTCGCCATTGCGCACGCCGATGAAATATGGCAAAAGCCGCCCGTCCACATCCTCGACCGCGAAGTAGCGCTGGTGTTTGCGCATGACGGTCACCAGCACATCGCGCGGCAAGTCCAGGAAGTCGCTTTCAAATTCACCACGGAATGCCCTCGGCGCTTCGACCAGATTCGCCACTTCCCCCAACAGATCGTCATCAGCCGCAACGTTACCGCCGACTTTAGCCGCGAGGGCGTCCACTTGTTCGCGGATGACCGCCTTGCGCTGCGCCACATCAAGCAAGATGCCCTGCTCAACGCAGAACCGCTGATACGAGCGGACGTCGGTCAGTTCGGCAGTCGGCGAGCCATACGGTCGCAATCCGCGCGTCGCTGGTCGGCTGGCGATGCCGGCATAGGCGCAGGGGATGTCCGCCCCGCCATATAGCGCGACCAGCCAGCGTATGGGACGGGAGAAAACCACGCCGCTATCGTTCCAGCGCATGGACTTGGGAAAGCGCAAATCAGCGATGAATCCCGGCAGCGCCTCGGCCAGGACTTCTGTCGCGGGCCGGCCAGCGGTGCGCACCAGCGCCGTTACATAGCGGCCACCGTCCCTGTCTTCAATGCGCAGGTCTTCTACGGCGACACCCTTGCCACGCGCAAAACCCAGCGCGGCGCGAGTCGGCCGCCCGTCTGCATCATAAGCGCGGTCGGCTGGCGGACCCTTGGCCACAGATTCTGCATCAAGCTGCCGCGGCATCACATCGCGCGCATGCACGACAATGCGCCGCGGGGTAGCATGAACCTCGATGCCCGCATGCTCCAGGCGCAGCTCGTCAAAGAGGGCTGGGGCGGCTATACGCGCTTGCTGGGTGGCATTTTCGACATCGGCCGCTGGCATTTCTTCCACGCCGATTTCCAGCAAGAAGTCAGCTGCTTCGCTGGGCGGCTCGGGCATGGCGGGCAAGGCTTGCACAGGCGCGCCACGCCAGCGCTCGCTCATCTTCATCAGCGGATGCCCCAGTTGGGCGCGCCGGGCGATGTATTCCGCGGCGATATGGCGCGTCATTTCGCGCATGCGGCGGAAGTAATTGGCGCGTTCTGTAACGCCGACCGCGCCGCGCGTATCCAGCACATTGAAGAGGTGGCTGCACTTGAGTACATAATCGTAGGCAGCGATCAGCGCATCGCCTTCCAGCGCCCGCGCATATTCGCGTTCGTAGACCTTGAAAACCGTGCGCAGCGCATCGACATCGGCGACATCAAAATAATAGCGGCAGTGTTCGACCTCGTCGCTGAACATCACATCGCCATAACTGACTCCGTCCAGCCAGTCAATCGACCAGGCGGTGTCTGCCCCTTGCAGCGCCAGCACGATGCGCTCAATACCATAGGTGATTTCTACGCTGACAGGATCGAGGGTCTGCCCGCCCGCCTGCTGAAAATAGGTGAACTGCGTGATCTCCTGCCCATCCAGCCAGACTTCCCAGCCCAGTCCCCAAGCCCCCAAAGCCGGCGACTCCCAGTTGTCTTCGACGAAGCGGATATCGTGCTCGCGCGGGTTGATGCCCAGCGCAGACAGCGATTCCAGATAGAGCTCCTGCGGATTGCCAGGGTCAGGCTTGAGGATGACCTGGTATTGATAGTACTTCTGCATGCGGTTGGGATTTTCGCCGAAGCGGCCATCGTCGGGGCGCACAGATGGCTCGACATAGGCCACGCGCCACGGTTCGGGGCCGAGCACGCGCAGGGTGGTGGCAGGGTTGCCCGTGCCAGCGCCAACCTGCAAATTATACGGCTCCCAAATCAGACAGTCTTGCGCAGCCCAGTATTCGTGCAGCTTCAAGATAGCTTGCTGAAAGGTCAAGGGCATGGATGCTCCCGCGTTCCCAGTCCGTGTCATGACGCAGCATTATAGGCGGACAGGCATAAACTGCGTAAGGGCGGCAAAGCTGGCGAGCGAGTCGAGCTTACTCTCCGCCAGCGTCGCTTTCCGGCAGTTTTACCAGGTCATCGCGGCTCAGCTCAGCAAAGACCTGGTAGGTTGTTTCGCGCACCGAGACGAAGTAGTCGCTTTGGCTGGATTTCAAGACGATGTCCCCACCTTCCAGAGCCGCGCCAAATGCCAGCGTCAACATCTCTTCGCTGTATTGCGGCTCGGCTGCCTGGTCATCGACAACTTCATCAGTGGAGCCCGCCTCTTCATTTGCTGCCGTTTCTAGCAGCTGCCGATAGCGCACTTCCACCGAGACGCTCTCCTCTGCCAAGCCATAGTCGTCCATTGCAGACGCTCCCAGCGGCTCGACCAGGCGTATGGAAGCGGCGTTGCGCAAAATGCCCGGGATCTTCGTGTCTTCCAACAATTCACCTTCGCGCAAATCCGTGTAGGTCCAGCTTTCGTCATCGCGCAGCAGGGTGAAATCGCCCTGGGCATTGCGCACGCGGATCTGTCGCACATCGGCCTGCGCGATGTTGACATAGTTGGCATCGACCCAAGTGGCGATCTGCGTCGACAGCTCCCACGAATTCAATCCGCGACCCAGGTAGACCTGGTTTTCGCCGGCGCGCCGGGCATAGACGGTATCGACTCCGCCACTGCCACCCAGATAGATAATCGCGCTGGCGTTGCCGCCGCTCAGCTCTATGCGTCGCCGATAGTCGTCAGACTTGACCTCGAGCCGCGCGAAATTGACGGGGTTTGAAGCCACCAGTCGCCGCGTATCCAAAGCCAGGAGCTTGTCCAGCAGCTCGTCCATTTTCTCGCCATCCACAGGGAAGTCGTCCGCATCGGGCAGAACCCAGCCGCCGGCTTTTCGCATGAAAGTCACCGCGTCATCGGGCGATGTGGTGATTGTCATGCGCTCGGTTTCGGACGCGCTGATGCCCGCGACAAGCGGCTCTATCGCCCGCGATTCTGCGCCCCCGCTGGTCACAACCGAAAACGCCAACAGCACAATCTGCGCGATGAGCAAACTGGCGAGAAGGACATTGCTGCGGCTGATCATTCCGCACCTCCGTGACTGCTTTCTGGCGGCGGTAACTGCAGCGGCTTTTCACTGCGGCGCTGGACTTGCCAGACCATGCCGATCGCCAACAAACCGATGAGCGCAACCGCGTAATTGAACAGCGCCCACTGGTTCTGCGCGCTTTCGCTGATGGGCGGCAAGATGCGCGCCACACTGCCACGGCTGCGGATGGACGCCAGCGACGCGTCTTCTGTGAACGAGTCAATGGCGTTGGAGATTAGCTGCAAGTTGCTGAAGAAGCGGTCGCCGCCGAAGTTCGATGCGATCTGATAGACATTGTCATTGACGAATTCGCTGCTGCCCAAGACGATGAGCTGGGCGCTGTCGGGCGAGCGCTCGATCAAACCGATGGTGTCGGGAACCTCGCCAGTTTCGCCCTCGAGCGCCGCAAATGGCGAGGGCTTGTCGATGAAATAGCTGTCGAATGCGCCGGTTGCGCTCACCGCCAACGGGAAACGCCCCAACTCATCACCGACCGGGAAGCCCAAATCGGGATACATTTCCAGGTCGGGCTGCGGGTTGGATTCTGTCGTCAGCCAGGCACTGTCGCTGGACCAGATCAAGGTGTTTGCGCGCGTTTCGTCCAGCCGCGCAGCATCAATTGTGACGGGCGACGCCCAGGGCACAGTCAGCAGAGGCAGGCTGTTGACGATGGCGCTTTCGGCATGCAATCCATCCCCGCGCACATCCACGAAGTATGGATAGGGGAGCTCGACGATCTCGGTTACGAGCATGCCGCCCAGGTCGCGCTGCACCTGCTGGGGGAAGGGCGCATTCTGCCAATCCATGACCAGGGTATCGCCGATGCGGACGCCATAGCTGGCTAGCATGTCCAAAAGTCCAGCTTCGTTGGGGTCGAGCAGCAGCGCGCCGCTGTAGGGGTCGATGCCCAGTCGGTATTGCCCCGCCGCCACAATGACCGCGCCGCCGCGCATCAGGTACTGGTCGATGGCATACCGTTGCAAGTCGCTCAGGCTGTGCGGCGCCAGCAGGATCAACACATCGATGGAAGCGGGAATCTCGCCATCATCCAGCGTCAGCCTGCGCACTTCGTATGACTCACGCAGCACATCTTCCAGGATGGCGTATTGCTGCAAGCTGGGCAGTTGCTGTCCAAACTGGTCGGGCGCGCTGGCGGGTGGCGTCCACAAGCCGATGACTTGCAGGAATCCCGAAGACGACCGTTTTAAGGAAGCCTCGATAGCGTTGCGAATCTCCACCTGGCTCAAGGCGCCGGCCGGATAAATGACCTGGATTTCGCCGGCGGCTTCGATGACCAGGTGCAGGTAAAAGGTCTCTTCGGCGAAGAAGCTTGCCGCGACTGGCTGGATCTGATAGCGCTCAAAGAGCTCCTGTTCGCTGATGCTCGCTTCGGCAGATGACATGTCGATGAGTTCCAGCGTCAGCTTGTCGGGATTGTCGGCGGCCAACTCCTGGCTGACATCCTGCATGGTCTGGCTGACATCTTGCATCATTGGCGGCAGTGTTGCGGACGAATAATAGAGGGTCAGTCGCGCTGGTTGGTCGAGCGAGGCGAACGCCGCGTCCAGGCTCTGGAAGCCAAATACCACCCGCTGGATGGCGCTGGTCAAGTCATATTCCAGGTTGCGCAGCCGCACCTCCGCGCCCATAGCCGTGTCCTGAAATTCGATCAAATCAGAGAAGTTGAGCGCTGCTACCTGGTCGCCATAAGCAATCAGCACATCAAAGTAGACATTGACGAGCGAAACGCCGCCGCGCTCATTGACTTGCAGGGGCGTGGGGCGGATACCATAGATCTGCGTCGCCTCGCGCTCAAGTTCGGGATTGGTCAGCGGGTCGATGAATTCCAGCTGCAGCTTGCCGCGCGAAAGCAGCTCATATTCGCGCAGGGTATCTTTGATTCGCGGGACGAGCGGCGCGAGGGCGGGATGGCTGTCTTCGCTGAAGTAGCCGCGTACCAGCAGCGGCTCTTGCAAGCCAGTCAGCAGATTGGCAGTTACATCGGACAAGCTGTATTCGCGGTGCTGAGTCAAATCAAGGCGGGCGAAGCTGGCGGGGGCGATCAACAAGTTCAGCGCCAACAGGTTCAAGCCGACCAAAGCGATGCCCAGCCGGGCGTTAAGTCGATGCGCTCGCAAGTGCGCGCCCGTGCTCCAGCGCTTGCTGTCCAGCGACAGCACATTCAGCGCGAGGAAGAAGATCGTCAGCGACAGATAATAAGCCAGGTCGCGGAAGTCGATGACGCCGCGCTCGATGCTCTCGAAGCGGCTGCCCGTGCCAAATTGCCGCAGCAGATCGCCAGCTGTCGCGCCAAAAAAGTCGGTGATGACAGGCGAGCCGACCGCTTGAAATGCGCCGCAGATGACCACCGTGCCGATCAGCGCAACCAGTTGATTGTCGGTGCGTGACGAGACGAACAAGCCGATGGCGATATAGCTGGATGCCAAAAGCAGCGCCGCCAGATAGCCGCCGATGACAGGCCCCCAATCCAGGTTGCCCAGCGATGCCACCGTGAAAGGCAAAAAGAATGTCAAGCCCAATGCCACCGCCACCAACGCCAGCGCCGATAAGAACTTGCCAGCCACCAGCTCGCTCAAGCGCACGGGCATGGTCAGCAAGGTTTGCAGGTTGCCGCTTTCTTCTTCGCGGCTCCACTGATGCATGGTTTGCGCGGCCACCAGCAAGATCATCAGCAGCGGCATCCATTCAAACAGCGCCCGCACATCGGCAATGCCCCGCGCGAAAAAGCTGTCGACCCAGAAGAATACGAAGAGCGTCAAGACCAGAAAGACGCCGACGAAAATTAGCGCCATTGGCGAGCCAAAATACAGGCGCAGCTCCTTACCGGCGACAGCCAGCAGCTTGTTCATGGCAGCCTCCCTATGCAGTTGTCGCCAATTGATTGAAGAAGGATTCCAGCGTAACAGTATCGCGCCGCAGCTCGCGCAGCGCCCAGTTGTGTTGACGCGCCAGCTCGAAGATGGCCGGCGTAATATCGCTGCTGCCGCTGATGCGCCAGGCTGGATAGCCATCGGCCGATTGCGCCGGCTGCGCCTGGGCGATGCCAGCCAGCGACCCCAGCGCCTCGGCCACGCCCTCGGGCTCGCTTTGCAAGACCAGGGTGGCGTCGTTGCTTTGGCCGAGGGCGCGCAGGCTTTGGTCGGCTCGCAGCTCGCCATTGATGATGATGATGACGCGGTCGCAGATGGCCTCGACTTCCGACAAGATATGCGAAGAAAACAGGATCGTGCTCTGCTGCGCCAAAGACTTGATCAAAGCGCGGATCTCGACGATCTGCGTGGGGTCTAGCCCGACCGTGGGCTCATCCAGGATCAAAAAGCGCGGCTCGTGCAAGATAGCCTGCGCCAAGCCAAGCCGCTGCCGCAAACCCTTGCTCAATGAGGCGATCGGACGCGTCAAATACTCCTGCAAGCCGGTGCCATATACCGCCGCCGAAAGCAGACGCGGCAAGTCTGCCTTTGGCAAGCTGCGCAAACGAGCGGCCAACTGTAAATAGCCTTGCACAGAAAGCTCGGGATATAACGGCGTATTCTCCGACAAATAGCCGATTTTGGCTTGCACAGCGCGCAGTTGGGTCAATACATTGTGCCCATCGATCTCCACTGCGCCTTCGTCTGGATGCAGGAAGCCGGTGATGATCTTGATAGCGGTGGATTTGCCCGCGCCGTTTGGTCCCAGCAAGCCAACGATCTCGCCCGGCTGGATATGAAAACTGACGCCGCGCAGCGCCGCGATATCGCCATAGGACTTGGAGATATGCTGAACATGAATCAACAGGCCGCTCCTTTCGGTCCGCTTGGCGCGCCCACAAAATCTCGACACAAGAGTCTAGGCGCGTTGTATAAGAAATCTATTGGAAGAGCTTAAACATTTTGTAAAATGTTCAATCGCGTCTGCGCCAGGATTTGCTGGTAGTGGTTGTAGGGGAATTGCGCGCCACCGGCATACAGCGCATTGACCGTGCCGGCCGCCACGCCCTGCCGCAGCGCTTGTTCTGGAGTAGCCCCAGCTGCCAGCGCTGCAACCACGCCCGCATGCAGACAATCTCCGCTGGCGATAGGATCGACCGGCTGAATCGCTGGCGGCACAGCCTGCGCAACCAGCTCGTTCGTGATGAGCAGCGCTCCAGCAGCGCCCAGCGAAATGATGACGAGTTGTATCCCGCCCCGCACCAGTTTGCGCGCCGCGTTGATGATGTCCCGCCTGGCAGGCAAATCCTCGCCCAAGGCAGCCGCGAATTCTTCGCTGTTGATCTTGATGGCATACGGTTTGGCGGGGATGGCATTGGCGAGCCAAAGCCCGCTGCTGTCCACCCAAACCGGCACGCCCAAGGCATTGATTCGTGAAATTAGCCGGACCGGCGCCTCGTCTGGCGCGCCATCGGGCAGGCTGCCACAGAGACAGACCGCTGCGGTGTCATCGTTCGCGGCGGCCGCGACGATGTCATCAGCCAAAGCCTGCCAATCGCCGGGTTCGATCCTGCCTGACTCGTTGATGACTGTCGAGACGCCTTCTTGATTGGCAATGATGGTGCAGGTGCGCGTCTCACCAGCGAAGCGCGTCCATTGCGCAGAATATCCACCTTCCGCCACCATTGCCGCAACCATGCGCCCGGTATGCCCGCCCAGCAAGCCCATGGCCAGCGTCCGCCCGCCCAGAATCTCTACCGCGCGCAGCACATTCAAGCCCTTGCCGCCTGGCACCGCGATCGCGCCGCGGATGCGCGAGATGCGCCCGATGGCAAAATCGGGCACGACCATGGTGCGGTCTAGCGCGACATTGGGCGTAACGCAGATAATCGTCTGGCGTGGCATCCGGCTTGCCTCTTGCATTTGGACTGCGACAAACCGTAAATGAAGCGTCGCGACAGGTCAAGTCGCCAAAGCTGGCAATTGCCAACGCAGCGGCTTTCGCCTATAGTTGCGTATTCTGTTGTGCTGGAGCGATAAAAACCGGAGGTGCTATGAGCAATCGACCGCCTGTTTATCCCTTCACCGCCATTGTCGGGCAAGACATGATGAAGCTGGCGCTGATCCTCAATGCCATCGACATGCGCATTGGTGGCGTGCTGATCCGTGGCGAACGCGGCACCGGCAAGTCGACAGCCGCTCGCGCCCTGGCTGCCCTGCTGCCACAGATCAGCGTCATCGCCGATTCGCCCTTTAATGACGACCCGGCCAGGCCCGAAAGCTGGTCGGACTTTGCCCGGCAAAAGTACGCCGACTGCGCCGAGATTCCCACAAAAGAGCGGCGCATCAGCTTCGTGGACCTGCCAGTCAGCGCCACAGAAGACCGCGTGGTGGGCACGCTGGACATCGAAAAAGCCATCCAGCTGGGCGAGCGGCACTTCGACACCGGCGTGCTGGCAAATGCCAACCGCGGCATTTTGTATGTGGACGAGATTAACCTGCTGGACGACCACATCGTCGATCTGCTTCTGGACAGCGCAGCCATGGGCGTCAATATCGTCGAGCGCGAGGGCATCAGCTTCAGCCACCCAGCCCGCTTCATCCTGGTTGGCACCATGAATCCCGAAGAAGGCGACCTGCGCCCGCAGCTGCTGGATCGTTTCGCGCTTTCGGTCGATGTCACCGGCATCAAAGAAGCGCGCGAACGCATCGAAATCCTGGAGCGGCACATCGCCTATGAAAACGACCCGCTGGATTTCAAGGACGAGTGGCAGCCGGTCGACCAGCAGCTTTCTGACCGCATAGCCGCCGCCCGCAAGATTATCGACGAAGTTACGCATACCACGCATGACCTGCGCATCATCGCCAGCATCACCAGCGATCTGCGTATCGATGGCCACCGCGCCGACCTGGTGATCTTGAAAGCTGCGCGCGCTCATGCCGCCTATGAAGGTCGCACCGCCATCAATGACCGCGATATCACCTTGGCCATCCGCCTCACCATCCCGCATCGGCTCAAGCGCGGTCCTTTCAATGATGCCCAGGCCGACCTAAACGCGGTCGAATCGGCTGTCGATGAAAAACGACAGGAACTTGGCGAAGGCGAAGAAACGGGCGAATTCAGCGAAGAGACCGACGAAAACGCCGCGCAGTCTAAAAAAAAAGTGAGTCGGTAAGCGGCGAAGGCGAACAGACCGAACAAGACCTCAGCCAGGCCGAAGCCGCCCCGCAAGATGTCTTCCCCACATCGGACGCGCGTTGGTGGGAAGGCGGGCAGCAGGTCGAATCGCGGGCAGAATTTGAGACGCGCAAGCTCAACACGCAGTTGGACAGGATGACGCGTCGTCAATCCGGGCGGCGTTCAACGACTCGCACCGACCGCAAACGCGGGCGTTATGTGCGCGCCAAACAAGCCGGCGAAAAACCGCGCGACATCGCCTTTGACGCGACCCTGCGTGCAGCCGCGCCGCACCAGGTCGAACGCGTCGAGCAAAAGCGGGAAACCGGCATGGCCTATGCGCTGCGCAAAAGCGACCTGCAAGAAAAAGTGCGCGTGCGCAAAGCCAGCAACCTGATCATGTTCACGGTCGATGCCTCGTGGAGCATGGCTGTGTCGGAGCGCATGCAAGCCACCAAAGGCGCTATCATGTCGCTGCTGACCGATGCCTATCAGCGGCGCGATCGGGTCGGGCTGGTCGTGTTTCAAAAAGACCGCGCCTCGCTGGTGCTGCCGCCCACCAATTCGGTCGTGCTGGCGAAGGAAGCCATGTCCGATATTCCGGTCGGCGGCAAGACTCCGCTTTCGGCTGGTTTGCTGATGACCTACGAAGCCGTCATGCGCGAGAAGAATCTCAATCCCGATGTCATGCCCATGATGATTCTGCTCACCGATGGCGCTGGCAATGTCAGCATCAGCGACACGGTTTCCCCGCAGGACGAGGCGCATTCCATCGCGCGCAGGATTCACGAAGCCGACATCCGCACAGTCACCATCAACATGGAGCATGTGGCCTTTGATCAAGGCTTGGCGCAGCGCCTGGCCGACCAGTTGGGCGGTCCCTGCTATACCCTGGCGCAGATCCGCGCCGACAACCTGCTGGACACCGTGCGCGCGGAGATGGAAAAGGTGTAGTGACTTACCGGCAGGAATGACAATATAACGAGCAACACTTGCCGAGTTCGACTCCGGTTATCGCGATTAGCGCCTCCTTATTATCAGCAAGAGAGTCGCCACAACAATCCCAAACATCAGGAGACTAATCATCTGCCCGGATTCGCTATCAAGAATCCAGTCAGTAGCCAGACTTACATACGAATCCATCGTCTCCCCTTCGCCGAAACAGTTGACACAGTGCCTGTTGCGCCCAAAAAACGGGCTCGCTGCTGCGGCTGTCAAAGAATCCAGTCGCGTCAAGCGCAATCAAGCATATGCCCCTTTGTCCAAACGAACATAGCGCACATCGCAGGTCTGAGCAAGAATAGCTAGACTAGCGAAAAGTCAAACAAGAAATGTGCCAACATGAACAAACTCCGCCTCATCACACTCACCGGCAGTCCCTACGCCATGGGCTTCGCGCATGGGAAGCGCTTCCATGATGAGATTCATATGTTCGCCGAAGAGCGCGTGCGCCTGTGCATGGACGCCAAATGGACGGGACGCAGCCTAACGCGCGAAGCTGTCCTCGGCCTGGCAGAAGCCTGCGTTGAAGAGCACATCGCCTATGCGCCCGAGCTGATGGACGAGCTGCGCGGCATGGCAGACGCCACTGGGCTGAGCCTGGCCGAGTTGGTCATCAACAACGGCTTCACCGACTTCATTGATGTCGTCTACAACTGTGGCGGGACTGCTGCGCCGACATCGCGAGCCGCCGACAATTGCACGGCGTTTATGCTGCCGGGCTGTCGCAGCGCCGTGGGAGTCGGCTACTTTGGGCAGACCTGGGATATGCACGCTTCGGCGACGCCCTATGTCATTTTGCTGCGCGGCAAGCCCGAAGCTGCGCCGGCCTTCCTGGCTTTCACCATTACCGGTTGCGTGGGCATGATCGGCATGAACAGCGCCGGCATCTGCGTGGGCATCAACAACCTGATGGCGGCAGACGGGCAGATCGGCGTCACCTGGGTATTTGTCGTGCGCAAGATCTTGCAGCAGACGAGCATCGAAGCGGCGCTGGCTTGCCTGACTGAAGCCAAGTTGGCCGGCGCGCACAATTATATGCTGATGGACAAGCAAGGGCGGGGTTATGAAGTCGAAGCCATGTCCACGCGCCAGCATGTCCGCCCGCTGCAGGACAAAACCATCATCCACACCAACCACTGCCTCATCCAGCAGAATCTGGATATCGAGCGGGAACGACCGCCCGAATCGCAAGCCAGCTCGCGCAATCGTCTGCGGCGCGCCCAGGAATTGCTGGATAATCCCGCGGCCAGCCTGGACGACCTGATGGAACTGACGCGCGACGAAGTGGCGATCTGTGCGCGACCGAAACCGCCCATGCACGTAGAAAGCTGCGGCGCGGCCATCATGTGCCCGTCCAGCGGCGAATTCTGGTCGGTTTGGGGTCCGCCCGCCGATGGCAGCTACGAGCGCTTCGTGATCTGATCACCCCCCTCGCCCCCCCTGTCGGGATGGCTGAGGACAGGATGGGGGAGGTTGATACTTTGACTTCCCTTTCCAATCTGCTGGGAAGATCCTACTGCCGTGCCTCTGCGTCAAGAGTTATTCGTGCATATTGTACGAAAATTTCTTGACATTCTCCTACAGTGTGTATCATATTGATATGAGCTAGGAATAGGAGCAGCGCCATGAACATCGGCATCCCGACGGAGATCAAATCTGACGAAAAGCGGGTGTCTTTACCACCGGCGGCAGTGAGCGACTTCGTGCGACTTGGGCATCGCGTTTATGTGCAGCGAGACGCAGGAGTGGGCAGCGGCTTTCTGGACAGTGAATACGCCAGCTACGGCGCAACGCTGCTCGCATCGGCGGATGAAATATGGGAACGGGCCGACCTGATCATCAAGGTCAAGGAGCCGCAGCCCAGCGAATACACTTGCCTGCGCCCAGAGCAAATCCTCTTCACCTACCTGCACCTGGCGGCGGAGGAAGCGCTGACCCACGCGCTGCTGGACAAGCAAGTGACCGCAGTTGCCTATGAGACGGTAAGCGATGCCCGCGGTCGGCTACCCCTGCTGGAGCCCATGAGCGAAGTCGCGGGTCGGATGGCGGCGCAGGTCATTTCTCATCATCTGGAAGCGCCGCATGGTGGACGGGGCGTGCTGATGGGCGGCGTGCCCGGCGTCGCCCCGGCGCATGTGGTCATCCTGGGCGCGGGCACGGTGGGCGCAAATGCCGCCAAGATCGCCCTGGGCATGGGCGCGCGCGTCAGCCTGCTGGATATCAATCTCGAGCGGCTGCGTTACCTGAGCGAAGTAGTGACGGGTAACCTGACCACGCTGTATTCAACACGGCACAATATCGCCGAGTCGCTGCGGACGGCGGACGCGCTGATCGGCGCTGTGCTGATTGCTGGCGCGAAGGCCCCCCTGCTGGTGACGCGCGACATGCTGCCGTTGATGCCTGCGGGCAGCGTCATCGTCGATGTGGCTGTCGACCAAGGCGGCTGCGTCGAAACCTCACGACCCACTTCGCACAGCGACCCCACCTATACCATTGACGATGTGCTGCATTACGGCGTCGCCAATATGCCCGGCGCTGTGCCGCGCACTTCCAGCCTGGCGCTGGCAAATGCCACCCTGCCCTATGCGCTGACGATCGCCGGTGGCGGCTTGCCTGTGCTGGCAAAGGACCCGGCGCTTATCGCGGGCGTCAACACCGCTGCTGGCCACTGCACGCATCCAGCTGTTGCCCAGACATTCGGGCTGGACTATGTGGAGCCGTGGCGCGCGCTGCAACCCGCGATAAGCCCACCCCGAAAGCCCAGAGAGGCGAGTCGGCAAGCTGTCTCGGAAGTCCTGACGGCGCATTAGCCTCGCTGCGCCAGGATCCCGCCGCGTTTTCATGGCAAGAGCTTGCGGCTGGTCAAGAGCTGGTGAATCTGTCAGACTCGCTGCCAAGTCATAAATCAAAATCCGCAAGCGAGCAGCGCATGAACTCGAACAGGAAGCGCCTGGCCTTCTTAGGCGGCATCTGCATCAGCGGCGTATTCTGCTATCTGGCTTTCCGCGGGCTGCAGGTGGAGCAGATGCTGCAAAGCCTGAGCCGCATCCAGTTGGAATATGTGCTGGCTGGCATGCTGGTGTATGCGCTGGCGATGGTGGTGATCGCGCTGCGCTGGCAATTTTTGCTGCAGGCGGTGAAGCTGGTGCCGCTGCGCGCGCTGTTCCAGTTGGTGGCTATCGGCTATATGGGCAACAATGTCTATCCGCTGCGGGCTGGCGATGGCTTGCGCATTGTGTTGCTGCGGCGGAATCATCAAGTACCATTGGTGCGCGCGACCACCATTGTGGTATTGGAACGCGCCTTTGATGGCTGTGTGATGATCGCTTTCGTGCTCATCGGCTTGCTCGTCATCGATCTGCAATCCAGCGAAGTCGAGGCGATCGTGCGCCTGGCTGCGCCGGCTTTTGCGGCTGCTATGTTGCTCGCCTTGTTCCTGGCGGCGAAGCCCGATTTGCTGCGGGCAGTGGTCGCCCCCCTGTCGAAGCTGCTGCCCGGTCGGCTGGGCATTGGCTTGCGGCGACTCAGTGAAGAGGTCATCGCGGGCTTGCAAGGCTTGCGCAATCCGCTGCATTTTCTTGGCGCGGCGTTGAGTTCTTTCACCACCTGGGCTATTGAGGCGGGCGTCTATTGGGTGGTTATGTTGGCTTTCTCCATACGACTGGATGATGCCTATGCGGTGTCGTTGTTGATCTGCGGCGTGCTGAACCTGGCTGGCATCATCCCGGCCTCGCCAGGGCAAGTCGGCGTCAATGAATTCATCACAGTGACGATTTTGACCGCGTTGGGCGTGCCGGCGGCGCTGGCAGGCATATATGCCATTGTCGCGCATATCACGATCTGGCTGCCGGGCGTGCTGGGCGGGCTCTTCTTTTTGCTGCGACAGGGGTTGAGCTGGGCAGACATCGGCCGCGCTGGTGAAATGGAAGGCGCAACCTAGACGCTGATCGCCGTATCAAAATGCCGCAGCAGAGATTGCAAATCGCCCCACAGCCGCTCGGGGATTTGCAGTTGCGCCGCCGCCAGGCTCGATTGCGCTTCGGACGGGACACGCGCGCCGGGGATGGTCGAGGCAACCTGCGGATGACGCGCGCAATATTGCAAAGCCACCGCCAGCATCGGCACAGCATAGTCGGCGCAAAGTTGCTGAATGCGCGATACATGGTCGAGGCAGTCTTGGCTGAAGAGCCGATTGAGGTAGCGCGCGTTGGCTTGTGGTCCGGTGACGAGCAGCCCGCGCTCGAGAGGCGTCGCTGCAATCAAGCCGACATCATGCCGGGCAGCCGCGGCAAAGATCTCGCGCTCGGCGATGCGGTTGATCAAACTCCATGAATCGGCGATGACCGCACAGTCGAATTCGCCCGTTTTGATATAGCCGAGGTTGGTAGCCGGGTCATTGGACGCCGTGCCGATATGGTCGATGACGCCTTGATTCTGCAAGTCCCGCAATGCACCCAGCGCTCCCTGCTGCGAAAGCACGAAGTCCATCGGCTGGTCCATGGCATCATGGATGTAGACGATCGGCAGCCGCTGCAAGCCCATGCGCTCCAGGCTGGCGTACACGCTGCGTTGCACACCTGCAAAGCTGAAGTCGTAGCTGTCGTGGGTTCGGCCCGCTTTGGTCGTGATGACGAGGCGGTCTTTGGCGGCCGGCCGCTGACGAAGCGCCTCGCCCAGCAAACTCTCGCTGAGGCTGCGGCCATAGAGCGCGGCGGTATCAAAAAAAGTGCAGCCAGCATCAATCGCCGCAACCAGAGTCGCCACGCCCAATTCCTGGTCGACCTGGCTGGGCGCGTCTTCATATTCAGGGACGGTCTTGTTCTGCGTGGGGATGCCGACGAAAGCCGTGCCAATGCCCACGATGGGCAGCTGCAATTCGGTGCGCCCCAGCCGCTTTGTCTGCATCATCTTTGCTCCGCGCGTTTTCCATTGCCGTTGCGATATTCGGCATCTATCTGCTCGTCCGTCTTGCCAAAGCGCCGCCGCCGATTGCCATATTCCACCAGCGCCAGATAAAATTGCTCGCGGTCAAAGTCGGGCCAATAGGTCTCGGTGGTATAGATTTCGCTGTAGGCACCTTGCCAGATCAAAAAGTTGCTCAGGCGGAATTCGCCACTGGTGCGGATGATCAAGTCGGGGTCGGGCAGGTCGCTGGTATAGATATAATCGCTTATCGTGGCTTCGGATATCGCTTCGGGCGGGATGCCATCGCGCACGATATGCTGCACAGCGCGCACAATTTCATCGCGTCCGCCATAGTTGAAAGCCACATTGAGGATCAGCCGCTGGTTGTGCCGGGTGAATTCACAAGCATCCAGCACTTTCCGCGCCAGTCGCTTGTCGACGCCGTCCAGCTCGCCGATATGCCGGATCTGCACGCCCTCGTCATGCAATTCGGCCAGTTCGCGGTCGATGACCATTTCCAGGATGCGCATGAGCAGCAAGACTTCGCGGCGGGGCCTCGACCAATTTTCAGTAGAAAAGGCATAGATCGTCATGATCTGCACGCCGAATTCAACAGCCGCGCGGATGATGCGGCGCAAGTTTTCTGTGCCCTGGCGATGACCTTCGCCGCGCGGCAAACCACGCCGACGCGCCCAGCGCCCGTTGCCATCCATGATGATGGCCACATGCGCCGGCACCTTCTGCAGGGCTGGCAGACTGTTGCGCATGCGCGTGCGCCGCGGCTCTCTCGTCAATACGGTCATACTTGCTTCCCGAAGCTGGCTGTTTATGGTGACGCTGCTGCCAAGCGCCCCATCATATACACGACTGTGGGTCTCACACCTTAGCAGCAAGCGGCGACACAGCTAGACTTCCATGATGTCCTTCTCTTTGTCCGCGCCCAGCGCCCCGATCTGCGCGATGAAGTTGTCGGTCAGCTTTTGAACTTCTGCCTCGCCGCGTTTCTTCTCATCTTCAGATATCAGCTTTTCTTTTTCAAAGTCTTGCAAGTCGCTGTTGGCAGAGCGGCGGATATTGCGGATGGCCACGCGCGTATCTTCCATACGGCGATTCAGAAACTTGACCAGCTCCAGGCGGCGTTCGCGGGTCAGCGCTGGCATATTCAGCCGGATGTTTTCGCCATCGATGTTGGGATTAACGCCGATATCCGACATCTGTATGGCTTTTTCGATATTGCGGATGGCCGTCTTGTCGTAGGGACGGATGAGGATCTGCATGGCTTCGGGCGTAGAGATGCTCGCCAGTTGCCGCAATTCGCTGTCTTGCCCGTAATATTCGACTGTGAGACGGTCGACCAAAGCGGTGCTGGCGCGCCCACTGCGCATGCGGCTTAGCTCGTCCCGAAAAACCGCCAGAGTCGCTTTCATTTTGCCTTTGGCTTCGTCCAATATGTCTTCGGTCATGGCGTCCACCCGCTTCCAAATCTGCCTTGCCAGCAGCATCAGCGCTTGCCTGCGCCGTCAACTTCCGCCTGATTATAACGCATCTGTCCGATAGTGTAAGCGACAAACAAGCCGATGCCCCGACTGAACAAATTTGCCCATGGCGCAATGTCTGTCGCATTTACTTGACAAGAATCGCGACTCGGCGGATACTTCCGAATGAAGAACGGATTAACCCTTGTTACGAGGCGGGCGACATGCGAGAAGGGCTCGTCCCCGACTCCGCGGAATCGACCAACCTGCGCGACCGTATCATCACGGCCAGCGTGCTTGTGCCGGTGGCTGTACTGGCGTCGCTGGCCGGCGGCTGGCTGTTTTTGTGCCTGGCGCTGCCCCTCATGTGCATTGGCATGCTGGAATTTTTCGTCATGGAAAAAGACACGCGCATGCAAGGCAGCTCACTGACGGGCATTCCCACGGCGCTGGCGATCGTGCTGGGCTTCTTTTTGGGCATCGACTGGCTGTGGCAAGCGGCATTGGGCACAGGCATCGCAGTCACATTGGCGCTGGAGATCGCCCGGCAGCCGCGGCAGCCCGGTCGCGCGCTGGCTCAGGTGGGCACGACCCTGTGTGGCATTCTCTACCTGGCATTCCCGACCGCCTTTCTGGTCAGCCTGCGCAATCGCCCGGAAGATGGCTTGATGTGGCTCTTTGTGGTCTATGCCATCACCTGGGGCACAGACACCTTCGCGTATGTTTTTGGAAAAGTCTTCGGCAAGACGAAGCTGGCGCCGCTTATCTCGCCCAACAAAACTGTCGAAGGCGCTGTCGGCGGCATTTTATGCGCCTGGGTGCCGGCTTTTTTCATCTTGCTGGTGGCTGGCAGGCTTGAGCCGCGCCTGGTGCCGATGATCGTGGTCGGCCCATTCCTGGCGGTGGGCGGCGATCTGTTCGAGTCGGGGCTGAAGCGCATCTTCCGCGTCAAAGACAGTTATGTGGCGGGTTTCAATATCTTCCCCGGACACGGTGGCGTGCTGGACCGCATTGACGCGCTGGTGTGGGTGGCCAGCTGGGTCTTCCTCTATCTCTTGAGCAACAGCGTAGCGTAACCCCCTCGGTCCGCCCGACAGGCAGGAGCAGGCAAAACGCGCGCGAGATATAGCGCCCTGCGGAATCACAGCTTTGTCGCGCCTTGTCGGATGCGCTATAATGCACGCTAGATACGCAGGAAATCTGGTGCTGTCATGCCAAAGTTCGAAACGCAAGTCTTGGTCAATCGCCCCGTCTTTCAGGTTTTTCGATATGTGGGCGACTTCAACAACGATGTGAACTGGCGCAATGTGCACAACGTCGGCATCACCAGCGGCGACCCCATTCGCACTGGCTCCATGGTGGCGATGACGCGCCGCATCATGGGCCGCAAGGGATTCGTCAACAGCGATGTAACCGATTACGAGCGCAACAAGAAGATTGTATTGAAGGGTTCCTACTGGGGATTCCCCTTCGTTTCGACCATCACTTTCGACCACCGCGGCCAGCAGACCAATGTACGCGAGACCCTGGAAATCCGCACACGCTGGTTCTTCTGGTTTGGCATTTTCTTCAACTTGTCTTTGAAAGGCGTGCTGCGCCGCGAATGGGAAGCGCTGAAGCAATTGCTCGACTCGCACGCCGATTTGAGTTCCAAGTCCAAACGCAGCTAGACAATCATTGTTTCATCCACTTTGGACTTGCCGCCGCCGATGCCGATGGCCATGGCATACTGCGCGATCAAATGCTGGGTGGAAAAGTGCTGCATCAACTGGAAGAAGTAGTACAGGATGATCGAAAGCGTCGCGCCAGCCGCGCCCGACAAGCCGCCAAATACACTATCAGCCAGCGAACTGAACACGCCATAGCCCAGCGACAGCAAGATCATAAACAGCAGCAGAAAAGCGCCCCAGCGCCAATTTTGCCGCGCGATGAGCATGTTGCGCCGCAGCTGCCAAGCCGCGCGATGATTCCCCTCGGCTGCCATGCGCGCCATGCCCACGAAGTAAGCCCAGCCCATCACCGCCGCGACAGCTATCGTCAGCAAGAACACAGCCATGCCCAGCAGGCCATTGATGATGCCCAGACCGCTGGTGATGCCCAGCACAGCCACCTCGACGATGATCAGCGCCACAAAAAGCAAGCCATAACCAATCGCCGCCACGAGCAGATAAACGCCGTCTGCCAGGTCGCGCCCGAGTTGAATCGCTGGCAGTTGCTGATCGTCTTGCATCAGCGCGCGCAGCACCGACACGCTGTAACCAGACAGCCACAAGCCGCTGACCACCGCCACGGCAATCATGCCCAGCACGCCCATGACAGCCGTCCCGCTCAGAGCAAGATCGGGCATATCCAGGTGGCTGACGCCATCCCAGTTGGCAAATGCCGTCTCGAATCCTTCCAGGTCGAAGGAATTGAAGAAGAGCCCGGTGAACAGCGCCATGGCGATCGTCATCACCAGCACGATGCTGAATACCTTGGCAAAATTAACAAATGGATAGCGTAACGCGCTGGAAAAATTCATCTGCAACCCCTGTGAGATATCGGAAAAAAACCTGCTATATCGCCTAGTCTAACACAGCTTGCGCCAGCTAGCGAACCTCTTCCAGCCGGTCGTGCGCTGGCGGTGGGGTGGCAGAAAGCGCTGTGATTTCCGCATACCACTCCGTTGTTAATTCCACATCCAGCGCGGCCAGCGAGTCTTCCAACTGCGCCAGATTGCGAGCGCCGATGATAGGCGCCGTCACGCCCGGGTGCGCCATCACCCAAGCCACTGCCAAGGTGGCCGGCGCATAGCCTCGTTCTGCGGCGTGCGCGGCGAAGTCGGCAGCAGTCTGATGATAATCGGCTGGACCATAGCGCTTGATGTACATCTTGTTTTCGATCAGACGGCCCGATTGTGGTTGTGTTTCGCGCCCATATTTGCCGGTCAGCAAGCCGCCTCCCAGCGGGCTGTAGGGGATAACGCCGATCTGCTCTTGCGCGGCCATAGGCAAGATTTCAACTTCCGCCTGGCGCTTGACCAGGTTGTACATCGGCTGCAAGCATTCAATGCGCGCATAGCCAGATTGCGCCGCCATACCCTGCGCTTTCATCACCTGCCAAGCCGCCCAATTGCTGACCGCCGGGTAGAGGATCTTGCCCTGCCGAACCAGATCGTCCAGCGCGCGCAGCATCTCGTCTACAGGCGTATCGGCATCATAATGGTGCAAGAAGTAAACATCGATGCGATCGGTATTGAGCCGACGCAGGCTGTCTTCCACCGCCAGCTGAATATGCCGCCGCGACGCGCCGCCCGCATTGATATCGCCCCCCGTGCTGGAAACCGCCTTGGTCGTCAGCACGATATCATCACGGCAGCCGGCGATCAGCCCGCCCAGAATCTCTTCCGAGCGACCACCAGCGTATACATTGGCGCAATCGAAAAAGTTGATGCCGACATCGCGGCAGCGGTTGAACATGCGCGCCGATTCGGTTTCGTCGGCGATATCGCCAAAGGACATCGTGCCGAAGCAAAGCGGCGATACCTTCACGCCTGTGCGACCCAAAATGCGGTAGTCCATTTTCGCTCTCCTCGTTGTTCAGTCCGATGCCAGTCGTCCCTGCGCCACCAGCTCGACCTGCCCGCCGACGCGGATGGCAATCTCGCCCGATGCGCGGCTGGCCCGCAGATGCAACAGCGATGGTCGGCCGATTTGATAACCCTGCTCTGCGCGCAGCCGCAATTCACTTCCTGCAAAATAGCCATATTCCAGCATATAAGCCGCGATGCAGCCGCCGGCGCTGCCTGTGGCCGGGTCTTCTGGCGCGCCATAGACATCATCCAAAACGCGCACATGGATGTCATTTTCGGCATGAAGCGTCTCGCGGCAAAAGACAGCCGGCCCAATCGCCTCGTGTGCGCCGAGCAGCGCCCGCAGTCGGTCGAGGTTGACCCAGGCTCGCTGCAGCGCATCCAGCGAGACCAGCGGCACCAGCACGAATGGCAAACCTGTCGATACCTCCATGACCGGAAAGCGCGGATCAATGTCATCCGCGGCGATATTGAGCACGCGAGCCATGTCCACCGCGGAGAATTGATGCCCAAATCGCGGCGGATTCTGGCGCATCCACAGCACGCCATCCGCTCCGAATGTCACTGGGATCTGCCCCAGCCGCAGGTTCAAGACCAGTTCGTCGACCGGCGCGCCAATCAGTTCGCGCTGGATGATATACGCCGTGCCCAAAACGGGATGGCCAGCGAAGTCGACCTCGACCTCGGGCATGAAGATGCGTGTGTTATAGCCGCCATTTTCCGGTGAATCGGCGGTGACGAATGTGATCTCGGAAAAGTTGATCTCTTTCGCCAGTTGCTGCATCAGCGCTGTCGGTGGGTTGCCCAGGTAAACAGCCAACTGGTTGCCGGTGTATTTGCGCCCGATGGTGAAGACATCAACAATGAAGAACTCCATTTGCGCCATATCAGTTCGATTGCCCCTTCGCGAGTTGCTCGTCCCAGCGCGGCGGTGGCGGGTTCGTGGCGGTCTGCAGCAGGCGTCCATAGTGCTGTGGCTTGCGCTGGTGCATCAATGGGAAGAGCCCAAGAACTTGTTCCCGCACATCGGCGCGCAGCACAGCGTCTATCACCTGGTCGCTGTCGCGGCTGGCTTCTGCCAATATCGTGCCCAGCGGATCGCAAATGAAGCTGCTGCCATAAAATGTCACGGCATTTTCGCGCCCGGTGCGGTTGCAAGCGGCGATGAACAAGCCATTCGCCACAGCGTGACCGCGCATCACCAACTGCCAGGCGGCGGCAGAATCGAAGTCGGGCGCAGTCGGCTCGCTGCCGATCGCTGTGGGATAAAATATAAACTCCGCGCCCTCCAGAGCATAGATGCGCGCCAACTCGGGGAACCACTGGTCGTAACAAGTCGGCGCAGCCAGCTTCAGCGCGCCGATATCGTGCACGGGATATTGCCCCGCGCCATCGAAATAGTCGGTCTCGTGATAGCCGTCGCCAGAAGGGATATGCACCTTGCGGGTGATGCCTTTCAGCTTGCCAGCCGGGTCATGGAGGGTGGCTGTGTCCCAATAATCGCCAGCCGCATCGCGCTCAAAGAGGCTGCCAATGAGAAACACGCCGTGCCGCTGAGCCAGCTCGCTGAAGAAGCGCTCCGATGCTCCGCCGGGGATGGTTTCTGCCCAGCGTAATCCTGCTCGGTCGCGCACGCCGGGGAAGTAGGGCAAGATGCTGAATTCGGGCAGGCAGATCAGGGTTGCGCCGGTTGCGGCGGCTTGTGCCACCAGCCCGCGATAGAGCGCTTGCGTTGAAGCCTGCTCCCCCGTCCAGTGCCCCTGCGCCAGGGCGATGTGCAGGTCTTTCATGCGCGTGCCTCCCTGATGATCTCTTGCGCCGCTCGTTTGCCCGTATGATATGCGCCGTGCACCGTAGCCGCCATACGATGGGGCGCGCTGGCTTCTCCCGCCCAATAAAGTGGCGGTGTGGGCTGCGCCAGTTTATCACGCGCAGCATAATGACCGGGCAAGCAGACGCTGTAACCGCCCAACGCAAATTCATCGTGATTCCAGGCCACCCAGCGCGACTTTCTGGCCTGCAGGTCGGGCTGGCCAATCTCTTCACGAAGTGTCGCCAGGCTTTTTTCGAGCGCCGCCGCTTCGCCCAGTTGCAGCAATTCCCGCGCATAATCGCCGGTGGCAAATGCCGTCCAAACGACCGCGCCGCCCGGCCTGCCCAGCGATGGCGACCACCACATGGGCGGGCTGCCAGCCGAATAGATCGCGCCGATTTTTCGATCGAGTATGGGCGCGTCGAAGAGGTAAACCAGCTTGAGCACGGGTCCCATTTGCAAGCCAGCCAGCGCTTCATTTTTGACAGCTGGCAGCAAAGGAGCGAACCGCACGCGCGCAGCTTGCAGCACCGCCAGCGGCAATGCAATCACTGCGACATCGGCAGCGTAGACCGCGCCCGAGACAGCCTGTGCCTGCACACCGCCCGCCCAATTGATTTGGCTGACCGCGCAATGTAGATGTATATCCAGCTCGGCCGCCAATTGCGTGTAATAACTGTCATAACCATCCAGGATGCGGTGGTCGCTGTAATCTTCGTCGTCTACCCCCCTCGGTCCCCCCGAAGCATCAGGGGGAGGCATGGCTTGGGCATGCGCCTTGGCGTTTAGGTAACGCATATCATCGCCTTCTGCATTGGCGAAGGAGCGCTGCACATAGCGCATCTGCGCTGGGCTGAAGCCGATGCGCTGCAAGTAGCTGCCCAGGTCTTCGTCATCACACGGCTCGGGCACATCGCCCAGCTCCCAAGAGCGCGTCGCATCCAGTTCAGGAGACTGCGCCCGCGCCTCGCCCATGGTCAGCCAGTCGCCCGTTTCGGTGCGGATCATGGAATCATCCAGCTTGTTCCAATGCCAGGTGCGCAGACCCAGCTTGCGAATCCAGTCCCAGGTATTGACTTCTGCGCCACGCCCGTGGATCAATTCCGCGCCGAATTCGACCGGGATATCGGCGAAGTCGCGGTTGGTCCAGACTCGCCCGCCGATGCGATCCCGCGCTTCCAGCACGGTCGTGGTGATGCCCGCAGCTTGCAAATGCCAGGCTGCCGAAAGTCCAGCCATGCCCGCGCCTATGACCAGGGCGTTCATCCTGTGTCGCCGCCTTCAACATAGTCGGGATTTTCCCATACAATGAGCACACCCGCATCGCCGGCTTGTGGCTCGTCGTCATAGGCTGTTGCCACCGACACAGCGCGAAAGCCGCGATTCATCTGCATCGTCACGGTCGGGTCTTTGATTTCGCCTGCGATGACGCGTTCGCCATATTCGACCACATCCATCGCGTCGGCATGATCTTTGTACCCCATGAGCATGCCGACCGCATACCAGCCGCGCAGGTTGAGCGAACGCACCAGGTCGAAGCGAACGCGGTACAAACCCGTGCCGATGCCCTTGCGTCGATACATGTGGCGCACAGCCATCTCTGCGCCATAGAGCCAGTCGCCGGACGGTTCGTGCGCAGCCAGCCGCAGATCGCCAATCGCCTCGATCCAAGGCAATATGGGCGCGGTGGGCGGTCGTGTTGTGCGCATTGTTGTCGCCATGCCGACTGCATGTCCCGCGCCTGGACCGCTGGTGCGGATGGCAACGAACTGCCCGCGAGCAAAGCGCTCAATATGCGCCAATATATCGTCCTCTGCGAAGCATTCACCACCCGATTCGGCGCGTCCCATGTTGTAGGCATCGTGGATTGTGCTCACCGCAGCGCCCACATGCCAATGCTGGGTATTCATCACCGCGACACCCGGCAAATCGAGCAAGACAACTCGCTCGTCGAAGTGCTTCAGCCACCAGCTGTCGGGGCTAAAATTCAGCACCCGCGTGCCATCTTCGTCGGTCGTCCAATAAGGCTCGTGGGGGTTGTCCTGCCCGGCTTCTTCAGCCGCTTTTTCTATCAGATGCTTCTGGATTTGGGGCCAGTCGCTGTCGAGGGCTTTTTTTAGCGCTGATTTGTCTGTTTCGCGCTTTGACATGGATGTTGTCCTTTCTGGCCGCCGCGCTGGATGCGTGGCATTCAACCCTACAATAAGTTACTATGCGGATGGTGGCTAGAGCAAGTCGCTGGCGAGAAAGGCGGTATCTTTTTTTCGTGTCCAGGTGGTTTCGTCGCTCACAGAAGGATGGCTCGCTTTTAGCGCTGCCGACTGTCGCGTGGCTGCTGGTCTTTTTTGTGCTGCCGCTGGTGATTGTGCTGGTCGTCAGTTTGATGTCGCGGGGGCGGGGTGGCGTGGCGCAGATGCCGCTGACCCTGCAGCATTATGAACGCACTTTTGGCATCTTCTCGATCATTTTGTGGCGGTCGATTGGGCTGGCTGGCTTGACGACAGTCGTTTGTCTGCTGGTCGGCTATCCGCTGGCATTTTTCATCAGCACTCGCCGCCGGCCCATCGTCCAGCAGATCGCGCTCTTCCTGGTCATCTTGCCATTTTGGACGAACTTTCTCATCCGCACCTATGCCTGGCGCATATTGCTGGGCGATGAAGGTACGATAAACGGCGTCTTGCGTGCACTGGGCGTCATCAGCGAGCCGCTGCAGCTATTGAACACGCAATTCGCCGTTCTGGTGGGCTTGGTGTATGGCTTCCTGCCGTTTATGGTGCTGCCCATATTCGCTTCGGTAGAGCGCTTCAACTTCCGTTATGTCGATGCCGCGCAGGACCTGGGGGCGAATGAAACGCGGACATTTTTGCGCGTCGTCTTGCCATTGACCATGCCCGGCGTGCTGGCGGGCTGCGCGCTCGTGTTTATCCCATCGGTGGGCGCGTTCGTTACGCCAGACTTGCTGGGCGGCACTAAAGGCCTCATGATCGGCAACTTGATCAACAACCAGTTCGGCGGCTCGGGCAATATGCCGCTGGGATCGGCTTTGTCCATTGTGATGATGGGCGTGGTGATGCTGTCGCTGCTGGTGTATGTCTTTGGCAATCGGCGGCAGACGGGGGCGTGATGTCGGCGCAAGCCCTGATAAACGAAAACGCGCTGGGGCGCAACCGCCGCATCAAGCGGCTGGGCAAACTGGGCTTGTTGTTGAACCCGCTTGTCGCCTATTTCTTCCTGTGGGCGCCCATCTTGGTGTTGGTGCTTTTCTCTTTCAATCAGAGCAAATCGGTGGCTTCGTTCACCGGCTTCACATTGAAGTGGTACAGCAATATCCTCAACAATGTGGTCGGCGCAGAAAGCGCGTTTTCCACCGAGCTCATGCTCAACGCCTTTCGCAACAGCCTGTTCGTGGGCACGATCGCCACAGCTATCGCGACGGCGCTGGGCACCATGATCGCGCTGGCAATGGCGCGCGGCCGCTTCCCCGGCAAGCGGCTTCTGGATGGTTTGCTCTTTTTGCCGGTGGTCATCCCCGAAATTACGCAAGCCATCTCGCTGGCGATATTCTTCAAGGTGGCATTCGACTGGATTCATCTGCTCAGTGGCGAGCGCGTATTCCCCGGCTTCCATACAATCATCATGGCGCATGTCACCTTCAATATCTCGTATGTGGCGATCGTGGTGCGGGCGCGGCTGGCCGATATGGACCCGACCCTGGAAGAAGCGGCGAGCGACCTGGGCGCAAACCCTTGGCAAACCTTCTGGCGCGTCACTTTCCCTTTGATCCTGCCGGGCGTGATTGCGGGCGCGCTGCTGGCGTTTACGCTGTCGCTGGACGACTTCGTCATCACATTTTTTACTTCTGGCGTGGGCACAACCACCTTGCCCGTCTTCGTCTATGGCTTGCTGAAATTGACCGTCACGCCCGAGGTCAACGCCATCTCGACAATCATGATGCTTTTGAGTACGCTTCTGATAGGCATTTCGCTGGCATTGCAGGGGCGTGGCACGTCCCAAAGATAGTCCATTTTGACACTCGTTGAGGAGGATAGACATGAAACACTTGCTGCTATTGATACTGGCAGGCTTGCTGCTTGCGCCGGCTGCCGCAGATGATGACATGGCGGCCTGGACTTGCCCCGAAGGCTATGCAGGCCAGACATTGAGCATCTTCAATTGGTCGACCTATATCGCGGAAGACACTGTGCCCAACTTCGAGGCGGCTTGCGGCGTCACGGTCAATTACGACATCTACGAGAGCAACGAAGCCATGCTGGCGCGCATCCGCCAGGGCAACCCGGGCTATGACTTGGTCGTGCCCAGCGGCGGCACCGTGCAACGTATGGCGGAAGAAATGCTGCTCATCCCGATTGACCTGGAGATGATCCCCAATGTAGCCAATGTTGTCGAAGACTTCCTCGCGCCCGCCTTCGATCCCGAGAATAGGTACTCCCTGCCCTATCAGTGGGGCACCTTGGGCGTTGGCTATCGCACCGCTGCCTTCCCCGATGGCATCAGCAGCTGGGACGACATTTGGACGTATGAAGGCAATGTTGCCTGGATTGACGACCGCGACTCGATGTTTGGCATCGCGCTGACGATTTTGGGCTATGACCCCAACACAACTGACAGCGACGAAATCAACGAAGCGCGCGATTATCTCATCGAGCGTGGCAGCAATGTCGTAACGGTCGCCGCCGATGACGGGCAGGTGCTGCTCGAGCGCGGCGAAGTCGATGTAGCGGTCGAATATAGCGGCGACATTTCGCAGATTCTGTGGGACTGCGAATGCGAGGATTATGCCTATGTCTTGCCCGGCGGCGTGGGCAATGTCTGGTTCGACAATATGGCCATCCCTGTCGATGCGCCCAACCCCGAGCTGGCCATGGTCTTTATGGACTACATCCTCGATGCCAAGGTCGGCGCGGACTTGACGAACTACATCTGGTACGCCTCGCCGAACCAAGCCTCGATCGACTCGGGTTATATCGACGAAGAGATTCTGGCTGATCCGACGGTCTTCCCGCCGGCCGACCAGATGGCGAACCTGTTCGTCATCATTGATAAAGGCGCAGAAGCCGAGCAGCTGATCAACGATGCCTGGGACGAGCTGCTGATCTTCCTGGGCGCGTAGACCGTCTACCCCATCCCCGGCCCCTCCCCGAAGCATCAGGGAGGGGAGTCTTGGGCAAGCGGGTTTGGCATTTGTTACCCTCCTCAGTCCCCCCGACAGGTCAGGGGGAGGCAAAGTACGCGCAGATTCTGTCAATATGATGGCAGAATAGCGCCCTAAACTCCCCTCCCTGATGCTTCGGGGACAGGTTGAGGGAGAGGTATGAGGTAGTTGCGCTGATGACAGCAACCGACGTCGAACTGATCGACATCGTCAAAGATTTTGAATCGGGCGCGGGGCGCGTGCGGGCGGTGGACCATGTCAGCGTGCAGATCGCCGATGGCGAGTTCTTCGCGCTGCTTGGTCCCAGCGGCTGTGGCAAGACGACCACCCTGCGCTTGATCGCTGGTTTTGAACAGCCCACGGCCGGCCAGGTGCTGATTCGCGGGCGAGCCATGCAAGGCATCCCGGCGTACCACCGGCCTGTCAACACGGTCTTTCAGGATTATGCGCTCTTCCCCCACCTGACGGTCGAACAGAACATCATGTTCGGCTTGCAGATGGAAGGCGTTGAGAAAAAAGAGGCGCAAAAACGCGCGCTGGAATCGTTGGAGCAGGTGCGGCTGCCGGGCGTGGGTGGGCGCAGGCCGCATCAGCTTTCTGGCGGGCAGCAGCAACGTGTGGCGCTGGCGCGGGCGCTGGTCAAACAGCCGGCTGTGCTGCTGCTGGACGAGCCGCTGGGCGCGCTGGACTTGAAACTGCGCAAGAATATGCAGGTCGAATTGAAGGCGCTGCAGCGGGATGTGGGCATCACTTTCATTTATGTCACGCACGACCAGGAAGAAGCTATCACCATGGCCGATCGCATCGCTGTGATGAACCATGGCGAAATGCTGCAAGTCGGCACGCCCAAAGAAATCTACGAGCGGCCGGGCACGCACTTCGTGGCCGATTTTATTGGCGAGACCAACTTCGTTGATGGCACGCTGCTGGAACGCGGCGAAGCGGGTTTTGGCATGGTTAAACTAATGAACGACGCGGTCATCCGCGCCCAGCTTTCCGACACGCTGGCCTCGGAAGGCGGTCCGGTGCTGGTGGCGATTCGTCCCGAGCGCATCAGCATCAGCCGCGCCGACGCCGGACCGGCTGGAGCGGGCATGACATCGCTTTCCGCCACGCTGGTCGACAGCCAGTACATCGGCACAGATACGCGTTTCACACTGCAGATCGGCGAGAACATCGAGCTGGTGGCGCGCCTGCAGAATATAGACGATTTGCCCAAAGCCGCTTTTTCTATCGGGCAGGCAGTCACAGCAAGCTGGGGCGAGACCAGCACGACAATTTTGGATCACTGAGGCTGCTATGCCAGAGAGCCTGCTCGCTCCCGACCAGATCCCGACCATCAATGGCGGCGCTCGTCAGCCGCTTGATGCCAAGACGGGCTTCGTGGTCACAGACGAATTCGAGCGCTTCAACCAGAAGTACGACATGTTCAACCGCGCTGTTTGGGATGATGAAGTGCGCTCGCAGCGGGCGCAAAAATTCTTCGAATCCTATTTCACCGACCTCGCGCAATTCCGCAAGATCGAGGGCTTTCAACATCGTGATTATGCCCTGCGCAACGCCGCCTGGTACATCGCCGATTTCACCGCCGACCTGCTGGAGCTTTCCGACGACCGCAAAGAAGGCTTCCTGGACAGCTATACCATGTTCCGCGAAGGCGCGACGCGTCAGCATATCGCCCCGCCCGAGCAGCACAGCGCTGAGTTGAAACGGGCTGCGACCTTCCTGGGCTGCGATGCGGTAGGCATCTGCGAATTTGACGAGCGCTGGGTTTATACGCACAATTACAGCCGCCAGTTGCTGCGCGACAAAGAGCTGGACCTGCCCGCTGGCTTGACGCATGTGGTCGTCATCGTCAACGAGATGGATCACGAAACCATCCGCACGGTGCCATCGGCGTTGAGCGGGGCGGCAACAGGACAAGGTTACAGCCGCGACATCATCGGCGCGCTTTCGGTGGCGCAGTACATCCGCAATCTTGGTTATCGCGCTGTCGCCAGCCTCAACGACACAGCGCTGTCTATCCCGCTGGCGATCCAGGCTGGGCTGGGTCAATACGGACGCCATGGCTTGCTGATTACGCCGCAATTTGGTCCGCGCGTGCGCATCGCCAAAATCTTCACCGATCTGCCGCTGCTGGCTGACGAACCCATCGACTTCGGCGTTACGGAAACCTGCCATATCTGCCGCCGCTGCAGTGATGGCTGCCCGGTCAAGGCGATTCCTTTCGATGCGCCGACTTTCGAAACGCCCAACAGCATCTCGCACCTGCAAGGCGTCAAGAAATGGACGATCGATGCCAGGCGCTGCTTTCAGTTTTGGGCGAATCAAGGCACCGATTGTTCGATTTGCATCCGCGTCTGCCCCTACAACAAAGACTTCAGCAAGCTCTTCAACCGACTCCTGGGCTGGATGTTGGGCAATCGCTGGCGGCGGCTGGCGCTGTGGCTGGACGAAAAACTAAAATACGGCGGACGCAAAACGGCTGGCTGGTGGTGGCGGCGGACTGCTGATGAGTAAGTGGCTGGCGCTGGCGCTGCGTGGTTGCCTGGCGCTCGGCTGGACGGCGCTGCTCTGCCTGCTGCTGCTCCAGCCCGAAGCCGACCCACTGCTCGACCTGGGCATCCCCGAAGGCGAAAATACCCTATTGCGCGAGCTGGCGTTCGGCGCGGCGCATCTGGCCGCCTTTGCCTTTACCTGCAGCCTGTGGACATGGGCGCTTGTGGCGCGCTTCAATCTGCAAACCAGCCTGCTCGCAGCTGTGATCATTTCACTTGCGCTGGGTTGCTTCACCGAGTTGGCGCAAGGCTATACGCCCGACCGTCATGCGTCCTGGCTGGATATCGGCGCGAACATCGCCGGCGCTTTGATGGCCGCGCGTGTGATATCCAGTAGGGGCGAGGCGGCGACTCGCCCAAATTAGACCGCGCGATAATCGGGGTTGTGCCAGACAATCAACGTCGCCCAGTTGTCGCTGGCTTCGTCCTCGATATAGTCGCGCAGCAATCCACGCACAACAAAGCCGCGTCCCAGCTGAAAAGACAAGGTGTTGTCGCGCAGTTGCCCCTGCACCACCTTGTCGACATAGTCTTGCGGCGTCATGGCTTGTTTGTGCGCAGCGAAGCCGGGGATCAGCCCGCCCGCCACAATGCCACGCCGGTTGAGCTGTCGGACGATGCCTTTGCGCGCCGCATACAACCGCGAGCCAACGCCGCGCCGCCGCCAGTCGGGATGCACGCTGATGTCGCCGCCGTAATACCAATCGCCGGCCGGGTCATGCTGACTGTACCAACCGCCGTCGATGATCTCCTGGAAATTGTGCTGGGCATCATCAAAGTCGAAGTCGGTCAAAAAGCCGGAGCCCAAGCCGATAACCCGCTCTTCCGTCAGCGCGACGAAATTGCCTTCGGGGAAGAGGCGGCAATGATTGCGAAAATGCCGCGCATTCATCAATTCGCTGTCCGCAAGCGTGGGGAAACACGCGCGCTGCAACTGCTCAAGCGCGGTGGCATGACGCGGCTCTATGGTCTCGATGCGGATGTCGCGCATAGCTGGCGAAGCCCTGTCCTTTGCACAGTCATGCGACAAATATTGCCCGATTCAGTCCCTGAATCTATAATTGGACTGCAATGGACATAACTGGTTCGGCTGGCGTATATTAGCATGGATGCCAGCGCGAAAATAGAAGCGAGGTGAAGACATGGCTACCAATGGTCAGCAGCCTACTCCAAATGCGACCGGCACGGACAAGGTGAAGCGCGGCTTGGCACAGATGCTCAAGGGTGGCGTGATCATGGATGTGGTCACCCCCGAGCAAGCCAAAGTCGCCGAAGATGCCGGAGCGGCGGCTGTCATGGCGCTGGAGCGAGTGCCCGCAGATATCCGTGTGCAGGGCGGCGTGGCGCGCATGAGCGACCCCGACATGATCGAAGGCATCATAGAGGCAGTATCGATCCCCGTCATGGCGAAAGCGCGCATCGGGCACTTTGTGGAAGCGCAAATCCTCGAAGCGCTGGGCGTCGACTATATCGACGAGAGCGAAGTGTTGACCCCCGCCGATGAAGAGCATCACATCAACAAGTGGGGTTTCTCTGTGCCATTCGTTTGTGGCTGCCGCAACCTGGGCGAGGCGCTGCGCCGCATCAACGAGGGCGCCGCCATGATGCGCACCAAAGGCGAAGCTGGCACCGGCGATGTCGTCGAAGCCGTCCGCCATGCCCGCGCCGTCAATGGTGAAATCCGCCGCATCAGCTGCATGGACGAGGACGAGCTCTACACCTACGCCAAAGAAATCCGCGCGCCCTACAACCTGGTCAGGGAGACGGCTTCGCTGGGCAGGCTGCCGGTGGTCAATTTCGCCGCCGGTGGAGTCGCCACGCCAGCCGATGCCGCGCTGATGATGCAGCTGGGCGTGGACGGCGTTTTTGTCGGCAGTGGCATATTCAAGAGCGGCAACCCGGCTCAACGCGCCAAAGCCATCGTCAAAGCGGTCACGCACTTCCAGGACGCGCAGATTTTGGCGGATGTCAGCCGCAACCTGGGCGAGGCCATGGTCGGCATCAATGTGACGCCCGACGAAGTGATCCTGGGCAAGCGCGGCTGGTGAGCGACAAACTAATCGGCGCAAGCGTCGACGCGCTGGAAACGCCCAGCGTGCTAATCGACCTGGACATCATGGAGCGCAACATCGCGGCAATGCAAGCGCGCTGCGACGAGTTGGGCATCGCCTTTCGTCCGCACATCAAAACGCACAAGATCCCCGATATCGCGCGTCGGCAGCTGGAAGCGGGAGCGGTCGGCATCGCCTGCCAAAAGGTCAGCGAGGCAGAGGTTTTCGCCGCGGCCGGCTTCAGCGATATTCAAATCCCGTATAACATCGTGGGCGCGCGGAAAACGCAGCGACTGGCAGAATTGGCACGGACTGCCAATATCAGCGTGACGATCGACAGCCGCGCCGTGGTCGATGGTCTGGCCACAGCGGCACAGAATGCAGGAACGCATATAGAAGTGCTGGTTGAGCTGGTCTCGCTGGGCAAGCGCACGGGCACCACGCCCGCCGACGCGCTGATGCTGGCACAGCATATCTCTGCAAGCGCCAATCTGGGTTTCGCTGGCTTGATGATCTACCCGTCCGATGCCGCCATCCGCCCGCGCCTGTTGGAAACGCTGGAGATGCTGACAAAGGCTGGCATCCCGGCCAGGACTATCAGCGGCGGTGGCAGCGGCGCGATCAGAGACGCGCATTTGCTGCCCGAGCTGACCGAGATGCGCGTGGGCACTTATGTGTTTTATGATTGGAACAGCGTCAGCCAGCAATATACGACATTTGAACATTGCGCCATGCGCGTGCGAACCACGGTCGTCAGCGCCAACGAAGCCAGCCGCGTCATCCTGGATGCCGGCAGCAAGTCGATTCATTCAGAAACAGTCGGCGGGCGTTATGGCTACATAGAAGAGTTCCCCGATGCGCGCTTGCGCCAGGTCAACGAGGAGCATGGCTATGTCGATTTCAGCGCCTGCGCGGCCAGCCCCGCTGTGGGCGATATTTTGCATATCATCCCTGTCCACACCTGTGTGGTGACCAACCTGCACAATCGGCTCTTTGGCGTGCGTGGCGGCACGATTGAGCAAGTGTGGGATGTGGCTGCGCGAGGATTGGTCTGGTGAGGTGTAGAGAAGATAGGAGGTCCCGATGCTGGTCATAGACGCGCACCTCGATCTGTCTTTGAACGCGCTGCAGTGGAATCGTGATCTGCGGCAGTCGGCGTATACCATCCGCGCCAACGAGGCGGGCGTGCCAGGCAAGGGCCGCGCCAAAAACACGGTCGCGCTGCCAGAGATGCGGCGTGGGCGGGTCGCGCTGTGCTTTGCGACGCTGTTGGCGCGTTCGACTGGCCACAAGGTGGCGCACATGGATTATGAATCGCAGGCGCAAGCCTATGGCATGGCCCAGGGGCAACTGGCCTATTACCGCGGGCTGGAGCTGGATAGACATGCGCGCATTATTGAAAGCGCCGAAAGCCTGCGCGCGCATATCGCCGAGTGGAGTGCCTGGGAAGAAGCGGGCGCAGATCAAACCGCAGTGCCGCCGTTGGGCTTCGTCATCAGTATGGAAGGCGCAGACCCCATCCGCGAGCCAGATCAGCTGGCGGCTTGGTGGGAGGCCGGCTTGCGGCTGCTGGGACCGACGCACTACGGACCAGGCCGTTATGCCGGCGGCACTGGCACCGAACTCGGGCTGACCGGGCTGGGCGCGCCTTTGCTGCGCGAGATGATGCGCCTGGGCATGGCTTTGGACATGACGCACCTGAGCGACCAGGCATTTTGGGAAGCCGCGAATCTCTATGAAGGACCGCTGTTGGCGAGCCACAACAATTGCCGGGCGCTGGTGCCACATCAGCGGCAATTCAGCGATGAGCAGCTGGCTTTCATCGTCGAGCGGGATGGCGTGATCGGCGCGGCATTTGATGTGTGGATGCTGCAGCCGGGCTTCATCAAGGGCACGAGCAACGCCGGCGTCACCATCGACACGGTCATCGACCATATCGACCACATCTGCCAATTGGCGGGCAATAGCAAACATGCCGCCATTGGCAGCGACCTGGATGGCGGCTTCGGGCGCGAGCAATCTCCCTGCGACCTGGATACCATCGCCGACTTCCAACTGCTGCCGGGCAAACTGGCTGCGCGCGGATACACGGCGGACGATATCGCCAACATATTGCACGGCAATTGGCTGCGCCTGCTGTTTGGGGCTTGGGACGGCTAACGCAGCAGCGGTCGCATTTGTTCCAGCGCGCGTTCCAGCGCCGACAATTCTGCGGCATAACACAGACGCAAGTAGCCTTCGCCCTGGGGTCCAAAAGCTGCGCCGGGTGCCAGGCCGACGCCACATTCGAGCAGCAGTCTGCGCGCGAAGTCATAGCTGTCCGACACGCCATCCACCGCGAAAAACATATAAAAGGTGCCGCTGGGTAGTGGGCAAACGACGCGGGGCAACCCGGCGAAAGTCTCTGCCACCAGGTTGCGGGCGGCGGCATAACGCTCCAGCGACTCGCTCAGAAAAGCCTCGCCTTCTTGCAGCGCTGTGATGCCGGCGATCTGCGTGGGCGCGAAGATGCATGAGAAATTGAACTCGGAAACCATCTCCAGCGTCTGCATCAGTGAGCGCGGACCCGTCAGCCAGCCCAGACGCCAACCAGTCATCGCCCAGGATTTGGAAAAGCTGTTGACAATCAAGTATTTGTCATCTTCGTTGACTTTGTCGGCGAAGCTGGGCGCATAAGCTCGGTCATAGACGATGCGCGCATAGACTTCATCGGCGATCAGCCAGATATCGCGTTCGCGGCAGAAATCGAGGATGCGCTGCTGCTCGGCATCTTCCAGCATCCAGCCGGTCGGATTATTGGGCGAGTTGAGCAGCAGGGCGCTGGTGTTGGGCTGGGCGGCTGCGAAGAGCTCATCCAGATCGAGCTGCCAGGCATCATCACGCGGACGCAACGATACGCGGATGATATTCGCGCCCAGGATCTCGGCGGCGGCAGGCAGGTTGGGCCAAACGGGCGAAGGCACGAGCACGCTGTCCCCACCAGCCACAATACACTGCAGCGCCAGCGACAACGCCGTCATGCCCGAGGGAGTCACGCCGATATTGGCAGCTGTCAAGCGCGTGCCATAGAGATCGTTCATATAATTTGCCAGCGCTTCTCGCAGCGGCGGGATGCCCAGGTTGGGCTGGTAGAAAGTCTGCCCCTCGTCGATGGCATCTTTGGCGGCTTCGCGGATGAAAAGGGGCGTCGGTTTGTCTGGCTCGCCAAACCAAAGCGGAATGACATCGGCGCGATTCATGGCGGCATTCGCTAATTTGCGAATCAAGCTCGGCTGCAGCGCTTGCACTGTCGGTCGATTTGGACTCACCATGCTGTTAGTCGCCTTCCTGTTTGTAGAGCGCCACAGCCGCCACGATGATGACGCCCTGGATCAGCCCCTGAATAAATTGGCTCACGCCCAGCATCACCAGCAGGTTGGCGGTGATGCCCAACAACAGCACGCCGCCCAGCGTTCCCAGCACACTGGCGCGCCCTCCAAAGAGGCTGGTGCCACCGATGATGACTGCCGTGATCGTTTGCAGCTCAATGCCATCGCCGATAGCCGGGTCGCCAACGCCCATGCGCGACAGCCACAGCAAACCGGTAACCGCCGCCGTCAAACTACAAATGACATAGACACCATAGCGCGTCCGCTTGACCGGCACGCCCGACAGATGCGCTACCTCGACATTGCCGCCCACCGCCACCAGGTGCTTGCCAAAGACCGTGTAGCGCAGCAGCAGCATGGTCAAGATCACCAGCACAAAGAACATCAGCGCGATCACGGGCAGCGGACCCACCTTTTGCACATAAAACATCATGACTTCGCGGCTGGCTTTTCCCACTGGCGATGACGAAATCGTCAGCCCGATGCCTTTCAATATCACCAGCGATGCCAGGGTGACGATAAAAGGCGCGATGCGCAGCTCGTTGATGAGAAAGCCGTGAATCAGCCCGACCAGCACGCCCAGCGCCAATGCCGCCAAGATGGCCGGCACGACATTGGCGCTTTCGCCATTCATCACGATGGCAGAAACGAGAATGGACACCTTGACCAGCGACCCAACCGACAGGTCGATGCCCGCGGTGAGGATGACCAGCATCTGCCCCAGCGCGACTATGCCCAGAAATGCCGACTGTCGCGCCACATTCGCCAGGTTGCGTTCGGTCAAGAAGCGCTCAGATTGCGTCGCCCCGATGACAACCAACAGCAATATGAAGGCATAGACCATGATGATGGGACCGTTGCGCCGCAAGAACAGCGCGCGCCCGCCCGCCCCTCCGCGCATGATGCCGCCCAGCGCGTTCATGCCGATTGCGCCTCTGCGCCGCCCAGGGTCGCCAGCTCAATGATTCGCTCTTCATCGGCATTTTCGCGCAGGAGCTCGCCAGCCACCCGTCCATCGTTCATGACCAGGATGCGGTCGCTCATGCCGATAACCTCCGGCAGTTCGGACGAAATCATGATGATGGCGATGCCGCGGTCGTTGAGCTGGCGCATCAGCTTGTAGATTTCGAACTTTGCGCCGACATCGACGCCGCGCGTGGGTTCGTCCAGGATGATGACAGCCGGCGCGGTCTCCAGCCACTTCGCCAGCACGACCTTCTGCTGATTGCCGCCACTGAGGTATTGCGTCTCTTGCTCTGGCGAAGTCATGACGATGGACAAGCGCTGTCTGGCGTCTTCAACAACCTGCTCTTCCGTCTGGCGACGCACGATGCCCAACCGGCTGAGACGCGAGAGAATGGGAATCGTCACATTGATGCGCACGGACAATGCCGTGAACAGACCCTGCGACTTGCGGTCTTCGGGCACCAACGCCACCCCGGCGCGAATGGCTTGCGAGGGCGTCTTCCATTGTGGCGTAGCCCCGGCCAGCCGCACTTCGCCGCGCGTCAAGGGGTCTGCGCCAAAAAGCGCGCGCGCCAACTCTGTGCGTCCGCTGCCCACCATGCCAGCGATGCCCAAGATCTCGCCTGCATGCAGCCGCAAACTGACGCCGTCGAGGATGGTGTCTGTCGCGATATCGTCGGCAATAAGCGCCAGGTCGCCTTGTTCGTGGTCGGTCTGCGGGAAGATCTCGTCCAGCGAGCGCCCGACCATCAACCTGACCAAGGTGTGGCGGTTCAATTGCCCGATGGGACGGCTGTCGACCACTTCGCCATCTTTCAGCACAGTGACTTCGTCGGCGATGCGAAAAACTTCTTCCAGCCGATGCGAAATATAGATGATGGTTACACCCTGCGCTTTCAGGGCGGCGATGATGTCGAAGAGCTGGTCGAGCTCGCTGCCAGCCAAGATGGCCGAAGGTTCGTCCATGACGATCAGGTCGGCATCTTGCGAAAGCGCTTTGGCGATTTCTACCAACTGCTGTTGGGCGATTGTCAATTGGCTGACCAGCGAGCGGGTATCCAGCGCCACCCCCAGGCGCGATAGCAGTTCGTCCGAGCGCGCGTACAGCCGCCCAAGGTCGAGGAGGCCCATTGAAGTGCGCGGCTCGCGACCCAAGAAGATGTTTTCTGCGACAGACATCTGTGGCACCAGCGCCAATTCCTGATAGATGATGCTGATGCCACTAGCGATGATTTCGCCAGTCGAGGCGGAAAGGCGCGGCATCCCCTTGTAGATGATGTCGCCGGCATCGGCTTTGTATACGCCCGCCAGGATCTTCATCAGGGTGGATTTGCCGGCACCGTTTTCGCCAACCAGTCCATAGACCAAGCCCGCCTGGCAGCGAAAAGACACATTTTTGAGCGCCTGCACGCCAGCGAAGGATTTGGAAATGCCGCGCATCTCCAGAATGGGTTTGCTCATACACCCCTCGCCGGCGCGTCTCTTTCGCAAACCTTGGCGCTAACCGCTGTCGTCCATGACTTTGAAGCCCAGTTCTTCCAGCTTCTCATCGGGCATGGTGATGGGACCATGCACATCGTCGCTCCAGTCTTCGCGGAAATAGTCAGCGCCCTCAACATCGGTGAAAGGCTCGCTGTTGGGGATGACGCCAGAGAAATCAATGAAGCGCGGGACGGGTTCGCCAGCCAGGATCTGCAGGGCGGCATCAATGCACATGGTGATCATGGCATTGGGATATTGCCAGGCGAGGTATTCAATGTCGTGCTCCAGCGCCAGGCGCAAGAAGCCATTCTGCCACTCGCCACCACCGATCGGCGGAATATTCAGTCCCGCATCCAGATAGGCGCTGATGATGCCTTGCGACATCTGCGCGCCGCCCGACCAGATTCCGTCTATGTCATCGCCATATTGCACCAGCCAGGTTTCCATGATGCCTTTGGCGTCTGCGGGCGACCAGAAGCCAGGCTGCTTGTCCAGCACATTGATGCCCGGGTTGGCGGCGAAGACGGCATCTGCGCCTTCTTCCATGATGTCCGATGTCGTGACGCCGGGGATGCCCGTCATGATGACGATATTGCCTTCGCCATCCAGTTGATCGACGACATACTGCGCCAGGCTCGCGCCGACCACCCACAGATTCGTGCCGACTTCAGTGACAAAATTGTCGGTTTCGACAGCGCTGGCGCACAAGACTACCGGCACACCCTGCATCATGGCGCGCTCGACCGGGGCAGACAGCGCCGCCGCGCCCATGGGCACCAGGATCAACGCATCGGGCTCTTGCGCCAGCAAGTCTTCGACCTGGGGCACCTGGACATCGGCGCTGGCCTGGGCATCGCCATACAGCAGCTCGCTGACGACATCCTCGCCCAAATGATCGACATACCAGTAGGCATGCGCGTCCATCAATGCCGACCAGGCATTGCTCGTGCCCTGCGCCGCGAAAGCGATGCGGTAGGGACCATCTTTGGCGAACTCGCTGGTGTCGTAGCTTTGATCGAGGCGCGAAAGCACACTTTGCAAATAGGGCGAGGCGGCGATCTGCTCTTCGGTGAAATCAAAGCTCATGCCGCTCATATCATCATCTTGCGCCAGCGAAACCGCGCCAACAACAAGCGCCAGCGAGATTGCCAGCAGCAGAGTAAATAGCTTCTTCATGATCTGTTCCTTTCTGTACCTAAGGGTATGCAACGTTGTGTCCTGTACTGTGCAAGCTGTCAATAATGTCGCCTCCTTTCCACGATTGTGAGCCGGCATCAACCGCCAGGATTTGCGCTTGCCCGGTCATGCTTCGGTCGCAGCGACGCTGTAGAGCGTTACCGCGCCCAGGATGACCAAGCCCTTGATGATGAACTGCACTTCTACATCCAAGCCCAGCAGCACGACCATGGTGCTGAGGATCTGGATGATGAGCACGCCAGCGATCGTACCCAGCAAGCCGCCGCGCCCGCCGATGAAGGCAGTGCCGCCCACCACCGCCGCCGCGATGGAATCCAGGTCCAACCCGCTGCCAATGAAACGATCGACATAGAGCACATAGCCCGTCAGCACGACACCCGATACCACCGCGAAGAGGCTGCCCAGCACATAAACAGAGATGCGGATGGCGTCAACGGGGATGCCCGACAAGCGCGCCGCTTCGATATTGCTGCCCACGGCATAGACCCGGCGTCCATAGCTTGTGCCGCGCAGCACAAAGATGAAAATGGCATTCAGCCCCAGCCACAGCGCCAATGGCACAGACAGCACAAACCACGATTGATTCACGATGCCCAATGCCTCGGGCACGAATCCACCCGGCACGCCGCGTGTATAGGCTTGTGTCGCGCCTTTGACCAACACCAGCATGCCCAGCGTGGCGACAAAAGGCGGGACGCGCCGCTTGGTCACCAGCAGGCCATTGCCCAAGCCCACCAGCGCGCCCAATGCCAGCGCGGTCAATATGGCTGGCGCAATCATCTCGTTCCGGCCGTTGCCCACTTCGGCCACGACAACCGAAGTCATGATGAAGATGCCGCCGACCGACAGATCCAGGCCCGCCACCAGCAACACCAAAGTTTGCCCGATGGCCACGATGCCCAACTGCGCTGCCTGGCGCATAACCACGGCGATGGTGTCGACCGCGAAGAGCTTGGGAGTCAACACCGCCGCCACCAGCAGCAGGATCGCCAGCGCGATATAGACGCCATAGTCAGCCACAAACTTGCGCAGCCGCCAGCGATTATCCCGCGAAAGAGCCAACCCCGACTTGCGCTTTGCCAGTGCCATCAGCGCTTTATCCAGCGGCTATTCATCCAGGTACTTCGCCGCCCACTCCACGCCTTCCCAAGAAATCGTCTTTTCGGGGACGATCTTGACCAGGTAACGCGGACGCACGCGGGAGGGCTCGAGGTATTCGGGTCCGCGCTCGCCCAGGTAACGCACAGCCATGCGCCGGGCGATCTCCAGCCATTCGCCGTGCATCAGCGCCGGACCTTCGACGATCTCTGCGCCGCCACGAAAGAGCACGCGCGTATAGGGGCTGCTGTCTTTGGCGCAAGAAACCGAACAGCGGGGGAAGCGGATGAGGTGCCGGGCGAAGATGGTCTTTGCCCGCGGGATGACCCACATGGCTTCACCGTCCCATTCTTGCCAGACTGGCGTCACATAGGGATCGCCTTTGCTGTCGACTGTGGCGATGCGCGCGACCACCGGTCCATCAAGAAACTCTTGCAACTCATCGGCATGGAGGGCGCGCATCTTGCCCATCCAGTCAGGATATTTTCGTGCTTCGCTCATAATCTGTCCTTCCTGCAAGGTTAGTTTTTTGCCAGTTCAACATAGTAGCGGCGGGTCACCGCTTCGGCAAAAGTATAACCAAAACCACATCGCTTGCCAAAATGCGCGGATTTGATGCGGCAGTTTGCCCGAAGGCGATTTTGGCGATATGTTTGGCAAAAGCAATCATCCGAAGGCGCAGAGGTGGCGGATATGAATGAGTTGGAACTTCAGCAATATCTTTTTGATTTGCAGGGTTATTTGGTCATCGAAAACGTGCTGAGCCAGGCAGAAGTGGCTGACATCAATCGGCTGATCGACGCGCAGAATCTGCCGCCGCCTGGCGAATCGCCCCGTTTTGGCAGCGCGCCGACCATCGCATCGTCCATGATCATGCCTGACAATTTCCCCGAAAGCCGCATGAAAGCAGACCGGGACGCGCCGGTGGGGGCTGGCTTTCTGGAATGGGGGCAGCCTTTCTGCGATCTGCTCGACCACCCGGCAATCATGCCCGTACTGCGCCTGCGCCTGGGCGACTGCTTCCGCCTCGATCGCCTGTATGGGATGGTTATGCGCCAAGGGATGGGATATGGCGAACTGCATGCCGATTATGGCGCGTCCGCCCCGCAATCAAACATGCAGCCGGGCGAGTATTACGCTTTTCGCAGCAACCAGATTTATGAAGGCTTCATCGTTGTCGCCTGGGCGCTCAGCGACGCAGGAGCAGAGCACGGTGGCTTCTGCTGCATCCCTGGCAGCCACAAGAGTCACTACCGTCTGCCCCGGCATATCGCCGACAATTTTGAAGACTCGCCCTATGTCGCCATCCCGAAGCTGCCGGCTGGCTCCGTGATCCTCTTTAGCGAATCGCTCACGCATGGCACCGCCCTTTGGCGAGCCGACCACGAAAGGCGAGTTCTGCTCTACAAGTATTGCGTCTCGTCCCTGGCCTGGACTTCAAAACGTGTCGAGCCGCCAGTCAGCATCGAGCTCTCGCCCAGGCAGAAGATCCTGCTGCGCGAGCCAGGCGACCCGCTGCGCCACTTTCCATCGCTCTTCGCAGAGGCTGCGGTCTGAGGGCTGCGCGACAGGCTTGTGCAATAAGAGCAAAACCGCTCAAACAAGCTCAATCCGCACGCCTGCACACTCTGATGGGGCAAAAGACCTCGCCTCGCCCGTCGTCTTGAAGCGGATGCGCCAGGGCAGTGGCTTGTTCGCAGTAAGATGCGCGTGCAAAGGGCTGCGCTCTTCACTGGGACTCAGGTATTCCAGCCGGTGCGCGCCCACCCGATAGACGACTCCCCGCGCATGCAAGTCATCGTCATGCACCGCCTCGCCCGCTGCGCCCAGCGTCACGCTCATGATGCGCTTTGCCAACTGCAAGTCCCGCGCAACAAGCGTGATGGTGTCGATGCCACTGACGCCGTTCGCATGCCTGTGCTCTTTTGGAACGCGTTCGGCTCGCGGCGTTTCGTCTTCGATGAGGAAAGGGATAAGCCCTTGATACTGCCCATAGATTTCGTTGTTGAGCCAAGCCAGTTGGTAGCCATCAAAGCGCAGGCGGCTCAAACCGACTAAGGGGCTCATCTGCACGCCCTGGGCTTCAAATGCAGCATAATCGCCGCGGATGTCGTCGGTGCGCATGCAGAAGTCGATCAGCCCGCCGCCGCGACTGTGCACAGCCTCCCACCAATAGTGATCGGGGCTATGGCGATAAAAGGACAGCAGCTCGATATAGGCGCCATCGCCCAAGCCGATCAGTTTGTTATAGGAGCCGATCGGATGCTCCCCGCCGCCGACCACCGTGAAGCCCAAGCTGGCGAATGTGTCCGCCAACGCAGCCAACTCCCCGCCCGCGATGACAATATGGTCGATACCTCGTATCATCTGCCGCTGCTCCCCCAAATTTTCCGCGCGCTGCAGTATAACATGGTTGCGCAGCATGTCGCTTGACGAACGCTCGCCGATACGGTCTATTTGCATGGAAAGAGGACTATGGAGCAGCGACTATGAAACTGACAAGCGACTTGCATGTAGTTGGCGGCGGTTATTTCGGATTTGGGCTGTCCGGTCATCTGGATTGCCATGTCTTCCTGCTCAACAGCGGGGGGGAGTTGGCGCTGATTGATCCCGGCATGGGCGCGCCGGGCGACTTCGACACGATATTGGACAACATCCGCGCCGATGGCTTGGACCCGCGCAAAATCCGCAAGCTGATCCTGACTCATTATCACTGCGATCATATTGGCGCCGCCGCCGAAGCCCAGCAGAAGCTGGATGTAGAAGTCTATGCCTCGGCAATCGCTGCGCCTGCCATCCGCACTGGCGACGAGCGAGCCGTCGCGCTGGATGCCGCCAAAGCCGCCAACTTCTACCCTGACGATTATGTGCTGCCGCCCTGCCCTGTCGATGTCGAGCTGCATGAAGGCGATGTCGTCACAGTCGGCAACTTGCAGCTGGAGACATTTGATACGCCCGGGCACTGCGATGGTCACCTCAGCTTCCTCATGCGTGGCGGCGACCGCAGCTACCTGCTGGGCGCGGACCTGGTTTTCTGGGGCGGCAAGGTCTTGTGGCAGAACATCCACGATTGTCGCATCGACGCCTATGCCAGCAGCATGTTCAAAATGGAGCAACACGACTTCGACGCGCTGGTGCCGGGTCACTTGCAGATATCGCTGCGCGGCGGAAAAGTGCATCTGGAAGCCGCGGCCGAGGCTTTCCGACAGTTGGGCATCCCGCCCAATCTGCTTTAAGTAAAGGCATCTGCATTGGCCGACAGACCGCAAACGACATAAGAAGCGAGGCAGCACAAGCGCATGACAAAGCCCGCCCATGACTACCCCATCCAGCCGATTCCTTTCACACAGGCGGAGATAGCCGACAGCTTTTGGCAGCCGCGCATCCAGACTGCCGCCACAGTGACAGTGCCCTACGACTTCCAGCAGTGCGAAGATACCGGGCGCATCGCCAACTTCGACAAAGCCGCGGGGGCGCTGCCGGGCGCGCACGAAGGCATCTTCTACAACGACTCCGATGTTTTCAAAGTGGTCGAGGGCGCTGCGTATGCCCTGCAGGTCGCGCCTGACGACGCGCTTGAAACCTATGTCGATGCGCTGATTAAAAAGTTCGCCGCTGCCCAGGAAGCCGATGGCTACCTGTATACCGCCCGCACCATCCACCCGCAGAACCCGGACGAGCGCTGCGGTCCCACGCGCTGGTCGAACCTGGGGGTCAACCACGAGCTATACAATGTCGGGCACATGTACGAAGCGGCAGTCGCCTGGTACGAAGCGACTGGCAAGCGCAACTTCCTTGAGGTGGCGCTGAAGAATGCCGAGCTGATTGATGAGGTCTTTGGCGAAGGCAAGCTGCGCGATGTGCCCGGCCATCAGCAGATTGAGCTGGGTTTGGCGCGACTGTATCGATGCACTGGCGATGCCAAATACCTGCGCCTGGCAAAGTTCTTCCTGAACGAACGAGGCCAGGCAAATGGCCGCGAGCTTTACGGCCCTTATTGCCAGGATCACCTGCCAATAACCGAACAGCGCGAAGCCGTGGGACATGCCGTGCGGGCGGGTTATCAATATGCCGCCATGACCGATATCGCCGCGCTGTGCCAGGATGCCGATTATGCCGCGGCTGTTTTGGCGCTGTGGGATGATGTGGTCAGCAAGAAAATGTCCTTGACCGGCGGAGTCGGCGCCCGGCACGAGGGCGAGGCTTTCGGTGAGGCTTACGAATTGCCCAACCTGACCGCTTACAATGAAACTTGCGCCGCCCAAGCCAGCATTTACTGGAACCAGCGCCTGTTTTTGTTGACCGGCGAATCCAAATATGTGGATGTGCTGGAACGCACACTGTACAACGGCTTTCTATCGGGCGTGGGCATGGACGGGCGCAGCTTTTTTTATGTGAATCCGCTTGCTTGCGATGGCGAATATCGATTCAATCGCGAGGCGCATATGACGCGTCGCCCCTGGTACGGCACGGCTTGCTGCCCGACCAATGTGGTGCGTCTGTTGCCGGCGCTGGGAGGATATATGGTTGCCCAGCGCGATGATCAACTCTATGTCAATTTGTATGCTGCGGGAACTATCCGGGTGCAGCTGGCTGGCGGCGAAATCGGCATTGAGCAGCGCACGCAGTACCCGTGGGACGGAGTAATTTCCATTGAGGTTTCAGCCGAACAAGCGACCGAATTCACGCTCAAATTGCGAATCCCGGGCTATGCGCTGGGTCAGCCTGTGCCAAGCAGCCTGTACACCAGCCTGAGCGAAGAGCCCGCAGCCGTGCAGCTGAGTGTAGCTGGCGAAGAAACGCCGCTGGAGATGGAATCGGGCTATGCCACGATTGCGCGCTGCTGGCAGGGCAAAACCCGCGTTATGTTGCGCCTGCCTGTGGTGGCGCGCAGGGTGGTCGCCCATGATGCCGTTGCAGCGTTGCGGGGCCAGGTGGCGCTGGAACGCGGTCCGCTCGTGTATGCGCTGGAATCCGCCGACAACCCCGGGCGCGTGTTGGAGCTGGTATTGGCTGATGAGAGCCCCGTGCAGGCTGAACATCGCGCCGACCTGCTGGGCGGCATCACCACCCTGCGCGGACGGGCGTTGGACGCAGGGGGACAGCCGGTCGATTTCACCGCTATCCCTTATTATGCCTGGGGGCATCGCGGCGACGGACAGATGACCACTTGGCTCAAGCGCGTTTGACTGGCGCGCCCCAGGTATCGGACAAACGATAGCCCACAGGCCAAGGATCGGCGGGGTCGAGCATCAGTTGCTGTGTCCCCGTGATCCAGGCGCGCCCCCGCAGAGTTGGCACCACAGCCGCTCGTCCGCCGACAGTCGTTTCGCGCAAAAGCTGGCAATCAAAGCGCGAGCCGATGATCGACCTGCCCACGAATCGCTCGCCGATCGTCAGCTGTCCCCGCGCATGCAGCACCGCCATCCGCGCGCAGCAGCCCGTGCCACATGGTGAGCGATCCAGTTTGCCCGGGTCGATAGCGACAGTGTTGCGTCCGCTCAGCTCGCCATTGACGCGTTCGACCGGCAGTGTGAATTGGCAGAAAGAGATGGCAGCCCATTCGCTGTGTATGGGGTGCTGGAAGCCGATCTGCTCATTGGCGGCAGCAGTGATCTGCGCGCCCAAGCCAGCCAGATCCGCGGCTTCGTCGGCTGCCAGGGCAAACCCCAATGCGCGCGCATCAACCAACACGAAGCTGTCGCCGCCATAAGCGACATCGACAGTCAATGTGCCATGCCCGGCCAGTTCCAGCCTGGCATGCAGCTTGTCTGCAAAGGCGGGCAGATTCTCGATTTCGATGCTTTGCGCTTTGCCAGCCTTGCAAAAAGCGCGCACCGACACCAGACCGCCCGGCGCTTCCAGCAGGAAGTGTGTTTCTGGCTCGCGCATGGCGATCATGCCCGTGTCCAGCAAGACTGTGGCGACGCAAATGGCATTGGAGCCCGACATGGGCGGCGTGTGCTCGGGTTCCATGACGATGAAGCCCCAGGCGGTCTCTGCGCTCTTCGGCGGCACCAGCAGGCTGATATGCTTGAAAACGCCACCACGCGGCTCGTTCAGCACAAATTGGCGCAGGGAATTGTCGCTGGCGAGGAAGCGCGCTTGCTGCCAGAGCGTATCGCCGGGCGGAGCGGGCACGCCACCGACGATGACATTGCCGACTTCGCCTTCGGCATGGCAATTGACGATATGAATCAAGCGAGAACTGCGCATGGGCTCGTCCCTGGCTGGCAGAATCTGCCCAGGATTTGACCACAGTTTGCGGCGGCGGCACAAGCGGCGCGTTTGACCAACTACGCGGGCTGTGGTCAAATCTGCCAGACAATTCACGCGGATGGAGCAACAACATGGCAATCGATTACCTGGCGCGGCTGGATGCCCTGCTGGCACAAAGCGGCGCGGACCTGGTCGGCTTTGTGCCCGGCGAAAACATGCTGTACTTCACTGGCTTGCACTTCCATTTGTCCGAACGTCCCATCCTGGCTTTGTACAGTCGGCAAGGATTGTCGTTCATCATCCCCGAGTTGGAAGTGACCAAGCTGGATGCCCGCCCGGATCTGGAAGCGCGGCGCTTCATGTGGGCCGATCAAGACGGCTATCATGGCGCATTCAAAGAAGCTGTAACCGCGCTGGCCGGCGCTGGCACAAGCTGCGCGCTGGATGGCGAAACATTGCGTTACTTCGAGTGGCTGGCGCTGGAAAAAGCTGGCTTGCGAGCAACCCAAACGCGGGATATTGGCGAGCTCTTCTTCAACATTCGCGCGCGCAAAACTCCGCAAGAGATCGTCAAATTGCAGCGAGCCATCGACATCAGCGAAGCGGCGCTGCAGGCGACCATGGCCTGGGCAAGACCTGGCTTGACCGAGCGGGAAATCGCCGACCGGCTGTCTGCGGAGATGCTTTCGCGCGGGGCACAAGGCTTGGCATTCCTGCTCGTGCTGACGGGCGAAAAGAGCGGCTTGCCTCATGGCAGCACCGGCGATCGCGTTTGGGGCGAAGACGAATTCCTGCTCATCGACTTCGGCGCGCGCTACGAAGAGTATCCCGCCGATATCACCCGCACCTTCTGCGCAGGCGAGCCAAGCCCACAGATGCGCGCTATGGCTGAGGCTGTTTATGGCGCGAACAAGGCAGCCCGCCAATTTGCCAGACCCGGCGTCAGCTGCGAAGCCCTCGACCGCGCGGCGCGAGAGGTCATCGAAGCGGCTGGTTTGGGCGATTACTTCATACATCGCCTGGGGCATGGCTTGGGACTGAGCGTGCACGAGCTGCCCAACATCGTAGCGGGCAACAAACAACTGCTCGAACCCGGCATGGTCTTCACAATCGAGCCGGGCGTCTACATTCCTGGCGTCGGCGGCGTGCGCATCGAAGACAATGTGGTGGTCACCGAAGACGGCATCGATGTGCTGACTTCGTACCCGCGCAAGTTGTAGGCTTCAAGCGCGCATCACTCCGCAGACAGGGGCGCACCAGTCAAGCGCCTCGTGCCGCGCATGCAATGCCTGCAAAGCCGCCTTGCCCGCGGGAGGATATGGCGCGCCGCGTCGCTGGCGAATGTCGACATTCATTTGCACGACCTCGACGGTGCAGGCCAGTTGCTCGCGCGTGTCATTGATGACAAAGCCCATGAAATATGCGCGCTTTGGCGTTAGCTCCAGCAAACGGATGTACACGCTAACCTGCTCGTCACGCAAAATCTCAGCCAGGTAGCGGATGTGCTGCTCCAGCGCGAAGTTGCCATGCTCGTCGGCAGCGGCATAGATTTCGCCCAGGCCAGCCCGCTCGAATACCGCGACCAAGCCCTTCTCGACCAAATGCACATAGAATTGCACATTAACATGCTGGTTTTCGTCCAGGAAGGCAGCGGGGATAGCCTGCCGATGGGCAAGTTCCAGTTGGCGAATTTCGGCTAACCTGGTGGCGATGCGGCTCATGGCGACTCTCGTCTGTTCGGGTTGGGCGGCATTATACTCTTGGCAGCGCCGACATCACAGGAGCAGCAGCTCGTGAAGATCGCCTTGCTCGCGCGGAGCAATGCCTCGCGGATTCGCCCCCTGGGCAGCGTATCTTTTGGCTGGATCTCGCAACTGCGCTGGTCGCCGAGTGGTAACATGCTGGCGATTGCCGGCGGCGAAGGCGTGGCGGTATATCGCGGCGGATTCGGTGGGGCGGCCGACTTTCACCTGCGTGGGCACAGCGCGCCGGTCAAAGACATCGCTTTCCATCCAGGCGGCGGGCTGATCGCCTCGTGCAGCGCCGATACCCGCATCAAATTGTGGCAGGCTGGCACAGATTCGTTTGTCGAATCAGCCACGTTGACGGGTCATCCCGGCTCGGTCGAGGCATTGGCCTGGCATCCCGACGGCAGCAGACTGGCAAGTGGCGGCGCGGATGGGTCGATACGACTGTGGGATATCGCGTCTGGCGGCAAACATGGGCTGCTGGCGGCGCACACAGACGAAGTTACGGCGCTCGCCTTTGATGCAAGCGGGCGCTGGTTGTTTTCCGGCTCGCGCGACAAAAGCATCCGCCGCTGGGACCTGCGCGCGGACTACGCAAGCGACATCGTGGGCGCGCACGACGACTGGGTGCGTGAGATTGCCCTGTCGCCGGCTGGTATGTTGGCATCAGCGAGCAAAGATATGTCCATCCGCCTATGGGATATGGACTCGTCTCTGCCAGCTGCGGATGAAGCGGGAATTCGCCGGCGGCCAAAGCGCAAATGGAAGGCGCATGCGGGCGGTGTAGACGCGTTGGCCTACTCGCTGGATAACGCGCTGCTGGTCAGTGGTGGGCGCGACAACTGCCTGCGCATCTGGGATGCCGCAATGGGGCGCGAACTGGCGGCGCTGACGGAACATCGGCGTCCCGTGCTGGCGCTGGGCCTGCACCCGGCTGGCGGGCTGTTGGCATCCGGCGGCGGTGACAATCGTGTTGTATTGTGGGGGCTACCCTCTGAATGACAACTCGCTTGTGCTAGACTCGCCTTGTTGAAATGCATATCCCAAACAGGAGGTGGCAGATGGACGAAGCGGCAGCAGCATGGCGAGCGGTGCGCGCGCGGCAAGTACTCTCCATGCGCCTGACATTGAAGTCGCTGGGGCATATCGTGGCCAGGATCGACGATGAACAAGCCCGCAGCCTGCGCGACGGCAGCGATGGCTGGTCGATCATGGAAATCGTCTGTCATCTGCGCGACTTTGATGTGATTTTCTACGACCGCGCCGTGATGATGCTCGCGCAGGAGCACCCACAGCTGCCCGCATACGACCATGAAGCCATGGCGATCGAGCGCGATTATCAGTCGCAGTCGCTGGTCAGCGCATACGCTTCGCTACAGGTGTCGCGGCTGCGTTTTGTTGGCTTCTTCAAGGGATTGACCGCCGAGCAGTGGGCGCGCAGCGGCATCCACCCTGAGCGCGACAGCTTCAGCATGACCGACGCCGCTATGCAAGTCCCCTTGCATGACCTGGACCATATCGAACAAATCACGCGCGTTTTGGCGGGCAGCTGAACGACCTGTGCATGCCGAAGGAATCGCCCGCATCGCCATTGTTGACCAGGTGGGCGACTCAAGAATCGCCCCTACGGTGCTCTGCCTTGTTGCATCACGATATTGGCGATGCTCGTGGCGCGCATTAGCTTTTGTTTGAGAACAGCCGAAAGGAGGCTGCTTTGCAAGAGTTGATCGAACGAATCCGTCGTGAAGGCGTCAACCTGGGTGGCGGCATACTCAAGGTCGACAGCCTGGTCAACCATCAGATCGACCCGCAATTGATGGCGGGCATGGGCAAAGCCATTGCCAAACGTTTCGCCGGTTTGCAGGTCGACCGCATCCTCACTGCCGAGATCTCGGGCATCGCGCCGGCGCTGATGGCTGGCATCGAAATGGGCGTGCCGGTCGTTTATGCGCGCAAGAAAAAGCCCATTACCATGGCCGGTCCGGTTTACCTCGAAACCGCACCCAGCCACACCAAAGGCGGTGAAACGCTGCTGCTGGTCTCGGCAGAGTTTTTGCACGCGGACGAAAATGTGCTGATTATCGACGACTTCCTGGCCAGTGGCCGCACCCTGCTGGCGCTGGCGCGGATCGTCAAGAGCGCGCGCGCCAACCTGGTCGGCGTCGGCGTCGTGGTGGAAAAAACTTTTGAAAACGGGCGAGCAGCCGTGCAAGCCCAGTTCGATGTCCCCATTCACGCGCTGGCGTCCATCACCGCTATGGAAGGCGAAACCATCACCCTGCTGGATTCGCGGCAGCCGCGCCTAGAGCTTGACTGAACGCCCCAAACGCGCCGATTCCTGCGCCGCCAGCGCAAAGCGCAGCACCTCGCGTCCCTGTTCGCCGGTGAGCTGCGGGGGTTCGCCACTGAACCAGGCATCAATAAATTGCCGGGTCGAATTGATGAAGCTGTGCTGCCAGCCGACCGGCATGTCGGAAAATGTGCGCGTGGTTAGGTCGCGGTATAGCACGACTGGAGGAATGTCCAGCATCTTGCCGTGCCCGCGCGTAACCCAGATGACCCCTTTGCTGCCGGTGATTTCGATGCGGTCGTCCTGTGCATAGTGCTGTGTATCCAGCAGCAACTGCGGCGAATAGACGCATTCCAGCGAGCCATAGCGATTGCCTGGAAACTTCCAGGACACGATGGCCGGCGCATCGAGGTATTCGCCCGGCGCGACTTCGCTGCTGCCGATCCAGGCGTGGACCTCTTCTGCCCTGCCCATGAAATGCCAACCCAGGGCGAACTTGTGATGCCCGTCATCAAAGACAAGCGGACCACCGCCACATTCATCGGGCGTGAAGCGCCAGGCGCGCGCGCCACTGGGCACATCCCACTCGCTGGGGCTGATGCCAGAATTGCTCTTGATGCGGATAGTCAGCAGCTCGCCGATTTCGCCATTGTCAATCAAGGCTTTGGCGCGCTGCACAGGCGGGTAGAAGATGAAGTTTTCATAGACTTTGAGGAGTAACCCGGCCGAATGCGCCGCCGCCACCATCTCGTCGGCTTGCTCCACCGAAAGCGCCATTGGCTTTTGCACCGACACATGCTTGCCCGCCGCGATGGCAGCCAGCGTAGCGCTGTGATGCAGGTGATGCGGAAGCAGGATCTCGACCAGGTCGATATCGTCCAGCGCCAGCATGTCGTTGTAGTCGCTGAAAATGCGCGAGTCCGGCACGCCCCATTTTTTTCCGCGCGCCTGCGCAAGCTGCCTGTTGCTGTCGCAGATGGCGACAATCTCGGCTCGGTCATCTTCCAGGTAGGCCAGAGCGTGCAGGTCGGAAATGCGTCCCGTGCCGATAAAAGCCGCGCGCAATGTCTTCATGGCGGATTCGCTCCTTGTATATGCCCAAGATTCTATCTTGCGCAGTGAAACTCGCCAAATCCTCTGTGCCTCTGTGCCCCTGGGGCAATCCTGCGCTACAATGCCAGCATGATGCACAGCCAGACCGATGCCCACGCCATGAAGCTGCTCGACCTGCCGCTGATGCTCCGCTTGAAGCAGAACGCCATCGTTTTGCACAGCGAGCTGGGGTTGACCGAAGACGCCCGCGGGCAAAGCAGCGCCTTGCTCAGCAGCATTGTTTTTCCGCGCGGCTTGCATACGCTGCTGGCACAGCGGGACGAGCAAAATGTGGTCGGGCAATTTCGTTATCGACAGGGCGAGCTTAACGCGCATATCGTCTATTTGGCACCGACTTTGGAAGAACGCGAAGATGACTCGATCTGGCTGCACATGTTGGACGCCATGGCTGCCCAGGCCGGCAAAACGGGCGCGCAGTCGCTGGTCGGCGAGGTCGAACTGAGCCATCGCCTCTTTGAGACCATGCGTCGCGCCGGCTATGCTGTTTACAGCCGGCAGGTTATCTGGCGCTGTGGTCCCCTCGGCGCTCCGCCTGCTCCGCCAGGCATCCGCATTCATGCCGAGACGCAGGCTGACCAGGTTGGCGTGGCTGCGCTGTTGGGCAGCACCATCCCGCGCATCATGCAGGCGATCCTGGGACCATCGACCGACATGACGGGCCTGGTTTATCGAAGAGACGGCAAGATCGAAGCGTACATAGCCTATTCAAAAGGCAAGCACGGCGTTTATGTCGTGCCCTTTGTGCATCCAGAAGTGCTGGACGAAGCGTCCGACATCATCGCCGCCGCCTGGCAGCAGATCGAGCGCAGTCGCAAGCTGCCTGTTTATGTTTGTGTGCGCGGCTATCAAGGCTGGCTGGAAAACGCCATGCGCGATCTGGACTTTTCCCCCTGGCTTGAGCAGGCGGTAATGGTCAAGCACCTGACAGCCGGCGTGCGCCAGGCTTGTTTTGAGCAAGTCGGGCTGGGCACTTCTGGCGGACGCAAGCCCGCGGCGACCCTGCGCATGGGCAGCGAAACCAAGATACAGCGCGACCCCCTGTAGGCAGATCGGAGGCAAACGCCCGCTCAATGGACAAACGAATCACAGACGACTTTGATATCCTGCGGCGTGTGCTGCCCATACGCATCCGCAGCGCCATTGACGAATTGGGCAACACCAGCCAGCTTCTGGAGATCGTGCTGGATTTGGGACGCAGGCCAACCGCGCGCTATATCGCTGGCGAATATGAGCTATCGCAGCACGAAGTTTCTGAAGACGACCTGCGCCAATTGATCAAAGAACTGGGTGACTTCGACGCTGACAACCGCGCCGGCATTGAGCGGTCGCTGCATCGCATCTCGGCCATTCGCAACCGCCGTGGCAAGATCGTCGGTTTGACCGTGCGCATCGGACGCGCAGTCTATGGCACGATCGACATCATCGGCGATTTGATCGAAGCCGGGCAAAGTGTGTTGCTGGTGGGTCCGCCAGGCGTTGGCAAAACAACCCTGCTGCGCGAGGCGGCGCGGGTGCGGGCAAGCGCCAAGCGCGTTGTCATCGTCGATACTTCCAACGAGATCGGCGGCGATGGCGATATCCCGCACGAAGCAGTCGGCAAGGCGCGGCGCATGCAGGTGTCAAAGCCCGACCGCCAGCACGAAGTCATGATCGAGGCGGTGGAAAATCATAATCCCGAAGTCATTATCATTGATGAAATCGGCCGCGAGCTGGAAGCGAAAGCCGCGCGCACAATCGCCGAACGCGGCGTACAGTTGATCGGCACGGCGCATGGCAACACATTGGAAAACCTGCTGCTTAATCCGACTCTGTCCGACCTGATCGGCGGCATCGAATCGGTCACCTTGTCTGATGATGAGGCACGACGGCGCGGCACCCAAAAGGTCGTGCTGGAGCGGCGGACCGCGCCCACTTTCGACATCGTCATCGAGATCCAGGCGCGCGACCGGCTGGTGGTGCATGCCGATGTCGCCTCGGCTGTCGATGCCATGCTGCGAAATCGTCCGCTGCCCACCGAATTGCGCGAACGCGATGCGGCCGGCATCATCAACATCAGCGAACAAGTGCAAGAAGCCGCTGCTCGCTCTGCCCCAGCCCGGCAAGGCAGCCAAGCCAGCAGCGCCCATGTCGTGCGCGGCAACCGCGACAATGGAAAGTCTCGCAGTGAGATCAAGGGCGAACAGGCAAACGCCGATCCGCGCAGTCTGCGCACGATTCGCGTCTATCCTTATGGCGTGGCGCGCAACCGACTCGAAAACGCCGCTCGCCGCCTGGCTGTCCCAATGATGCTGACAGACGATCTCGGCGAGGCAGAAGCCATCGTCACCCTGAAGACGCACTACCGCCGTCGCCCACGACTCATCATGGACGGCGAGAAAAGCGGCGTCTCGATCTATGTGCTGCGCGCCAATACCGTCACGCAGATGGAGAACTTCCTGGTCGATCTGTTTCGACTCAACTCGCGAGAGACACAAGACACCTTCGGCGCAGCAATTGAAGAAGCCGAACGCGCCATCAGCCGCATCCGCGCAGGCGAAGAATACATCAATCTGAAGCCGCAAGCCTCGCAGGTCCGCAAGCGCCAACACCAACTGGCGCGCCAGGCACACATGCAATCGGCCAGCGTGGGCGACGAGCCGCGGCGCTATGTCACGATTTATCGCGGTGCCGGCTGATGCAGCGCCCAGCGCCTATCCGGACAGACAGCAGCAACGCCTTCGCCAACAACACCATGCGCGTTCGCCTGCCCGCCATCATTGACGAGACCCTGGCGCTCAACAGCGACTACGACGCGAGCATTCGGACGAGACTGCAAAAGCTGCGCGACGAGATAGCTTATGGCGCGCCGATCTCGCCTCTGCCCAAAACCGCGCCGGATCATGACGAGTGGCTGCGCGCGATCGACAAGCAGCGCGAGATCGTACAGAGCCAACCGGGCTGGCACAATGCCGAGTGGTTTTTTGCGGAAACTTATGCCTATCGCTGGATTCTTGAAGCCGCGCGCTGGCAGGAAACCGGTCGTGATCCTTTCGCCCCCAAGAAGCTGGCTGAATTGCAGGGCAATGCCTTGTGGCGGCTGGTTGAGCGGGCAATGCAGCCTGACGACACCTTGGCGGACGCGCTGAATCGCATGCTGGCGCTGGATTTGTGGGCGAATCGCATCGACCTGAGTTATGCCGCGTCCATGCAGCATGGCACAGAAACCAGCGCCGAAGACCTGCTGGTCGACGATCGAGAAGCGGTGATCGCGCAGGTGCTGGGCGAACCCGCTGGCGCCATTTACCTGGTCGCGGACAATGCCGGCTCGGAGCTGGCGATGGATTTGGCGCTGGTGGACTCGCTTCTGCGGCTGCCGGGCATGCGCTTGGTTGTCTGTCTCAAGGCAGCGCCCACCTTCGTCAGCGATGCCACGCCAAGCGATATCTGGCTGATGCTGGCGGAGATGGAGCGGCGCGGGGATGAAGCGGCGGCACTGGCGAGTCGTTTGTGCGATGCCTGGTCAGCCGAACGATTGCGCTTTCTGCCACATGCTTTTTGGAACAGCAGTCATTTTCTGTGGGACATGCCCAGCAGCCTGCACAGGGCGCTGAACAAGGCGCGTCTGGTGATTATCAAAGGCGATGCCAACTACCGCCGCGCTGTCGGAGACTGCCTTTGGGACGTGCAAACGCCCTTCGCAGATGTGCTGGGTTATCTCGATGCGCCGGCGCTGTGCCTGCGCACGCTGAAGAGCGACCCGCTGGTCGGCTTGCCCAGCGCAGCCATGGCGAAAGAGTTATGCGCCAGCGACCCCGAGTGGCGAGTCAATGGCAAGCGCGGGCTGATTCAGTTCAAAGCGCGCTAATCGAAGAGCCAGCAGGTCGCCGTGGACGGGAAGTCTTTTTCCTGCCAGGCGAAGACCTTTCGCGGATGCATCTGGAAAAGCAGCGAATCGCTCGTATCCAGTTCGGGGCTGATGCCGTATTTTTCGGTGTAGAGGGCGTCGAGGGCGGCCATAGACTCGGCGGAGAGCGCTGCTGGTGCCAACTCGCCTTCAAAGATGACGACATCGTCGCCGCTGTCCAGGTGAATGACGACGCGCGGATCGCGGAGGATGTTGGCGGCTTTGACAGAGTTCTCGTCCGTTCCAAAGAAGAGCGCCCGGGCGAACCAGGCACCCCAGACAGGCGCGGCATGTGGCCGGCCATCGGCGCGCACGCTGCAGATCCAATAATTGCGCGCGGTCTGCATCTGCTGCGCAACCCAATCCCAGCTGAGCATGCCCGCAGTGGCATCGGCGGCGACGCCATAATGCGGCATATTGGGGCGGACGCGCTGAGCGCCTTCTGGCGAGATCATCCGGCCGGCTGCGTTTATTTGCTCATCGGCATGATGACATGCACGAAGTCTTCGCGCTCTTCTGGCTTGAGCACGCCGGGATTCTCTGGTCCGTTGCTCTGGAAGATCACGCGCTCTTCTTTGATGACATTCAGCACATCAATCAGGTATTTGATGTTGAACGAGATATCCAGCGGCTCGCCCTCGGCAGTGGCTTGGGCAGCGCCTTCGGTATCGCCCCGCTCGGCGCTCTTGCCGACGATCATGACATCGGCTGGTTCGCCAGGATTGTCAGCCGGGCGCACAACCATGGTGCTGCTGTTGGCGTTGTCGCGGGCAAAGATCTCGGCGCGCCGGCAGACCGCCAGCAGATCGCTGGTATAGAGCATGGTCGTCGTAGCGAAGGAGCGCGGAATGATGGCGGCGAAATCAGGGAATCGTCCATCCAGCGCTTGCGAGGTGATCACCACATTGGGCGCGGTGAAAGTGATGGCGTTGCGCTCTTTGGGCAGGCAGACGCCGACTTCCATATCATCGCCACAGATGCGCGCCACTTCGTTCATGGTGCGCGCCGGGATGACCATATCCTGCTTTTCGTCGAAGCTATTTGCCATTTCGCTGGTGCGCACAGCCAGTCGATAACCATCCGCCGCGGCCATGGTCAATGTAGTGTCTTCCAGCTTGACATAGACGCCGGTCAAGATGGGTCGGTTCATCTCGGTGGCGGCCGCAAAGACTGTCTGGTTGATCATCTCTTTGAGCGTATCGCCAGCCAGGTGGAAATCGGCTTCTGGTCCGTGATTGATGGGCGGGAATTCGTCGGCGTCGATGCCACGAATGTTGGTAGTCTGCACGCCACAGCGCATTTCCATGGTGTGCGTAGACGCATCCAGCTTCATATCGATCCGCTCGCGAGAGAGGGTGCCGACTAATTCGCTGAAAGTGCGCGCGGGCAGTGTGATGCTGCCAGCCTGCTCGACCTTTGCGCCGATCCAGGCTGTTATGCTCACCTCGAGGTTGGTCGCCGAGAGTTTCAACCGCGAATCCTCGGTTTCCAGCAGCACATTGCTTAATACCGGCAGGGGCGGGCTGCTTTCGATGGCGCGGGTGACGATGCCCAGGCTCTTCGCCAGATTCTCCTGGAGGACGCTAACAATCATGTTCTAACTCCTGCTTTGACGGCGCATGAGCGCGGCGCATGGTGTAGGCAATCTGATGCGAAGTAGTATAGCGCAGGATTCGCCACTTGGCACTATAGAAAATATGTGCTTTCACAGCGCCAGGCGAAACTCAGCCGAGCAGCCGAAACAGCATGGTTTTCCAGCGCTGGGCATCCAGCTCCCAGCATATGGAGGGTTTGGTCGGGGTTTGCAAGGCAGCGCGCCAGGCCGATTGATTGCGTTCGTCCGCCGTCACACCCAGCTTGTCGACCACCGTCATGCCGCGCGTCAATTCGCTGTCGCATTCCACATCCACCGCATGGTGGCTCGACCGGCCACAGATGGATGGATCAATCGCCACCGCCATGGCCACCCCATCGGGCAATGAAATGCCGATTTCGCCTGTCTGCACTTCATAGCCGCGCATGCCTTTGATATTGGAATCAATGGCGAATTCTGCATACGGCGTGTTCAGATCGCGCAGCGCCTCAATGTCTTGCAGCGAGAGCACAAAGGGTCCTTGGCTGAATTCCCAGCCGACCATTTCAATCGCCAAGCCAGAGCGAAAGACGATTTGCGCCGCTTCGGGGTCGCACCAGATGTTATATTCGGCGGCCGGCGTAACATTGCCGTTGGTGCAGGCTGCTCCGCCCATGATGACGCAGCGGTCGACGCGCTCGGCGATATCCGGGGCTTTGCGCAGCGCCAGCGCCAGGTTGGTCAATGGACCCAGCGTAACGATGGTCAGGTCGCTGGCAGCGCGCGCCAGGTCGATGATGGCGTCGACAGCGTGCCCGGCTGTTGCTTGCGTGCGCCGCGGCACATAGCGGTCGCCCCAATCGCCCAGGCCATCTGCGCCATGAAACCAGTCGGCGCTGACATAGTCGCGCAGCAGTGGACGATCTGCGCCGGCATACACAGGCACATCGGCAGCGCACAATTCGACAAAATAGCGGGCATTTTGCAGCGCTTGCCCGAGCGGCACATTGCCCGCCACGGCCGTAATAGCCCGCACATCGACATCATGCTGCCGCAGCGCCATGACCACAGCCACGGCATCGTCCGAGCCGGCGTCGGTATCGATCAGGAAGGGGCGCACAGCTGCTCCACCGCGACACGCAGACGCCCCAGCCCTTCTTCCAGTACAGCGCGTGGGCAGCCAAAGTTCAGCCGCGCAAAGCCGCCATAGGCAGACCCGAAGAATGTGCCTGGCGACGGCGCGACTCCAGCCATCTCGCGACAGAAGTCCATCAAATCGCCTTCTATGGGCAGATCGCGCATATCGAGCCAAAGCAAATAGGTGGCTTGGGGAATGGTGGTTTTGATGCCCGGCATGTGCTTGCGAATGTAGTCAATGGCGAAGTCGCGATTGGCTTTCAGATAAAGGAGCAACTGCTCCAGCCAGTCATCGCCGCCGCTATACGCGCCATACGCCGCCGCATAGCCCATGATATTGACGTGCGCGCTGATGTTCCGCAGCGCCGCCGCCAGCTGTTCGCGCAGTTTGGGGTTTTGGGCGATGAGCACCGAGCAAGCCATACCAGCCAGGTTGTAGGTCTTGCTGGGCGCGATCATGGTGATGGTGTTCTGGGCGATTTCGTCCGACAGCGTCGCGATAGGGATGTGCTGCCCTTCCAGGATGAGATCGGAGTGAATCTCGTCGGCGACGATGAGCACATTGTGGCGCAGGCAGATTTCGCCGATGGTTTCCAGCTCGGCGCGCGGAGTGATAAAGCCGGCCGGATTTTGCGGGCTGCACTGCAGGTGGATGGATGTCTGGGGCTCGCGGGCTACCTGCTCAAAGGCGTCATAATCGTTTTCGTAATGAAAGGTATGCGCATCGTCGGCGACATAATCCATGTCGATGCTGACGGCGAATTTTCGATTGGCGCGAGCGGCTTTGAAGAAGGAGCCATACACGGGAGTCTGCATCAAGACGCCATCGCCGGGCGCGCCAAATTCACGGCAGACGGCGCACAAAGCCAGCACCATGCCAGGCGAAAACAGCACATCGTCGGGCGTGATCTGCCAATCGTAAAGGCGGCTCATGCGCTCGACGACCGCTTCTTTCAGCTGCGGGGGATCGAGCGTATAGCCGAAAACGCCATGCCGGGCTCTTTCCTGCATGGCTTCGATGGCGCTGGGTGGCGATCGGAAATCCATATCGGCGACCCACATGGGCAGACAGTCGCCTTCGACCAGGCTCCACTTGGCGCTGCTGTGATGACGGCGGTCAATGATTTCGTCAAAATTGTATTGGGTCATGGGCTGGCTTTCGCGTGGACGGGTCGGTCGTGAAACTATACCCGATTCGCCGCCCCCGCGCACTGGTGTTTCCTCTGCGGTTACCAGAAAGCAGTCCAGAATTGTGCCTGTTTTTCTTTGCGGAAGCGCTGCGTCCATTGCTCTGCCAATTCGCCGCCCACTGGCTGATGACGCGGCGACGGGACCTGGAAGTCCGCTGGGCGCTGGATCTGCAGATAGTCGAGAATGCGCAGGATGGTCGCCTCCTTTTGCTGCACGAAGTCTTCATAAACCAGTTGCAGGGGGATGATGCCATTGCGAGCGAAGTAGTCCGCCCAGACTGCCTCGCGGAATGCCAGCTCTTGCAGCAGCGTATCAATCGCGGCGAAGTCATACTGTGGCGAAACATTCGTGGCGATATGCTGCGAGCTCCAGCGCCCGCTTTGGATAGCCAGCCAGTGCGAGACAGCTTGCCGCACTTTGTTGCGCCGCGTCAAATGGATATAGCGCAAGCCTGGAAAGCAGCGGTCGAGCGCCTCGCGCAGAGGCAGCCCAGCCAAGGCTTCAATGCCCAGCAAGCGCCGCGTGAAGTCCTGCCAATAGCCGCCGCCGATCTTGCTGCCAAAGACGCCATTGGCTGTGGTATGGGACTTCAGCGCGTCAGCAATGCTGCTTTCGTAGTCGGCGATCGGTTCGCCGCGTAGATTGTCGGGTGAAATGTTGTGATAAAAATGTTCTTCTGGTCTACCCGCCAGGCCAGTATCGGCCAGAAGCTGGCAGAGCAAACTGCTGCCGCTGCGCACGGCAAAGCAGATGAAATATGACCGGGTTACGGACATCCGCCGCTATCCCGCCAGCGCCGAGACGGGCATCAAATCGGCCAGGGAGCGCCCAGCCTCACAGCGAAAAGCCAGCAGATAGCGCGCATCGTCATGCAGCCGCGACAAGGTTACATCCGTGCCCAGCAGGCCGGGCAAAAGCTCGCTCAGTGCGCTTTGAGTCGATGACGCCACGCCAGCTTCGTTGGGGTAAGCCAAGCGGTCGAGGAAGCTGATCTCGGCGGCTGCAAAGTCGAAAACCACAGCGCCGGGCGCTTCTTCTTCCAACTGCCGCGCGGCAAGGACTGCCCGCTCAAAGCACAGGCGCAGGGCAGCGGCGAGGCTGTCCGGCAGCGCGCGCTTGCGGATGTAGCGCAGACCGGCCTGCCCCGCGCCCAGATCCCAGGCGTAGTCGGCTTCATCGGCGATCAGCACGATGCCAGGTCCTTCGGCCACATGCTTGTAGTCGATCACATCAATCAGCATGCCCGGCACAGTCCGCTGTTGAATCCAGCGCTGAAAAATGGGCATGATGTCCGCTGGCTGCAATTGCGGCGCTCGAGCCAGGTTGAGCTTCACGGCGAGTCGTTTGGGTACGGTTTGCATGCATAGTCCTTTCGCGGCGTACATGTAGAGGCGCTATTCATATCGCCCATTTGCGTTCACATTCCGTCAAGTGGGCGACACAAGTCTCGCCTCCTACAGGAAACGCATTGTGGGGGAATTGCCTTACCCCACAATCACACCATTGATGCGCTGCTCGGCGCTGTGGATATTCTCGATGAATAGCTGCGTTTCATCGATGACCTGGTGCGCATAATCTTCGTCCAGGCGCGTCGGCTGGCCGGCATGGCGCTTGAAGAGGTAGCGCGCGAACTTGCCTTTGGCGAAGCGGTCATAGACCAGTTCTGTATCATAAAAGCGCTCGCGGAATTCGTTGACGATGCGGTCGCTGTCGTCGCCCACATCCAGGTTCTTGGTGCGCACCAGCGCCCGCGCCGCCAGCACCATAGCGCGATAGGCATTTTCGTCCGCGCGCCGCCAGTCGCCATCGTCCAGCGCCAGCAACGCCTCAAAGTGCGTCGATTCGGCTTTGGATATCTCCATGGAAAAGAGCGAAACCACTTCGCCAGCGCATTCGCCGACGCCGATATCTTCAATCGTATACACGCGCGAATCGCCCCAGTCGCTGAAAAATGCGGGGTTTTCTTCGAATGTCGGCAGTTGCATAAAGGGCTTCAGCATGGCTTTGATTTCTTTGCGCCCCAGCTGCTTCACCCAGCTTTGGAAGTTTTCGTCTTCGGCGCGTTCGGCGACATAGCGCTCGGTCAGCGCAGCCAGCACTTCGGGCACCGCCTTGGCGGGAACAGCCCCAACAGCCAGGCCATAGCTGCCGGCATTCTGCTGCCACTGCCCGCCCAGCACGACCTGGAAATGCGGCAGCTTGTGATTGCCGCTGCGCCGACTGTTGCCGAAGAAACCTATATCAGCCACATGGTGTTGCCCGCAAGAGTTGAAGCAGCCGCTGACTTTGATTTTCAGCTCGCGCACGGCATCGGGAAGCAGGTTGATGCGCTCAATCAAGCGCGTGCGCAGCTCGGCTGTCAGGCCGCGCGACGAAGCGATGCCCAGCTTGCAGGTGTCGGTGCCGGGGCAGGTGGTGATATCGACGATGGTGCCGGCATGGGCATCGCCCAATCCGATTTTGCGCAGGTCGCGGCAGAGAGCCGGCAGGTCGGCATCAGCCACCCAGCGCAAGACGATATTCTGCTCGACTGTGAGGCGAATGTTGTCGCCGACATACTTGCGCGCGATATCCGCCAGCTCAAAGCCCTGCTGCGCCGTGAAATCGCCCAGCGGCGTATGCAGGGTGACGACGCTGTAACCAGCCTGTGCCTGGCGATAGATATTGCTGCGATACCAATCGTCGAAGCCTTCGGGCAGCGGCGCGCCATTGAGCCGCAAGCCCGCTTTGGCTGGCTTATAGACAAAGTCGTCCACACTTTCCAGGTAGGCGGTGTGGCGTGGATCGTGCGGCAGCGCCTCCAGCTCTGCTTCGACCAGGCGGCGAAATTCGTCTATCCCCAGCTTGGCGACCAGGAACTTGAGGCGAGCGCGGTTGCGGTTTTTCTTTTCGCCCAGGCGGGCAAATACGCGGGCGATGGCTTGCGTCAATGGCAGCAGCTCTTCGGGCGTGACGAAATCCGCCAGCGCTTTGGCTTGATGCGGGACTGTGCCCAGGCCACCGCCAACAAATACCGTGAAACCCCGCTGAATCTCGCCAGCGACTTCGCGCGATTGCGCCAGCAAGCCCAGGTCGTGCATTTTGACCAAGCCACAGGCATGCCCCGCGCAGCCAGAAAATGCCACTTTGAATTTGCGTCCGAAGTCTTGTACATCGTCGTGCGCCAGCAAGAATTGCGTCATGGCATCGGCGTAGGGGCTGACATCGAATGCCTCGTCGTGGCATACGCCCGCCAGCGCGCAAGCGGTGATATTGCGCACGCTGTTGCCGCAGGCTTCTTGGGTGGTGATGCCCACCGCCGCCAGCCGCCGCATCAAATCGGGCGTATCGTCGATGTGCACATAATGCAGCTGAATATCCTGGCGCGTGGTGATATGCAAGATGCCATCGGCGTATTCGTCCGCCAACTCCGACAACACTTCCAACTGCCGCGCGCTCAAACCGCCGTAAGGAATCTTGATGCGCTGCATGCCGGGCGCGTCCCAAAGCGTATCGGGACCCTTGACAATGTCGTCAGATGGATACGCGAGCGCCTGGGTGCGAACGCCATCGTGGCGCTGGCCATTGTCATAGCGCTGCCCATAGACCCCTTTGCGCAGGCGCGCCTCGGCAAAGACCTTCTCATCCATTTTGCCTTGTTGGCGCAGCGACATCTGCGCTTCGTAGGTGTCGATAAGCTTGGCCATTTCGAGCGGAATCTCGTCTTGAAGTCGTTCTTTCCAACTGGTCATTTTGCTTTCTTCCCTTTCACAATTTGCAAAACGCTTGGCAATAGTCAATTGATGATTTATGTCAGGTCTGCCAGTTGCGGCAGCAAGTCGTACCAGGCGACGCCCTCATCGCGCAGGCGCACCACCTCGCCAACAACGGTGACAGCGGGCGGGCGAATGGCGCGCTCACGGGCGATAGCGGCGATGTCCGCCAGCGTGCCGGTCGCTGTACGTTGCCGGGTTGTCGCGCCCCATTCGATGACCGCGGCCGGCGTGTCGCCTGACAAGCCAGACAAAAGCAGCTTGTCGGTGATATTGGGCAGTTGTTTCACGCCCATCAGAATGACGATTGTGCCGCCCAGCCTCGCCAGTGCCGCGTAGTTAATGCTTTCATCAATTTCGTGCCCGGTGATGACGGTGAAGGCGCTGCTGATGTGGCGCTGCGTCAAGGGGATGCCGGCATAGGCGGGCACAGCAAAAGCGCTGGATACGCCGGGCACCACTTCGACCGGGATGCCGCAGCGATGACAAGCCAGCGCTTCTTCGCCACCTCGCCCAAACACGAATGGATCGCCGCCTTTTAGCCGCAGCACATCCAGCCCGGCCAGCGCCCGGTCGATGATCAGGGCATTGATAGCTGCCTGCGAGAGGCGGTGGCGCGTCGGCGCTTTGCCGGCGTTGATCAGCTCGGCGGCGGATCGTGTCTCGTCCAGCAACTGGCGCGGGACCAAGCGGTCATAGATGACCACATCCGCTTTCCGCAACAGCCGCAAACCCTTGCGCGTGATCAAGTCGGGGTCGCCAGGTCCGGCACCCACCAGGAAGACTGTGCCGATGGTCATGCGCACTCCTTTTCAAATTTGCGGGCATTTGTCAGCCACCAGTTGCAAGGTGCGCGGCAAGGCAGGTCGCCATCTGCGCCATGCCAGGTCGGCTGCCGCACGCAAGCGCCACAGATCTCGTCAATCGTTCGCTGAATCACAGGGCTGGGCAGTTGCTCAATATCCTTGAACATGCCGTCTTGCCGCCCGCCGATATCCGCCAGCGACTCGGTCTGCAGCGCGCCACGCCGTTGCGCCGCCCAGTCTGCCACCAAGCCCGGACAGACCGTCTCCAGCACAGCATGCGCATCGACCGGCTGTGCCAGCTCCACATGCCAGCCGCCGGGCAAGTCCACTTGCGTCGGCAAGGGATGAAAAGCCGCCTCGCGCAGCAGCCCTCGCAAGGCAGTTGGCGAGGAGCAAGCACGGCTATCGCGATTATCGGAGCGCCAGACGCATTCGCGAGTGAGGCAGATTTGCCCAAAGCGCAGCATGTCGCTCTGCTCCAGCGCCGCCAGCAGATCGCCTGCGCCCGCCTTGGGGAAGCCAGCCCAGGCACCGCGATCTGTTTGCGTTTCAAAAGGCAGTCCACTTGTCTGCGCCAGCGCCAAAATGACATCGCAGACCGAATCGTCTGTGCCGACCGGCTCGGCAAAGTGCACGCACCTGTCGCGCACATTCTCGACTGCGCCATCGCCAGCGATGCCCAGCGCGCGCGGCACATCCTGCCTGACATGGCTGCCTTCAGCGAGGAAGTAGGGCAAAGCGATGATGTGCTTGGCGCGCGTCCGCTTGTAGATGCTGGGGATATCGGGCTGGTCGTCCAGGTAGCAGTCGACGACCTCAGCAAACCAGCCTCTTGCAGCGATTCGCTGAGCTTGGCGGCGTGTGGCATCGCGGCTTTGCGGGTTGCGGCGCGTGCCATGCCCGATGATGGCGGCGGCTGTCCCCGCGGGCGACAGATTGTGCGCGGCGACCATGTCGCTCAAACGCCTGTCAACGACGGCATCCAGTAGCGGGTGTTCGCCGAGCGGAGCTGTGCAAAAAACGCGTTTGTCACCGATGCGTGTCGTTGGTCCGCGCAAGCCCATTTCGGTCGGGATGACCTGGCTGGTGAAATAGCCATTGGCGGTGAAGAGCGGCACGATGACCACCTGGGTCGATTCCAGCGCGGCCAGCACCTGTGAGAAAGCCGGTGGCTCTTTCCAGAAGCAAGCGGTAATCTCATCAGCCACGCCCATTCGCCGCAAACGATCGACATAGCCCCAGACGATGCCGGCGGTGTTGGCGCTGATGTGCGAGCCATGACCAGCCAGCACGAGAGCGACTCCGCTCATTCTGCCTTTGCCTCCTGGACGATGCGTTCAAAGTGTTGGCGCGCCTGCTCGGTCTGCCCCCGCCCCAACAAAGCCAGCACATCCGATGCCAGCACACGCGCATACACTCGCTGTCGCTGTGGCTGTGCGCTGCCGTTCCCGCCAGATGCGCGCAGGTCGCCTAACCAGCTTGCCAGCGTCGCCCAGTCGCCTGTCAGCTCATCCGCCAGCCGCGCTTTCATCAATTGCAGAAGCGCCGGCGATTTGCCCTGGCTGCTGAGCGCGATGGTCAGGGGCGGCTGGTCAATCTGCGCCATATTGCTGAAGTCGCTGCGCTCGCTGCTGCCATCGGCGACATTGCAGAGCGCGCGGATGCGATGGGCATCTTGCGCCACCACTTGATTCACGCGCGGATCGTCTGTTGCGGCGATGACCAGCACGGGCATATCGCTTTGGAAGCTGTCGCGCTGGTAGCTTTCACGCCGCCACAAGATGTCGCCCGCCCCAGCCAACTCTTGCAATTCGTCTGTGGCATCGGGGCTGACGAGCAAGATGCGCGCGCCGGCTTTGCGCAACTGCCGCACCTTGCGAGCCGCCACCCGTCCGCCGCCAACGACAGCCACCTGTCTGTCATGCAGATGCAACATCACTGGATAGCCGCTAGCCATGAAGAGCCGCCTCGGCTGACGCAGGCAGGTGAAGGCCGCATTCGGTTTTGCTGTGGCGCGCCCAACGTCCCGCGCGGCTTGCGTTTGTCGCAGCCACAGCATGCGTGCAGGTCCAGCAGCCGATGCTCGGATAGCCCTGATCGTGCAGAGGGTTGTAAGGCAGATCGCGCGCGTGGATGGCTTCCCAAACTTGCGCTTCTGTCCAATTGGCGAAAGGCGCGAACTTGACCAGCCCGCTGCGCCGGTCACGACTGACGATTGGCGTATGGGCGCGGCTGGAGGATTGATCGCGCCGCAAGCCAGCCACCCAAGCCTCGAAGCCGCTCAATGCGCCGCGCAAGGGAATGGTCTTGCGGATGTGGCAGCAGCGGTCGGGATTGCGCTCCCACAAGCGGTCGCCATAATCGCGAGCTTGCTGCGCGAGTGTCTGTCGCGCTTTGATGCGCCGCAAATCAAGCCCGAAGCGTTCTTCCAGCTGCGCCATCAGCGCCAGAGTCTCGGGGAAGAGCAAGTCTGTATCGAGCGTGAGCACGGGCGTCTGCGGGGCGATCTGCTGCATCATGTCCAGCGTGACGATGCCGGTGATCTGAAAGCTGGTCACGATAGCCAGCTTGCGTCCAAACAACTCGTGCGCCCGACGCAAGATTTCCCAGGGGCTGGCGCTTTCCAATTGTCGCGCCAAAACTTGAATCTGTTCGTTTGTCATGCTGTCTCCCGTTTGTTTGCTGCGGCTTTCTGCCCAAAAAAAGAGCGCCTCGGCTTTATCCGAAGCGCCCTGTACATCGTGCAGGTCCTACCGGCAACATCGCGCTGCCAGCCTCGGATAAGCCGCCCCGGCCGGAGCGCAGCAACAACATAGACAGACTTGCGATCGAACGAACATGAATGCTCCTGGCTTTCGCCACACAACAAAAAAGCCCCGTGCCATGACGGGGCTTCGCAATTTCGTTGCTATTTGGTCAAACGCGACCTAGCACGACGCCACCGCAGGCCAAGGCATGCCCTGCATCGGACAACAACAAGCTGCGGCACAGCTAAAAATGACGGCGTGTTTCTGGGCGTTTGTGACCATGGGCATAGCCTATCGCGGAGGAGCTGGCTTGTCAAGGCCAAATCTGTCCGCTTGTGCCGCCCGTGATCAGCGCGCTGTTGCCGTGCTTTGCATGACGCTAGCGGTAGCCGTTGCTGCCGCTCAAACTGTTGAGGAAGCTCTGGTTGGTATCGTGCAGACGGAAGCTCTGCAGCAGCATCTCGGTCGCGCCGACGATGCCTTCGGGCTGCTCGGCCAGGTGCGACCACATGCGCCGCATGGTATAGACGCGCTGCAAAACATCGGGACCCAGCAGCAATTCTTCGCGCCGCGTGGATGATTGTTCGATATCAAAGGCGGGGAAGATGCGCCGTTCTTGCAGCTTGCGGCTCAGGTGCAGCTCCATATTGCCCGTGCCCTTGAATTCTTCATAGATGACATCGTCCATCTTGCTGCCCGTATTGACGAGGCAAGTGGCGACGATGGTGAGGCTGCCGCCTTCTTCGACATTGCGCGCCGCGCCAAAAAACCGCTTGGGCGGGTGAATGGCCTGCGGATCCAAGCCGCCAGACAAGGTGCGGCCGCTGGTGGGCACGACCAGATTATAGGCGCGCGCCAGCCGTGTTACGCTGTCGAGCATCATCACCACATGCCGCTTGACCTCGACCAGCCGTTTCGCCCGTTCCAGCGCCATTTCGGCCACGCGCACATGGTGATGCACGGGATCGTCAAATGTCGATGCGATGACCTCGGCATCAACAGAGCGGTCCATGTCCGTCACTTCTTCCGGGCGCTCGCCGATCAAAGCGACCATCAGATGCACATCGGGATAATTGGTGCTGATGGCATTGGCGATATCTTTGAGCACGGTGGTTTTGCCGGCTTTGGGTGGAGATACGATCAAGCCGCGCTGCCCAAATCCAACTGGCGCGATCAGATTCAACATGCGCGTGGAGAATATGCGCGGCACCGTTTCCAGATTGAAGCGCGCTTCGGGGAAGATGGGCGTCAGCCGTTCAAAGTTGGGGCGGTTGCGCACTTCACGCGGGTCCAGCCCGTTGACCGCATCGACGCGCAGCAAGCCAAAATAGCGCTCGCTGTCTTTGGGGGGGCGCACCTGCCCGATGACCATATCGCCCGTGCGCAGTTTCAGCCGGTCGATCTGCGAGGCGCTGACATAAATGTCGTTCTTGCCTGGCAGATAGCCCTCGGCGCGCAAGAAGCCTATACCATTTTCCGTGACCTCGAGCACGCCGCCGCGCAATTCGTTGCCGCGCCGTTCGGCTTCTTGCCGCAGCAATCCGATGATCAGGTCTTGCTTTTTCAAACGGCTGAAACGTGGCACATTGCGCTGGCGCGCCATACTGCGCAATTCGGGCAAGGTCTTGGCTTCAAGTTTTCCTATGTTCATGCATGTCATCCTGTTTGTGTGTGACGCGGCGGGGTTGGGTTCAGGTTGCCACGACTTTATGAGCGAATCCGCAGTTAGGTATGGCGACGAAGCGCTCCCTGCACGGCAAGCGCAACTGGCGACAACAAAGAGCAAAGCGCACTAGGGAATGTCAAGAAAGGAGCCGCAGACAGGGAACAGATAGTGGGAGAACTGCTTTCAATAAACAATATAACATGAATATTTTGCTGCGTCAAATACTTCCTTGACGATTTTATCCCAATTATAATGATTGTGGCTGCGCGGCGCTTGCGTCTGTCGGCAGGAGCCGCCAACAAGGAGAGAATACCATGCCCCGCATAGTCATCATCGGCGCGCTGGTTTATGACATGGTATTTGATGTGCCCGATTGGGTGCAGCCCAACCGCGCCGTGCATGCTCGCGGGCTTACCATCTCGCCAGGCGGCAAGGGCTTGAACCAGGCGGCCGCGGCAAGTCGGCTTGGCGCAGAAGAAGTACAGCTGGTCGGTTGCGTTGGCGATGACATCTTCGGCGCGGAGATGGTCGCTGCGTTGCAAAAGGCGGGAGTCGACACAACGCACATCGCGGTGCATCCCGCTGCGCGCACCAGCATCGCGGCCATCATCGTGCGCGAACAGCTGCCCGGCTTTATCGGCGCGCCCGATGCCAGCCGCCGCGTCAGTAAAACGCAAATCCAACAGGCGCTGGCCGATCTGCGTCCGGGCGATGTGCTGCTGGTCGGCTTTGAAACTCCCCAGCCGCTGGTGGCCTATGCGCTGCAACTGGGCAGGAAAGCCGGCGCGATCACGGTGGTCAATCCAGCGCCCTTCTTCACGCGCGACGCATTTGTCATCGACTATTTGCCCCTGGTTGATTGGCTCATCCCAAATATAGCGGAAGCAGATTTGCTCTCCGGCATCGACGAACGTATTGCCAGCGACTATGCTATCAGCGACCTCGCCGCTATTCTGCGGGAAAAGGGAGTCAGCAATGTCATCATTACAATGGGCGAGCATGGCAGTTTGCTTGACGCCGAAAATGACTTATACATACAAGATGCCTTCTTGGTGGACGCCGTCGATACGACCGGCGCAAGCGACGCCTTTGTGGGCGCATTTTGCGTGGGGCTAGCGCAAGCATGGCCGCCCAGGCGCGCGCTGCAATTTGCATCGGCTGCGGCTGGATTGGCTTGCGCGAAGCCGGGCACCATGACCTCTCTGCCCGACCGCAGTGAAGTTGAGAGCTTGCTGGCGGCCGCGCAACTTGACCCATCTCCGCGTGTTTTGGATTGTATGGAATGAAGAATCCATTCGCCCGGCAAAGCGATTATTCCGCGCTGGATGATGCGGCGCTGGTCGCCTTGGCAAAGACCGACCGCGATGCCTTTGGCGAATTGTACGAGAGATACCTCAGCAAAATGTACAGCTATGTCTATTATCGCACGGGCAACACGCATGATGCCGAAGACCTGACGGCGAAAGTCTTCCTGCGCGCATTTGCGCACATTGGCAAGTATGTTGATCGGGGGCTGCCCTTCCAAGCCTGGCTTTATCGCATCGCGCACAACCTGGTCGCCAATTGGCACCGCGACCAGAGCCGGCGCAAAATCATCGCGTTGGAAGATTATTTGGGGCGCGACCTGCAAACCGAAGCGCCCGACGAGCGAGCAGAAGCGCGCGACGAACACGACAGCCTGCTGCGCGCCGTCCGCCGCCTGCCCGCCGAACGCCAGCAACTGCTGATCTTGAAGATTGTCGAACGATTGCCCAACCGCGAGATCGGCATCATCATGGGACGCAGCGAGGGCGCGATCAAATCGCTGTATCACCGTACATTGCTGGCGCTGCGTGCCGAATTAAGCGCCGGGCCCGCCAGCAGAAAAATGAATCGATCGAGTGGATGACCGCTATGAAGCCAGATCAGCCTGCAACGCGCGATAATCTGTTGCCAGCCGATGACGAGCAGCACGAAGCCGAAGCCCTCGCTCAACTCACGAAGGCGCTGGAATCTGCGCTGACATCGCGACAGCCGCGCGAATCGTTTGCCAGGGAATTGCGCGCGCAAATCATGGATGAGGGCGCGGATGTGCCTTCTCGGCTGCGCAGTTTGTCTCCACGACTGCAATTCGCCGCGGCGCTTGCCTTGGCGGCTGGTTGTCTGCTGCTGATGCTACGCCGGCTGTTGGGCGGCAATGGCGGAGGAGAACTGGTCGAAGATACCGTGCCCAGTTCTGCTTGAGACATGCCTTGACCGAAACGATCACACAGCGGCAGCTCAACCGCACGCTGCTCGCGCGCCAGATGCTGCTGGAACGCTGCGACATCCTGCCACTTGCGGCTATGGAGCGACTGGCGGGCATGCAATCGCAGATCCCCAACCCGCCCTACATCGGCTTGTGGACGCGGCTCGTCAAGTTCCAGAAAGTCGAGTTGACTGCGCTGCTGAATTCACGAGAGGTGGTCAGAGCGCCGTGGATTCGCTCCACCCTGCATCTGGTTTCAGCGCCCGACCATCAGCGTTTCCAATCGGTCATTCAACCAGCTTTGGCGCGGGGCTTGCGGTCTTTCTTTGGGGCGCGCGCCAAAGACCTGGATATCCCAAGTTTGATCGAAGTCGCGCTGCCCTTTCTGGAAGCCCAAACACCAGCCATTGGGGCGCTGCGCGACGAGTTGCAGCGACACTTCCCACAGCATGACAAGCAAGCCATGGCCTACGCCGTGCGCAGTTATCTGCCGCTGCTGCAAGTGCCACCCAGCGGTACTTGGGGCGTGGGCACGGGCGCAACCTATACCACCGCCTTCAACTGGCTGGGCGAGGCGAAGTCGTCTGATCTGGCGATGCTTTTTCGGCGCTATCTGGCCGCATTTGGACCTGCCAGCGTCATGGACTTCCAGACCTGGTGCGGCATGACCAGCCTGAAAAAGGCGCTGGCGCCCGTCCTCAAGACATTGGTCGCTTATCGCAGCGAAGATGGCGCGCAACTGGTTGACCTGCCCGCTCTGCCCTTGCTGCCCGAAGCTGCGCCAGCGCCGATTCGCTTTCTGCCCGAATACGACAATAGCTTGATCGCGCACAAGAACCGCACGCGCATCTTGCCCGAGCGGCATCGCAAGAAAGTATTCGTTTCGGCTGGCAGAGTCTTGGGCAGCGTGCTCATCGACGGCTTTGTCGGCGCGATCTGGAAAGCCAGGCGAGAGAAAGACCGCGTCCGGCTGTCCATCAGCTTGTTTGAGACGGTCCCTGCGGAATGCCAGGCGGCGATCGAAGCCGAGGGCTTGCGCCTGCTGCGCTTTATAGACGAAGACGCCAGCGAATATGTCGTCGAATTCAGCTGAAATTGCCCTCCCGCACAGTGCAGCGCCCGGCCGACTCGGCGGCGTGATTTGAAGAGGTTCTGTGCTACAATCGCCGCGACCGCCGCGCCAGCGTACCGCAAGGAAAACCTGATGCCAGCAGACTCGCTCATCATCGCGCTGCCCAGCAAGGGCAAACTGGACGACGACTGCGACCGTTTTCTTGCGCGCGCCGGACTGCCTGTTTACAAGCCCAACCGCCGCCAGTACACAGCATCCATCCCCAGCCTGCCGCAGACCGAAGTGGTCTATCAACGGCCCCGCGATATCCCCGGTCGTGTGGCAGAAGGACTCGTGGACATCGGCATCACCAGCCTGGATGTGGTCGCAGAATACAGCGAAGACTCGACGAATGTCATGCTTATCGACCGGCTGGGCTTTGCCCGCTGCACCTTGCTGCTGGCGGTGCCCGATTCCTGGACTGATGTGGCGTCCATCGCCGACCTGGCAGACCGCAGCCTGCGCCAACAAGCAAGCGGCGTACCGCTGCGCATCGCCAGCAAATACCGCAACCTGGTGGAGCGATTTCTGCGCCGACAGGGCATCGTTAACTTCCAGCTGGTGCATGCCGATGGCGCGTTGGAAGCTGCGCCGCGCATGGGCTATGCCGATCTTATTGCCGATATCAGCGAGACGGGCACCACCTTGCGAGAAAATCAACTGCGCCCCATTGCTGGCGGCAATATCATCGACGCGCAGGCTGTGCTCATCGGCAATCGGCGTGGTTTGCGCGCCTCTGCGAACAAGCTGGAGACGCTGCGAGAGTTGATCGAGCGCATCGAGGCGCATCGGCGAGCGCGGCAATTTGTGTCTCTGCGCGCCAATATCGCTGGCGAATCGACCATGGATGTGCAGGAGCGCATATTGGCGAATCCTGCGCTCAGCGGCAGCAAGGGACCTGGCGTAGTCGCCGTGGCCAGCCCGCCCGGCACGACGCAGCGCTGGTTTGAAACCAACCTGCTGGTGCGCAGCGAACTGATTCACAAGACCATGCAACATTTGCGCGCGCTGGGCGGCACAGACATCATCGTCACGCGCCCTGACTATGTATTTGATGCGAAGTCCGCCACTTACAACCGCTTCGAACAATTGCTGCATACTGACGAAAGGCTGACGATACAATGAGCGCAGTGGGCATCATCCATCCTGGCGCGATGGGCATTTCGATCGCGGCATCGGCACGAGCAGCCGGGCATGCCGTCTATTGGGTATCAGCCGGACGCAGCGCCGCCACCCGCCTCCGCGCAGAGGAACACAATCTGCTGGACATGGATACGGTGGCGTGCCTCTGCAAAAGCTGTGAGACCATCATCTGCGTTTGCCCGCCACATGCCGCAGAGGCTGTCGCAGAGGCGACGCTGGAAGCTGGCTTCGCAGGGCTTTATTGCGACGGCAATGCTATCGCTCCACAAAAAGCCAGGCGAATCGGCGAGCGCATGACAGCCGCTGGCATCGACTTTGTGGATGGCGGCATCATCGGTCCGCCGGCTTGGGAAAAAGGCGCAACCCGCTTTTATCTGTCGGGCAATTCAGCCCCGCAAATCGCCAGTCTGTTCGAGGGCAGCCTGACGGAAGCCATCGTCATTGGCGACGAAGTCGGACGCGCATCGGCGCTGAAGATGGTCTTCGCTGCCCAGACCAAAGGCACAACCGCGCTGCTTTCCGCTGTGCAGGCAACTGCGGAAGCCATGGGTGTGCGCGGCGACCTGGATGGCGAATGGGCGCGGCGTCTGCCCGATGCCACCGAATCGCGCGCGAATCAGGTACGGACGGTCACCGCAAAAGCCTGGCGCTTCACAGGTGAGATGCAAGAGATCGCCGCGACATTTGCAGAAGCGGGTTTGCCAGACGGCTTTCATCTGGCCGCTTATGAAGTCTATCGGCGCATGGCGGGTTTCAAAGACGCGGATTCATTGCCCGAACTGGACGATGTGCTGGCCGCGCTGCTGAACGAACCTAGCTAACCTGGGCGAGCGCCGCGACCAGCTCTGGCAAGCCGGCATAGACATAATCCGGCTGGACAGCGCTGGCGGCAAGGCTATCGGGAGATTCCACGCCTGTCAGCACCAGCGCCGTTTGCATGTCCAGGGCTTTTGCTCCGGCGATATCCGTATTGATGCGGTCGCCGATCATCAGTGTTTCCGGCGGCGCGGTTCCCAAAACCCCCAAAGCCGCATCAAACATGCCACGCATGGGCTTGCCGATGATGGTGGGCGCTCGACCAGTCGCGGATTCCAGCAGCGCCAGGATGCTGCCCGCGCCCGGCACCAGTCCATCTGGCGAAGGGAAGGACGAATCTGGATTCGTGCCGATAAAATCGGCGCCGCCTCGGATCAACAAGGTCGCCGTGCGCAGTTTACCATAGGTCAAATCAAAGTCGATGCCACAGACGACCGCCTCAACCGCGCTTTCGGCCAGATGAAAGCCAGCGCGAACGATCATTTGCTTTAAGCCATCGCCACCCACCACGAACAGGTCGCTGCCGGCTGGATAATGCGTTTGCAGGTAGCTAATGGTGGCGGTGCCGCTGGTAATGATGTGCCGCTCTTGTATGCCTTGCACGCCCATCTTCGCCAGTTTCTGCACATAATCGGCTGGTGTATTGCGGCTGTTGTTGGTGGCCAGCGCAAATTCTAGGTCGTTGGCAAAGAGCAGGTCGAAGAATTCGCCCATGCCCGGCAGCGCAACCACGCCTCGCCACAAGACGCCATCCATATCCGAAATCACTGCTTTGACCGGGCTTCGCAAGGCTGTTTCCTTTCCATTGTCGAAAAAAATCGTGCGCGCGTTTGCCTCCCCGGCTTTTTTGGGAAGGGTCATTTCAAGCGGTCCAGGGTGCCCTGCTCCAAAGCCCACAAAGTCAACTGCTCTTGCGCTTGCAGCAGGCTGGTCAGGCGCGGATAACCATTGTCATATTCACGCGACCATTCGACCGCGAAATCGCCCTGGCAGATTTCTTCCAGCGTCGCTTCCATCAGGGCTTCCAGCTTCAACTCTTTGAAGCGATGCAAGCGACTGAAGATGCCGTATTGCCCAGTCAGCGAAGACAGGCGCAGCGCGTGCAGCAAGCCGTTTTCCGAAGCGCGCGAAAGATAATCGGTGAACTCGCCAGAGATGATCAAGTCCATCATGACAGCTTCGGGCGGGTAACCGTGTTGCAGCAGCAAAGCCGCCGCAGTGGTCATCACATGTTGGAAGGCTGGCAGAATCGCCTGCTGCACGAAGAGATCGAGCTGGGCCTCTTGTTCCAGCGAAACTTCAATCGCGCCGGCGCGCAGGCTGCCCATCACCTTTGCCAGCGCCAGCAGGGTTTCCAAGGTTGTGCCGGTGGCGTCTTGGCCCACGCCGACGAAGCTGTAGAAACCGCTGCCATTGAGATAGCGCGTGCGGACGGCTGCGCCAATGGTGCGCGGGGCGATCATGCCGACATCGACAAAGGGCGGCGGCTCCACAAATCCAAAGGCGATATTGTAGCCGCTGGCGAAAACCAACAGATGCCCTCGCTGCAGATAAGGCGATATGCGCTCCAGATAGACTTCGGGCAAGACGACATTGGGCAGCATCAACAGCAAAATATGACAGCGCGGCACGACGCGCTCAATATCCGTGGGCGAAAAACCATCCTGGCGGGCGTGGTCGCGGGTTTCGTCTTCGCGCAGACCGATCATGACGCGCACACGCGAATCGCGCAGGTTGTTGGCGAGCGGCCGTCCCAGATTGCCATAGCCGATAATGCCGACAGCCTTGCCGCTGAGCAGGTTCAGGTTGGCGTCTGCTTCGCGATAGATAGTCGTCATGCGCCCACCCGCGCCGACCCCAACGTCTTTTGCCAAACGGCGTATTCTTTGCCATTGCGCAAGAATCCATAGCGCTGATAAAGCTGTTGCGAACGGCGGTTGCTCGCTTGTGTGTTGACCGAGATGGCGCTGATGCCACGCTCCAGCAAATCGCTCAGCAAGCCCTGCAGCAGCAGCGAAGCGACGCCCTGGCCTTGATGCGCCGGATGCACAGCGAGTCGCGCCAGGTGTGCCGCTTCACCATGCCGTGCGCAAAGTTGATAACCGACTATCGCGCTGTCGAGGGTTGCAACTGTCGCAAAGACGCAGGCGCGATACGCAGCCCACAATTCAGCGCGCTCGATCTGCCAAGGTGGCGCAAATGCCAGCTTGTCAATCTTCGCCAACTGCGCCATATCTTCCACTTCAACCGGGCGCACATGAGCCAACGAGTTGGGTCGCGGCGGGATGCGCTTGCCGATATGCTGCAGCACAACGAGATCATCGCAATAATGAAAACCCAGCTCGGCGAAGTAGACCGGCAGCCAATTCGTCAGCATCAAACCAGCGATGCCAGCGCAAGCCTCGTCCCGACAAGCCGCTTCTGCCCGCGCCCACAATTCGCGCAGAATGACGCCCGGCATGCGTCCAGCGCCGATGCCCAAAAGACGCAGCCAACGCCAGCCAGCCACCACCCGCGACAATCCGAGATAGCCCAGCAATTCGTCATCCAAAAGAGCCAGCCAAACCGCGGCGCCTTCATCAGCCAGCCAGTCGGGGATGCTCTGCCAGTCGAGGTGAGTGTGCGTCCAGCGGCTGCGATTCATCAAGTCCAACAGGGACCTGCGGTGCTGGCGCGCATAAGGCGCAATCTCCAGGCGGGCAAGAGGCATCAGCGCAGGTACTTCTGGCGCTCAAAATAAGGAGGCGCGGTGATTTCAAACGGCTTGTCAAAACGCGGATCGAATATGCGGGAATAAATGCGATAGGCAGTCTGCGCCGCGAAGCCGCCTGTGACCGGCGATTCAACGATAGGAGCTTGTGCCGAGGTGATGACTGTCGGCAGCTCTCTTATGAAGCGATAATCGATGATCTGAAAAAGTTTTTCAGCCGCCCATGGCGTGGCGCTGGCGAGGCTTAAATCGTCAAGAATCAGGATGGGGGCGGCGACGATTTTGCTGAACCTTTTATCAAAATGTTCGTTTGAATTCGGGTCAAACGCCAGTCGCAAATAATCCAGCAGGTCGGCGCAAGTCTTGAATGTCACCTCATGATTGCGCTCAGCCAGTTCTTGCGCGATTGCCGCAGCCAGATGGGTCTTGCCGGTGCCGTGATCGCCAAGCAAGCAGAACCAGCCTTTGGGAGCTTTCACCCAGTTCTGCGCCCGCCCTTTGGCTTTTTTGAGGTTTTCGCGTTCGCCACGCAAGTGACTTTCGGCGTTGAATGTCTCGAATGTCATCCGCGCGTACAGGTGAAACGCGGCCGCCGGCTCGCGACTCTTTCTGCGATAGTCCGGCGCATTGATGTTGACGACAGCGCCTTGCGCCATGCGGCTGCCGATGCGCGGATCGAGTTCGCCAATGTCCGTATTGGTTGTGATCACGGTCGGCTGCGAGTCGGCATGGCGATGATTGAGCAACTGAAAGAGCTTTTCTTTTGCCCAGTTGGTGGGATTCTCCACACCGAGATCGTCCAGGACGAGCAGAGGCGCTGTGCGAATGCGATAGAAGTAATCATCAAAAACATTGTCGCCACGTTGATCAATCGCGCCGCGCAGCGCATCGAGCAGGTCGGGAGCCGTCAGAAAAACCGCCAGTTCGCCGCATTGCTCAAGCCGCTGATTGGCTATGGCGGCGGCCAAATGCGTTTTGCCACAGCCAACTGGACCGGAAAAAACAATCCAATCCTGCGGATTTGCCGCATAGTCCCGCGCCTGTCGCTTGGCTTTGCTCAATGAATTGACGATGGCTTCTGTGTAATTGAGGTTAAAATGCCGCGCCTGGAAGCTGTCGAATGTCATCGCGCGGTAGGCGTCCAGGTTGCCAAATCGCCGCAGCCGCTCGTGCATGGTGAAATCGGTTTCGACCGGGTGGTTTGGACAGCGCTGAAACTTGCCATAGCGCGGGTCGTTCAGCGGCACATCATAAGCGAATACGCCTTTGCCAGCGCAGATTGGGCAGGGCTCGCCCGGGTTTTCTGGATCATGGCAAACCAAGGCGAACGGGACTGCCGGTTGCGCGTCAGGAGTCGATGAAATCTTTCCATTTGCCCTTTTGATATTGCCGCTTTTGAGAACCTCCTGAATCGGCTTCACGGCTGCGTCCTTCCTGCTGCCAGTTTTCCAGCACTTTATGGACATAACGCCAGTTGCGCGCATTGCGCTGTACAGCATAGCGCATGGCGTCTTCGACCCACTCACGCGGATAAGCGCTTTCGGCGTCGCGTATGGCTTCGGCAATCATGGGCGTCAGCACGCCAAGATTGTCTTCGTAGAGCGCGTAGAGCGATGGCCGTGGCGGCAGCACCTCAATCTCGTCAGCCGTAGCCGGTTGCCACTCCCCCGCCAGGATCTGCCGCTGCCAAGCCTGCCCGTCTGCATCATTCCAGGCGAAGAGCCGCCTCAGGCAGCCGTTTGGGTCGACCCACGCTTCCAGCAACATGCCGCGCGATATCCCCCTTTGCAAGGCATCAACCAGCGCATCTTGCGTTCCCAACGCGCGCATCAAGACTTCATCAGCCAGCAACTCATCATAACACAGGTAGCGGTAAGGGGCTTCTTTTTGCTGCAGCATTGCCAAACAGCGCAGCGCCAGCTTCAATTCCGCCAGGTGGTCAATATCCGCCAGCGCCGCCGCAAACTCCGCAGCCGGCAGTCGCAGCGCTTCCAGCTTCTGGCGACTGTTTGAGTTGTCCATGCAAATCAATCCAAATTGCTCAGGTCGACACGTTGCATTTTGACATCCATGAATTTGGTGATGGCTTTCTCAAAATACAACTGCACTGTGCCCGTGGGTCCATGACGGTGTTTCGACAGCAAGACATCAGCCTGGTTGGGGTATTCGGTCGTCTCTGGATTATAGACTTCGTCGCGATACAGAAACATCACGGCATCGGCGTCTTGTTCAATGCTGCCGCTTTCGCGAAGGTCAGAAAGCTGGGGGCGTTTGTCTTGGCGATTCTCGACAGCGCGGGAAAGCTGGGCGGTTGAGAGCAGCGTGACATTCAGTTCGCGGGCCAACTCTTTCAAGGAGCGGCTGATGTAGCTGATTTCTTGCACGCGGTTGTTTTCATAGGCTCTGCCCGCCGACATCAACTGCATATAATCGACCATGACCATATCCAGCCCGTATTCGTGCTGCAAGCGGCGACACTTGGTGCGCATTTCGGCTGGCGTGATGGAAGGCGTGTCGTCGATGAAGAGCGGCAGATTCGATATGCGGCTGATGGCTTCGGTGAGGCGTGTCTGCTCGCCCGGGCTAATCTCAGCATTGCGCAGTTGCTGGAGGCGGATGCCCGTCTCCATGGATACGATGCGCTGCACCAGCTGTTCGACCCCCATCTCCATGGTGAAGATCGCCACGCGAGCGCCCAGCCGCGCCACATACAAAGCCACCGTCAGCATCCAACTGGTTTTGCCCATGCCCGGACGCCCGGCGAAGACCACCAGATCTGACTTTTGAAAGCCGCCCAACAGCCCATCCAGCGCTTTGAAACCGCTGGGCGTGCCCACCATGCCCGCGCCCAAAGACAGCAACCGTTCGAACTCATCATAAAAGTCGCTGGCGGCATCCCACAATGGCACAAATTCGCGCTTGAGCTGGTTGTTGCTCACGGCGAAGAGCGACTGCTCGGCATCGCTGATGACTTTGTCGATTGGCAATTCCTGGTCGAGAGCGGTGGCGCGGATGCTATCGGCGGCTTGCAGCAGGCGGCGTCTGGTCGCAGCGCGCGATACCAACTCGCCATAAATCTCGGCGTGCATGGCGGTGGGCGTATTATTGACGAGGTTGGTGATGTACGGCGGTCCGCCGATCTCGTCCAGCAGGTCGAGCGCTTCCAGCTCGCGGGCGAGAGTCACATAATCGATCGGCTCGCCACGGTCGTTTAGTCGGCTGAAGGCAGTCCAAATATATTCGTTGCGTTTGATGAAGAAATCTTCGGGATTCAGAAAGGCGGCGACGCTGAGATAGGCTTTGGGATCCAGCAAGACGGCACCCAGCAGCGCTTCTTCCGCCTCTTGACTCATGGGCAGATGCAGCTGTACGAGTGGTGGCGGCTGATCCATAGATGTTCTTGTGCCTGGTTGGCTGTCCGCGCCAGTCTGCGAAATCGTCCCGGCGGCGGCGAGAGCCAGGCAGCGTGGCGGTTGCGCCTAGTCGTCTTCCAGGTCTTCGAGATTGAGCGTATCGACAAAGTCGGCGAAGGCGCTCAGTTTGCTCTCATCGACCTGCTCGGCATATTCGCTGGGCTCGTACATATCATCGGGCAGGCCCAGGATTTCGGCTTCGACATTGCGCTCGGGCACGATGCCGGCATAATCCATGATTTCACTGTCGACGAAAATCTTGGCGTTCAGGCGCACAGCCAGAGCGATGGCATCGCTGGGGCGGGCGTCGATATCGATCTCGCGGTCGGACAGCGTGATGTTGATCAGCGCGAAATAGACCTCTCGGCGCAGCTTGTTGATATAGACATAGTTCACGCGGCCGCCCATCTCTTCGATAGTCGATTTGAGCAAATCGTGCGTCAGCGGTCGTTCGCGCTCGATGCCCTGCAACTCAAAAGTGATGGCTTCCGACTCGAATTGTCCGATCCAAATCGGCAGATAACGCTCTTCATCGACATCGCGCAAGACCACCAAGCGATGCTGCGACATCAAACTCACCTGTACGCGGTCAACCATCAATTCGATCATCTGTGCGCCGCCTGACTCAAGCTCGTCTCTGGCTGGATTATAACAAGTACCTTCGCGCCGTTCAACCATGCCGGCTCAAGGGAGCGGTGATTCAATAATATCTCAACAAACCTCCATCCCCCGTCCCCTTGCCCCCAGAACGAGGGAAGGGGAGTTATTGCAACGCATCCGCAGAATATAAGCCCCTCCCTCATTTTGGGTCGCGTAGACACAGGCCGCCGGGGAGGGGTTTGGGGTGGGGGAGGTAGCGCCATATCAACATATTCAGCACTCCCTCCACAACAGCGATATACTTTTGTGTGTGAATGACATTCGATTGCGCGCGCTTATCGCCTGTTTCGCGACGCTTCTGGTGGCGGCTTGTGGCGCTTTGCCCCGCCATTCCATGCCCACGGCCTCTTATCGTTACCAGGATCTTCTGCTGGACGAGCATTTTGAAAGCGGTGGAGCCTGGCGCAGCTATGCTGGCGGCGCAGACCTTTGGCTGGGCGTGGCGGAAGGCGCTTATCGCATCGACCTGCACGGCAAGCGCTATGTCTGGACGCAGCACGACCAACTCGTCAGCGATACGGTCATCGAGGCGGAGGCGCGGCAGTTGTCTGCTTACGACCACAATGCCTATGGCTTGGCGTGTCGCCTCGACCCCGCCAATAAAGGTCGCGGTTATTTCTTGCTCATCAGCGGCGATGGCTATGCCAGCATTCGTTGGAGCGATGGACGCGCCCTGCAAGCGATCGTGCCGGCTTTCCCCAGCCAGCACATTCGTCAAGGCGCGGCGCGCAACCGAATCCGCGCCATCTGCATCGGCGACTACCTGGCGCTGTGGGTGAACGACGAATTCGTGGCGGAAGCGCGCGACAGGCGGGCCTCGGCGGGGCACATTGGCTTGGCGGGCGTGATGAATTATGCCGGGCAAGGGCTGAGCGTGGCGTTCGATGACCTGCGCGTATGGAGCGCTGTCATGGATGATCGCGGCAGTTGAGCGCCTGCAACGATTCGCGCGGGCTTGCGTATAGGCAGCAGACAATCAGCGATACAAGAGGCAATGGGACTCGAAGACACGATCGCCGAAGCCATCATCATGGGCATGGACGAGCTGGCTGGCAATCCGCGGCGGGCTGTAGAAAGCGCCATGGACTGCGACTCGCCCGCCCAGTGGATCAAGCAAGAGACGACCAAACTGGCGCTGATCGGTGGCGCAGAGATGGTCGTGCCCGGCTTGCATGCTTTCACCATCCCCACCGGCGTCAGCTACCTCCTGCACAAAATGGGCTATATCAGCTGGGGCATCGGCGCGCTGAAAGGCGCATTTGTCATTGAAACGGAAGCCTATTCCGACTTGCGGAATATCCTGGCGCTGTGGGCGAACGAAGGACACTTTGACGCCGGCATCATTGAACATCTTGCCGTATCGCTGAATGCGCTCGCCTGGACATTGAGCCAACCAGGGCAAGCTGCCATGCCCGCGCTGCTGGAATCGCCCGCCGCTGCCACCACCGTGCGCACTTATCATATCTTGCAGCGCCTGGCGGAGAATCTGGTGGCGGGGGACGAACGCGGTCATGCGGTTCTCTCTGCCATGCGTGGCGAGGCAGAAGCGGCGCGGTTGCTCGCGACTGGCAAAGAAAATGTCCAGCACCTCAACTGCGAAGTCATGCTGACGCGCCCGATGGGACGCAAGGTCAGCCGGCGTCTGGCTTACAAGCTGGCTTCGCGGATTGGCACACGCATCCCGGCGCGCATGATCGTGGGCTTCTTGCCGGTGGCTGGCGCGGTCGCCAACGCCTTTATGAATGTGCAGACGATGCAGAGCATGGCAGAAGCTGCCGAGAAGTATTATGACCGTCGCCTGCGCCGCGAGCATCTACCCCCCTCAGTCCCCCCATCGCAATGGGGAGAAGGTTGACGCGAGATTTCGCGCATACAGGGTGACGACTGCAGTCGGACGATGCCGCAGTCGTCTTCTCTCCGCGCCGATGGCTTGGGGGCTACACGGTCATAACGCAATGCGCGACTTCACATCCAGCAGCAGCGACTTCAGCCCCTCCAGCGATTCGGCATTGTGCAAATTGCGCAGCGGGATGGTCGAGCGTCCTTTGCCGAAAGCGGGCGACTGAAGCCCAGCCGCCCTAGCAATTTGCAGCGCCGGCTGCTTGCGATACGCCCAGACCGAAAACCAGGTTATGCGCCTTCGGCCTGCTTGCAGCCGCGCGTGGAAGCCGGGTCTCTTTTGACCGCCAAAATCGACCGCATCGGCATTTTTCTGCGCAAAAGCGTACAAATCCTGCGCCACCAAAGCCACGATATCGCCCTGGGGCAATTGCGCCAGATAGGGGAAGAAGTTGCTTTCCAGCGGCGTTTCTGAAACAGAGCCATGCGCATAGGCCGCCTCTTCGCCCGCCGACGACAGCGCTCGCAGCGACTCCAGCAATTTGGTCATGCCCTGTGACGCGCGCAGATCGCAGTATTGCAAGTTGATCAGATGCAGCGGAATCAACAGATCGGCAACCAGCGCGACCAGGAGCGGCTTTTGCAGCTGAAAAGCATAGAGGCATTCGCGCTTCACCCAGGTAGAGGCTGCGCTGGCCTGCGACAAAATGACCAGTACCGCTTCGCAACGGGCGATGCCGGCTTCGATCTCGCACAGCCATTCTGCGCCGCCGCGGATATTCTCGTAGTCGATCCAAACGCCCATGCCCGCCTCCCGCAACTGCTGGACGATGGGCTCGATGATGGCGTTGTCCTGGTTGCTATGGCTGATGAAGATAGACGGCATGGGAGCTAGCCGGCGCTGTATCGCTTGATGACATCGCGAGCCACCACCATGCGATGCACTTCCGATGCGCCGTCATAGATGCGGAAGGCGCGCGCTTTTTCGTACCAGGTCGAAAGCGGCAAATCCCGCGAGATGCCCCGCCCGCCACAGATCTGCACACAGCGATCCAACACGCGGCAGACGATCTCCGATACTTGCAGCTTGGCGATCGAAGTTTCGACGCGCGCTTGTTCGCCCTGCGCCAGCAGCCAAGCCGCTTCCTGGGTCAGCAGCCTGCCCATTTTGAGTTCCATAGCCGAGTCGGCAAGCATCCACTGCACCGACTGGTGCGCTGCCAGTGGTCCGCCAAAGGCTTCGCGCTCGCTGGCATATTGCGCAGCGATCTCCAAAGCGCGTTGGGCGATGCCGGTCCAGCGCATGCAATGGGTCAATCTGGCTGGTCCCAACCGCGCCTGCGCCAGCATGAAGCCTTGGCCCGCCTCGCCCAGGATGGCGCTGTCTGGCAAGCGCAGGTTGTCGTAGATGATTTCTACATGCCCGCCGAAGTCTTTTGCGCCCATCACCGGCACATCCCGCAGGATATTGATGCCCGGCGCATCGCGGGGGGCAATGAAGAGGGTGCAGCCCTGGTAGGGGTGCGCTTCCATATCTGTGCGCGCCATGATAATGAAAAAGTCAGCGATTTCGCCATTCGTGGTCAGCCATTTGTGCCCGTTGATGAGCCAGGCGTCGCCATCATGCCGCGCGCTGGTTTGGATCATGCGCGGGTCGCTGCCGGCACCGGGTGGCGGTTCGGTCATGGAAAAAGCCGAGAACGCCTCGCCACGCGCCAGCGGCACCAGGTAACGCTCGACCTGCTCGGCATTTGCCCAGTGGTGCAGCAGGTGCAGATTGCCTTCGTCGGGCGCAGCGCAGCCCATGGCCAGCGGTCCCAACAAGCTGCGGCCCGCCGCTTCAAACACAGGGACGATTTCCTGGATAGTCAAGCCCATGCCGCCCCATTCTGACGGCATGGTGGGCGCCCACAAGCCCGCCGCCTTGGCCGCCGCCCGCAAGTCTTGCAGCTGGTCCATGCTCAAGTCGGCGCCCGTCCGCAGCAAGTCCGTTTCCAGCGGGATAACCTGCGCATCGACAAATTGCCGGACGCGGTGGACGATCGCCTCGATATGACGGGGCCTGCTGAAATCCATCGTCAACTCCTGATGTGCGCGAGATGCAGGCGAGTATAGCACAGGGCAACTGCGCCACAGTGAGCATACGGTCGCGCAGCGCGCAATATGTTACAATTGGCGCATGCGCAAATTCATCATCGACACCGATACTGCCTCGGACGACGCCGTCGCCTTGGTCATGGCGCTTCGCCAGCCAGATATTGATGTCAAAGCCATCACGGTGGTGGCGGGCAATGTGCCGCTTTCGCAAGCCGTGCAGAACGCCTTGTACACAGTCGAATTGTGCGATGCGGCTGTCCCTGTGTATGCAGGCTGCGACAAGCCACTGCTGCGACCGCTGGAGACCGCGCAGGAAGTGCACGGCGACGATGGCATGGGCGATATCGGTTTGCCGTTGCAAGAACGCGCGCCGACGCCAGGCCATGCCGCAGATATGTTGCGCAGCATCATCCACCAGCATGCCAGCGATATCACGCTGGTTACGCTGGGTCCGCTGACCAATGTGGCGCTGGCGCTGCTGCGAGAACCCGAGCTGGCACAATGCGTATCCGACTGCTTCATCATGGGCGGCATCGGCAGCGGGCACGGCAATGTAACGCCGCTGGCCGAGTTCAACATCTGGGTTGATCCCGAAGCCGCCAAGATCGTCTTTGACTCGGGCATGCCCATCCACATGGTGGGTTGGGATATCAGTTGGAAGTACGCCACATTTGATGCCGCGCAAGCCAGCGAAATCCGCGCGATTGGCACGCCCCTGGCCGAATTCGTGGTCGATATTCAGGCGACGTTGACCGACTTTGCCATTGCCGAGACGGGCTTAAGCGGCTTCGACCTGCCCGACCCGATCACCATGGCCGCGGCCATCGATCCTGGCATCCTGGACTATCGGGATTGCCGCGTTGATATCACAACCGGTGACGGCTTGGCGCGCGGCTTGACTGTGGTTGATGTGCTTGGCGTGACTGGCACCCCGCCCCAGGTCAAAGTGGCGACGCGCGCCGACCGCGAGGCCTTCGTGGCGCTGCTGCGGAGAAGCGTGTCTTAAGCCGACTCGTCGCGGCTGTATGGGGAAAACCCCGAGCCGGCATTGGGGATCAGCAATTCGTTGCCGGCGAAGATGCGCCCCGGTTCAACATCCGGGTTGGCAGCGATGATATCCGCCACGCTCGCTTGATAATGCCGGGCGATGCTATAGACGCTTTCGCCGCTTTCGACAACATGATAGATATCGCCAGTCGGACGCGCAATCTGCTCTTCGTCCCAGCCATTGACGCGCGATACCAGGTTGAATGCGGCTTGCGCTCGTTCGCCCCGCGCATGCTCGACAGCAGAAGCAGGCAACGAGCCGCTCCAGGCCAAGGCGCTGGTGGAGCCGCTCTGCGCCGGCGACAAAATGCCAATGGCGCTTTCGCCCTCGTTGATCCGTTGTCCATAGATCGTCGTCACTGCGCCGCGATGCACAGTCAGGCTAAGCGCGCCACGATGCGCCTGCTGAAAACTGACCATGGAGCCGACATGAATGTCGACGCCATTCACAGTGAGATTCACCGGTACATCTCCCGGCGTCTGCACAGCCACCAGCGGTTCGACGCTGGCACATTCGGCATGGGCGCTGCTGGTCGTCAATGAGAAAGCGCGCAGAGGATAGGGTTGCCCGATTGTGATGCGTGGCAGCGCGTCCATGGCTTGCAATCGCTGGACCTTGTCCGCTTCGACCCAAGCGACCAAGCCGTCAGAAACCACGCGCAGCCAGCCGCCATCGCTGTCCCAGGCATCGACCAGCACAATGTCATCTTGGCGGAGGTCGCCAACTGGCTCGGGAATAATGCCAGGCAACCGGTATATTTTCGCGTCCGACATGGCCGCCGTGCTCAAAGGTTCGCCGATGGTCATGACATCGTCGGCTGCTACTTCGTTTATGATCTGCGCGTCGCCGCCCAGCAAAGCCAATACACCAGGACCGTCGTATGTTCGTGGCAGATTCGCGCCCAGGCGGATTATGGCAGCGCCCCAACTTCGGTCTTCTGCAGCATAGCCAGACGTGGCAATGCGCTTGACTTCAGCCAGCGAGGCAGCGTCGGTTTGCACGGGCGGGCTGACGATGCACAAGCTGTCCCGCGCCAGATCGTGGCATTGCTCGTCTATCGCAGCGAGCGCCCGCTGGGCGACCTGTTCGCAAGCGGCTTCTTGCGCAGCCGTCAAACCACATACCAGGATGAGCAGGCAGAAGAGCCACCGCAATTTCACAACTGTCGCTTTTTGTTTCGTCGGCACGGGCACCCTGTATGCTAGCACATCACGACTGCGAGCGCTTTGCCCGCCGCTGTTTTCTGCGCCGCGGCTGCTTTTTCTGCTGCTTTTTCCATTGGTCGCGCAAGGTCACTGTGCGGTTAAACACCAGGCGCTCGCTGGTCGAATCGGCATCGACAACGAAATAAGCCAGCCGCTCGAACTGGAAGCGATCGCCGGGTTGCGCTGTCGCCAGGCTCGGCTCGACAAGCGCCGGGTGGACCACTTGCAGCGACTGCGGGTTGATGAAAGCGGTGAAGTCCTGATCGCGGTCGGCTTCGGGATTTTCGACTGAGAAGAGCGTGTCATAGAGCCGCGCTTCAGCTTCGATAGCATGCGCCGCTGCGACCCAGTGCAAAGTCGCTTTGGGACGCCGGCCATCGGGAGCGCTGCCCCCGCGGGTTTCGGGGTCGTATGTGCAGCGCAGCTCGATCACTTCGCCATTCGCGTCTTTGATGACCTCCTGGCAGGTGATGAAATAGGCATAGCGCAGGCGCACTTCTCGGCCTGGCGCCAGGCGGAAGAATTTGCGCGGAGGGTCTTCTATGAAATCTTCGCGCTCGATATACAGCACTTTCGCGAACGGCACTTTGCGCGTGCCGGCGCTTGCGTCTTCCGGGTTGTTGATTGCGTCCAGCTCTTCTGTCAAGTCCTCTGGATAATTCTCGATCACCACTCGCAGCGGATTCAGCACAGCCATGACACGGTTGGCGCGTTTGTTGAGGTCGTGGCGGATGTGATATTCCAGCTTGTGCAGCGCGACCACACCCTTGACCTTGCCCACGCCGACCTCGTCGCAGAACTCGCGGATGGCTTCTGGCGTATAGCCGCGGCGGCGCAAACCCGAAATGGTCGGCATGCGCGGGTCGTCCCAGCCGTCTACATAGCCTTCTTGCACCAGGCGGATCAGCTTGCGTTTGCTGAGCACGGTGTGGCTCAGATTCAGCCGCGCGAATTCGATCTGCTGCGGATGATAGAGCTCGATATTGTCCAGGTACCAGTCATAGAGGGGGCGGTGGTCTTCATATTCCAGGGTGCAGATGGAATGCGTTATGCCCTCCAGCGAATCCGACTGGCCGTGGGCGAAGTCGTACATAGGATAAATGCGCCAGGTATCGCCGGTGCGCGGATGGGGCGTATCGAGGATGCGATACATGACCGGGTCGCGCAGGTTGATGTTGCCGCTGCTCATGTCGATCTTGGCGCGCAGCACCGCCTCGCCCTCCTGGAAGCCGCCAGCGCGCATTTTCTCAAAAAGCGCCAGATTCTCTTCTACAGGTCGATCGCGATACGGGCTTTCGATGCCCGGCGCAGTCAAGGTGCCGCGGTATGCGCGGATTTCGTCCGGGCTTAGCTGGTCGACATAGGCGCGCCCGATGCGGATCAAGTCGACAGCCATGTCGTAGAGCTGGTCGAAGTAATCGGAGGCGAAGAAGAGACGGACGCCCCAGTCATAACCCAGCCAGCGCACATCGTCGATGATCGCGTCGATATATTCCTGCTCTTCTTTGGCGGGATTGGTATCGTCAAAGCGCAGATTGCAGAGCCCCCCATACTGCTGCGCGATGCCAAAGTTGAGGCAGATCGACTTGGCATGCCCAATATGCAGGTAACCATTGGGCTCGGGTGGGAAGCGCGTATGTACCCGTCCCTGATAGCGGTCAGTTTCATTGTGCTCGTCAATGATCTCGGTGATGAAGTTTCGCTTTGCCTCTGTCTCGGGCATGACGGCACCTCGCCCAGTTGCGGTTCCTGGCGGCGCAGTGTAGTCGAGTTTGGGCGCGCTTGTCTAGCCTGTCGCCAACATCTGACCCTCGCAATCCCCCCGACAGGTCAGGGGGAGGCTGAACCCCCGGACTCCGAAACAACTTCGAGTAGGGGCGAGGCGGCGACTCGCCCGCTTGCCCAGGACAACCGCATTCCATCTTTTTCACCACCGAGTACACCGAGTTGCAAGAGTTCACCGAGAGTTTGTTGTACAGGCAGGCTCAAAATGACTTCGCTATGTGCACTTGTGGCCTGGACGGTTCGCCGATAAACGCAACCAGATCCTTGATTCAACTCATCGGTATTCTGGGCGCGTAGACACAACCCGCCGACACTTCGCAAAGCCTTTGCTTTCCTCATCGATGTACTTAATAAACTCGCTGTACTCGGTGGCAAAGCATTGTGGGCGCGGGTTTTCGCTTTGATGCAATTGCCAAGAGCCAGTTGCCCGCTTGGGATTTCGCTGGGCGGCGCTTTCAGTACAATAGCGGCATGTTTTCCCTGCGCTGGCTCATCTTGCTTATCATCTTGCCGCTCGCCGCCCTGACGCAGGCGCATGGGTATGTGGTGCGCGCCATCCCCGCCGACCGCAGTACACTGGATCGTCCGCCGACGCGCTTGCAATACTGGTTCAGCGAGGCGCTGGAAGCGCGCTTCAGCGAGATTCACCTGCGCGACCAAGCCGGCAGCATCATCGCCAGTGGCGGCGTCGACGAACGCAACTCGGCGCTGCTGACCATGCCGGTGCCAGCCGATTTGCCCGATGGCGCTTACATCGTCGAGCTGCGCCCGGCTTTTGCCAGCGACGGGCATGTCATCGCCGAAAGCCGCGTCTTCTTCGTGGGCGAGGCGGTGGGTGGCATCGGCGGGACAGCCGCAGACGACCGCGCCATACCTCTGGAAGCGCTGTGGCGGGCGGCGCTGAACCTGGCGAACTTCCTGTTTTTTGGCGCAGCCAGTTTGTTTACGCTGGTGCTGCTGCCGGCCTGGGGCAACGCGCGCTACAAAGAGAACCTGCCCCCGCGAGTCATGCGCCGCCTGCTTCACCTTGTCGCGGGCGCGCTGCTTCTGGCCATAGCAGCCAACATCGTGTCGCTCGTGCAGCAGTCGATGGTCTTCTTCAATGCCGGCGCGGCTCAAGTGCTGGCGCAGAACCTCTGGCAAGTCGTGCTGATCGGCTCGCGCTTCGGCGATGTCTGGACATTCCGCATGGTGCTGCTGGTTTTCAGCGCGGCGCTGCTCTTTGCGGCTGCGTATTATCGCGAGTTATTCCCCGGGCTGGCGGCTGGCATCTGGCGGGGATTGCCCTGGCTGGGCGCGCTTTTCATCGGTTTGAGCATGGTCACCAGCCACTCGGCCGGTTCGCTGCTGCTACCATGGCTGGCGATTGCAGTCGATTGGCTGCATGCGCTGGCGGCAGCATTTTGGCTGGGTGGCATCCTGAGCTTGACACTGATCTTGCCCACGGCGCTGCAACCACTGGACGCAGAAGCGCGGCAAATCGCGCTGCAGGCTGTCTTGAGTCGATTCTCGCGTCTGGTTTTGCCGCTGGTTTTGCTGGTGCTGGTCAGTGGCGTGTACAACGCGCTCAACTACCTGACTGCTCCGAGCGACCTGGTCACCAGCTATGGGCAAACCTTGGGCATCAAGCTGCTGCTGGTCGCGCCGGTTTTGCTGCTGGGTGGCTGGCACAGACGATCGCTGCGAGCGGGCTCGCCGGCCAAGAGTCTGCTGCGGCTGGAATCGTTCTTTCTGCTGGCTGTGCTCGTGGCGGTGGCTTGGCTGAGCGCGACTCCACTGCCCGAACCAGCCACACCGGGCGTCGATATTGAAGCGCCGCAAGCCAGCCAGACGGTCGGCGACTACGGAATCAGCATAACTCTCTTGCCTGGCGGACCGGGCGTCAACACGACCGATATCGTCATCGAACGCGCCGGCCAGCCAGTAGATAATGTGCGCGTGCATTTGCAAATGGTCGACCCAGCGCGAGACCGGCGCAGCGCCTGGCAGTTGGCAGAAGCGCTTGATGCCGGGCTCTTTGTGGCGGCTGGCGACGAAATCGACCGAGCCGGCAAGTGGTGGTCGCTGGTTGATATCACCGAAGAGGACGGCGCTGTCACACGGGCTGCCTTCGGCTGGAATATCAGCGAGGCAGCCGCAATCGAAGTTTCACGCCAGCCCAATCTGCTGCATGCGCTGCTCTTGCTGGGGATCGCCGGGCTGCTGGCGCATCTGGCCGCGCCCCATGCGCGCAGATTGATCGTGGCGCTGCAATTGACTTGGGCGAGCGCGCTACTTGCCGTGGGCGCAGTGGTCATATCTGTCGCTGTAATGGTGAGCGGCGCGCTGATGATCGCGCAGCAGCAGCGTGACTATGAACGCACCTTGAATCCGCCGCCGCTGATCGTCAATAGCATCCTGCCCGATGCTGAGTCATTGGCGCGTGGCGAGGCGCTTTTTGACGAGCGCTGTCCAGCTTGGCGCGCAAACGACGACTTCGAATCCTTGCTGCGGCGCATGGGCAAGGCGCGCGACGAGTTCCTCTTCGCTTCCGTGCGCGATGGCTGGCGTAATTTGGGTGCTTGCGAGGACGAACTGTCCGACAGCCAGAGGTGGGATGTGGTCAACTTCCTGCGCACATTGGTAGCGCGGGATTAACGCAAAAACGCCTCGTGCAAGCCGCTGCTTGATCTACCCCGCCCCCGGCCCCTCCCCGAAGCATCAGGGAGGGGAGCTAACGAAAGCCGACTTGGAGTTTCTGCCAGAGAACTAGCTGCGTGAAGCAGCGCCCGGCGATTGCTTCCGTCGACTTATATCGGGGACCGCGGCGGTTGCTCACGCGGGATTAACGCAAAAATGCCTCGTGCAAGCCGCCATCGACATTGATGATCTGCCCGGTCGTCTTGCTGAAGGCAGCGCTGATGAGCAGGTAAGCGACTTCAGCCTGGTCTGTCGGATGGATGGTCCCTTTGGTCAAGGTGCGCTGGGCATAAAATTGCGCCAGGCGGCTGCGCAAGGTCTCGGTGTCTTCGTCATCGTGGAATTCAAGCGAATATTTGCGCAGCGAATTTTTCACCCGTTCGCGCGGGAACATGCTGCTGCCAGCCACGACGGTCGCCGGTGCCACGCCATTGACGCGCACGAGAGGTGCCAGTTCCAGCGCGAGCTCGCGGACCAGATGATTGGCGGCTGCTTTGCTTGTGTCGTAAGCCAGGCTGCCCGCTTTGGGCACGACGCCATTGACACTGGTCGTCAGCACCAGCGCGCTCGGCAGTCCCTGCGCCCGCCAGATATCTCGCGCCGCCTGCGCCACCAGATAGCCGCCACGCACATTGACATCAAAGGTCGTCTGCCATTGCTCGGCTGTGTTGCGGCCATCCGCGTCTGGCGTGATAAAGACGCCCGCCGTCACGATGATGTCATCAACCCCGCCGTAAGCCATGATGGTCTGCCGCAGCAGGTCTTCGACGCTCTCGGCGCAGGTCACATCCACCGGCAACGGAATAGCGGGACCGCAACTGGAGATTCCGCTGCCCGCCACGCCGATGCCACCCCCATATTGGTCTGTCAATGAATCGGCTGTGGCAAGCGCGGCCTCTGCGTTCAGATCGGCGCAAACGACATGCGCGCCTTCGCTGGCAACGCGCTGGGCAGTTTCGACGCCGATGCCGCTGCCCGCGCCCACCACCACGACCACTTTGCGCGCCAGCGACTTTTCGGGTGGCATGCGGCGCAGCTTGGCTTCTTCCAGCGCCCAGTATTCGATATCAAAGGCTTCTTGCCGCGGCAGCGCAACATAGTCGCCGACCGCCTCTGCCCCGCGCATCACCGCAATCGCGCAAGTATAGAACTCGGCTGTCACGCGCGATTCGCTCTTGTTCTTGCCAAAAGCGACCATGCCCAAGCCCGGGATCAGAATCACGGTGGGGTTGGCATTGCGAATAGGCGGGCTGTCCGGGCGTTGGCAGCTGCTGTAATAGGCGGCATAGTCGCTGCGATAACGAATTATGCCTGCTGCCAGTTTCTCCAGCAGCGCCGCGCTATCTTCATCCTGTGGATCCCAATCGACATAGAGCGGTTTGATTTTTGTACGCAGGAAGTGATCGGGGCAAGATGTGCCCAGCTCCGACAAGCGCGCCGCATCGACGCTATTGACGAAAGCCAGCGTATCGGCGTCGTGCTGCACAGTGGCGATGAAACGATTCTGTTGCGAGACCAGTCCGCGCAGGCGGGGCAGGATGTCGGCAAGCAGGTTGCTTCGTTCCGCCGCAGGCAGGCTGCCGAATCGCGCACCACCAAAGACGCGGGCACCCAGGTCGCGCTCGTCCAGATAACGCGCCGCCATTTCAATCAGAGACAGCGAAAGCTCGTAGCAGGCTTTGTCGTCGTCCGCCCAGTTGATCAGCCCATGCCCGCCCAGCACGATGCCCACAATGCCGGGATTCGCCGCTATGCAATCGCGCAGCGCCAAACCGAGATCGAAGCCGGGACGTTGCCATCCGACCCATGCGACCGCACCGCCATAAATCTCCCGCGTCAATTCGCGACCGTTGCTGCTGGCGGCGATGGCGATGACGGCGTTGGGATGGGTGTGGTCGACATGCGCGGCCGGGATGAAGGCGTGCAGCGGCGTATCGATGCTGCTGGCGCGGGGATTCAAGTTGAAGACACAATGCGGATACATCGCCACCATCTGGTCTTCAATCGGCGTTTTGGCGCCAGTCTCTGCGGCGGCCATGTAGATCGCTTCCAGGCTCAGCAGCTTGTCCATAAGCAACGAGGCGAAATTCTCGCGCTTGGCGGTGCGCAGGTCGCCGCCCGAGCCCTTGACGAATAACGTCTGCACGGACGCGCCGGTGAGCGGGTCGGTCTGCGTCAACTTGCTGGATGTATTGCCGCCGCCCGTGTTGGTAATGCGCTGGTCAGCGCCCAGCAGGTTGGAGCGATAGACCAGCCGGTCCACTGCATCGAGAGTCGCGGCGTGGGCATCGTCCCATAGATATTTGACATGGCGATATTCGGCGCGTTCAAACAATTGCATAGCGTCTCCATAGAAGTTGCGGTCGTGACAAGATGTGTGGATGCAATCGGATACCCCATCCCCCGGCCCCTTGCCCCCAGAACGAGGGAAGGGGAGCAAATCCAGCACATGAGCTGCGTGTTGTTAGCCCCTCCCTCATTTTGGGGGAGGGGTTTGGGGTGGGGGAAAGCGCCGTGCAAACGAAGTTCGCAACCGTCTCTAGCCCCGCCCCGCCAGCACGCGGCGCTCGTACTCGCGGATCTCGTCCATGAACGCCATCCCGACCGGCACGCCTTGCTGCGCGCAATGGTAGTCCCAGACTGCACCAAAAGGCAGCCCCTTAAGCTCTTCCAGCAGCGCCAGTCGCCCCGTGAAATCGCCTGCATTTTCATATTTTCGCAGCATCTCACGCGGCTCCAGCAGCGCCATCAACAGGGCGCGCAGGGCATTGCGCGTGCCTATCGTCCAAGCGCCGATGCGGTTGATGCTGGCATCGAAGAAGTCCAGGCCAATATGCACATTTTCCAGCGCATCGCAGCGCACGATCTCTTGCATGATGGCTTGCAGATCGTCAGTCAGCGTGACGACATGGTCGCTGTCCCAGCGCACGCCACGGCTGACATGCAGCAAGATCTCCGGCACATACAGCAGCACCGACGAGAGCTTGTCGGCGATGGTTTCGGTGGGATGAAAGTGCCCTGCATCGAGACAGAGCAGCAGCCCGCGCGTGGCGGCATAACCCAGATAGAATTCGTGCGAGCCTACGACATAGCTCTCGCTGCCCAGCCCAAACAGCTTGCATTCAACCGCGTCCAGGTTGTGCGCGGAATCGATCTCTTTCGCATAGATTGCATCCAGCGACTCCAGCAGCCGTTGGCGGGGCACCAGGCGGTCGGCAGGCGTATCTTTGTAGCCATCGGGAATCCACAAATTGGTGATGCACGCCTCGCCCAGCTCCGCGCCAAAATAGGCGCCGATATCACGGCAGGCGATGCAATGGTCGATCCAAAATTGGCGTATGCCCGCGTCTTGATGCGAGAGCGTGAAGCCATCGTCCGCCAACTCATGCGAGAAGAGCGTCTGGTTAAAATCCAGCCCGTGGTCCTGCGCCTTCGCCCAATCGACCCAGGAGGCGAAATGCTGCGGCAAAAGCTCATCGCGGGGAATCTTGGTCGAGCTATCGAGGTAAGAGCCATGCAGCGCCAGCCGATGCCGCCCGGGGATCAAGCTGTAGGCTTGGTCGAGGTCGGCGCGCAGTTCGTCGATATTGGTTGCCTTGCCGGGGTAATTGCCCGTGGCCATGATGCCGCCGCTCAGCCCGCGTTCGGGGTCTTCAAAGCCCAGCACATCATCGCCCTGCCAGCAATGCAGGCTGATGGGAACCTTGCTTAAGCTGTCCAGCGCCGTCCCGACATCCACACCAAAAGCGGCATAGCGCTCTTCCGCCAAAGTGTAGGCAGCTTGGATTTGCGCGTCAGATATTTGGAAGTTCATGATTGCCTTTCTTACGCGGGCGACCTGCCAGATCGCCCCTACCAATTGAAATGGCGAATGGGTTGTGGGGTGGGGGCATATCCCTACCTTGCGCCAGCGGCTTGCAGGCAGGCTTGCATGTGCCCGCGTGATTCTGCGCCGATGATGCAGCATTGTTCCAGCGTATATTCTTTTGCTTTGGTGCCGATGACTTCCAGGTTGAGCGGACCAGCATAACCGTGCTCGTGCAAGACGCGGATGTAGCCGACCAAGTCGATATCGCCGCGCCCATTGGCTTGTTCATGCGGCTTGCCAGGACCTTGCTGTCGTCCCTTGCAATCGCGGATATGCACATGCTTGATGCGGTCGACAACCGCCGCTATCGCCTCGACCGGGTTTTCGCCAGCGCGGTGAATGTGCGAAGGGTCCATGTCCAACCCAAAATTGGGTGACTGAATGTCTTCCAGCACGCGCAGGCTGGTCGGCGTATTGTAGACATATTGCCCGACATGCGCCTTGGCGCACAGGGTAACGCCATAATGCTCGGCGCGGGTGACCAGTGCGCCCAGCTCGTCCAGCACCTGCGGATAGGTGGATTCGTCGTCAGCGACCCCGCCCGGCCCGCAGTTGATGATGGGGATACCCGTTTCGACAGCGGCCTGGAATGCCAGTTCCATCAAGTCGGCATCGCGAGAGGATTGTTCCATCGCCAGCAGTTCCAGGTCGTAGGCTTTGGACAGGCGCACAATTTCGGGCGCGCATTCCCGCCAGCGCGACAAGACAAGATGCTGGCTCATGCTGTCGATGGCAGACATTTCGATGCCGTCATAGCCCGCCATCGCCAAGTATTTGAAAGCCGTTTCCATATCCCAACTGCCGAATAAAAGTGAGTTCGCGCCGAGTTTCATGGTTTCTGTTTGCTCCTCAGTATTGTCACTTTCTTTCGCAATTACAAATAAACCACCGACTCCGTCTCCAGCGACTCGATCGCCGCGGCCAGCACCTTCTGCGCCGCCAAGCCTTCCGCCCCGCTGCCATCAATATCTGCCGGCGCGACGCCTTCGGTCACCTGCTCCAAGAAAGTATGGATGCGCTCGCGGAAGGTATTTTCAAAATTGTGGAAGCCGCCAAAAAGCGGGTCGGTGTAGACGATTTTCTGCAAGTCGCCGGCCGGGTACAAGGTCAACTCCCGCCACATGTCGTCCAGGACGAAGCGCCCGCCCGTGCCCGCCACCTCGCAACGCTCCATCGGGTGGCCGCGTTCGATATCATAACTGCCCGTCAGCGCGCCGACCACGCCGTTGCGGAAGCGAAAGCTGAATTGGGCGGTCGACCAGATTTGGCGACCCGGCGCTTTGGTTGCGAAGCAGTGCACCGCTTCGATATCGCCACAGAAATAGCGCATCACATCGATTGTGTGCGGATGCAGCGATTTGATGTGATAATGCGGCGAGGTCTCGGCGGGGTTCATAATCCACATCGCCATGTTGATGAAAAGCAAATGCCCCAGCCGTCCGTCTTCAATCCAGCTTTTGGCCAGGCGCGCGGCCGGCGTGAAGCGGTGGTTCAGGTTGATGCCATAACAGACGCCCATCTCGCGCGCCTTCGCGACCATCGCCTCAGCCAGCGGGATCTCGTTGGAGATAGGTTTTTCGCCCAGGACATGGCAGCCCGCTTCCAGCGCCTGCATGGTCGGCGCATAATGGTCGCTGCTGTTTTCAAAGCCGCCGGTGGTCACGCTGACGACATCGGGCGCAAGCTCGCGCAGCATGGTCTCGGCATCGGTGAAAGCTGGCGCGCCATGTGCCGCTGCCGCGCGCGCTGCCCGTTCTGGCAAGATATCACAGACGCCGACCAGCTCGGCCAGTTCGTCTTCGACATATAGCCTGGCATGGCGATTGCCGATGGGTCCCATGCCGATGACGGCGACACGCAATGTCATTTGTCTGCCTCATTTATCTTTGTGGGCGAGCCGGCGACCAGCCCATACGACGATTCGTGTTGCGGAATCTCATAGCCATACGCCCGCATGGCCGGCTCGAGGAAGTCAAAATAATTGATGCCCGCATCGCGCCGCCAACGTTCAATTGTGTCTTGCCGCATGACGATACGTGCCAGCGGCATGTCCAGGAAAGCTTCCAGCCGCGCCAACTCGGCTTCCTGCTGTGTGACAAAATCTTCAAAACGCACTTCGATCCAGCGCTGCGGCTTCGGCATGGACATGACCAGGTCGTATTGATACTTCCACGAGATGGCACGGCGCAGTCTTTCGTTCGTCTGCGCCTGTTGTGGATCCGCTTCATTTTCGGGAGGCACGGGATATTGAATGCCAAAGTCGCGCAGGTCATCAGTTTTGTGCGCGCCGATGATGCAGTCGCGCGGGTTGCGAATCCAAAAGATGTAGTGCATATCGGGATAGAGCCGCGTCAGCCAGGGATAGATCAAAGTGGTTTCGGGGATTTTCCAGCCTTTTTTCGCACCGCCATGCCGCAGCACCGTTTGCAAGTAGCGTTCCAGCTGGTTCAGAAAGCGCTGTGGAATCTCGGCGTCGTGCACGCGGCTGAAACCCCATTGCAGCCCGCCCTGCCAATCCACATAGCGCGCGAAAATGCGGCAGGCATCGTACATATCATGCGGTGGCACCAGGTCGCCGCTCGGGTTCAGCGCCTGCCCCATATAGACGCCCGAGGCATAAAGCGTATGCGAGATCGCCCGCGTGCCGCTGTGCCCGCGACCTATAATTGTGATCACAGGCTGATGACCTCGCCCGTCCGCCACGATTCAATCGCGCCTTCAATCACCTGCTGGACGCGCAGGGCATCCGCGCCCGAGGCATCGATATCGTCTGGCGCAACCTCTTCCAGATTCTGCTCGACCCAACGCGAAATGCGGCTGTAAAAGGTCTCGCCGAAGTGGCTCATGCCGCCAACATTCTCGTGCCGTTCCAGCGAGCCCGTAAAACGAGGATAAAAGGTGAGTTCTTCGCAGGCGTCGCGCAGGAAGATGCGCCCGTCCGAGCCGAAGATATCCAGGGTCTCCAAGCCATAGCTGCCACCGCCCAGGCTGGTATGGCCGAAGTTGCCATCGTAGCTGCCGCGCAGATGCCCGATGATGCCGTTGTCATAGAGCAAATTGACTTGCGCATTTGACCAGATCATCCGTCCCGCGCCTTTCTTGAAGAAGGCCTGTACTTTGACGACTTCTGCGCCTGCGAAATAACGCATGACATCCAGCGAATGCGGGTGCAGCGCGCGCATGTGAAAATGCGGGGAAGTTTCGTTGGGGTTGTTGATCCACATGGTCATGTCGATCATGTTGATCTCGCCCAGCCGCCCGGCATCGACCCAGTCTTTTGCCAGTTCGGCCGCCGGCGTGAAGCGATGGTTGAGGTTGATGCCATAGCGCAGGTTCTGCTCCTTGGCCAGCGCCACCATTTCTTCGGCTTCGGACAAGCTGTTGGAAATCGGTTTTTCTCCCAAGACGGGGTAGCCAGCTCGCAGCAGCTGCATGGTCGGCTGATAGTGGTCGCCGCCATTTTCGACCCCCGCCGTGGTGACGCTGGCTGCATCAAATTCGAGCCCGCTGGCCAGCAGCGCTTCGACCGAGTAAAAGCCCTGGCAGCCGAAGGTCTCGGCGGCTTTGTCAGAGCGCTCCTGGATGATATCGCAGACAGCGACGACTTCCGCGCCCGGATGCTGTCGATAACAGCGGCCATGATTGTTGCCGATGCCGCCCAAGCCGATGATGGCTACGCGAAGTGTCATGAAGGGATCTCCTTGTCTATATGGCGGGCGACCCAGTGGCTCCGCCCCTACAATTGTTTGTCGTTGCGGGCGACCCAGTGGCTCGCCCCTACTTGCGCGATTCTGCTTGCAGGCGGATAGCCTCGTCCAGGTCGCCAATATACAAAGTGTCATAGGCTTGCTGCGATGAAGTGAACGCGCCGACGCCAGCTTGCCCATGCCAGTCGCCCTGGTGCAGCATGGGGTTGGGCAAGCCCGTTTCGGCTTCGCGCCGGGCGATGAAGGCATCCATCCTGCCGCGCAGCGCCGCGACCACATCGGGATGCGCTTCCGCCAGGTTGTTGTCTTCATCGGGATCTTCCACCAGGTTGTACAATTCGACTTCCGGCTTGAAGTGAAAGTCGGGCTCGAGCGCGATCATCAGTTTCCAGGTCGGCGTGCGCCAGCCCTGTTTGCGCATCCAGGTGCATTCGCTGATGAAGAATTCGCTTTCGTGCGATGCGACTTCGCCGCGCATCATCGGCAGCAGTGATTTGCCATCGAACCCCCATCCCCCAGCCCCTTCCCCCATATAGAGCGAAGGGGAGCCAGTCTCGCTAGAAGTCCCTCCCTCATTTTGGGGGAGGGATTTAGGGTGGGGGGCAGCGTCCAAGCCCGCCAAATCCAGCAGCGTGGGCAGCAGGTCTTTGTGCTGGTTGTAGCCGCTGACGCGGGCACCGGCCGGCACTACGCCCGGATAGCGAATAATCAGCGGCACATGCAGCACATTGTCATAGATGCCATGATGGTCGAACCAGCATTCGTGGTCATAGAGCGTTTCGCCATGATCGCCATTCAGCGCGATAATGGTGTCGTCCGCCACGCCCAGCGAATCCAGCGCTTCGAAAATGCTCTGGATGCAAGCGTCCATATAGGCGATCGCGCCGTCATATTGGGCGATGACATAGTCTTTGTCGCTGATTCCCGGCGGCATCCACGATTTGAAGAAGTCGGCGAATGGCTTGAAGGCCAGCACGGGGTCCATGCTGCGGTTGTCGGGGTCGGTCTCATCGCCATGATAAAACATGCGCTCGTAGGGTGCCGGCGGCAGGTAGGGCGCGTGCGGGTCCATGTGGCGCAGCATGACGAACCAGGGCTTGTCGTCCGCACTCAGCCGCTCCAGTTCCGGGATGGCGACTTGATTGAGATTCTCGGCTTTGGGGCTTCTGCCCTGCTTCCAACTGCCCCAGCCGGCATAGTCGATGTAGTTGTCGAAGCCACGCGCGCTGGGGTTGCCCGTGAAGCCGACGCAAGTGCTGTTGTAGCCATGCTCGCGCAGGATCTCGGCGGCAGTGGGCGCTTCCGCGCGCAGCGGTCCTTGGTGGCGCAGCGCGACAACTTGCGTGCCGAAGCAGTCGAGCCCGGTCAGCATAGAGGCATAGGCGGGGGTGGTGGGGATGTGCGGGCTGAAAGTGTTTTCAAAGAGTGTGCCAGACTGGGCAAAGCGGTCGATATGCGGCGTGGTCAGGCGGTTGTAACCATAACAAGACATGTGGTCGGCGCGGATCGAGTCAATCGCGATTAGCAATATGTTGGGCTGTCGTGGCATGGGCTGCTCCTCACTTGGGCTGGGCGGCAGTCTAACACTCGGTTTGGGCGCGCGCTACACATTGAACAAAGCAATTTGCCCCAATTTCTTTGACAACGCGTAGCAAACCTGTCATTCTCTCTGCGCAGTTGCTTTTGACTGCTGTCAACGATACGCTACCATAAGCTGGCGCTATTGCTTTGGCAAGACCGGGCGCTACACAGGCGCTCGCTAACAATCTATCCGTATGTCAAGGAGATAACCGATGTTCAGAAAGTTCGTATTTCTATTGTTGTTGGCGTTGCTCGTGCTGCCAACGCTTGTCGGCTTCGCGCAAGAGCCCGACGGTCTGCCGGTGGACCTCCCGCGCGAGGATCTCTGGGTGTTTGACCAGATCTTCCGCTGGGGCACGGTCGGCAATTACAATGTCTGGCGCATCGGCGGGTCGACGCCTTTCCACCATGCTCTGATGCTCGAGACTTTCTGGAATCGCGATCAAGAAACCGGCGAGTTCATTCACGCGCTGGCGAATGGCGATCCGGTCTATAACGACGACTTCACCCAGATGTCGGTCAACTTGCGCGAAGGCGTGATGTGGAGCGATGGCGAAGAGTTCAACGCCGATGATGTTGTCTACACCATCGAGACAATCAAAGCTGTGCCCGAGCTGGGTCAAGGCGGTTGGCACGCGCAATTGGCCGACTTTGATGTCGCTGTCGAAAAGACCGGCGACTTCAGCGTGAGCTTCTCGCTGAATCGATCCAATCCGCGCTTCCACACCTTGTTTGAATCGCGCTGGAATGGCATTTACATGATGCCCTCGCACATCGTGTCGGCGGCCGCTGACGAGATGGGCACAGAGAACCTCGGCGCATGGGAATGGGCTGCGGAAGATGTCGTCGTGCTCGGCAACTACCTGCCGGTCGAAGCCGACCCGAATGGCTATTGGGAATTGTTCAAGCGCCGCGATGATCCAGAAAATTCGCTGGCCGGCATCATCACCGGCGGTTCTGGACCTCCCTACGCCTTGAGCATCTTCTATGGCAACGAGAACATCCGCAAAGCCATCGCCATGTCGCGCAACGAGCTGGATGTTTACTTCGATGTCGATATCGAGTCCTTCGAGTTCACCCTGGACAACGCGCCGAATGCTCGCAGCTGGTATTCAGAGTTCCCCTGGGCATATCCCAATGAAGTCAGTTCGCGGCAGTTGGCGATGAATATGGAAGGCGATCCGCTGTTGGCGCACAAGGAAGTTCGCTGGGCGCTGGCGCTGGCCATCGATATCGTCGAGCTGCAGACCGAATATGTCGGCGGCGTCGCCAAAGTTACGCCCTTCCCCGTCCCGCCCACCGCCAAGCTGTACGAGCTGTATCATGGTCCCATGACTGAATGGCTGACCAACTTGCAGATCGACCTGGGCGACGGCGAAATGTACAACCCCTACGACCCGACCATCCCCGACCAGATCGCGGCCTGGGCGGCAGAGCAGGGTTACACTGTGCCGGGCGAGCCGCACGAAGTCTTCGGCAGTGGCTGGTGGAAGTACGACACGGATGCGGCTGAGAAGCTGCTGACGAATGCCGGCTTGAGCCGCGGCGGCGATGGCATGTGGATGACGCCCGATGGCGAGCCCTGGGTGCTGGACCTGCAATCCGACCCCAGCGAGAACGACGCCTATCGCATGGGCCAAGCGGCTTTCGACATGTGGACAGATTTCGGCATCGAGGTCAATTTCAGCACGCTCGATCGCAATACCTGGAATCAGAACCACTGGGTCGGCAGCTATGAGGTCAGCACGCCCTGGACGAGCTTCGCGCTGGCTTCCGGCGATATGTGGCCGCAGATCCGCGGACGTCATTCCCGCTATTATGCGCCCGCCGGCGAAGACTATCGTCCGCTGGGCGGTGATAGTGTGCGGCGTATGCGCGACGACACGCTGGATGAACTGATCGACGCCATGGAATCGGTTAACCCCGTTTCCCAAGAGGCGGAGAACATCGCCCTAAACACCCAACTCTTGCAACATTGGGTGGAGAACATGTTCGATATCACCGCCATAGCGTTCAAGAAGTTCGTCACTTGGGACGAAACCTATTGGACGGGCTTCCCGACTGCGGAAAACCCGAACTATCAGCCACTGTATTGGTTCCAGGGCGGCAAGTACGCCATCCAAAACCTGCACCCGACGAGTTAACCCCCACCCCAAACCCCTCCCCCAAAATGAGGGAGGGGCTTACTGGGTTCGGCGAATCTTCCTCCCTTCCCTCTTCATGGGGGAAGGGCTGGGGATGGGGGAGGGAAAATCATGCAACTGCTCAAGAGTTACATTCTGCCGCGCGTTGCCCAGTGGGCGGTGGTCATCTTTGTCGGCGTGACTGTCACCTTTCTGATACCGCGCTTTTCGCCGGTCAATCCGGTCGATGAGATGATCGGTCGCATGACGGCGTTCCAGACCATCGACCCGGCAGCGGTGGTCGCCATGCGCGCCACCATGGAAGACCTCTACGGCCTGGACGGCAGCCTGCTGGAACAATACCTGGCTTTTTGGCGGCGCTTGATTCAATTCGATCTTGGTCCGTCATTTCAGAATTTTCCGACGCCAGTCAACGAATTCATCTCGGCTGGCTTGCCCTGGACAGTCGGTCTGCTGACCACGACGACGATAATATCCTGGCTGCTGGGCATCCTGGTTGGCTCGCTGGTCGGATATAATCAACATCGGCGCTGGGCGCAGGCGCTCGAGCGTGTGGTCATTGTGGTGTATCCCACGCCCTACCTCATCATCGCGTTGATACTCATTTTTATCTTTGCATTTTATTGGCCCGTATTCCCCATGACAGGCGGCGCGCAGGGTACGCCAGCGTTGACCTGGGATTACATCAGCAGCATTTTGCGCTTTGGCTTTTTGCCGGCGCTTTCCATCGTCATCGGCGGCTTTGCCTTTCGCTTCATCATGGCGAAGGCGCTTTCCACCAGCGAGATCGCCAGCGACTATGTGCAATATGCCGAACTCGCGGCGGTGCCCAAGCGCCGAATCGTCATGTCCTATGTGATTCGCAACACGATGCTGCCGCATGTCAACGACCTGGCGCTGTCGCTGGGCGCGATGTTCGAAGGCGCTTTGATCGTCGAGGTGATGTTCGGCTATCCGGGCTTGGGCTCGAAGTTGTTTACCGCCATCAGCAACGCCGATTACAACATCATCATGGGCATTGTGCTGCTGTCTATTGTTGGCATCGCGACCGGCTCGCTGATCGTCGACCTGCTCTACCCCGTTTTTGATCCGCGCGTCCGCCTGAGATAAGGACCGCCGCCATGCTAACCACTCTGCGAGACCTGTTGCGCTTCAGTCTGTCGTTTCGGTTTGGCGCGCTCATCCTGCTGTTGGTCGCCGTTGCTGTCGCGACTTCATTTTTCGCGGCTGATCCGCCCGAGAAGCGCCGGGTGGTGCCGCGCAAGTTTCGGGGCGAGCCGCCGTCGGCGCAATATGTGCTGGGCACGACTACGCTGGGTCAAGATGTCTTTTGGATGACCGTCACCGGCATACGCAACACGCTGATCATCGCCGGCATTGCGGTCGTGATCGGTCGCGGCATCGGCGTTATGCTGGGCATGATTTCCGGCTATCTGGGCGGGACGACCGACCGCGTCATCCAGTCCATTGTCGAGAGCGTCATCGTAATCCCGCGATTACCCTTGCTCATTCTCATTGCCGTGATATTGAAAGGCGGCTTGACTTTCGTTTCGCTGGGGATCTTGATCGGGCTCTTGGATTGGGCGTATCCATCCAAGCGATACCGAGCCCAGGTTCTCAGCTTGCGCGAGCGAGACTTCACGCATACGGCGATATTCAGCGGCATGAGCACGCGCAAAATCGTCGTTCAAGAGCATCTGCCTTTTATCATCCCGTTCCTGCTGGCGGATATGGTCAGCGGCTTCGTCTTTTCCATCGGCATCGAAGTCACGCTTTCTTATCTGGGCTTGAACGACCTCAACAGCCTGAGCCTGGGGACTCAGATCTATTGGGCGAACGAATGGAGCTCGATTTTCGCCGGCAAGCCCTGGGTGATGATCGCGCCGGTGGTCTCGGTGATCGTGGTAGCGGTTGGCTTTTATTTGGTCTCCATCGGCATCAGCGAATACCTCGACCCGCGCAAACGGCTCGTCCGCTTGCAGACGCATGCTCAGGACGACGCAGCAGCCGACCACGACGATGACCCCCGCAAAGAGAAGGAACAGTAATGGGCACGATAATCGAGACGAACAACCTGCGCGCCTATTACATCACGAATGCCTACGGAGTCGAGCGCACGGTCAAAGCGGTCGATGACATCACCCTGCGCATCCAGGAAGGCGAGGTCTATGGCATCGCCGGCGAAAGCGGCTGCGGCAAGTCGACCCTGCTGCGCGTGCTGCTGAATGCCTACGATCCGCCGCTCACGGTCGTTGGTGGCGAGGTCGTCTATCACCTGGATGGCGAACGGGTCAACGCCGCTGAAATGACCGACGAGCAGCAACGCGATCTGCGCTGGCGGACGATCTCCTATATCCCGCAAGGCTCGATGCATGTGTTGAACCCGGTGCGGCGCATCCGCGATTCCTTTCACGACTTCATCAGCGCCCACCGCGATGTGACCAAATCGGAATCTTTTGCGCTGACCGCGAATTATCTGCGCGACCTGGGCTTGCCCGAAAAAGTGATGGCTTCGTATCCGCATCAGCTTTCTGGTGGCATGCGCCAGCGAGTCACGATTGCGTTGGCGACGATCTTGTGGCCCAAGCTGATCTTCGCCGATGAGCCGACCACCGCCTTGGATGTAGTCGTGCAGCGCGGCGTCATCCAGATGCTGAAAGATGTGCAGCAAAACGAAGGCAGCACGCTTGTTTTAATCACGCACGATATCGGCGTGCATGCCAACCTCGCCGACCGCATCGCCATCCTTTATGCCGGCAAACTGGTCGAAGAAGCCGCTACCCAAACAATCTTGGAGAACCCACGCCATCCCTACACCCGCTTTTTGATCGAATCGCTGCCCAGCCTGGATTCGCGCGAAGAGCGCCTGAGCATCCCCGGCCGCCCGCCAGCGCTGGACCGGCCGCCCAGTGGCTGCCGATTCCACGAACGTTGCCCGCTGGCAAAGGACATTTGCAAGACGATTGAGCCCGCGCTAATCGAAATCGCGCCCAAGCACTTCACCGCCTGTCATGTCGTCGAAGAGGAATTGAGCCATGCCTCAGCAGTCTGATGGTCTTAAAACCCCTCCCCCAGCCCCTCCCCGTCAAAACGGAGAGGGTAGCCAAAGATTGCCTCCCCCTGACTCGTCGGGGGGGGCGAGGGGGGTTCTTTTGCAAATCGAAAACCTGAGCAAGGTATTTCACATCCGGCAAGGTTTCTCGTCGCAAGAATTCCACGCGGTGGACAAGGCCTCCATCGTCATCGACTCGGACAAACCAGAGATCTTCGCGGTCGTTGGCGAAAGCGGCAGCGGCAAAACCACCCTGGCAAAAATGGTGCTGGGCATGGAGGCGGCTTCTGAAGGAATCCTTCGTTACAAAAATCGCGTCATCAACGATATCAGCAGCAAGGAGATGAAGACCTGGTTCTACCGCGAAGTGCAGCCGGTATTCCAGGATCCTTTCGCCGCCTTCAGCCCGCTCAAGCGCATTGATGGCTATCTCTTCGAAACAGCCGCCAATTACAAAATGGCGGACAAAAAAGAAGCGCCCCGCTATATCAACGAAGTGCTCAGCGAAGTCGGTTTGACGCTGGCAGAGATCGCCGGGCGCTACCCCAACGAGCTGTCTGGCGGGCAGGCACAGCGAGTCGCCATCGCCCGCGCCCTCATCACCAAGCCATCGCTCATCGTCGCTGACGAGCCGGTGTCAATGCTGGACGCTTCGTTGCGCATGTCGATCGTCAATATGTTTCGCAATCTGAAAGACCACAGCGAGGTCAGCGTCATCTACATCACGCACGACCTGGCGACCGCATTTTATGCCGGCGATCGCATCGCTGTTATGTTGCGCGGCTGGATCGTCGAAATGGGACCGACAGAACAGGTGCTGGGCAATCCGCTGCATCCCTATACGCAGAACCTGAAGAACTCCATCCCCAGCATCCGCACGAGCGATGCCTGGAATGAAAAGATCGACCTGGCGGTCATCGAGACGGACGAATACACGCGCACCGGCTGCAAGTTCGCGGGGCGCTGTCCAGCCGTTATGGACATCTGCCACGACAACATCCCGCCCAGCGTGCAGCATCAGGGGCGCAGCGTGAAGTGCTTCCTCTATGAAGACGATGGCGCGCCCACGAGCCAGAAAGTTGCAACGCCTGCGCTGGGTTGAATTCACGCGCGCGCTCAACGCAAACAGCCGACTCCGCTCCCGGCTGGCGCTACGATTCACAACGAGCGCAGCGCTTTACGAATCGTTGGGCAAGCACCCGCATCATGCGGTCGTCGGGCAGCTTTCGCGCCACAACCGCAGTTCGAGACTGGTGCCTGTGCTGCCAGCCAGCCTGCTCTGCGCTCTGTTGGTCTTCGCTGCCGCCGCGCACAGCTACACGGTCCTCAGCTCGAACATAATCTGGTCGCTGCCGCTGTGGCTGATGCTGCTGAGCGCCTGCCCCTGCGCGCTCTGGATGGCAAGGATCGTGGCGCTGCTGGCACGGCAATCGCGCGCGGGCCGGCTGGACGAACTGAGCTTGATCCCGGCTGGCCGGCGCTTCATTTTCACAGTCGCCTGCCAGGTCGTTCTCAGCGAGAGCGATGCGGCTTGGTGGCTGGGCATGCTGCGGCGCTGCCTCGCGGGTTTGGCGCTGTTGTTGATGCTCATGGGCATGTGCATCACGCTTGTGAACATCGAGCGAGTGGACTGGCAAGAGCTGGCGCTGCTGCTGCTCGATGTGCTGATCTTGGCGCTGGCTATTCTGCTGGAAGGGGCGCAATCGGGCGTGCTGGCTTGCGCGCTGGGCATCTACTTCGGCAGGCGTTCGCCAAGCGCGCTGGATCGGGCGAGCGCCGCCTTCGCCTTGTTCGTTCTGTTGCAAGCGCTTTCGTATGCCTTGGCGATTGCCGGCGCAGTCCTGCTGAATGTGCCGCGTCTGTGGCTGGTCTGCGGGTTGTTTCTGCTGTTGCGCGAGCTTGCGATCGTCATGCTGTGGCGAGCAGTCCTGCGCGATGCCTAGCCCGCAGCCATTAGCGAGCCAATTTGTGCGCTTGCGGCGGGGTATGTGGTTACAATTGCCTGACGCACAAGAAATGAGCACAAATATGAGCGCGCTATTTGACGAGAACCAGTTGCGCTGTCTGGAAGCCGTACTGGACACTTTGATCCCGCCTGACGACTATCCCGGCGCGTGGCAAGCCGGCGTTGGCGATTATCTGCTGCGCCAATTGACGGGCGATCTGGCGCATCTGCAGACGAGCTATCGCGCCTTCTTGCGCTGCCTGGATGCCGAAGCGCAGTACTTGCACCAGTGCGACTTCGCCGACCTGGCAAACGACGAGCGTAGCGATTTGCTGCATAGAATCGAAAAAAACCGGTTGGAAACAAACTGGCCGATTGAGCCGGGCGCATTCTTCGCGCAAGTCGTCGAGCATTGCGGCGAGGGCTTTTATAGCGACCCGGGCAATGGCGGCAATCGCGAGGGCATCGCCTGGCAGATGATCGGCTTCGAGGTGCGCGGATGAGCGACTATGACGCGATTGTGGTGGGGTCGGGCGCGGGCGGTGGCGTGGCTGCGGCTGTGCTGGCCGAGGCGGGAAAATCGGTGCTGCTGCTGGAGCGTGGACGGGCGCTGAGCTTTGAGCAGGTTGGGCGCGATCATCTGCGCAACCAGCGGCTGGCGATTTATGGACACAACGCCGGACCCGATATCGAGGGCAATCCCCGCACGCTCGATCCCGCGTCTTTCCCGATGCCCGTGGGCGAGCGGCAGGGCGAACATCGCATCTTGCGCCCGCACGAGCCGGGTTACCAGAACAATGCCGCCTGCGTTGGCAGCGGCACGCGCGTGTATGCCGGGCAAGCCTGGCGCTTCATGCCACAAGACTTCCGCATGGCAAGCGAGTACGGCGTTCCAGCAGGCAGCTCTTTGGCCGACTGGCCTATCGGCTACGAAGACCTGCTGCCCTATTACGAGCGCATTGAATGGGAGATTGGCGTGTGTGGCGACCACCGCAGCATGACTCACCTGCCCGCCTATGCCAGGCCCTATCCCATGCCGGCTTTGCCCCTGCCGCACAAATCCAGCGTGCACCGACGCGGCTTGGATGCGCTGGGCTGGCAGGGCTTGCGCGTACCACGGCTTATCAATTCCCTGCCCTACAACGGCCGTCCCGCTTGCATCAATTGCCAGCACTGCGTAGGCTATGCCTGCCCGGTGGACGCCAAGAACGGCAGCCACAACACCACCATCCCTCGCGCTTTGGAGAGCGGCAACTGCAGCCTGCGCACTGAGGTCATGGTCGAGCGGCTGATGTGCAGCGTCGGCGGAGCGGTCACTGGCGTCGAGATCATCACTGCCGATGGCTCCCGCGAAAGCATCAGCGCCGATGTCGTTGTGCTCAGCTGTGGCGCAGTGGAGACGGCGCGCCTGCTGCTGAACTCGGCGACAGCGCAAGAGCCAGGCGGCATCGGCAATGGCAGCGACCAGGTCGGCCGGCACTTGCAAGGGCATTATTATCCTGGCGCAGTGGGCCTTTTCCCGGAACAGCTATACGATGGCGTCGGTCCGGGCGCATCGCTGGCCACTTGCGAATTCAATCATGGCAACGAGGGTCTCATCGGCGGCGGCATGCTGACGGATGAAGATATCGTGACGCCGATCACCTTCTGGAAGCGCGATTATCCGCCCGATGTGCCGCGCTGGGGGCCAGCTGCCAAGCAATTCATGCGCGAAAACTTCTGCCGCATCAACGACATCAAAGGACCTGTGCAAGAGATCCCAAATCCAGACGCGCGCGTGCAGGTCAATCCGGCTGTGCGCGACCGCTATGGCATTCCGGTGGCGCATCTGTCTGGGACGAGCCACCCCGAGACCGTGCGCACCGCCTCATTCATGCGCGAACGGGCAATCGAGTGGCTGCGGGCATCGGGCGCTATAGCTGTGTGGGGGCGGAAACCGCAGCAATACCTGTCGGGCGGGCAGCATCAGGCCGGCACCTGTCGCATGGGCGAAGACCCAGCGCATTCGGTTGTCGATAATTTCTGCCGCGTGCACAGCCAAAGCAATCTATTTGTCGCCGATGGATCGCCACATGTAACCAACGGCGGGTTCAATCCGGTTGAGACGATCATGGCGCTGGCCTGGCGGACAAGCGAACATATCGTGGCCAATTGGTGAGGAGGACGAAATGAATTGTGAAATCAGCGCCGGGCAGGTGGACGATTATCAAACCAATGGCTTTGTGCTGATTCAAGATTTTTTGGATCTTGACGAGCTGGAAACCTGGCGAACGTTTGTCGGCGAGGCAGTGGAAAACCGCGGGGTGCGCAAACTGGCGGACGGCAGCATGCTGGAGGAAGACGATTATTACTCGCGCGTCTTTGCCCAGCGCATCAATCTGTGGACCGACCACGCCGGCATGCGCGAGTTGATGCTGGACGCGCGGCTGGGCAAAATGGCGGCTACTTTGGCTGATGTTGACGGCGTGCGCATCTGGCACGACCAGGCGCTTGTCAAACCAGCCTGGGGCAACCCCACCGCCTGGCACCTCGACAATCCCTATTGGTCGTTCTATTCGCGCGCTGCCATCAGCATCTGGGTGGCGCTGGATGATGTGACGCGCGACAACGGCTGCCTCTACTTCTTGCCCGGCACGCACAAAACCGCGACTTATGACAATGTCGGCATCGGCAGCAATATCAGCGACCTGTTCAACGCCTATCCGCAGTGGGCTGGGCATAGCGCTGTGGCGGTCGAGATGAAAGCCGGCAGCTGCTCATTTCACAATGGCCTGGTGGCGCATGGCGCTGCCGCCAATATGACTCCTCATGCGCGCCGCGCCATGACCTGCGCCTACATGCCCGATGGCAGCGTCTTCAACGGCCAGCGCAATATCTTGTCGCAGGAACAAGTCGACAGCTACCAGATCGGCGATGTGCTGGACGATGAACGGCAAACTCCGCTGATCTACCATCGCAGCAAGCCCTATCCGGGTGGCTGAGGGATCCCCCACCCTAAATCCCTCCCCCAAAGTGAGGGAGGGACTTCAAACGCTGAGGGCCTATCAGCCCCGGAACGGCACAGTGCCCGTTTCGTCCAGCGGATAGCCCCAGCGATTGATGTAGGTCATGCCATCCAGGAATTCGTCGCCCAGCGCAGCCAACTCGCGTTGCAGCAGCGATTCGAGTTCGGCTTGCAATTCGGCGCAGTCGGAGCGATCGACCAGGTTGTCCAGTTGGAATGGATCGGTCTCGTTGTCGAAGAGCAGCCAGGTGCCATCCAGCGAGCGGCAGTATGTATAGCGCGCCGTGCGGAGGCCGCGATATTCACGACCGCCGACAGCCCGCGTCCATTCGCCGAACGGGTGAAAGCAAGCCAACAGAGCGCAATCGCTTGGGGTTGATGCGCCCGAAAGCGTCGGCGACGCATCCGAGCCTTCAACTGTGTCGGGGATGGGCAGATCGCAGATGCCCAGCAGGGTCGGCATGATGTCGTGGGCGTTCAAAAAGGAGCTGGCTTCACGCGGCTGACGACCATAATTGGCTGGATAACGCAGCAAAAAGGGCACACGAATCGACTCTTCATAGGGCTTTTGCTTGCGTTCCAAGCCCTGCGAGCCCAGCATATCGCCATGATCCGAGGCGAACACCAGCACGGTGTCGTCCGCCAGCCCGCAATCGTCCAGCGTCCGCACAAGTTCGCCGACACTGTGGTCGATGGCGCTGCAATGGGCATAATAGCCAGCCAGCCACTCGCGCGCAGCGTCCGCCATTTCCGCCGGCACATTGGGTCGCAGTGTGATCGCGGCGGCAGCGTACATGTCGCGGAATCGCTTGGGCGCTGTTTCATAGGGGTTGTGGGGCGGTCCCCAGCTGAGCACCAGCATGAATGGCCTCTCGCCCGACCGCGACTCGATATAGCTGCGCGCATCGGCTGTCTGCGCGAAGACATCATAGCCATCCCAATACTGCTTCGTGTCGTCATCGCCGGCGTAATATGCCGACCGATTGTAGTCATGGCTGCATTCCAGCGCCTTGAAATATTCAAAGCCCAGTCGGCGCTCTGGCGGGATGTAGCTGCTGCGGCCGCGCCCATCCACATGCCATTTGCCGATGTACGCGGTGCTATAGCCTGCTCGCTTGAATGCATCGCCCAAACCAACCGGCTCGCTGCTGATTGGCACATCATTGACGATCACGCCATGCGTCAAGGGATATTGCCCGGTCAGAAAGCTGGCTCGCCAGGGACAGCATACCGAATAACCGGAGATGGCGTTGGGAAAGCTGATGCTCTCGCCCGCCAGCCGGTCGATATTGGGCGTCTGCACCTGTGTATTGCCGGCATATCCCAGCGCCTGCAAGCGCCACTGGTCGGTCAGCAAAAAGACGACATTGGGCTTGGTCATGCTGCGCTCCTCGCGATTGCCTAGCTCCAGAAGGCGTCCCATTCCTGACGGAAGGCAGCCAGCCCTTCGTCCACATTGCAGGCGCGTCTGCCCAAAGCCGCGGCGGTGCGCTCGGTTTTGGCGCGCGTCCGATATGGGATGCCGATATGCAGCGCCTCGTCCAGCACCGCTTCGGGCGTGAGCATGGGATAGATGAGCGAGCGGTCGGCGTCAAAGGCATCGGCGATGCGATAAGCCAGCTCCATGCGCCCGATCCACTCGCTGCCGAAGCAGTGGAAGATGCCCCGCTCATCATGCGCCGCCAGCCGCAGCAACAGTTCCGCGCAGTCGGACGCCAGGGTCGGATTGGCTTCGTCATTGACTTTGGGTCCCGTCCAGACCGCAGCCGGCAAACCCGCCGCCAGCCGATACATTACATAAACCGAGAAGTCGAAGCCCAGCCCGTTGTCTTTGCGCTGCAGCGACTGAGCCGCATAATTCAGCCCATAGATGCCAGCCAGCCTGGCCACGGCCGCGTCCAGCCCGTCCATCGCCAGCAGGTCGCGCTCGGCCACAACTTTCATCACGCCATAAAAATTGACGGGATTGGGCGGCGAGTTTTCGTCCACCAGCCCGGCTCGGCCATCAAAGACCCAGTCGGACGACACAAAAACCATGCGCGCCCCAACCTCTCGGCAAGCCTCGCCCATCACGCGCGTGCCATCGACCATCATCGACCAGCACATGTCGCGGCGGTCATACATCAAACGATGATCGAGGATGGCCGCGGCATGAATCACCGCATCGGGCTCGTGCCGCAAGATCGAACGGCGGATCGCTTCGTGGTCGGACAGGTCGAGCGGGTCGAGCGTATAGTCAACCTGCCATTCTGGCTCAGGTCCAAATTGCGAGGCGACGACCTCAATACCGCGCCGCCGCGCCAGACGAATCACATTGCTGCCGACCAGTCCCGTGCCGCCAGTTACATACAATTTCATATCGCACCTCAGTTTTTCCGCAAGCGCGTATTGAGCCTGGCGATGCGCTCCGCCATTTCTGCATAAGCCGCGCGCAGGTCTTCAGGTCTGGCAGCGCCGGACTGCGCCGCAGCAATGACCACCGCTTCGGCCTGGGCATATTCCGCGCAGGCATCGGCCACATCAGACGCGATGTCATGGGGGATGGTGGTGACGCCGTTGGCATCGCCATGCAGCAACATGTTGGGCTGCACCACAATCCCGCCCACCTGCACAGCCTCGTGAAGAGTCAGCAGGTGCATGTAGCCGTGCGCGCAGACAATGCCATCGCAAAAGACGGGGAAGTTCAGCGGCGCGATGCCGGCCAAGTCTCTGCCCTGCCCATCGGTGACCAGCCCGGCCGCGCCAAATGCCGCAAAGGAATTGCAGAGCACATCGCCAAAAATAGCCGCCGCGCCATGCGTATCCAGGTTTTGCATGACAACGACCGCCGGTCCATCCAACTCGTCCCAGCGGCTGATCAAGTCGGGCACGATCGGCAACTGTCGATCGGGCGGCATCGTGAAAGTGCGGCAGGTGACGGTCGATGCAAAGCCGACCATGGGCGGCAGCTCGGGGAAGCCCGCTTTGACACGCTTGCCCATGAAACCGCAATTGCGGGGCCGCACCTCAAAAAGCTCGATCACATTGCAGATCGTGGCGGTGTCGTATCGTCGCAGTTTGTCCAGCACGCCTGGATGCATCGTCTCCCCCTTGTCTGTCCGCAAGTCGGCAAATAGATTGCTATTGTAACCATTTTTACACAGAGTGCGTGGGCAAATGCACACATGATTTGCCCTGATAATACAGTAGCTCTGTGCCCTCTTTACCCTCTGTGCTCTCTGTGTTGAAGTTCTTTGATTCGTTTGCCCTGAAACCAGCCGCCACAATCGGAATATGCTACACTCCCCCCATGAAAATGCAGCGTGGCGTCATCGAACATTTTGAGGCGCGCTCGGTCTTTCGTGGCTTGCTGCAAGGCGCGGATTTTGCGAATCGCGTCGGCGGCAGTTGCATATATGGATGTCCGCGCTGTGGGCATCGCATCCGTTTTCGCTGGCGCAGCTTTTACCAGGCGGCTGGCAGCAGCCCTTTCAAGCGCAATGTGCGGCGAATCCTCGATGACCTGACACCGCAGCTGGACGCGCGCAACTGCCTCGACTTCCACTGCCCGACCTGTCAGGCGGCAACGCGCATCGTCTACAGCGTGACCGACAGCGGCGGCTCCGCTTGTCACTTCGACCTGTATGCCGCGCTGGTGGGCGAGGGGAAAGCCCGCCGATGAAGAATCTGCTGGCGACTTTGCACGACTATGACCCGGGCATGCTGCCGGCTTTGGCTGATGTTTGGGGCGTAGATGCCAAACGTTTCAACGATGACGAGCTGATTGAAGCGCTGCATGCGCACATGCAGGATGAAGAAGCAGTCCAGGCAGTCTGGGACAAGCTGGGGGAGAGCTCGCAAGGCGCATTGCGCACCTTGGCCGGCAGCGCGCAGGGCAGAATGACCAGCAGCTTGTTCGCCCACACTGGCAACGGCAAAATCCGCAAACTGGGCAGAGCGCAAATCGCCCGGCTGCGACCGCATATTGAATCCGAGAACATCGCCGAGACTTTGTATTACCGCGGGTTGATTGGCGAGGCGCACGACAAAGCCGCTGGCAATATCGTCAGCTTCGTCTATGTGCCCGACGACCTGATGACGCGCCTGCCGCTGCAAAAGACCAGTTATGGCAGCCTGGATGCGGCAGACCCCGCGCATGCCATCAACTTGCTGGCGCTGGAAGTCATCGACTCGCTGCCGGCCGACGGTTTTCAGCCGGCTGATACCACCATCGTCGATGACATGACCAGTCTGCTGGCGATCTTGCAAGCCGGCGCAGTGACGCTGCAAGACGGGCAATTTCATGCCGACAGCCTGGCGCAAATCAGACCGGTAATGCTGAGCGACGCCACCAGCCGTTTGCCCTTTCTGCTGGGAATCGGCAGCAGCGCGAAGCTGATCGCCATCGAAGACGGCAAAGCCCTGCCCCGCCGCCAGGAAGCGCGCAACTGGCTGTCGGCCACGCGCGCATCGCAAGTGCGGATGCTGGCAGACGCCTGGCGCAAGAGCCAAAGCTGGCGAGACATGTGGCATATTGACGGTCTGCTGCCCGACGACTCGGGTTGGGCCTATGATGCCGCGGCGGCGCGCAATGCCATCATGCGCTTGCTGGCCGAGCTGCTGCCCGCGAGTGGCTGGGTCTCCCTCAGCGAGCTGATTGAGCTGATCAAAGGCACCCAGCCTGACTTTCAGCGGCCCGATGGCGATTACGACAGCTGGTATATCCGCAACGACGAGGGCGAATTCCTGCGGGGATTTGAAAGTTGGGATGCGGTAGAAGGCGCTTTGATCGAATACCTGGTAGCTGGTCCCATGCACTGGCTGGGGCTGGTGGATATCGGCGATGATCTGCTGCGGCTGACGGCCTATGGTCGCGCTTTCCTCGGCAACAGCGATTGGCCGCCCATGACCGAGCAACTCACGCCGTTCAGCGCCCGCGACGATGGCGCACTGCTGGTATCGCGGCGGACGAATCGCTTTGAACGCTTTCAGTTGGCGCGTTTCGCCCATTGTTTGCTGGCTGCCGATCCCTACATCTACATAATTGATGGCGAGAGCATAGAGCGAGCGGAGGCGCAAGGCATCAGCCGCCAACAAATCCACACTTTCATCGCCAAGCAGTTGTCAGGAAGCCCGCTGCCGCTGCCGATCATCAAGCTGCTGCGCGATTGGGGAACGGGGACCAGCACCCGCGTGAGCCTGGAGACGCACATCGTTCTGCGCACGACATCGCAAGAAGAAATGGACAAGATCTTCGCGTTTCCCGCTTATCGCCGCTATCTGGGCGCGCGACTGGGACCGATGGCATGTGTTGTGCGCGCCGACCAATGGCAGCAGTTGCAAGCGCGACTTGGCGAAGACGATATTGATGTGGATGCCTCGCGCCTAGAACGCGGGCAGGATTAGTCGCTCGCCAGCTTGATGCCCAGTTGATAGACAGCGCCTTTCTTCCAGCCAGTCAGCCGGGCGACATCGCGCGCCGCCCTGGACAAAGACTCTCCAGCCGCCAGCCGCTCCATCAGCGCCGCCTCCACCTGTGGCTGCAACCAGTTGCTTTGGCTCGCTTTTGCGCCGGCAATCACCAGGGTCACTTCGCCACGCGGCGATTCTTCTGCGAATAGCTGCTGGAGTTCCGCTGCTGTGCCGCGATAGAACTGCTCGAACTTCTTGCTTATTTCACGCGCCACACAGACGCGCCGTTCCGCGCCCAGGATATCGGCAATCGAATGCAGCGCAGCGCCCAGCCGATAAGGACTTTCATAGGCGACCAATGTTTCGCGCCGCTCTTTCACACTGTGCAGCAGGTCGCGCAGCGCAGCCGGTTTGCGCGGCAAGAAACCCACATACAAGAAACGGTCGGTCGCCAGCCCCGCCCCGACCAGCGCTGTCGTCAAGGCGCAGGCGCCCGGCAAAGGCACAATCAGGTAATCGCGCTCAATCGCCTTTTGGATCAACTCCAGGCCGGGGTCGGAAATGCCCGGCGTGCCAGCATCGGATATCAGCGCGACATCGCCAGAGTCCAGCGCCGCAAATAGCTTGTCCAGCTTGGACAGCTTGTTGTGCTCGTGATAGCTGGTGATGGGTGTGTCTATCTCGAAGTGGCGCAGCAACACACGAGAAGTGCGCGTGTCTTCGGCGGCGATCAACACAACCTCGCGCAGAATCCGCAGCCCGCGCAGGGTCATGTCTTCGAGGTTGCCGATCGGCGTCGGCACGATATATAGTGTTCCCATGTTCAGCTTTCTGGCGGGAATGTGTGCGCCAGTGCCTCGGGCATGACGCTCTTGAAGGCGGCCAGGCTGTGCCCGCTGCCCAGCTCTACGAAGCGATACGCCAGGTCGGGGTCGTGCAGCATGCGCCGTTCCAAGATGCCACGCAGCGCCAGCGCTGGCTGCACATAGCGCATATCATGCTCATAGCGCCCGACCGAGTGAAAGATGCGGTTGGGCAATATGGGCAGGTCACGAAAGCGCTCGGCAACTTCTTTTAACAGATGCACAGCGATACGGCTGCCCAGCGGTGGCGAAACCATGATGAGATGCTCGAAGATGGCCGGGTTCTTCAATGCCGCGTGCGCCGCAGCCACCGCGCCTTCGCCAACCCCGCCCAAGCCCAGGTTGAGCGGCTGAATGCGGTGCTCGGCTTGCAAGAAAGGCAGCAACTCCGCCGCCAGCATGGCATAGTGCTTTTCGTTGCCGATATATTCGTCCAGCCGCTCGGACTGCGAACCGCTGGCCAGCATAGCCATGATGATGGGCTGCATGCGTCCATGTTTGATCAGCGCATCGGCAATATATGGCGCTTCCAACGTGTTCATCGCCCATCCCCCATCCAGCAAAATTAACAGGCGGTAGCTCTTTGCCTCGGCTGAATCATAGTCGGGCGGCGTGTAGACCCAGAGGCTGCGCTGGCTGAAGTTGAGCTGGGTCGAGCTAAATCGGTAGCGATAAATGCGTCCACGCGGCACGCCGGGCATCGACCGCCAGTTGGGGACAGGCCGCGCGCGCGGCATCTGCAAGATGGATGTATCCACCGATTGCGCCTGGATGGACTGCGCATTCAGCGGGTCGGCTTGCCAATGCCGGCCAACGCGCTGCATCAGGTCGAGCTCTTGCGCGAGTGGCGTGCCAGGATCATCGACCGCGAACATGTAATCGACCAGCGCATCCCGCTCAAAGTGACGCTGGAAGTACCACAGGTTGGTGTCGTCGAGACGAATCATCGTTTCAAAGGGCGGGTCGCGATTGACGATGTCGATATTCAGCGCGACATTCTGGGCGCTGGGCGAGTCGAAGACGAAAGTAGCTTTGTTGCGCTCGACCCAAGGGAAGCCGCCCGGGCTCGCCAGCAACTCATCAGCCAGCGCCTGCCGGTTTGGTGCGGGTGTCTGGTAGACTTCGCACAAGAATTGGATGAACGACTTCCAACGATAAGCAGCCACAACGCCTTCTCGTCGCATATTGCGCATGGGCATTGTAGCATCTGCCTGGCAATGACGAAAATGCCGCCGCCAGCCTGCGCGAGAGCCGCCGCTTGCGTTATGATAACCGACTATCAGCATCGGAAAGTGCAAAAGGGGTGAGACATGCCGGCACGCTACATCTACTCGTTTGGCGAGCCGATCAATCCCGAAGACTTGCATCGGCTGCTCCAACAGACCGATTGGGCGCAATCGCGCGACCCGCTCGATATCCAGTACCTGCTCGACCACAGTCAACTGACCCTGGGCGTCTGGGACGAAGAGCGGCTGATTGCCTTCGCGCGCGTCATCACCGACGATCGCTACCGCGCGCTGATTGACGATGTGGTCGTGGACGGCGACTATCGCGGACGCGGCATCGCTTCGCATATGCTGGATACCTTGCTGAAACGGCTGGAACACATTGAGCAAGTCATGCTCGATTGCGATGTTGAACTGGTACCCTTCTATGACAGATTTGGCTTCAGCCAGAAAGAATGCGCCGCTATGCTGCGCGACAACCGCCGCTGACGCGCCCGGCACAAGCCAGCCGCGACCGATTGGAGACATCATCTTTGCGCCCAGACACCCTGCACTTCAATCCGCATATCCAACCATTCACGCGCACGGGCGAACGCGATGCCAGCCCCGATATCCGCCAGCAGTATGGCGTGGAGCGCATCTACAACATGGCCAACAATGAAAACCCGCTGGGTCCGTCGCCGCGCGTGATCGAAGCGATCGCCCGTGCCGCGCCCGAGCTGAATGCCTATCCTGACTGGTCGGATATCGGTTTGCGGCGCGCCATCGTCGACTGTTTGGGACGCGGGCTGACGGCGGAGCATGTCTACACGGGCTGCAGCGGCTTTGAAGCGCTGGAGTTGATCGTCCGGGCATTGCTGCGCTCTGGCGATGAGTTGATCTTGTCCTCGCCCACCTTCAGCGGCGCATACCAGAAAGTTGCCCTGCCCTTGGGCGCGCGCGTGGTTGATGTGCCGCTGGAAGCCGAAACTTTTCGCTATCGCCCAGAGGCGGTGCGGGCTGCTGTGACAGACAAGACGCGCCTGATCATGGTCTGCAACCCCAACAACCCGACCGGCACGGTCATCACAGCCGAAGCCATGCACGAATTGATGCGCGGCTTGCCAGAACATGTCCTGGTGGTCGCTGACGAGGTTTATCATCATTTTGTATCGGACGCGGCTTATCCCGACTCGCTGCAATATGTGCTGGACGGAGCGAATCTCGTCATCGTGCACAGCTTCTCCAAAGCCTATGCCCTGGCTGGCCTGCGTCTGGGTTATGGCATTGCCAAGCCAGCAATCGCCGACTATATCGCCGGCTTGCAGCGAGGTTTTCATCAGAACAAGCTCGCGCTGGCGGCTGGCATCGCAGCTTGCCAAGACCAGGCACATCTGTTGCGCGCGGTGGAATTCCTGCGTGGCGAAGCGCGCTGGCTGTGCGAGCAGCTCGACAAGCTAGACATCCGCTATTGGAAGCCGGCCGCCAACTTCGTCATGTTCGAGACAAAAATGCCCGCCGACGATCTCAACCAAAAGCTGCTGGAGCGCGGCTTTTTGCTGCGTCCGCAAACGCGCATCGGGCTGCCCTATTGCATGCGCGTCAGCCTGGGTACGCGAGCTATGAATGCGGCATTTGTCGATGCGCTGGCGGAAATATTGCACGGCAAGTGACGAAAAGCCTCAACCACCGAGTGTAGCGAACGGAAAGCGTCCACCGAGAGTCGGAAGGTCTTGCGCGAAAATAGAATATATGTTCTAATTTGCTTGTCAACTGTGAGAATTGGCAAGCATATGGCGAAGACGCGCAAGATTTTGCACCTCGACCTGGACGCCTTCTTTTGTTCGGTGGCCGAACAGCTCGACCCGACGATAAAAGGCAAGGCTGTCGTGGTTGGCGCAAAGCCGAGCGAACGCGGCGCTGTGGCTTCGGCATCGTATCCCGCGCGCAGCTATGGCATACGGTCAGGCATGCCGATGGGACAAGCGCTGCGACTATGCCCCGAGTTGATTATCACGCGGCCCGACGTCCGCGTTTGCGTCGAGCGCTCGCAGGCGGTAATGCAGATTTTGCTGGACATTGCGCCTTATGTCGAACCAGCGTCCATTGACGAGGCTTTCGCCGATGTGACAATCCTGCGCGATCCCATTGAACAAATCGCGCATGGCATCCAACAGCGCGTCAACACCGAGCTAGACTTGCCTTGTTCGCTGGGTGGGGCGACGAGTCGGCTGCTTGCCAAAATCGCCAATGGCGTCGGCAAAGCGCAGCAGCCCAAAGACAAGCCGCCGAACACGATTGCGATCGTCCCGCCAGGCACAGAAAAACAATATCTGGCGGATTTGCCAGTCGGGAAATTGTGCGGAGTCGGCTCAAGAACCGCGCGAGCTCTGGAAGAACTTGGCATAAGCACAATCGGGCAGCTTGCCGCGAGTTCCAAAAGTTTGCTCAGCGCCCGCTTCGGCAAGCCGGGACGGGATATGTGGTATCACGCCAACGCTATCGACCCAAGCCCTGTGCTGCCACTGCCGACTTTGAAGTCTGCTGGCCGGCAGATGACATTTCTTCGCGACACCAATGACCCAGCGGAATTGAAGCTCACGCTACGCCGCTTGTCTGGTGAAGTCGGGCGGCAAGTGCGCAAAGCAGGCTTGCGCGGACGCACCATAACGCTCACATTGCGCTGGGCAGATTACTCCACCTTCTCTCGACAAATGACGACACGCAACGCCATCGACCGGGATGACCAAATCTATACCGCTGCGCTGACATTGTTCGACAAGTATTGGATCCAGGGAGAGCTTGTCCGCTTAATCGGAATCGGGCTGAGCCAGTTTGAGCAAACAGCCTGGCAATGGGGCGTGTGGGAAGATCAAAATGCCTGGAAAAAAGCGGGGAGCTTGCAAGCCGTCCTGGACAAACTGTGGGATACCTATGGGGAGAACTGCATACGCCGAGCCAGCGATTTGGATTATCAGCCCGCCTATTATATGTACGAGCACCTGCGCGGCGACGAATATGGATAGGCGGAAGAGCAGAAGGCATCTGCCAAAACAAGCCCGAACCAGACGACAAAAAAGGCAGGTGCCGCCAAAACAGGGCATTGCCGCCTATAGCTGCATCTGCTACACTGCCGCGCGGCGCTTTTCGCCAACAAATTCCACACATCAGGACTCTCGGTGGGTGTTGTCCGCAAAAGGCGGATTTGCATCGGAGGATGAATGATGTGCGAGCCTAAAACACCACCGACAGGAGTATCCTTATGCCTTCAGCAGTACGAATGCGAACCTTGCTCGAAACCGGCGTGCACTTCGGGCATCGCACCAACAAGTGGAATCCCAAGATGGACGAGTTCATCTTCACGCATCGCAACGGGATTCACATCATCGACTTGCAGATTACGCTCCGAAATCTCCACAGCTTTCATGACATGATCGCCGATTTAGTTGCGGGCGGTGGCAATGTGCTTTTCGTCGGCACCAAACGTCAGGCGCAGGAGATCGTCCAGCGCGAAGCCACTCGTTGTGGCATGCCATATATCAATTATCGCTGGCTGGGCGGCACATTGACCAACTGGAAAACCATCCGCAGCCGCATTGACACCTTGAAGCAGTTGGAAAAGCGGCGCGATGCCGGCGAATTTGACCGGCTGACCAAGAAAGAAGGCTTGGTCTTGCAGCGCAAAATAGCCAAGCTGCAGTTGCGCCTGGGTGGCATCCGCGAGATGAAGAGCATACCCGAATTGCTGATCGTCGTCGATGCCGAACGCGAGCATACGGCAGTCAAAGAAGCCAACATTCTCAAGATCCCCGTGCTGGCTCTCGTCGATACCAACGCCAATCCCGACCTGGTCGACCATATTCTGCCCGCCAACGATGATGCCATGCGTTCCATCCGTCTGTTGATCGGCGCGTTGGCTGATGCTGTGATGGAAGGGCACAACCTGCGCCAATCGGCCGGTATCGAAGACGACGAAGCACAACAAGTCACCGATGTTTATGATGACGACCTCTCTGACGAAGAGTTGCTTGGCGAATCGACCCTGGCGAAGCTGCGGGATTCCAGCCTCTTTGACGATGGCGAAGACGCAACGAGCGAAGACGCAGCCAGAGAAGAACCAAACACCCAGGCATGAGCCAGCCGCTCATCGGCATGGGAACAAACAAGAGAAGATGAGCGAACGAGGGAGACAAATTTTGAAATGGCAGTAACGGCAAAGCAAGTCAAGCAACTGCGAGACAAAACCGGTGCCGGACCACTGGATTGCAAGAATGCGCTGGTCATGCACGACGGCGATATTGACGCGGCGGCCGAATTCTTGCGCGAAAAAGCGCTGAAAGACGGCATCAAGCTGCAGGGCAAGGGACGCAGCGCCAACGAAGGTGTCATCGGCAATTATGTGCACTTTGACAATCGGCTGGCTGTCATCGTGGAGGTCAATTGCGAGACAGATTTCGTAGCCGCCACCGCGCCATTTCGATCCTTCGCCAAAGATATCGCCATGCATATCGCCAACATGAACCCTCGCTATGTACGGCGCGAGGATGTGCCCGCCGATGTGGTCGCGGCTGAAAAAGGCATCCAGCTGGAGCGCGCGCTGGGCGAAGGCAAACCACCGCATATCGCCGACAAGATCGTCGCTGGCAGAATGAACAAATGGTACGAAGATATCGTCTTGCTCGAGCAAGACTTTATCAAGGACGATGACAAGACAGTCAGTCAGGTTCTGCAAGAGACTGTCGCCGAGGTGGGCGAAACCATCAACATCGGCCGCTTCCAGCGCTTGGCCATCGGCAGCGACAGCTAAGCGCGCAGCCAGCCGATAGTCGAGCGAATAGCGCAGCTGGCTGGCGTATGAGCTTGCCACCTACCGATAGCGATTGGAAGATCCGCCAGGTTATCTATGCGTGCCTGGTCGCAACAGGCTGCGCGCCCGATACTCGTGACATCGCCGCGCGATTTGACCTGCGCCCTGCGCAAGCACAGGCAGCTTTGCAACGACTGCATGACGCGCACGCCCTGGTGCTGGCTGATGACGGCGCTGTGCTGATGGCGCATCCGCTTTCGGCTGTGCAGACCGATTATCGCGCGCGCATCGATGGTCGCTGGCTCTATGCCAACTGTGCCTGGGATTCGCTGGGCATACCGGCCATGCTCGGCGATGACGCGCAGATTGAAGCGCTGCATCCCTTGACGCGCCAGCCAATCCGCTTTGCGATACGCGGCGGGCAACTGGTCGGGGCAGAAGACGGGCTTGTGCATTTCGCCCAGCCATTTCGCCATTGGTATGATGATATTGTAGAAACCTGAGCGGGCATCTTGCTCTTCCGGTCGGACGAGGAGATTGAAAGCTGGCTGCAGCGCAAATGCCTGGAACGGGGTGCCGTCTTGAGCTTGCAGCGCGTTTGGGAATTGGCAAAGCGCTGGTATGTCGATCGCATATCGCCGGCTTTTCGCGGTCGGACAGCTGACGAGGCACAAGCCATCTTCCGCCAGCTCGACCTGACAGGAGAATTCTGGCGCGATACGCCGGCCTGATTGCAACCCCTCGGTCGCCCGGACGGATCCTGAGAGGAGCACAGATTGCCTGAATGCAACTGAACAGGAGTGGTGAGAATCGTGGATATGCCCCCACCCTAAATGCCTCCCCCATAAAGAGGGAGGGACTTCAAAACGTAGTAGCGCTCCCCTTCCCTCATTTTGGGGGCAAGGGGCTGGGGGATGGGGGCGGGTTGCCAACTCCACTAAAATCACCACTCCTAGCTGAACGGCGCTGGTCAACACAAAGCAAGGAGCGAGCATGATACAACGCGATGCCCTGACCTATCGGCGCATATTGCTGAAGCTGAGCGGCGAGGCGCTGGCTGGCAATGGTGGCGCTGGCATTGATCCCGATAAAGCCGCCTATATCGCCCAGCGCGTCCACGAAGTCTATGAGCTGGGTATGCAAGTCGCGATCGTGATCGGCGGCGGCAATCTGTGGCGCGGCGAGCCAGCTGCCCGTCTGGGCATGGACCGCAGCACCGCCGACCACATGGGCATGATCGCCACGGTAATGAACGGTCTGGCACTGCAAGATGCCATTGAGCGGCTGGGCATCGTCACGCGCGTGCAAACTGCCGTTCAAATGAACAGCGTGGCCGAGCCCTACATCCGCCTGCGCGCCATCCGCCACCTGGAAAAAGGGCGTGTGGTCATCCTCAGCGGCGGCATCGGCAGCCCCTACTTCACTACCGACTCGGCAGCGGCATTGCGCGCCAGCGAAATCCACGCCGATGTCATCGTCAAAGCCACCAAGGTCGATGGTGTCTATGCTGCCGATCCCATGCAAGAGCCTGATGCGCAACGATACCAGCGTCTTCGCCACCAGGATGTGCTGGATCAGCAACTGCGGGTGATGGACACCACCGCTTTCACACTCTGTCAGGAAAACAATATGCCCATCATCGTGCTGAACTTCTGGAATCCCGCCGACCTGGTCAAGGCGCTGCAGGGCGATACCAGCGTGGGCACATTGATCTGCGACTAGCCGCGCGAGCAACTGCCATGGCGCAAGGCAAACATATCGCCGTCTTTTCCATGACGCCACTCTTCCCCGAATTTGTCATGGGCGGCGGGCAGGCGCAGCTGAAAAAGGTTGCGCTGCATCTGGGCGAGCTGGGGCACAAGCTGACGATCTTGTCGACGCGCCGGGAAGGTTCGCAGACTCCCTTCCGCTGGCACGAAAATGTCGAGATCTTGCCCATCCTGCGCTTTAAGCAGCCTTATCCCGAGCCCTACTTCACACCGCTCTACCATATTGCCAATGCCATGCGCAATGTGGGCGAGGCGATCGAAAACGCCGATGTGCATTACAGCCATGATGGCGGTCTGATCTTCCCTTATGTTTATCAGCGCAAACCGACCGTGATTTCGCTGCGCAGCATCATCTATCCCGAGACCCTGCAATGCGCTTTTCTGTTTCAGGGCGATGCCTGGATACTGCCGTCAGAACATACGCGCGATAGCTATCACGCGGCAGTAGCCCAATTTGCCTCGGCTGTCGGCGAGCGCATGCACGCCATTCACAACGGCTTCGATTGGGATTTCTTCCAATATACGCCGCCGCAGGCTATCTTCGAGATCATTCCGCGCCATATCGCCGGGCATCCCACGCTGTTATTCCCGCATCGTCCCGAAGAGGCAAAAGGCATCTACGAAGTCGTGCAAGTCGCGCGCAAGCTGGTGCACGAGCGGGGCTGGCATGACCTGCGCATTTTGGCACCGCGCTGGCTGGATGCCGATACCGCGCCCGCCAACCGCGATTATTATGCCAAGCTGCGCGGGACGATACACGAAGCTGCTCTGGATGATATTTTTGTCTTTCATGACTGGATTAACGAAGCGCAAATCGCCGAATATTACAGCCTGGCGGATGCGACATTGTGCATCGGCAGCTGCGTAGAGACCTTTGGCAACACAGTCTTTGAGTCGCTGGGCTGTGGCACGCCAGTGATCGCCGCGCGGGTGGCGACTTATCGCGACCTGCTGCCCGACGAGCATATCAGCCGCGTCGATTATGGCGATATCGAGGCCGCCGCCGAACTTGCCGATCAATTGCTGCGCACGCGCCGCCGCACATCCACCGCCACGCAAGCCTATCTGCGCGCGCATTTCTCATTGGAGCAGATGGTATCGCGTTATGCCGATGTCATCGTGAACGCGCGCAAGCTGCCGCCGCTGGCTTATCGAGCGCCACAGCTAGACGAATCCACGCGCTATCGTCTGGCACCTTGGTGTTCCGTGTCTGCCCGACGCGGCATATTTCACGACTTCCGCAGCGATTACACACTCGACGAGACTTTGCTGCGATTGTCGCGCGAGCATCCAGATGGCTTTGCTGGCGCAACTGTCGATGCAGCAAGCTTGCACAGTTGGCTGGATGAAGGATTTGTCGTGCCCATCTCGCGCCACAACTCCATGAGGCTGGCGAACTAACGCGTGTTATACTGATTTGAAACTTGCCGAAAGGGGTCTTGCGCCAGTGGCGGTCATCAGCGAACTCATTGACAGCGGACTGCGCCTGAAGCAGCAGCGGAAATTGCGCGGCGCGATTGAGCACTTCCGCCAGTTGCTTACGACCTACCCGGAAAACGCGCGCATCCAGTTTGAGCTGGCGAATTGCTGGCTGGCATTTGGCGTGCCCGAAAATGCCTTGCCCCATTACCGCGAACTGCTGGCGCTGCCCCAGGCAAAAAGCCTGCCGCCCAAAGACTTGCCACGCTTGTATACCCAGCTCTGCGCGACTTTGCATCAGATGGACGAACACCAGGAGGCGCTGGAAATCGCCCAAGCGGGATTGCAGCTGCATCCGAATTATCGTCCGCTGCGCGCCTGGCAGATCTTCGCGCTGGAAGCCACAGGCGCGCATCGAGTGGCGGTGCTGGACGCGCTGGAGTTGATGCTGGAGTCGCTGGCGCCTTCGCGATGGGATATCTTCGAAGACGATATCAAGCAGGTGGTGCGACAGATGCGCGCGAGGCTGGAAAATGCACCCTCCCTCAGTCCCTCCGACAAGTCAGAGGGAGGCGAAACACGCGCGGATACTGTCGCCAGGTCGGAAAATGCAACCCCCCTCAGTCCCCCCGACAGGTCAGGGGGCGGCAAAACACGCGAGGATGCTGCTGCCGATGCAGACGAGCATGAAGTCGCGGTTACCGTTCGTCCGCCCACCAGGAAAGCCGGTCGCCGCCGCATTTTGCCACAGTTGGGCAAGCGATCGGTGCGGATTGATATCAGTACGGGCGATGACGAGCCAGCCGCAGACGATCCGCCCGCATCAGCCGCCTTCAGAATCCCCGTCGACGACTAGACCGGCTCGATGATCAGTTGGCCATCGCGCAGACGCCAAATGGTCGTAGCGACTTTTTCGATGAAAGCGCGGTCGTGCGTGGCCGCCAAAATCGCGCCAGGAAAAGCCAGCAGCGCCCGCTCCAGCGCTTCCAGGCTCAACAGATCCAGGTGATTGGTCGGCTCATCTAGCAGCAGCAGATTGGCTCGGCTGTGAATCAAGCAAGCCAGGCCCAGTTTGCGCCGCTGCCCCAGGCTTAGCTCGGCGACTGATTTGCGAGCCAGGTGAGCGTCTCGGAAGAGCCCGCTTTGATGCAGCAAAGTTAAGAGACTGTCGGGCGTGTCGCTGCCGATTTCGTGCAGCAGGTCGACGATATTGCGGCTTTCATCAAGAGAATCGCCTGTTTGGTCGAGGTAACCAAGTTCCACGCCGGGCATGATTGTGACAGCGCCATTGGTGGGCATCAGCTCGCCGACGATCAGACGCAGCAAGCTGGTTTTGCCGCCGCCATTGGGCGCGACCAGGGCAACGCGCTCGCCCTTGCGCAACACGGCTTTCGCTCCCGCAAAGATCTCCAGCGAGCCAAAATGCAAAGCCAGGTCGTCCAGGCGCAGCGGTTCCTGGCTGGTCAGCGGCAGCGGGTCAAAGTCAAATTCAATGTGCCAGACATGGCGCGGATTCTCCAGCGCATTCGCCTCGAGTTGCTGCAGCTGGGTTTTGGCGCTGCGCACAGCTTTGCCAACTGTGCGCGCGACTTGTTGCTGGGCGGTGAACTTGATCCATTTGTCGCCATCGTCGGGTCGTTTGGCTTTTCGATGCCCGTGCGTCTCTTTTTTGATGCGCGTCCGCAGCGCCTTCATCTGGTTGATCTGCACGTGATAGGCGGCGACCTGGCTTTCATACTGCGCTTGCCGCTGCGCCAGATAATCATCGTAGTTGCCATGATAGGCAGTCAGGCTGCGCGTAACCGCGGATAAATCCAATATGCAGGTCGCCAGCCGATTGATGAAGCGCCGATCATGCGTGATCATCAGCAAGGCATGCGGGTAACCCAGCAGGTATTCTTCCAGCCACGCCAAACCAGCGAAATCCAGGTGATTGGTCGGCTCGTCAAGGATGAGCAGATTGGGCGCTTGCAGCAACAGCGCAGCCAAGCCCACGCGTGTTTGTTCGCCTCCGCTGAGTGACATCATGCTGCGGCCGGGCTGAATATGTTCCAACGCCAGCCCGGCGAAGATCTGCTCGAGCCGGCCATCCAGCGTATAGCCGCCACGCACCTCAAAGCGCTCTTGCAGTCGCCCATATTCGTCCAGCAACTCATCAAGATCGCCGCCTTCGCCCATCTGCCTTTCCAGCTCGTGCAGGCGGTCGCGCATGATGTGCAGCTCGCCGATGCGCGCTTCTATGTAGTTGCCCACGCTGAGCTGGTTTGAGACCTGCACTTCTTGTGGCAGATAAGCCACTTGCGCGCCGGGCCTCAGCCAGATATCGCCGCGTTCCGCCTCTTCTTGCCGCAAGATGAGCCGCGCCAAGGTCGATTTGCCCACGCCATTTTCCCCAACCAGCGCTGCCCGGTCGCCGCGATTCAAGCTGAGGCTCACCTCGTCGAGGATGAGCTTTGCGCCGTAATACTTCTGCAGCTGGCTTACGCGGAGGATCTGCATCGGGGTAGGACCCTATCTTCGGGGGATTGCACGATGAATTAGACCACAGACGGCGCGGCAGACACAGATGGAAGCGAGGCAGGCTCCAACATCCAGGTCGCCCCGTGCAGAACGGTTGCTTTGCGCATATAATTTGCGGCGTTCGCCCTAGAAGTGGATGTGCAGATGCCCCCGATATTGGCGCATGGCGCGTTGGGACCCTTCGATGAGATCATCTTTCTGGGCATCGCCGTTGCCTTCCTGGGCATGATGGGCGTCAGTTGGCTGCGCAGCCAGCAGATAGACGACCAGGCCGAAGCCGACCCGCTCGAAACCGACGGCGAACACTTTGAATTGGAATGAAACACGACAATCTGGCAGAAAGCGAGACAATCATGCGAATGGAACACATAGCCTTTAATGTGCCCGATGTGCAGGCGCTTGCAAAGTGGTATGTCGCCAACCTCGACATGCAGATCGTGCGCGCTGTTGACGAGCCACCCTACATTCACTTCTTGGCCGACAGCGCCCGCAAGAGCTTGATCGAAGTCTACAGCGATGCCTCTGGCAGCGTGATTGACTATGCGCAGCACCATCCCGTAACTTTCCATTTGGCTTTTGCCGCCGATGATATCGAGGCGAAAAGCGAAGAACTGGCGAAAGCCGGCGCAAAGTTGGATGGCGACATCAACAACCGAGCGAATGGCGACCGGTTGGCTTTTCTGCGCGACCCCTGGGGCTTCACCATTCAACTTGTGCAACGCCGTCAAAAGATGATCGACTGACATGCTGCAAATCGAATTCGACCTGCGCGCCGAGGGAGACGAACTGCCCGATGCCTTTCTGGATTCGACCGAGCTGGAGTTGATGTTTGCCGGCACGCGGCGCTCGACTGGCGATTCGCTGCGGCGCAAGTTTGCGGCTGTGGTTTGTGGCGAACACGGCAGCGCGCCCAAGTTCACCATCAGCGGCGTATATGACCGCGCGACAGAACAGATGGACCTGCGCTATCATGTCGATACTTGCTGCCAAAGCTTCCTGCTGCGCGTCATGCAGATCCTCAACCAGCGCGAATAAAAGAAAGGCTAGGCGATGCGAGTGCTCTTGCAGCGAGTCAGCAGCGCGTCTGTCAGCGTCGCTGGCAGCGTGAACGGCGCGATTGGTCCAGGGCTGGTGGCGCTGGTCGGCGTGACGAAAGCTGACACAGAAGAAACTGCCCGGCGACTGGCACAGAAAACAGCCAACCTGCGCATTTTCAGCGATGCGGACGGCAAGATGAACTTGTCGCTGCTGGATGCGGGTGGCGGCGCGCTGGTGGTGTCGCAATTCACGCTATATGCCGATGCGCGAAAAGGTCGCCGACCCAGCTATATTGCTGCCGCGCAACCCGAACTGGCTGAGCCGCTGGTGCGCCACTTTGCCGATTGTCTGGCAGAGGCGGGGGTGCAAACCATCCAGCACGGCGTGTTTGGCGCATATATGCAAGTGGAGATTCACAATGATGGGCCTGTGACCATCTGGCTGGACAGCGCCGAGTTGTAGGGAAATTGCCTAACCCCTTCGGTCTCCCGACAAATCAGGGGCGGCATGACCCTCCTCAATCCCCCGACAAGTCAGGGGGAAGTTGAACCCGGGACTACCTATTCCGATTCGCCGGGAGGGGGTTGAAAAACAAACACCTCTCCCCGATTGAGGAGAGGCGCTGGTTGTTGAGAGGATTGCCTTGCGCTAGCTTTGATCGCCCTCTTCACGCAGGGGCAGCACATTGGGCCACACCGATGCGTGGTGCTCGTAGGCGTCAATGCCGATTTGATCTGCCGCTGGATCCACATGCAGAACATTCAGGCTGTTCAGCACGGTGAACATGATAAAGCTGGTGATGCCTGTCCAGATCGCCACAACGGCCACGCCCAGGATTTGCGCCCCCAGCGTATCAAAGGTGCCGCCATCAATGATGCTGGGCGCGCCCAGGGCTGATGAGCCGACAACGCCTATCATCAATGTGCCAAATGCGCCGCAAGCGCCATGCACAGAAAATGCCCCCACAGCGTCGTCGATTTTCATATTCTCAACGATACGAATGGATGCCACCAGCACAGCGCCAGATAGCGCGCCGATGACGATGGAAGCGACTGGCGTCACCCAAGCGCAGCCCGCTGTGATGCCCACCAAACCTGCCAGCGATCCGTTCAAGATGAAACTGACATTCCAGCTGCCAGTCAAATAGTGCTTGAGGAACATCGCGCCCAATGCGCCAGCCGTGGCCGCCAAAGTGGTATTCACGGCGACCAGGCCAAGTTGATTGACATCGCCCGCGCCCAGTGTCGAACCGACATTGAAGCCATACCAGCCGACCCACAAGATGAATGTGCCCAATGCGGCGATTGCCAGGTTGGAGGCCTCTGGTGGACGCCCGAAGACTCGTCCAGCGCGGGGACCCAGTACATACGCGCCGACCAAGGCCACGACGCCACCTGTCATATGCACGATGGTCGAGCCAGCGAAGTCCATAAAACCTTGCTCGGCCAGCCAGCCGCCGCCCCAGGTCCAAAAAACCACCACGGGATAGATGATCGCGCCCAAAATCGCGCTATAGAGCAGCTTGCCGACGAAATTTGTTCGCTCTGCCATCGCTCCCGTGGCGATCGTCGCCGCGGCACCCGCAAAGGCAAATTGGAAGAAGAAGCCTACCAGTATCGCGCCATCGCCAGGCTGGCTGCCATCTACGCCATCCAGCAGCAGCGCGATGTGCTCTGGCAACAGGCTGCCGCCTTCCAGCCCGGCGTCATAGGTCCCATAGGCGATGCCGTAGCCAACCAGAAAGAATACGATGCCCGTGACACAGGCGTCCATGAAATTTTCCGCGAGCGAGTTGACCACCCCAGTTTCGCGGATCATGCCGCCTTCCAGCATGGCAAAGCCCGCCTGCATGAAGAAGACCAGGAAGCCCGCCAACAAAATCCAGACATGGTCGAGGTTGTATTGTACTGCTTCTGCCTTTGCGAAGGCATCGGCGGCGGTCATTTCAACCGTCTCGATTGCGACAGCTTCTTCGGCGGGTGGATCGTCTTGTGCGATTGTGCCAAAGCCGAAGCTATAGAGAATGCTTGCTCCGATAAATATGGAAATCAGTCGGTAGACGAACTTGCGTTTGTTCATGCCAGCCTCCCCATGCAGTCGCAATCGCTGCAAAATGCGATGTATGCCCAGTCTACGGCTGCCCGCAAGCAGTCGGTAAGACTAATTGTATCCCAATTTGCAGCAATTGTTTTGGCTAGTTCTTACAAACCGCAGGAGTTCGCTCGCGGATTCCTCATGATAAAGGCAGATGATGGCGTTCATTCACCAGTCTGTGGCGCGCTGCCAGCGGCGATTTTGTATATTTTTACTAGCCATGCCTTTCGCTCAACGCAACGTGTTTGATCGTTTTCAGGCGCTTCATCACATCGTTTGCGCCGCGCCCAAAATAGTCATAGAGCGTCTTGTATTCGGCGAAGAGCTTGTCATATTGGCGCTGGTTGTCGGTGATGGGCGTCACGACCTGGTCTTTGAGCTTGCCCATCTTCTCGGCAGCGGCATGAATATCGGAATAGATGCCAGCGGCGACAGCGGCGTGCATGGCTGCGCCCAGAGCCGGCGCTTGGGCGGAACCCGCCAACTTGAGTGGCCGGCCCGTCACATCGGCAAAGATCTGGCAGAGCAGCGCGTTCTTCTCTGGCAGGCCGCCCGCAGCGACGAGCTCGTTGACCGGGATGCCTTGCGCATCAAAGGCGTCGATGATCTCGCGAGTGCCATAGGCAGTCGCTTCTATCAAGGCGCGATAGATATCGGGCGCGCGCGTTGCCAGGTTCATGCCCAGCATCAAACCCGTCAAGTCGACATCGACCAAGGTGCTGCGGTTGCCATTCCACCAGTCCAGCGCGATCAAGCCATGCTGCCCAACGGCTTGTTGCGCCGCCTCGCGCTCCAAAAAACTGTGCAAATTGAGATTGGCATCGGCAGCCGCGCGGTGATATGCCGGCGGTACAGCATGATCCACAAACCAGGCGAAGATGTCGCCCACAGCGCTTTGACCCGCTTCGTAGCCATACAAGCCCGGAATGATGCCGCCTTTGACCACGCCGCACATGCCGTCCACCACTTGCAGCTGCGTGCCAGAGAGGATGTGGCAGCACGATGTGCCCATGACCATGACCATGATGCCCGGGTCGGTCGCCTTGACAGCCGGCGCGGTAACATGGGCGTCTACATTGGCAACCGCCACGGCAATGCCAGCGCGCAAGCCCGTCAATGCCGCCAGCTGCGGGGTCAATTCGCCAGCTTTGTCGCCCAGTTCGGCGAATTCTCGGCCGACTTTTTCGTCAACGACATGTTCAAAAGCCGGGCCCAGCGCTTTGAAATAGGCGCGGCTGGGGAAGTCGCCCTCTTGCACCATCGCCTTGTAGCCGGCTGTGCAGGTATTGCGCGTTTCTGTGCCGGTCAGCTGCCAAATGACCCAATCGGCGGCTTCGACAAAGCGGTCGATTTTGGCATAGATATCCGGGCGCTCTTGCAAGATCTGCAGCAGCTTGCTGAAGAACCACTCGGAAGAGATCTTGCCGCCATAACGAGGCAGCCAGCTTTCGCCCAACTGGCGAGCAGTTTCGTTGATGAGGTCGGCTTGGCGCTGGGCAGCGTGATGCTTCCACAGCTTGATATAGGCGTGCGGCTCGTCGACCAGCTCGGGCAAGAAACAGAGAGGCGTGCCATCGCTGGTGGTGGGCATGGGGGTGCTGGCGGTGAAGTCGATGGCGATGCCCACGACATCCGCCGAATCGATGCCGCTTTGTCGCAGCACGGCCGGCACCGTGTGACTCAAGACATCGATATAGTCTTGCGGATGCTGCAGCGCCCAGTCCGGCGGCAGCTTCGCGCCCGAGGGCAGTTGGCTGTCCATGACGCCATGGGGATAGTCGAATACCGACTCGGCGATCTCCCCGCCATCGCGTGTGTCGACCAATACGGCTCGTCCCGAAAGCGTTCCAAAGTCCAATCCGATCGTATACATGCGCGCGCCTGTCACCTGGTGGATGCTGGCGGAATTATGCCGAAGTCGCCTGCAGATGGCAAATGGCGTCGTCTGCGAGTAAATCGCAGCTATTCTTTTCCCCTCATCCCAAACCCTCCCCAGGAGAGACTTACACTCTGCGGAATCGCTTGGAAAACTCCTCATCCCTCATTTTGGGGAAGGGGACCGGGGCGGGCGACTTGGTTACCATATCCAAATAAGCAGATACACCCGCCAGAATCAGGTTCGGCCAGGCCAATAATTGACGAACGGCGCGTCTATCGGTACGATGCAGCCATTCGCTGGCTTGCCATAGATTGAGCGAGGTGAAGTATGACCGCAAAAGCCAAAACGAGCCGACCCAACAATCGGTTGATCATCGCTCTCGTGATTGCCGCCGCCGCCATTGTCGCGCTGGCATTTGTCATTTTGTCGAGCCAGGGCGGCAGCAACAGCGATGGCAGCGCCTATGCCGATATCCCGCAGGGGCGTCAAGACGATGGCGGATTTGTGCTGGGCAGCGCCGACGCGCCGATCACCATTGTGGCTTTCGAAGACTTCTTGTGCAGCCACTGCCAGCGCTTCAAGCCGACCGTCGATCAATTCATTGCCGAATATGTGGCGACTGGCATGGCGCGCTTTGAATATCGCATTTTTCCAGCTGTGCATCCCGGTTATTCGCCATTGGCGGGCAAGTTGGCGGAATGCGCCGATACCTTGCGCCCGGGTTCCTTCTGGCATGCGCACGATGTACTCTTTGATATCGCCAGCGCCCGCGCCTTCAGCGACCAGTCTTCGCGCACTTTCGCCGAAAGCATGGATTTGTCTTATGCCGATTTGCTGGCCTGCACAGCGGATGCCAAGCAGGCCGATATCGACACACAGCTGGGGACGCAACTGGGCGTGACCGGCACGCCGACCATCATGGTTCGCTATGGCAGCAGCACGCCACAGCACAATCCGTTCGGCCGCCAGGCCAATCTCGAACAGTTGAGCCTGTTGGTCGAGCAAGCCAATCCCTAGGCGCGAGGTTCAACACAATGCGCTCCGTTGCATGGGATGATGGCGCAGTCAAAATGATCGACCAGCGAGAGCTGCCCTGGCGGCTGGAATTCGCGCGCCTGGAGACAGTCTCCCAAGTCGCCGAAAGCATCCGCAACATGACTGTGCGTGGCGCGCCGGCTATCGGAGCCAGCGCGGCTTTTGGCATGGCGCTGGCAGCCCACGAATCTGCAGATGATGATATGACATCCTTGCTGGCATTCCTGGAACGGCAAGGCGAATTGCTAAAGACGGCGCGCCCAACCGCGGTGAATCTGGCTTGGGCGGTCGAGCAGATGCTGGAGGTCGCGCGCAGCGGCGAGTGCAAGACGCCTGACGAATTGCGAGAGGCGATGCTGCTGGCGGCGCAACAGATCGCTGATGACGATGTCTCTATCAATCGGCGCATGGGGGCGCGTGGAGCGGCGCTGGTGAACGATGGCGCGACCATCCTGCACCATTGCAACACCGGTTCGCTGGCTTGCGTGGACTATGGCACGGCGCTGGGCGTCGTCCGCGCGGCGCACGAAGCTGGCAAGCAGCTGCATGTCCTGTTGGACGAGACGCGTCCGCGTTTGCAAGGCTCGCGGCTGAGCGCCTGGGAGATGGAAGAGCTGGGCGTCAGCTATGACATCATCCCCGATACGGCGGCGGGCTATTACATGCAAAATGGCGAAGTCGATCTTATTTTGGTGGGCGCAGATCGCATCGCCGCCAATGGAGATTTCGCTAACAAGATCGGCACTTATCAACTGGCGGTGCTGGCGGCTGCGCACGACATCCCTTTCTATTGCGTCGCGCCGACATCGACAGTCGACCTGGCATTGCCTTGTGGCGATGAGATCCCTATCGAGCAGCGCGAACCCGCCGAAGTGACGACTCCGTATGGGGTGGCGATCGTCCCGGCGCATTTCAAGGCGCGCAACCCGGCTTTTGATGTGACGCCACACCGTTATTTGACCGGCATTGTCACCGAGCAAGGCATCGCCCGCCCGCCTTATACCGAAAGCCTGGCGCGGGCCGTTGACGGCGGCGAAATCTGAACGAGACGGCAATATGCATACCCTGATCACAGGCTCGATCGCCTACGATTATCTGATGCGTTTTCCCGGGCGCTTTCAGCAGCACTTCTTGCCCGACGAGCTGCATAACCTGAGTCTCAGTTTCCTGGTCGATGACATGACCAAGCACTGGGGCGGCACAGCAGCCAACATCGCCTATACGATGGCGCTTTTCGGCGCGCGTCCCAAGCTGATGGGCACGGTCGGGCGCGACTTCGGCGATTATCGGCGCTGGCTGGAAGCAGCCGGCGTCGACTGCAGCACCGTCATTCAACTGGACGAGGTTTTCACCGCTTCGTTCTTCTCCAACACGGACGAAGACAACAACCAACTGGCCTTCTTTTATGGCGGCGCGATGAACCTGGCGCGCAATTATCGCATTGGCGCTGTGCTGGCGGACAAGCCCGACCTGGCTGTCATTTCTCCAAACGATCCCGTCGCCATGATCCAGCTTTGCGACGAATGCCGGCAACAGCGCATCCCGTTTATCTTTGACCCCGGCCAGCAAGTCGCTCGTCTGGATGGCGATGAGCTGCGGCGCGGGCTGGATGGCGCATATATGCTGATTGTCAATTTCTACGAAGCCAATGTCATCTATGAAAAAACCGGTCTCTCGTTGGATGACATCCGTGAGCGCGTGCGCATCGCTGTCATCACAGAAAGCGAACACGGCTCAACATTGTACCAGGATGGCGAGATCACCAAAGTCAAGTCGTTTGCGCCTGGTCAAATCGCCAACCCGACCGGCGCAGGCGATGCCTATCGGGCTGGTATGCTTGTCGGCTTGAGCAGCGGAATGTCCTTGCGGCTTTCGGCGCAGATCGGCACTTTATGCGCGACCTATGCGCTGGAACATGTGGGCACGCAGACCCATGACTTTTCGCCCGAAGCGTTCGTGGCGCGCTTTCGGCGGCTGGCAGACGACGGTGGCTGCCTGAATGCGCTGCTGGTCTAAGGACGAATCGGCGCGCCTGTGCTAGAATGCCCGCGTTTGCGGAGACGAAGGACAGGAGAATGCATGTCAATCGCAAGTGACATCAAGGATATTGAACTGGCGACTGGTGGACGCTATCGCATTGAGTGGGCTGGGCAAGAAATGCCCGTGCTCGCGCAGATCCGCCAACGTTTTGCAGAAGAAAAACCCCTGGCAGGCATGCGCGTCTCTGCCTGCCTGCATGTAACGACCGAGACAGCCAACCTGGTGCAGACTCTGCAAGCGGGTGGCGCGGATGTCGTGCTGACAGCCTCCAACCCGCTTTCGACACAAGACGATGTGGCGGCGTCGCTGGTGGCTCACAACGAGATCCCCGTCTATGCCATCAAGGGCGAAGACAACGAAACCTATTATCAGCACATTCACGCCGCGCTGGACCATCAGCCGCATATCACCATGGACGATGGCGCAGACCTGGTCGGCACGATTCATAAAGATCGGCGCAATCTGTTGGATACCATCGTCGGCGGCACCGAAGAGACGACCACCGGGGTCATCCGCCTGCGAGCCATGGCCAACGATGGCGCGCTGGAGTTTCCTGTCATCGCCGTCAATGACAGCGCCACCAAGCACTTGTTCGACAATCGCTATGGCACCGGGCAAAGCACATTGGATGGCATCATCCGCGCCACCAACATTCTGCTGGCCGGGCGCGTGATGGTGGTGGCGGGTTATGGCTGGTGCAGCCGCGGGATCGCCATGCGCGCCGCCGGTTTGGGCGCAAATGTCATCGTGACCGAGGTCAACCCGCTGCGCGCGCTGGAAGCGGTCATGGATGGCTACCGCGTGATGCCCATGCAAGAAGCCGCGCCACTCGGCGATATCTTCGTCACAGCCACCGGCGACATCCATGTGCTGGATACGGCGCATTTTCAAGCCATGAAGCACGGCGCGATCGTCTGCAACAGCGGGCACTTCAATGTCGAGATCAACCTGGACGGCCTGGCCGAGCTGGCGGACGAACCGCCAGAGCGCGTGCGACCCTTCGTCGAAGCCTATCGGCTGGATGGGCGCTCGATCTATGTGCTGGGCGATGGTCGGTTGATCAACCTGGCGGCCGCCGAGGGACACCCGGCTTCAGTCATGGATATGAGCTTTGCCAATCAGGCGCTGGCAGCCGAATATATGCTGCGCCATGTCGATTCGCTGGCTGCGCAGGTCTACACAATTCCCGCCGATGTCGACCAGGAGATCGCCCGGTTGAAGCTGCAGGCCATGGGCGTTGGCATCGACACATTGACAGCGCAGCAAGAAGCCTATCTCAATCAGTGGCAAGACGGCACTTGAGTCAAGCGCGCCGGGCAGGAAGCCGATTGTGCGAATACTGATTACTGGCGCAGGCGGATTTGTCGGCAGGCATCTTTCCGCGTACCTGGCTGTTGCAGAACCAGCGGCTAAACTGATCGGTACGACGCTGCTGCCTGGCGAGACAGTCCATCCCGCGCTGCACGATTCGCGGCACATCAACCTGGTGGACGAACATGCCGTGCGCGCGCTGGTGGACGATTGCCGCCCCGAAACGATCTATCATCTGGCTGCGCAAGCCTTTGTGCCGCGCTCTTTTGACGACCCCTGGGAGACGCTGGAAAACAATATCCGCGCCCAACTGAATATCATCCGCGCTTGCCTGGCGCTGGATATCCGGCCGCGCATCCTGGTCGTCAGTTCCGCCGAGATTTATGGCTCTGCCAAGACATCGCAGTTGCCCATGAACGAAAGCGCGCCCATCCGCCCGACCAATCCCTACAGCGTCAGCAAGGTCGCGCAAGACATGCTGGCTTTGCAATATCACCTGAGTCACGACCTGCCCATCATGCGCGCGCGGCCCTTCAACCACATCGGGACAGGCCAAAACGCCCGGTTTGTCGCGCCGGCTTTTGCCCTGCAAATCGCCAAAATTGAGGCAAACCGCGGCGAAGCGGTTATCTATGTTGGCAACTTGTCGGCAAAACGCGACTTCACCGATGTGCGCGATATCGTGCGCGGCTATCACTTGATCGCGGCGCGTGGCAAAGCAGGGGAAGCCTACAACATCGCATCGGGCGTGGCGCGCAGCATCAAATCGCTCCTGGATGTGTTGTTGGGTTTGTCGTCAATTCACATCGAAGCGCGCGTCGACCCGGCTCGGTTGCGCCCTGTCGATGTGCCAGAGATCCGTGGCGATGCGAGCAAGCTGCGCGAGGACACGGGCTGGCAGCCACGCCTGTCGTTCAAAGAGACGCTGCGCGATGTGCTGAAGGATTGCCGGCAGCGCGTCCAGCAAGGAGAGACCTAGATGGCAAAGAAAGCCTTGATCACCGGCATCACCGGGCAAGACGGCTCGTACCTGGCCGAATTCTTGCTGGACAAAGGCTATCAGGTCTTTGGCATGGTGCGGCGGACCAGCACGGTGCGCTACGAGCGCATCCAGCACATCCAGCCCGATATTCAGTTGGTGCAAGGCGATATGGGCGACCTGAGCAGCTTGATCACCGCTATCAGCAGCGTCGAGCCGGACGAAGTCTATAACCTGGCGGCGCAGAGCTTCGTGCCGACATCGTGGAATCAGCCTGTTTTCACCGGCGACATCACTGGTTTGGGCGTGACGCGCCTGCTGGATGCCCTGCGCACGGTCAACCCGGCTATCCGCTTTTATCAGGCATCAAGCAGCGAAATGTTCGGCAAAGTGCGCGAAGTCCCGCAGCGTGAAAGCACGGCATTTTATCCGCGCAGCCCCTATGGCGTCGCCAAGGTGTATGGGCACTGGATCACGGTGAATTACCGCGAAAGCTATGACCTCTTCACTTGCAGCGGCATCTTGTTCAATCACGAGTCGCCGCGGCGGGGTTTGGAATTCGTGACGCGCAAAGTGACTTATCATGTCGCCAAGATCAAGCTGGAGCTGGCGAATGAGATCCGCATCGGCAACCTCGATTCCCAGCGCGACTGGGGATTCGCCGGCGATTATGTGCGCGCCATGTGGCTGATGCTGCAGCAAGACGCGCCTGACGATTTTGTCGTGGCGACGGGAAAAACGCATTCCGTGCAGCGCCTGCTGGAAGTGGCCTTCGGGCATGTCGGGCTGAATTGGCGCGATTATGCTGTGCAAGACCCGCGCTTCATGCGGCCCGCCGAAGTCGACCTGCTGATTGGCGACCCCGCCAAAGCGCGTGAAAAACTGGGCTGGCAGCCCGAAGTCGGCTTCGAAGAATTGATCGGCATGATGGTCGAAGCTGATTTGAAGAAGCTGCGCGACAACCCCGACCTGGCCATCTGATGCCTGCGCCGCTGGTCGATACGCACTGCCATCTCAACTTCCATCGCTACGACAAAGATCGCGACGCCGTGCTGAAGCGCGCGCAGGACGCTGGGGTCGAGCGGATTATCATCCCAGCCATTGACCTGCCGAGCTGTGCCGAAGCCCTGCAGCTAGCGGAGGCGCACCCCGGACTATTCGCCGCGGTCGGCATCCATCCCAACAGCAGCCGCAGCTTTGACACCAGCAGCATTGACAAGCTGCGCGAACTGGCCGCGCACCCCAAGGTCGTGGCAATCGGCGAGATCGGGCTGGATTATCACTGGGACAAAAGCCCAAAAGCCGTACAAGCCACCGCGCTGGAAAAGCAGCTGGAACTGGCGGCCGAATTGGCGCTGCCCGTCATCATCCACAACCGCGAGGCGAGCGCTGATGTCATTGATAGGCTGGCGGATTGGGCGGCGACTGCACCTGCCAGCATGCAAGGGCGTCTGGGCGTTCTGCATTCCTTTTCGGCATCGGCTGATATCGCTGCGCGCGCCACCGAGCTGGGTTTCTATCTCGGCTTTAGCGGTCCTTTGACATTTAAGAAAGCCAACGAGCTGCGCGAGATCGCCCGCGAGACGCCGCTAGAAAGGCTGTTGGTCGAGACCGACGCGCCCTTCCTTTCCCCAGCGCCCTATCGCGGCAAACGCAACGAGCCGGCTTGGGTCTGCCATATCAACGCGGCGCTGGCGAAATTGCGCGGCATGCCCCCCGACCAGATGGCGCGACAGACGACAGACAACGCAGAGATGCTGTTTGCGCTCTCGCAATCGGGCAAAGCCTGCTAAACTGCCAGTCGACTGCCGGCCGCGGGGAACTGGGCGTGCGTGACCTGTCCATCGTCATTGTCAGCTGGAATGTGCGCGACTTGCTGGATGCCTGCCTCGCCAGCTTGCAACGGGCGCGGCTCTCGCTTTTTGGCGTGGATGGCAGTTTGCCCAGCGCTGAAATCATCGTAGTGGACTCCGACAGCAGCGATGGCAGCGTCGACATGGTGCGCGAAAGTTATCCGGCTGTGCAGGTTCTGCCACAATCCCAGAATCTCGGTTTCTCGCGTTGCAACAACATCGGCATGGCAAAGGCGAGTGGGCGCTTCATCCTGCTGCTGAACCCTGATACAGAGGTCCAGCCGGACGCCATCGGCGCGCTGATTGCCTACTTGAACGCCCATCCGGACGCGGGCATCATCGGGCCGCACACGCTCAACAGCGATGGCAGTCACCAGTCGACGCGGCGGCGCTTCCCGACTATTTGGACGGGCATTTTTGAAAGCACCTGGCTGGCGGGGTTCGCGCCGGCTGGGGTGGAACGCGCGTATCGAATGCTGGATACTTCCAATGGCGCTGTACTGGATGTCGACTGGGTGCAAGGCTCGGCGCTGATGCTGCGGCGAGAAGTCTACCGCGCAATCGGCGGACTGGACGAAGCCTACACCATGTATTCTGAAGAGCTGGATTATTGTCGGCGCGCCAGGCGGGCCGGCTGGCGAGTCGTTTATCATGGCAAAGCCTTTATCACACATCATGGGGGGCAATCCAGCCAACAAGCCGCCGAACACACCCAGATACACTTTCACACCAGCAAGCTGCGTTATTTTCGAAAACATCATGGCACAGCCGCGTATGCGCTGCTGCGGACGCTGCTGCTGGCGCAATTCGGCTGGCAACTGGCACTGGAAAGCCTGAAAGGAGCGCTCGGGCACAAGCGCGATCTGCGGACACAGCGCGTGCGACATTATTGGAAAGTACTGCGCAGCGGCTTGAAAGCCAAGCCATGAGGATCGGCATGATCAGCGGCGAATACCCGCCCATGCCCGGCGGCGTCGGCGATTTTACGCGGATGCTGTCACACCGGTTGATGCGGCACGGGCACGATGTGCGCTTGCTGTGTCGCGCGGGATGTAGCGATGAGCTGCTGCCAATGAGCACAGTCGACAACTGGGGTGTTGGCGGCACGGCGTCTGTACGCGCCTGGGTGCGCCGTATCCAGCCCGATGTGGTCAATATGCAATTTCAAACCGCCGCTTATGATATGTCGCCACTGGCGCATTTCTTGCCCGGGTTCTGCGAGGCACCCTTCGTCACAACTTTTCATGATCTGCGCTTTCCCTATTTGTTTCCCAAAGCGGGGCGGCTGCGCAACTGGATCGTCATGCGTCTGGCGCGCGCATCGACTGGTGTCATCACGACCAATCAGGAAGACAATGCCCACTTGCAGGCTCTGCCGCGGCGGCGCGTAATCCCCATCGGCAGCAGCATCGCCCCCCAAACTGTGTCGGCGGCGCAGCGCGAGCAGATCCGGCAAAAGCTGGGCGCGGTTCCAGGCAGCTTTGTGCTGGGGCATTTCGGATTTCTCAATGCGTTAAAAGGCATCGACTATCTGCTGGAGGCGATATCGGGGCTGCGAAGGTCCGGGCGCGACTTGCGGCTGGTCTTCATCGGTGGACGGCGCGGATATCCCGAAACAGGCGAAGAAAGCGAATATGCGTCGCGATTGGACGCCAGCATCAAGCGCCTGGGTTTGGGCGCTGCGGTACAGTGGACGGGCTACCTGGACGAGTCGCAAGTGGCAGCCTGGCTGGGAGCGGTTGACCTGCTCGCCTTGCCCTTTGCCGATGGCGCGTCGTATCGGCGCAGCAGCCTGATGGCCGCCATAGCCTTGGGTTGCCCCATTCTCACCACGCAGCCCGCCTTCGAAGTGCCGGCTTTTCAACATGGCGACAATTTGTGGCTGGTCCGACCGCGATCTGCCGAGGCGATCGCGCAAGGCATCCAGAGGCTGATGACGGATGACGGGCGGCTTTGCCAACTGCGAGAGGGGGCAAGGATGTTGCGGCGGCGCTTCGACTGGGACCTTATCGCAAAGGAAACTGCCGATTTCTACCGCGAAGTAATTGACGATCAGCGATGAGCGGATTGTGGCGGCTGGGCGGGAATGTGGATGCGCAGGCGGTCGGCTCGCTGATCGTGCTGTGGCTGTTTTTCTTTTGGCGTTTGTTCACGCCTGTCGCGGACGACCAGGCATCGCTGGCAAAAGGCGACTTCAGCGGGCAATTTGTCGCATTTGGCGGGTATCAATATCAGCGCATGACGCAGGGACAGATCCCCCTGTGGAATCCCTACAACAACGGTGGCTTGCCCTTCATCGCCGATACGCAGGCAGCGGTCTTCTATCCGCCGCGCTGGCTGGCTATCGGGTTGAGCTACCACCTGGGCGGCTGGACTTACAACTCGCTGCAGCTGGAGATGGCTTTCCATGTGCTGCTGGGCACGCTGCTGATGTACGCTTTTGTGCGGCGATTGACGCGAGACGTCGTCTGCAGCCCTCTCGCCTCGCTGGTGGCCGCGCTGGTCATCGGCTATGGCGGTTATATGACAGGCTATCCACCGCTGCAGCTGGCGGTATTGGAAGCCGCGATCTGGTTTCCGCTGATTGCGCTGGGCATCCTGGAAGCCACGCGCGCCGCCGCGCTTTCGCCGCATTATCTGGCTTTGGCGGGCGTCGGCCTGGGTATGTCGTGGCTGGCGGGCCATCCACAGACGAGCTTCTTCCTCACTTATTTGGGCGCCGCCTACCTGGCTTATCGCTGTTTTGCGCTGCGGCTGGGCTGGCGGCGATTTCTGTTCAGCTTGGCGCTGTTCGCGGCGGTGAGTTTTGGGGTGACGGCGGTGACTATGCTGCCGGGCTTGGAATACTTGCGATACACATCGCGCAGCGGGCTGGGATTCGTGGCAAAGGGGCATGGCTTCCCATTCCAGGATATTGCGCAATTTGTCTTTCCGGGTTCGGTCAGCCAGTGGTCGCCGCTGTATGTGGGGCTGCCAGCACTGTTCTTCATTTCTATAGCCTTGCGCCAGCGACCACAAGAAAGCCGCTTTTGGCTGGCTGTGACGCTCTTTGGCTTGCTGCACAGTCTGGGCGACAAGGGCGTTCTATTCGACTTAACTTACAATCTTGTGCCGGGTTTGCGCTACTTCCGCGGGCAAGAGCGCGCGGCGGTGGTTGTCGCCTATAGCCTGGCTACGCTGGCGGGGCTGGGCGTGGCGGCTTTTGCCAGCTTCCCCAATCGTGCCCAGCGCTTGCGGACTCTGCGCTACTGGCTGGGTTTCACCTGTCTGCTGGCTGCGATTGCGCTGGCTGTCTTGGTTGCGTGGACGCTGGACTCGCGCGCCTGGGGCGGCTTTGTAGAAATCGCGGCCCGCAGCGCGATTGTGGCGGCAGCGGCTTATTTCGTGCTTTTGCGCTTCGCCGATGCGCCCAGGCTCGCCACAATTCAGGTGGCAGTCGTCGCGTTGATCGTCTTTGAGCTCTTCGCCGTCAATATGGATCATCCTGCCAATTATGACGACAAGCCCCACCATGAACAACTGAGCATGCAGCCGCCAAACCTCGTACAGCAGGCGCTGGACGACAGCAATGGCGGACAGCCCTTCCGCGTCGATGGTTTTCGAGGCCTGCGCGAAAACAATGGCAGCCTGTATGGCGTGATGGATATGCGCGGCATCAGCCCGCTATTTCTGAATTGGGTGGGCAGGCTGGTCTTCATTGACTATGTCGAAAACCCGCTGGCCTGGGAGCTGTTTGCGGTCAAATATGTCTTTAGCGAAAAAGTGCAGTTGTCGGTCGACACCAAGCTCGTCGGCGAGGGGCATGACAGCCTGGGGGCGGTTTATCTGCACGAATTGGCCGATCCGCGCCCCTTTGCCTTGCTGATGGCCGATGTGGCAGTCGCCAACAACAACGAATGGATGATGGAGTATATGGGCGATATTCGCTTTCATGAGCGCGACAAAATCGTCATGCAGCGCGCTCCCGAACTGTCTCTGCCCGCCGCCGCCAGCGGGCAAGCCACAGTCGTCAGTTTCGCGCCAGAAGAGATCGTCATCCAGGTCGATACGCCAGACAACGTCATCCTGTCGGTATCGCTGCCGGATTATGTCGGCTGGCAAGCGCGTCTGAACGACGAACCCATCGAGATCATCCGCGCTTATGCCGCTTTGATGGCGCTGGAAATCCCGGCCGGGCAGCACACGATCACCTTGACATTCGCGCCAGCTTCTTATGCGCTGGGCTCAGCCATCAGCGCGTTGACCTGGCTGTGCCTGGGCATGCTGGCCTTGGCTTGGTTGAAACGGAGATAGACGGTGCGCGCCGCCACGGCTATGCAGATTTGGATCAGCCAGCTTGAGCGTCGGCAATATGCGCTGGCGGTCGGCTTGGGCATCGGCATCACTGGCGCGGGGCTGGGCTTGTTGATCGCCGTGTTGGGACCGCTGCTGGCTCTGGCTGCGCTGCTTGGCATGCTGGCCGGCTTGTATGTCATCACCGAGCTACGCGCCGCGCTCTATGCCATCATCGCCACGGTGCTGCTGCTGCCATTTGGCGTCTTTCCGGTCAAAATCGCGCTGACGCCGACCCTGCTCGACCTGGCTTTCGCTGGCTTCTTGCTGGTGTATATCGCGCGCCGGATGCGTGGCGACCGCGCTGGGCTGCGATTCGCTCCGCCCCAAGCCCTGATCGCGGTTTATGTAATGTGGCTGATCTTCGCCTTTGCCCTGGGATTGCGCCATGCGCCGCCGACCTCGACCGCCATACGCCAATTCGCCGAGACACTGCTGAGCATTTCTCTGGTCTTCATATTGGTCGACTTGCTGCGCGACCGATTTATGCTGCGGCGGCTGGTGCTGGTTGTTTTGCTGCTGGCGGGCGCGCAGGCTATGCTTGCGATCGCCCTGTACGCAGCTCCTGACAGCCTGGCCGAGGCGCTGCTGGTGCGGCTCTCGCGCATCGGTTATCCCGATGGCGGCGTCATTCGTTATATTGAAGACAATCCGGCGCTGGGCGAGCGCGCCATCGGCACTTGGGTCGATCCCAACGCGCTGGGTGGCATTTTGGCGAGCGCGGCTTTGATGATTGCGCCGCAGTTGTTTGCCCGGCAGCCCGTGCTGCGCTCGCGCTGGCTGACGCGGCTGGTATGCGCGGGGATCTTCCTGGCGCTGCTGCTCACGAATTCGCGGGCCTCATTTGTGGCGCTGGCGATTGGCTTGCTGGCGATCGCGCTTGTGAATTATCGGCGCTTGATCCCGCTTCTGCTGGCCGGCGGGCTGCTATTCCTCTTGCTGCCACAGACCCAGACTTATGTCGAACGACTGCGACAGGGCTTCGCAGGGGAAGACCTGGCTGTGCAGATGCGCATCGGCGAATCCAGCGACTCGCTGCGCTTGATCAGCCGCTATCCACTGGTCGGCGTCGGCTTCACCGGCACGCCGGATATCGACATTTATACCGATGTCGCCAACCTGTATTTGATCATGGCAAACCAGATTGGGCTGACCGGTGTGCTGATCTATCTGCTGACGATGGCGGGTGTTTTTGTTTATGGATGGCGCGCCTGGCGCTTTGTCAAATCGTCACCTGGCTTCGCTGCCATTCACCTGGGCTATCATGCCGCGCTGCTGACTGCGCTGGTGAACTCTGTCGCCGATCTGTATTTCTTCCGCCTGGACTTTCAGTCTTCTATCACCTGGTTTTGGTTGATCGTGGCGCTGTGCATTGCCAGTTCGCGCTTGTCAATTCCACCGGTGCCGGGCGAGAAAGCCGCCATTGCCAGAGACTAGGGAGTGCTGTACACTGCTGCGTCACAATTGAATCTTCGCTTTCCGCTCCAGGCGAAACAGGTTTGGGGCTGCAACCCGAGGAAAGGAACTCGTATGCGAGATTACGAACTCACTTTTATCGTCCGCATTTTGCCCTCAGACGAAGAAGTTAATCAAGCTATCGACCAGGTCATCAGCTTCATAGAATTGGGCGAAAATGGCGTCGTCAAGAGCGTCGACCGCAAGATTTTTGGGCGCCGCCGCCTCGCTTATCAGATTGATGGCCAGCGCGAAGGCCACTATGTTTTCATCCGCGCCGCTATTAATCCCGACCATATCGACGAATTGGAAACCGAGCTCAAGCTTTTCGATTCCGTCTTGCGCTATCTGTTGGTGCGCGACGAAGGCGAAGTCAAGACATCTGCTGAGCGTGACCGCTAATCTCTAGCAGGAGGCAAACCCGTGAGCGAGAATACCCGACCCGGCCAGTCGTCTTCCAGGCCACCCCGCCGCCGCGGCTATCAAGGTCGCAGACGAGGCCGCCGCCGTGGCAAGAGCAGCTATTGCCCCAAAGGGCGCTGCTTCAATTACAAAGACATCGATATCCTTTCGCGCTTTATCAACGAGAGCGGCAAGATCAAGCCGCGCCGACAGACGGGCAATTGCGCGCGCTGCCAACGCCAACTGGCGCGCGAGATCAAACGCGCCCGACATCTGGCGCTGCTGCCCTATGTCGCCGCCGACTGACTGCTTGAGGAGCCCGCAGCCCTATGTCCAAACGCGCGCAGACCACCGGCGCCCCGAAACGCAGAAGACGCCGACAAACCACGGCTGAAGGCAGCCCCGCGACCGACCAGCAGGGAGCAGAATACAAGAGCCGCGCCGAGCGAGAAGCCCTGTTGCAGCGGCGTGTCATCCGCGGCAGCATCATCGCTGCCATCGCGCTGACTCTGCTGGTAGTCGGCACCTTGGTCGTCGAGCAGTTGATCATCCCCAGCCAGACGGTCGCCCAGGTCAATGGTGAGCCGATCAGCGTCGCCGAGTTCCGCCAAGCCTACTTGTTTGAGCGCAATCGCCTGCTGCTGCAACTGAACCAGGTTGAGAACGCCGGCATTGATATGCAGCAGCTGGCACAGCAAGAGCCCTACCGCACCTGGCTCAACGAAGCCAATGTGCCCGACCAACTGGGCTTGCGCGTCATTAACGACCTGGTCGACGAGCGGCTGCTGGCGGCCGATGCGGCTGCGCGTGGATTGGCCGTCGATGACGCCGCCATCCAAAGCGCGGTCGAGGCATTTTTCGGCTTCGACCCCACAGCTGTGGCTCTAATCGGCGTTGAAGCGACCGCCACGCCCGAACCGACGATCACGCCGACGCCCTTCGTTTCGCCCACGCCCACCAACACGCCCCAGCCCACGCCGACGCCCGACCCCGATGCCACGGCAGCGCCCACTGCCACGCCCACCATCACACCGCAGCCGACCGTCATTGAACCCACGCAGAGCGCCGACGAAGTCCGCGACAGCTTCGAGCAGAATCAACAAGATTACCGCGCTTACTTCGACCGCGCCGGCGTCAGCAGCGAAACCTACGACAAGTTCTTCGCTCACAATGCCTTGGAAAATCTGCTGGGCGAAGCCCTCTTGCCCGATGATGCCCCACTCATCTATGCCGATGTCCGCCATATCCTGGTTGATGACGAAGCGACGGCAATCGCGGCGCTGGATGCCTTGCGGGCTGGCGAAAGCTTTGCTGCGCTGGCAAGCGCCATCTCCACCGACAGCGGCAGCGGCATGCGCGGCGGCGAGCTGGGCGAAAGCTTCATCGGCAATTATGTGCGACCCTTCCGCAAAGCGATCGAAAGCGCAGAAATCGGCGCGCTGGTCGGTCCGGTCGAAAGCGAGTTCGGCTTTCACATCTTGCAAGTGCGGCACAAAGAAGAACGGACAGGCGAAGACCAAGACCCGCAACGAGAACGAGCCCGACAAACCGAGCTCAGCGACCTGCAAGAGCAGCTGCGCGAAGCCAACAGCGACAGCATAGAAATCTACGATAGCTGGCTGGATTACATGCCGCGGCCCTGAACCCCCTCAGTCCCCCCGAATAGTCGGCTGAGGACAGGACAGGTTTCCAAGGGCGCGCATGTGAGGGTCTACCTGTAATGGTCCTATTTTATTGGACACAAAATCTCAGAAACTTTGAGGGAGTTTTGCTGCTGCCACTGCGCCTCGGTTTCTGCCGGCGTCTTGTAGCCTAGAGCGCTATGCGGTCGTAGCTGATTGTAGACTACCTCG
>JAJEBK010000046.1 GCA_022823945.1 Anaerolineae bacterium | reverse complement strand
TATCGAGGTAGTCTACAATCAGCTACGACCGCATAGCGCTCTAGGCTACAAGACGCCGGCAGAAACCGAGGCGCAGTGGCAGCAGCAAAACTCCCTCAAAGTTTCTGAGATTTTGTGTCCAATAAAATAGGACCATTACATACCCTCTTCGTCCTGACGGGGAGGGGCTGGGGGAGGGGTCGCCCCCGCCAGTTCGTCCAGCGGGATATGGCAGCGAATGCCCTGCCCGGCGCCGGTTTCGCGCCAGGGTGGTGCGTCTCGCCCGCAGATTTCGCCGATGTTGCGCGGGCAGCGGGTGTGGAAGCGGCAGCCACTGGGCAGGTTCTGCGCGCTGGGCAGGTCGTCGGCAAGCAGGATTCGCTGGCTGCGCTGGCTCGGGTCGGGTGTCGGGATGGCTGCCAGCAGCGCTTCGGTGTAGGGATGGCTGGGTGCGCGGAAGAGGGCATCGGCAGACGCGATCTCGACAATTTGCCCCAGGTACATGACCGCGATGACATCTGCCAGATAGCCGACAACTGACAGGTTGTGAGAGATGAAGAGGCAGGCGCTGCCATGCTCATCTTGCAGATCAGCCAACAGATTCAACACCGCCGACTGCACCGATACATCCAGCGCCGACACCGGCTCATCGCAGATGACCAGGCTGGGCTGTGAAGCAAAGGCTCGGGCGATGGCGACACGTTGTTTTTCGCCGCCACTCAGCTCGTCGGGGTAACGGTCGGCATAATCGGCGCGCAGGTTGACAGCTTCCAGCAGCTGCACGGCTTGGTCTTCAGCCGACTTGGCCGATAGACCGCGCAGCTTGACCAGCGGCCTGCACAAGGTCTGCCGCACCGACCGATAGGGATTCAGCGAATTCTGCGGATTTTGGAAGACCATCTGCACTTGCGAAAGCAGGTCTTGCTGCCGCGCGCGCAAGCCGCCCTGGATATCCGCGCCAAATAGTTCGAGCCTGCCGCCGCTGCGCGCTTCCAGGCCGATGATGATGCGGGCGAGCGTGGTCTTGCCACTGCCACTTTCACCGACCAAGCCCAGGGTCTGCCCCTGGCGCAAGCGCAAGTCTACGCCATCCACCGCGCGGATTGGCCAGGGCTTTCTGCCGCGCAGCAGGTCGACCAGGTCACGCGGGACAGGGAAGTGTTTGGTCAAACCTTCGGCGTTAAGAATATCCCCCTCAGTCCCCCCGTCGGGTCGGGGGGATGAATCGCCCGATGAAGCCATCCTACCCAAAGGCGATCCGTCGGGACGAGGCGGTGACTCGCCCGATTGCCCCCCCTCGCCCCCCCCGTCGGGTCGGGGGGATGAATCGCCCGATGAAGCCATCCTACCCAAAGGCGATCCGTCGGGGCGAGATGGTGACTCGCCCGAAAACGCGTCCACATCCTGCCAGCGGAAGCAGCGCGCCAGCCGGCCCGGCTCGACCTCTTCCAGCGGTGGCTTTTGCGCCCGGCACATCTCGATCGCGAGCGGGCAGCGTTCGACATAAACACAGCCCTGCCCCACGCTGCGCAGATCGGGCGGGTTGCCGGGGATGGTCTGCAATCGCGAATGGGCTTTGCGCTGACCGGCCTTGGGCAAGCTGGAAAGCAAGCCCAGTGTGTAGGGATGACGCGGTCTGGCGAAGAGTTGGGCAACCGGCGCTTCTTCCATGATTTCGCCGGCATAGAGCACGACAACGCGCTGGCAGAGCTGGGCCACCACACCCAGATTGTGCGTGATATACAACACGCCCGCGCCCTGCCCGCTGATGAGCGACCGCAGCAGATCGAGGATGACGGCTTCGGTGGTCACATCCAAGCCTGTGGTGGGCTCGTCCAGGATAAGCAGATCGGGCTGGCACATCAGCGCCATGGCGATGGCGACTCTCTGCTGCATGCCGCCGCTGAGTTCGTGCGGATACCTTTCTGCCACCTGCGCCGGATCGACCAGGTTGACAGCGCGGAAGCTCGCAATGACTTGCTGGTCGGCTTTCGCGCCTTCAATGCCTTCGGCGGCTTTCAAGGCTTCTGCCACCTGGCGTCCAACCTTGATGGAGGGGTTGAGCGCCGCGCCGGCATTCTGTGGCACCAGCTTGATGTGCCGCGCCCACAGCCGCCGCAGGTCCGCCGCGCCCATCGCCAGCATATCCTCGCCCAAGAAGCGCAGGTCGCCGCCATCAATGCGTCCATTGGCGCTCAGATAGTGCATCAAAGCCAGCGCCGCCGTCGACTTTCCGCTGCCGCTCTCGCCCACTATGCCGACGACCTGCCCCGCGTCCAACTGCAAGTTGAATTCGCGCAAAGCCCGCAGCCAACGGCGGCCCATCCGGTAACTGACACCCAGTCCGCGCACATCCAGCAACCGCGCTCCATTGCCTCCCCCTGACCTGTCGGGGGGATTGAGGGGGGTAAGCTGTGTCATGCGCCGCCTTTCTGCACTGCCCGGCGGATGCCATCCGACATCAGGTTGACGCCAATGACCAGCAGCGCAATCGCCAATGCGGGAAACTCCAGCGCCCAGGGCGTGAGTCGATAGAAGCCGCCGCGATTTTCGTTGACCATCAGCCCCCAGTCGGGTGAAGGTGGGGGCGCGCCAAAACCCAGAAAGCCCAGCGAAGCCACCAGAAAGATGGCATAAGAGAAGCGCAGCGATGCCTCGACCACCAGCGCAGGAATGGCTGAAGGCAGGATCTCGCGGAAGATGATAAACGCGCTGCTTTCGCCACGAATCTCGGCAGCAGCGACAAATTCGCGCGTTTTGATATCCAGCGCCGCGCTGCGAGCCACCCGCGCCACGACAGGAATGTAGAGAATGGCGATGACCAGCAGGGTTACCTCGTCCGCCAGCGCCGCCTGCCAGCTGTTGATTTGGAAGTCCAGATTGCGAATGATGCCGACCATGACCAATGCCAACAGCAGCGCCGGTATCGCCAGCAGCGCATCAATGACGCGTCCCAGCAGCTCATCCAGCCAATCGCCGCGATAACCCATTGCCATGCCCAGCGCGCTGCCCAGCACGACGCTGATGACCGTGCCCAGCCCGGCGATGCGGAAGATGCTGTTCGCGCCCAGAATCACGCGGCTGTACACATCGCGCCCCAGCCGATCGGTGCCAAATGGATGCGCCCCCAGTTGCAGCGAGCCGATGTCCAGGGTGGGCGAGACACGGGCATCATGACTCTGGTCGTTGGCATTGGGATAAGGCGCAAGTTGCCCGCCAAACAGCGCCAAAAAGAAGAAGAACGCCACCAGCAGCGTGCCAATGGCGGACTGCGGCTGCCACAACAGAACGCGCAAGAGGCGGTGGATGTTTGTCAAAAATGTCATGTATCTATCTTACAGCGCGGGGACGCAGATGGTACGGCAAGAAAGTTCTGCAACAAATGAAAGGAATGTCGTAGGGGCTACTCTTGAGTCGCCCACTTCGTAGACGGCGATTCTGAGGACGAGACAAGCCTCGCCCCTACAGATTTCGGAATTGATCGGCGTTGCGCGGTTGTCGCATGAATTACCTGCATTTACTTCTGTGCATGGCGGCAATGCTCTAGCTGTTTCTCTGTGCCTCTGTGTCTCTGTGGCGAAAAAATGTCAATCCGCCGGCACCACCCAGATACGCTCGGGCGGGAAGCGCACCTGCACCGCATCGCCGGCCTCCAGCGCGCCCGGCAGATCGGCGCTGCGCACAGCTTCGACCTCGTGCTCGCCCAGGGCGATCTTGTAGCGCGTGTACCTGCCCACATAGATGCGCTCGCGGATTCGCCCGGGCACCGTGTTGTCGCTGACCCCCTCATTCAGGCCGATCTGCTCGGGACGGATGGTCATGACAACCTGCCCGCTGGGGGCGCTTTCCTTGCCAAGGGGCGCAAATTGGAAGTTGCCGATGCTGGTCTGCACCGCGCCATCGTGGCGGCTGCCGGCGATAAAATTGACGCCGCCGAAGAAACGAGCCGCGCGCTGCGATATCGGACGTTGATAGAATTCGGCTGGCGAGGCAAATTGGCGCAGCACGCCATCAAACATCAGCGCGATCTGGTCGGCCAGCAAGACAGCTTCTTCCTGGTCATGCGTGACAAAGACGGTGGTGACCGCCAGTTCGCGTTGAATGGACAGGATCAATTCGCGCATTTCGTCGCGCAGATGGGCATCCAGGTTGCTCAGCGGCTCGTCCAGCAGCAAGACGCGCGGCTCGGTGATCAAGGCGCGCGCCAATGCCACCCGTTGCTGCTGCCCCCCGGAAAGCTGAGAAGGGCGTCGCTTGGCGATATCGGGCAATTTGACCAGCGCCAGCATGTCGGCCACGCGCTTTTGGATCTCGCGCTTGTGTACGCCGCGCATCTTCAAGCCAAAGCCGACATTTGCGCCGACCGACATATAGGGGAAAAGCAAGTAATTCTGAAAGACCATGACCGCGCCACGTCGCTCGGCCGGGATAGGCAAGATATCTTCGTCATCAAAGTGGATGCGTCCGCTGCTGGGTTGGATCAAGCCGGCGATCATCTTCAGTGTGGTCGTCTTGCCACAGCCCGATGGACCCAAAAACGCCACCAACCGCCCGCTGCCGATCTCCAGCGAGAAGTTATCCACAGCTGGCGCATCGCCACCGGGATAGGTCTTGCAGATGGAATCAAGCGTGACGCGCGTCAAAAAAGGTCCTTCATAAACTTACTATGCTAGGTCCCCACCCCCACACCCCCTCCCCCATACAGAGGGAGGGGGCTTTTCGCGATGTGTGGCGGTAGAAATCAGCTTCCGCCTATCCCGATGGGTGCAAGGGGGTTATGCGCTTATCGCCTAGCCCTGCAGGACATTGGCTTCCCAGTCGGCTTCGATGAGCACTTGATATTCGGCGGCAATATCGGAAACCAGCGCGCCAGCCAGACGAGCAGGATCGGCAGCGGCATCGCCGAGGCTTTCGGAGGCGGCCTGCAGCGCGGCCACATCGTCCGCATCGGTGACGCGGCTGACATCAATGCCATAGGCCAGGCCAAAGCCATTTTCTGGCACCACCTGCAGCGCCTGCCTATCGGGCCGCAAGATCAGATTCGCCAGTACCAGCGCGGCGGCTTTGTTGGGCGCATTGTAGGGAATGGCCACATAGTTGAAGTCGCCGATCATGTTGTCGTCGAAGCTGAAGGCGCGGCTAGTGGGCGGGATCAGCCCGGAGGCGATATCGACCGCAGCGCCCGTGATCCGCTGCGTCAAGGTGAAGTCGATCTCGCCATTGGCAAAGAGCTCGTGCAATTCGCCGATGTTGGCGGGATAGGTCTCGCCACCGCGCCACAGATTCTCTTCCCAGCTGTTGAGCATGTCCCAAAGCGCCGGCGCGTGCTCGTCATAGAGCTCCTGGTTGAAATCGCCGACCCATTGGCTTTGGCCGCCGCTGATTTCGAAGAGCGCCTGCTTGACAAAACGGGTGCCCTGGAATGCGCCGGGGCCAGGGGCGATGTAGGTGAAGCGACCGGGGTTCATGCTGATCCAGTCGTTCAGCTCGGTATAGCTGCGCGGCAGATCGTCGGCAGACATGCGCGCCGAGTCATAAATGAAATGGAATTGCGCGCCAGACCAGGGGCTCTCCAAACCTTCGACCGGTCGCCCGAAGTCCAGATTCAGCGCCGGGTTATCCCAATTCACATACACGCTGTTGGGGATGTTTTCCGACCAGGGACCATAGAGCAGGTCAGCTTGCTTTAGCGTGAAGAAATTTTCGCCGTTGATCCAGATGAGATCGACTGTGCCGTCATCACCCGTGACACCGGCTTCGGCTTCACTCAAGACCTGGTTCACGATATCTACAGTATTGGCCGGCACGCGGTTGAGCGTGATATTGTATTCGTCCGCCAGCGGGCCGCCATAGACGGTATCGACAAAGCCATTGATGGAATCGGAACCGCCCCACATATACCAGTTGACAGTTGCGCCATCGGCAGCGGCGACCACGGCCTCCCAGCTATCAAAGCCCGGGGGCGGGCCCATCATGTCCTGCGCGCCGACAAGGCTCAAAGGCAGAGCAAGCAGCAGCAAGAGTACGAGAAGTGATCGTTTTGCAACCATGTTTTTACCTTCCATTCTAAGATACGGTTTTCGCCATACAAACGCCCTTATGGCGGTTACAGCCGATTATACATTAAGCCTCTCTCTTTAGTAGATAGTTGTAAATAGTTCGCCCTCGGCGCATGTTTAGCGAAATTCACAAGCGCCGCAGACGGTCTCCTCTTCGGTGTTTTGATCGCCAGGGTTACAAATCTGTATGCAGATTCGTGTGCATATACAGCTAACCCCCTCCGGATGGCCGGAACAGGTATTCATAAATTCTTGCCGTTGCGATTCAACCGTCTCCCCAGGCTGGCAGGTTGTCGGCGCGGAAATCGACAGCCGAGACTGTTGCGCCGCGACCAAAAGGGAAAAGGAGATGCCAAGCGCCAGCACAAGCAATAGTATATTCAAATGTTTACGAAGCATGCTCTAGATCCTTAGCGGCAACACGCCTCTATACATTAACACCTTCCCATTGCAGATAGTTGGCTAGCGGCACATGCTCGATGAGGCGCAGGCTCTTCCAGGCGGCGAATTCCATCAGTTCGTCAGTCACATCGCCCTGCCCAACAGCAAAGTGATGCTCGTGCCCACGCACCGTCAAGGTGTTGATGAGATCCATCAGCGCAACCGGCTGCTTGTTCAGCTCGAACTGGGCAAACCAGCCGCGCGTGCCATCAAAGCCTTTCTTTTCGTGCTCGATAATATCGGCGCGGATGACCAGCAGGCTGCTGCCGTCATCGCCGATGTAGCTGACTGTCGTTTCCTGGGCGGCGAAAACCTGGTCGCCCGCCACGCCATAGGGACCATCGTCAGCCTTGCGCCCCAGCGTCACATGGTCGACCCATTTGATGCCATCATCGTTGGCGAAGTGCCGCGGCGAGACACCACAATGCCACATCAGCATGGCTTGGGTCTGCGGGTCCAGCGCTGTCATATCAAGCAGTGTGGATGAGCCTTGTCGGCCCGTCAGCAGGTTGAGCAAGTACATGCTGGCCGCGCCCAGCACATCGCCTTCGCAGCTGACAGCCAGCCCATCTTCGCTGCCCAGCCAGCTGTAAGCCATGCAAGGCGCGACGCGATAATAGGACTGGATGCTGGGCCAGCACTGCACAGCCAGCGCCGCGTAGTCATGCTCAGCCGCCAGGTCTCGCAAAGCCAGGTACAGGCGGGTTACACGATCGAAGGCTGCTTCTTCGCTGACAGTGATGGCGCTGGCTGCCCGCTTGATTTCGCGGATGGTCGCGTTAACCGGCGCTTGATCGTAACCCTGGGCGCGCCGCACCAGCTCTCCCAGTTCATGCGGCAAGACAGCGATGCCCAGTCGGCTGCGCAGCAATCTTTCGTCGAAGATCATGTCGTTGAAGCCGGGCGACAAATTGCCGACCCAGCCGATGCGCGAGCGTTCGATATTTTTCACCGCCGTCAGCGCGCGGATGGTTACCGCAAAACGATCGCGAAATTCAGCCGTTTCTACATGTCCGAAGAACCACTTGAACGGGATATTTTCGTGCTTGAGGTAGCGCTTGAGGATGGCGGCGAAGTGACTCATGGAAACCAGCGAATGGATTTTGATTTCGCCTTCCTGCTCGGGGTCGGGCGTTCCCCACAGGCCGATTCGCGGCGCGGCTTTGACCAGGGGCAGCAACTGCTCGCCCATGCTGCACGCGGCGGTTTGCAGCAGCAGGAAGTCGATATGTTGCTCCCGGAACATTTCGGCGGCACGGACAGAACCCGCTTCGGTCATCAGCTCATCGGCTATGGCGATCAGCTCAAAGTCCAGCTCGGCAGCCAATTTTTCCAGACCGGCGATGGCGCGCGGACGCTGGTTATATTCGCCCGCGAAATAAGACGAGATCGATGTGCCGATGTAACCGACGCGCAATTTGTACTTTTTCATGATTTTCCCCCTTTCGGTTTAACCTCCTCGGTCCCCCCGTCGGGTCGGGGGGAGGATTCTGATGCCGCCTGGAACATGATAGCGATGGTGGTTGCGCCGGGGTCGGCATGGCCAATCGCCCGTTCGCCCAGGTATTTGGCTCTGCCTTGCCGCGCCAGCATATCTCGCGTCGATTCTGCGCCTGTTGCCGCCGCGTCCGCCGCAGCCCGCCATGCAGACGGAAAATCCGCCGCAGCTGCAAATGCCGCCACAGCCGGCGTCAGCGCATCGACCATGGTTTTGTCGCCCACTTGCGCTCTGCCTCTGGCCTGCACGCCCGCCAAACCCGCCGCCAACAACGCCGCCATATCCGCCTGGCTGATGCGCTCAACACCTTTCAGCCTCGCCGCGCCTTTCAAGAAGAATGTGCCGAAGATCGCGCCCGATGCCCCGCCCATGCCATTCAGCAGCGCCTTGGCTGTCGTCAGCCAGATGGCTTGGGGACTCGGCTCTGCCAGCGCGCCGATCTCCTGCACTGCCAATGCCAGCGCCCCGCTGATGCTGCTGCCGTGGTCGCCATCGCCTGTCGCCGCATCCAGGCGATTCAGCCTTTCCCGCTCGGCAAGCACGCGCGCAGCCATGCGCTCTATCAACACGGCGAGATCACGGGCAGTCAATTGATACCCCCCTCAGTCCCCCCGACAGGTCAGGGGGAGGCAAAATAAACGCGGATTTTGTCAATATATCGGTGAATAGCTCCTTGAACTCCCCTCCCTGATGCTTCGCTGACGAGGGGACATGTTTGTGGCGATTTGAATTGCGCGATTTGCGAAGTAAGTGAAAGATTCATCAGTAACACATCTAACCCAACAAGGAAAGAGGGTGAAACTGATGAATCACAAGGTATTTTACCATTGGCAACGTCAGATTGCGAAGCATTTCCCAAAACTCAATAGCTGGCAAGCGATGAATCTGGCTTTGTTTAGCTTCGCCCTGGCACTGGCTTGCAGTTGTCATCAGATTGCCATTGCGCGGCAAGCGCGTTGTGGCGAGCAGCTAGACAGCGCGGTTAAGCGCTTGCAGCGTTTTTTGGGAAACGGGAAATGGATTGGGCAGCATTTTTTCAGCGCCTTAAGCAAGTGGGCCATAAGCACAGTGGAAACCGAGCGTATTCATTTGTTAGTCGATGAGACTAAATTGAAAAACCGCTTGGCGATTATGATGGTGGGTTTAGCTTTTGACGGGCGCTGCATCCCGCTGGCTTGGCGCTGCTATAAGGCAAATAGCGCTGCAGACTATCCGGCGGAAGGTCAAGTGGCGATGATTTCGAGCTTGCTGGAACTGGTTCGGTCGGGTCTTCCAGCCGACAGACCCGTGCTGGTGTCGGCAGATCGGGGCATAGGCACATCGCCCAATCTATGTCGCCGGGTTGAGGCGCTGGGCTTTCAGTACTTGTTTCGTATCACCAAGCAGAGCAAGCTTCTGACTGAAGCTGGCGAGTTGAGCATCTATGAGCAGGTTAAGCCGGGAACGATTTGGCGAGCGGAGGGCAAAGTCTTTAAGCAGCGCGGTCGTGTGCCAGCTAGCGTACGCGCCATTTGGGACAAGGATTGTGCTGAGCCCTGGTTGCTGATCACAAACGATCCCGGTCTGACAGGTCGAGAATATGCGAGGCGAAACTGGCAGGAGCAGAGTTTTCGCGATTTCAAGAGTGGCGGCTGGAATTGGTTGCAAAGCGGTATCCGCTGCCCAGAGCGCATGTCGCGGTTTATTGCCATTATGGTGATGGCTTACCTGTATATGATCAGCCTTGGCTGCCATGCGGTTGCTACAGATTGTGCCAGTCCACTTATAAGAGACAGTAAGAAAAGCTGGCGGCGCAAGTGGAGCCTCTTCAAAGAGGGGGTACAGTTCTTTCACGATCAAGTCATCAGGCGCGGACTCCGGATACCAATTACACTGATTGCCGACAAACGATTATGTTGAAACATAAACGTGTCCCCTCCTCAGTGATGCTTCGGGGAGGGGCCGGGGGTGGGGTAGACACAGGCGGTCGGGGCGGAGAAGTCAACCATGTCCTGTCCTTAGCGACCCGACGGGGGTAGCTGCTTCATATAAGCGCCATTCGCAGGGGCGTCCCACAGCGCCTTCAGTTGTTCGTCCACGCGGCAAAGCGACAGCGCGAAACCCGCCATCTCCTGCGTGGTAGCATAGGCGTCCAACCAGGATTTGTAGACCTTGATGCCGGCTTCGCCTAGCCGCTGCGCCACCCGCCGATACAATATGAAGAGTTCCATCAGGGTCAGGCTGCCGCTGTTATTCAGCAGCACCAGTACTTCATCGCCGGCTGCAAAAGGCAGGTCTTCCAGGATAGGCGGCAGCATCAGGTCGATGGTCGCATCGGCGCTGAGAGATTTCTGGCGTCCCATGCCGACCTCGCCATGCAAGCCCATGCCGATTTCCATTTCGTCAGCTGCCATCTCGAACATGACTTCGCCTGTGATGGGGCTGACGCAAGAACTGAGCGACATGGCCAGGCTGCGTGTGTTGTCACGGACTTTTTCTGCCAGCGCCTTTGCCGCCGCCAAGTCGCAATCGCCTTCACAAAAAGCGCCCAGCAGCTTCCAGACGAAGAAGAGTCCGGCTGTGCCACGGCGCTCCGCTTCTTGGCCTTTTGGCGCGCTGGAAATGTCATCGTAGAGGATGACCAGTTCGACATTATCAATGCCTTCGGCTTCGCAAAGTTCCAGCGCCAGCTCGGCATTGAGACGGTCGCCAGCATGATGCGATACGCAGACCAGCACACCGCCGCCGCAATCAGCCGCGCGGATGCCATCGACAATGCGCTGCGGTCCGGGCGCGGTGAAGATCTCGCCGGCGATATTGACATCAAAAAGACCCTGCCCCACCCAGCCAACCATAGCCGGTTCGTGCCCGCTGCCGTTGCCGATGACCAGGGCGACCTTGCCTTGTGTTTTGGGCTGCGCACGGGTTATCAACCTGTCGCCGGTCAACTGCACAATGTCGCTGTACGCGGCGCAAAAGCCCTCTAGCATTTCATCGACAATGGCGTCGGGGCGGTTGATCAGCTTGTGTGAACGCGCGCTCATGCTGCCTCTTTTCGGCTGGGTGGATGGCTGAAGACTGTAACGCGGATCGGGCTTCGGCGCAATTTTTCTGCCCCCATCCCCCGGCCCCTTCACCCAGAACGAGGGAAGGGGAGCTAAGTAATCCGAGATTGCAGCAAAAAAGCCCCTCCTTCTTAATGGGGGAGGGGTTTGGGGTGGGGGTTTCGCGCTTGTACTATAATGCGGGGAATCAAGAGGATTGCCGATGCTGCACGCTGCCGGGTTGAACGCCGTGCCCAAACCCAATTTCTTCATCGTTGGCGCGCCAAAATGCGGAACGACCTCGCTGCACGAATACCTGCAGCGCCACCCCGATGTCTTCATGCCCTATTACAAAGAGCCACACTTCTTCGGCAGCGATCTGGATGGCTCGCGCTTTCGACAATTTCGTGACAAACCCGACCGCTATCTCAAGCTCTTCCGAGATGCGCGCGGACAAGCCCGCATTGGCGAATCGTCGCCCTGGTATCTGGTCAGCCGGCGCGCCGCATCGGAAATTCATCACTATGACCCGGCCGCCAAAATCATCATCATGCTGCGCAGCCCGGTCGATATGATGTATTCCATGTGGTCGCAATTTCGTTACAGCGGCAACGAACAAATCAGCAGTTTTACCGAGGCGCTGGCAGCCGAAAGCGAGCGCCGCATGAACAAGCGCATCCGCCGCGCCGCGCATTGCATCACTGGCTTGCAGTATCGGCAGATGGCGCGTTTCAGCCAGCAGGTGCCGCGTTACTTCGATGTCTTTGGGCGCGAAAATGTGCTGGTCATCATCTTTGACGACTTCCGCAACGACACCGCTGGCGCCTTCCGAGAGGTCTGCGAGTTTCTGGGCATCGACAGCGAAGTTCCCATGCGCTTTGATATCCGCAATCCCAACAAAAAAACGCGCCTGGCCTGGCTGCAGCAACTTATCGTGGGCAGCGGTTTTTCGCTCATGCTGCTGAAAGACCGCCTGAGCTACCTGGCGACCACACACAGCCTGGTGCCCTATCGCTACCGCACACGCGTGGTGGAAGGCGTCATTGCGGCATATACCCGTTTTGAACAGCGCTCGCCCTTGACGCCAGAGCTGCGCCAGAGCTTGCAGCGCGAATTCGCCGGCGATATCGACGCGCTCAGCCAACTGCTGGACCGCGACCTCTCGCATTGGTATGGAGAGGAATGACGCGAGCATGACTGCCAAGACCCGTCAGCGCCTTGTTCGCCTGCTCAGTATCGGGGTAACCGCCGGCTTGCTCATCGTGCTCGTAGGACGAGTCGAATGGGGCGAATTTGATGAGCTGCTGGCGCGCGTGCCGCTGCTTGGCTGGTGCGTGGCGCTGCTGGCCTACCTGGCGCTGAATTTGCTGCGAGCGTTGCGCTTTCGCATCTTGCTGGGGGGTGAGGAGTCGCCCTGGCGACTGTTGTTGCCCATCACGCTGTATCACAACTTCCTGGTGCGCGCCCTGCCCTTCAAATTGGGCGAATTGTCGTACATCGCCTTGCTGCGTTCACGATTGAATTACTCGATGGAAGCGGGCTTGAGCAGCTTGTTTGGCGCGCGCCTGCTGGAATTGCTGATCATCGTCATGGTCTTCGCCGCGAGCATATTGAGCAGCACCGAACAACTGGCGGCACAGCGCGACGAGTTGTTGATTGTCGTGGCGCTCACTTTCGCGGGCAGCGTGCTGGCGCTCTATTATGGTGGCGCATTGGTGCAACGTCTGCATAAGCTGCTGCGACCGCTGCTGGTTCGCCACGACAGCAACCTCTCCCGTCTGCTGCAAACGCGCCTTGTCCAACTGGCAGACGAGCTGAGCCGCATTCGCCAGCCGCGCCTGTTCTTTTCGGCGCTTTTCATCTCTTGCTTCACCTACACTTGTTCTTTCCTGACCAATTATGTGCTGCTGCGCGCCTTGGGCTTGTCCGTCGATCTGCCCGGTGCAATCGCTATCATCAGCATCGGCATGTTTGCGTCAGCCTTCCCTTTCACCGTGAGTGGCTTTGGCGTAGTGGAAGTGGCTTGGAGCTTCGGATTGATGCAACTGGCTGGCTGGAACGAATCGGATGCGACAGCGACTGGTTTCCTGCTGCACGGCTTCCAGCTATTCGCCGCCGCGATCTATGGGCTGGCTGGCTATGTGCTGATTCATATCGCGCCGCCTCCCGACTCATCTTCCCAGGAAGAGTCGGGGAGAAGCGCAATCTAACCGATAGCGACAAAAAGGACGCGCCATGTCATACGAATTTGATCCTTCCGCCATGTATCGCATGCCCACGCACTTCGGTCCGCGCACGGGACCACGACGCGGTCCTTCGGGCGAGCAGTTTGCCTGCCAGGACAACCCACGCAGCACGGTTTATGCCATCAGCTTTCTCACCGACAGCGACAGCCTGGCTGCCCTGTTGCCACCCGGTTTCTCGCTGCATGGTGAACCTGTCGCCACGCTAAGCGCCAATTATATGAGCGAGATCGAATGGCTGGCTGGGCGCGGCTACAACACACTAGGCTTGACATTTCCCGCGCGTTATCAGGGACAGGTCGATGATGTTGTCGGTCACTTTTTGACCGTGCTGTGGGAGAATCTGGCTGACCCCATCGTCACCGGGCGCGAAGAATTGGGTTACGCCAAGATCTATTGCGAACTGCCAATGCCGACTGTGCTGCGTGGCGATCATCATATCACCGCCAGCTGGCTGGGATTCCGCTTCCTGGATATGCGCATCAGCGATTTGCAGCCGGCATCACCCCAGTCGCCCAGCAAGAGTCTGCCCAGTCTGCATTACAAATATATGCCAAGAACAGGCGAATGGGGCGCTGCCGATGTCACCTACGCGACCATGACCCCCGCCGAATCGCCCAAGCGCCGCGTAACAGACTTTGCGACCGGCACGGGCAGCTTTGCCTTCACACGCCCTCGCTGGGAAGATATGCCAACACAGTGTAATATCGTCAACTGCCTGGCAGACCTGCCGATGCTGGAAGCGCGCGGGGCGACTATGACAAAAACAATCGGCGGCAAAGACCTGCGCGACACACGCATGCTGCGCTGAAGCCAAACCCGCATTCCAAAGCCAGGCACCGAATGGAAACAGAGGAGATCAATACATGAACGAGCTGAGTGGCAAGGTCGCTTTCGTAACTGGCGCGGCGGGGCGGAAAGGAATCGGTCGCGCCATCGCCCTGCGGCTCGCGGAGAGAGGGGCGAGCGTGGCGGTCAATGACCTGCGCCCGTCCCAGAGCAGACGCCAGGGCTTGTTAGATGTCGTCGCGGAAATTGAAGCCTTGGGCGCGCGCTGTCTGTCCGTCTATGGCGATGTGGCCGACAGCGCTCAGGTCGAGCGAATGTTCGCTCAGCTGGTGGCTCATTTTGGGCGGCTTGACATCATGGTGAACAACGCCGCGGCACCTTCAGGACCTGATCGTGTGCCGTTGGTAGATCTGCAAGAAGAGCATTTTGACCGAGTCCAGCGGGTGAATGTGCGCGGGACCTATCTGTGCTGTCGCGCCGCTGCCCGTCAGATGCTTGCCCAGGGCGAAGGTGGTCGCATCATCAACATCTCATCGGTGATTGGCAAGCATGGCGTGGCATTTTATGCCGCCTATGCCGCCTCGAAATTTGCTATCCGCGGCCTCACGCAGTCGCTGGCGCATGAGCTCGGTCCTGACAATATCACCGTCAATGCCATCTGTCCCGGGCTTACCGAAAGCGAGCGCGTTGATGACCTGGCACATGCGCTTCATCCCGACAATATTGCCACAACTGTCTTCCGCAAAGAGATATTTGAACGCGCCATCCGCGAAAGTTCGCTGAAACGGGTGGGCAGGACCGGCGATATAGCCGATGCCGCCGCCTTCCTCGCCAGCGATTATTCCAGCTACATCACCGGACAATCGCTGGTCGTTGATGGCGGCCACATCATGGATTAAGTCGACATGTCCGAGAAGATGCCTATGTACGAGTTGAGTGGCAAAGTCGCTTTCGTAACTGGCGCGGCGGGAGCTGGCGGCATCGGACGAGCCATTGCCCTGCGGCTGGCACAGGCGGGCGTCCATGTTGCCGTCAACGATCTGCGCCCGGCACAGGCAGGTCGACCAGGTTTGCCCGCTGCAGTCGCTGAAATTGAAGCGCTGGGCTCACGCGGGCTGGCAATCTATGGCGATGTGGCCGACACCGTTCAGGTCGAGCAGATGTTCACCCAGCTGCTGGATCACTTCGGCAGGTTGGATATTCTGGTCAACAATGCTGGCGCGCCCGCAGGTGCCGACCGCGTGCCGGTTGTGGAATTGTCCGAAGACGCATTCGACCTGGTGCAGCGCGTGAATGTGCGCGGGACATTTCTGTGCAGCCGCGCCGCCGCCCGACTGATGATCGCCCAAGCGGAAGGCGGTCGCATCATTAACATTGCGTCAACGGCTGGCAAACAAGGGGTTGCGCGATATGGCGCCTATTGCGCGTCAAAATTCGCCATCCGCGGCTTTACGCAGTCACTGGCGCTGGAATTGGCGGAGAACAAAATCACCGTCAATGCCATTTGCCCGGGCTTGATCGCCAGCGAGCGTATTGATGATATGGCAGCGGCGCTTCGACCCGCCGACATGTCCACATCCGCTTATCGACAACAGATGATCGAGGTCGCGCTGCAAACCATCCCGCTGGGACGCATGGCAGAAACGCGTGATATCGCCAATGTAGCGGCATTCCTCAGCAGTGAACAAGCCAGCTTCATCACAGGCAAATCCATCTCTGTGGATGGCGGCGTTCATCTCGATTAGCAGACGACAGGAGCGACACAATGACACAAGGGCGACTGGCAGGCAAGATCGCTTTGGTAGTGGGCGCGGGCAGCCGTGGCGAACCCGCGGGCACCGGGTACGCGGCAGCCCTGCTATTCGCCAAGGAAGGCGCCAAAGTCATGCTCGCCGACTATGACCTGGAGCGCGCCGAAGTTACCCACCGGCATATCATCGCAGCCGGCGGCACAGCCAAAATCGTGAAAGCGGATGTCACCGACGAAGACGACATCCGCGCCATGATCGCCGCTTGCCAAAACGACTTCGGCGGGCTGCATATTCTTTATAACAATGTTGCCAACAGCGGCTTGGGCATGGTGACAGAAATCGATGAAAGCGATCTCGACACGACTCTGGCTGTCAACCTGAAAAGCGTCTTGCTCACCTGCAAACACGCTGTGCCGCTCATGAAAGCCAGCGGCGGCGGCTCCATCATCAACATCGCTTCCATAGACGGCTTGCGCGCCGGCTTCAAACGCAATGTGCCCTATGCCGTCACCAAAGCCGGTCTCGTACAACTGTCGCGCGTCATGGCTGTTCATCACGGCCGCGACAATATCCGCGTCAACGCTATCGCACCCGGTCATATCCATGGCGCTTTTGTGCGCACGCTGGCTGTCGATACCCGCGATCTGCGCCGAAAAGCCGGTCCGCTGGGCACAGAAGGCACCGCTTGGGATGTAGCCTGGGCGGCGGTCTTTCTGGCCAGCGATGAAGCCCGCTGGATATCGGGGGTCGTGCTGCCGATTGATGCCGGTTTGCTGGCGGCCACTCCCTTGTCTGTGCTTGACGATATTCTCAACGAATAGAACTAATTTTCTATTTGTTCCATCTTGCGCGCTCGCGCGTCTATTCCTTGACATCGCCCAGCATATCATTTATACAGTATACATATAGCGTTGCGGCTGGATAATCCCGGCTGGCGGCGCGAAGGCAACGATCATTTATACAGTCTAAATGACGACATTTTATCGCGCAGCTACTCTGGATAATCCAGCACGAAACTTGTCGCTTTTTCGGGTACATTTGATCGCCGCCACCGACAACTTTTCGACCATGTTCGGGCTTTGCATTGGCTGGTCGCGCATCAAGCGCCCCGGCTTCTGCAAGCGCCGTTAGCAAGTACAGCGCGCATACAACAGCCGAGATCTCGCCCCCGCCCTGGAGCGTCGTCTGCGTATCCCTGCTCTGCATGGGCAGGGCGACTGCTGTTCGCGCGCAAAAGTGAGAAAAAGACATGAAATCTTTCCTCAACTTTCGACATAAATCGCTGCTGCGCCGGGCGCATAATTTGGCAAAGTCCGGTTATTCCGTGATCCCAGTGCATGGCGACAATGCGCCCGATGAACCCAAGAAGCCAGCCATTAAATGGCGCCAGTATCAGAAACGCATCGCCTCGGCCGCCGAGATCGCTGCCGCTTTTGACGACCGCTTTACGGCGCTGGGCATCGTCTGCGGACGAGTTTCGCGCTTGCTGGTCATCGACTTTGACGACTACCGGCGTTACCGGCGCTTCTGCATGCACCTGCCTCAATATGCCGATACTTACAGCGTGAAGACACGCCGCGGCTGTCATCTATATTTCCGCAGTGACGAACTTGTGCCCAGTCACCAGTTTGATGGGGGTGACATCAAAGGTGAACGTTCTTATGTGTTAGCCCCGCCTTCGCGCATCGGCGGCTTTGCATACCGCGCCATGAGTGACCTGCCGGCGATTGAGCTACAGCGCGACGATATCGACAAGTTGCTGAACTACTTTCATGTGAACGCTGCGGTGCATGTGCTGCCAGGCAGGATCATCCGCGAGCCCAGCGATATAGATTTTGCGCGCGTGTACGAGCGGCTGGCTGGGCAGATCGGTCGCAACAACGCGCTCTACCGGGCCGCTTCCATCGCCCGCGAGCATGGCATGTCGCTGCACGATGTGGAAAGCCGCCTCGCGCCTTTGCATATTAAGCAGCCCGCCAAAGGCGCTCATCGTCGCGAGAAGCCAGTCGAACGTTTGCTGGAGGCGCAGCGCAGCATCGCATCGGCTTACCGTGGCGGCACATTTGGGCATGCCGGTCGACCTGGCGTCCCCAATTCTGTTCGTGAACGGCTGCTGACGGCTCAGGCATCTAGCATTATGCCTCGGCTGTTGGATGCCCTTTATCTGGCTGGCTGGAAAGAAGGGGCTGGTTTCACGATGACCGAGGCTGTCGGCATCGCACGTCGCGTCGGCCTCAGTCGTAAATCCGTGCTGCAAGCGCTGACCGGTGATCATTCAATTTTCAATGGGCGGCATATTATCAGTAGAAGATATGTTGAATACCTGGACAACAGGGGACTTAATGCGAAGAAGCGCGGTCGACCCGTGCAGTTGGTGTTTCAAGTTCCCAGCGTGGGGCGAATGCTGGCGGTGCTGGGTGTGGCTTGGACGCCGTCCGATGGCCTGCGTGAAAGCGACCTGCGGACAGCCAAGTCATATCGACAGGCTTTGCATCGCGGATATATCCAACGACTAAATCCGCAACTACCCATGCGCAATCTGGCCGAGCGGATTGGCGCGTCTGCTCGCACCATCCGCCGCTATAACCATGATCTGCAGGTACAAGTCACCGCTTGCATTGGGCGCTTGCAGATCGCCAGACGAACGCTCAGCTATCTGCCCAGGCGAACGCGCGCTGTCGAGCGCAAATCCACGGCGGGCTATTGGATCGAAACAGCGGATGGAGCGCGTTACCCGGCCTGGCAGCACATCGGCGCGAAGCTGCTGAAAGAGGCTGGCGAGGCTATCTGGCTGTGCATTCGCCGACCTTCGCGTTACAGCCTGGGTGATGAGGCGGCGCCGGCAGTGGCGTATACATCAATCAGCGCGCAGGAATTCTTGCAGCTGCGCGCCTGGCGGGGAGAGGCGGTCGAAAAACGCAGCCTGCGCGAACGGGCCGCGGGCGTGTTGCGCCGAGTCAAGGAAAGCGTGGCAGCAATCCGTTATCAGAAGCTGCGGCTCTTCTTCGACACAGTGACTGAGCGGATCGCCGAAGACAAGGTCGCCGAGACCATCAATGGCTACCTGTATGCCTTGAACGAGCAGGGTCAACAAGTGCGGCGGCCCGCTCGGCGAGGCATTGCCTATCGCATGTTGAAGGAGTTCGGCGAGGGCAATGTCTTCCTGGCATTACAAGAGGCGGCGGATGTAGCGCTGAACTCCCTGGCGCGCGGTGCAGAAGGCGCTGCGGGGCTGGGTGGCGAACCGGGCGCACCGGCGCAGTCGATGGCTTAGCTCAATGCGCCATAGCGTTACAGATGTAACGCTTGTGATACCTACTCTATCGACCCTCCATCAGGTTGAGATGCGGCTCTGCTGCGGTGCCTGTGATTTCGAGTTGCCCGCTGCCGAGGTGCCACAAGTGTCGTTCGCATCGGCGCAGTATGTCGCCATATGTCGCGGCTAACCGGTCTCGCCTTTGTTGCCTGCCAATCTCAGTAAACGCAAGTAAGTCATGCGAAAAAGGGCGGTGCTATTCTGATTCGAAGTTTGTAGGGACGAGACTTGTCTCGCCCACTATGTCTCCATTGTACATGTGGGCGACTCAAGAGTCGCCCCTACGCCGTTCTTTCATTTTGTTGCATGACTTACTTAGCGCCGCTTCTGGGCTTACCCGGCAATGACACGGCGGGCGCTTCAGCTGGAGCCCCCTGCCTTGCATGCCATTCGCAGCAAGTCGCTGCCGCCAACCGGTATTCAGCGGTGAGGATGCGGTTGCAAAAGGTGCGACAGGTATGGGGAGAAGCAGGTGTTGCCCGCATGATCGCTGCCGGCACCCTTCGATGACCCCTATTTTGCGAAGATTGCGATGTGGACGCATCACCGCGGCGCGCCTGCGGATTGGCTATTGAATTGTCACGGTGTAATGAGACGGAGCCATCCCGATCGGAAGGTGAGGACACGACAGGTTATGTAACCCCACCCCCGGCCCCTCCCCGACGAGTCGGAGAGGGGAGTTTCGGGAGCTGTCTCACGACATGATGACAGCTCCCGCGCGTGATTTGCCCCCCTGACCTGTCGGGGGGATTGAGGGGGATGATTTTTGGCGCTCCTGTCCATCCCGATCGGCAAGCGGCGGCGAGAGGAGTGCGCTCAGGTGGTTGAGTGATCGATATCTTCGATGAGGCGCATCAACTGCCTGATCTCGGCTTCTATCAGCTTGCGGATGTGCGGACGCGATTCTGAATCGACTGCGTTGATCTCTTTTCGCAAGCGGTTTCGCCATTGGCTGGCATCGGAAGCCAGGCGCGCCAGAGCATCTTTGCGGCGTTTTTTGTGGCGCGCTGCCGTTACACGTGTAACGCTATCGAGAGCGGCTTTGATCTTGCGCAGCTCGCCTTCGGTCAAATCTTCATCATCGCCACGCCGCCACAGATCCGCCGGCAAACGCAGCAGCGCCCGATATTGACGCAGTTGGCTGGCGGTAGAAAGCCCCATGGCATTCAGCAGGCGCTCGCCTTGTCCGCGCGGGATGCGCCAGCTGCCGCCATCGGCCACTTGCGCATAGAAGGCTTGCTCGGTCTCGCAATCAGGAAGCGCTGCGAAGTTGTGCCAGCCATGCAGATCCATCAGCAACAGCGAAAGCTGACGCGCCCGGCTGATAGCATTGAGGTTGTCGCGAGCGTTGTTTTCGCTGGCTTGCCGCCACACATCCACGCGGTTGACGATGCGCGCCGGAATGCGCGACCAATTGACGATGCTGCCATCGGGACGTTTATCGCCATCGCCAAACTTCCAGTACAAGATGTGGTAAGCCAGCCAGCGGCGCTCGCCCGTTTCAATCTCATAGCGGTCGCCATGGTGCACCAGGCTGATGGGGTTGGACAAACCATCGCGCCGGATGCTGGCGGCCAGATCGACGAGTTTCATCAGCGCAGCATACTTGGTGGATGCTGGCTGATCATCATCAGCGGACGGGCTTTCGTCAGTCTCGACCAGCGCGCCGCGATCAGTGGCATGCCCGCGCAGGTAATTGACGATGTCGAAAGTCTGCTTGCCCGGCTCCAGCTGAATCTCCAATATCCAGCGCTCCAGGATGTCGACAACACTGGCAGGCTGCAGCGCGAAAATATCGGTCAGGTCATGCGGGATGCTGTAGCGGGGCTGGATTGGGTTGGGATAAATCTCGTGTATGCCGACAGCTTCTATCGCTTGAAAGTCGCTATCGGCGGCGGCGATTTCCAACGCCAGATCGCCCAATCCAAAACCGATTGCATCGACAGTTTTCGGGTCGAGCGAGTTCGGATTGGTGAAGAGCAGGTTATCTTCGTCGTGGATTTTGCGGCGGCGCTCACGACTGCTCATAGACGCGCTCCTCCAGCTGATCGACCAGGTGCCAGGCATCTTCGGCAGTGCCACTGGTCGGGGCGAGCGAGAAGACAGTGCGGCGGGCGCTGGCGACTTCCGTCCAGATCGTGCGCACCGGCAGCGGCTTCCAGACCAGCCCGCCAAAGGTATCTTGCAGGCGGCGCAGGTTGTCTTGATGTTCCAGCGTGCGACCGCGGTACATGGTTGGCACCACGCCCAGCACCTTGATGTCGTTCAGATTGTACTGCTGGCGAATGGGGCTGAACTGGTCTTTGTGCGTCAAACTTTCGCGCAGGCCATCAAAGCTCCAGGCTTCGCATTTGGTCGGATAAATGATGCCATCAGTGGCCATATAAATGGAAGAATGCAGCAAGGATGGCGTGGGCGAGGTATCAAAAAAAACGAAGTCAATGGCGTTGCGCAACTGGTTGAAGCGCTTTAACACGGTGAAGGCATCGCTGATGTTGCCAGCGATGCTGCGCGTCTCGATGTTGGAAGGCACGACCAGCAATTGCCCGGTGGTGTTGCCAGCTTCGTCAGGAATATTGAAGCGCTCGGGCGGCACAGGGCGCAGCACCCGTTGAAAAGGCGCGCTGCGGACGATCAGGTCGTAGAAGCCAGGCTCCTTCGCCAAACCAAATGCGATGGTGGCGTGGCCTTGTGGGTCGGCATCGACCAGTATGACTCGCTTGCCACGAATGGCCAAGCCGGCAGCGAGATGGGTCGCGAGGGTCGTTTTGCCAACGCCCCCTTTTTCGTTGAGCAGCGTGATGATCTTCATGTCGATTTGCCTACTTTAGAGCATGGGCGTGAGCTACGCTGTATACATAGCCGGTTACGCCGTTGTTAAAGGTGACGATGCTGCGGGAAAAGATGCCATCGGCAACCAGGCGGTCCATCATGTCGATTAGATGCGGGGTCTTCTTGCGATTGAGCCGGTTGACGATTTCGGTGCGGGTCAGCGGACGCTCGCTTGCAGCCACGATGTCGATCATCATCTGGCGGGTTTCAGTTCGCGGACGGTGATCCTGCGGCATGGGTATCGTGTCTTCCTGATTGAACTGTATAGATACACGAACGAGCCTAGCGCATTTCGCCGTGCCTCGCAAGTGTTTGACTGGCAATCAGGGAGAATGTTAAGAGATTCAAAAATGTCGTAATCTATTGTTAAACAGAACAAATGTCCAATTGTTGGTTGATGCTGTGTCCCGCGCGGTTATTTGCCAGCTACTGCTGCAGGGTCGGGTCGAAGGCATCGCGTATGCCATCGCCAACGATGTAGAAGCACAGCACCGTCGCCGAGATCATCATAATGGGGAAGATGATGAGGTGCGGTCCGTGTCGGAAGAACTGCAGCGATTTGGTCAGCATATTGCCCCAGGTGGCTTGCGGCGGCTGCACGCCCAACCCCAGGTAGCTCAACCCGCTTTCCGCCAGGATTAGCGCGGCGATGCCCAGCGCAAGTTGCACCACAGTAATCGACACCAGATTGGGCAATATGTGTTGGAAGAGTATGCGCCGCGAACTCGCACCCATGGCCTGTGCGGCGATGACATAATCTTTGGCGCGGATGGAGAAGGTCTGCCCGCGGATGAGCCTCAACGTGCCTGTCCAGCTGATTAGCGTCACAGTCAGTACTAGAGACTGCGCATTAAATGAAAACAATGCCGCTACCATAATGAGCAGGAACAAGCTCGGAATCGAATCCAGTGTGGTTACCAGCCAGTTCAGGATGTCGTCCACGATGCCGCCGAAGTAGCCGGCCGCCATACCCAGCACCAGGCCGATGCTCAGCGAAAAGAATGCGCCAAAGAAGCCGATGCCCATAGACACGCCGCCGGCATGCAGCAGCCGCGCCAACTGGTCGCGCCCGATGTCATCCGCGCCCAAAATATAGCCATTCGTCAGCGGTGGCGTGAACTTGTCGGCGGGCACAGGCTCGTTGGGGTCAATCCGCATGATGGAGTCGGTGATGAATGGCGCAAGCAGGGAAACGACTGTGAGAACGAAGATGTAGCCCAGCGCGATCATGGTCATGCGGTCACGCCGCAAGGTGCGCAGCGCTTTCTGCGAAAGCGACTTGCCGACCAGTTGCTGTGCTTGTTGCGGCGCTTCCGGGTGGTCGAGGCGGGATATGCCCGTGCGTTTCAGCTTAGTCATAACGAATCCGCGGGTCAATCAGCCCGTACATGATGTCCGACAACAGGTAACCCAGGATGTTGGCGATGCCGGCGTATATGACCACAATCATGACCACCGGAAAATCGCGCTGTGTCACAGAATTGACTACTTGCCGACCTACGCCGGGCCACGAAAACACCGATTCCGTAATCGCCGCGCCACTTAAAAGGAAGGTGATGGACGGGCCGAGAAAAGTCGCTATCGGGATGAAGGCGTTGCGCATGCCATGTCGCAGCCACACCCGCCGCTCCTTCAAGCCCTTGGATCGGGCAGTACGGATGTAATCCTGCGAGACCACATCCAACATGGACGCGCGCATAAAACGCGAATAACCAGCCACGCCGCCAGCTGCCAGCACGATGGTGGGCATGATCAGGTATTCCAGTCGTTGCGGCAGGGGCGGGCAAGAGGGATCGAGCGTCGTCTTGCAGCGCCCGGCCAGCGGCAATAACTGCAATGTCGAGCCAAAGACCAAGATCAACAGCAAGCCCAGTCCGAAATTAGGTACAGAGTTGATGATGACTGCTCCGATGCGGCTGATCTCGTCAAATGCGCGCCGATGATACACCGCCGCCAAAATGCCCACCGCCAAGCCCAATGTCGTGCCCACTATGAAAGAGGCGAGGCTCAGCTCCAGCGTGGCTGGCAGCCGCTCGAACAAGACATCTTGCGCAGGCCGTTTGAAATAGAACGAGACTCCGAAGTCGCCACGCAAAATGCCATAGCGGTCGCCAGGCGGCAGTGGCGCAGTTACCATCTCGCCATTGACATCGTATTGCGGCTTGCCCTTGTCGTTCAGAACGGGACCACGAAAGTCGATCAGCACCGATCCATCGGCGACGCCATCGCCATCAGTATCCCAGCGCATCCAGTCATCACCCGCCAGCCAGCGCAGGTATTGCACGGGCAGTGGGTCGTTGATGCCCAGCTTGTATTTCAGTTCTTCTCTTTCGCGTGGTTTCAGGCGGTTGTTAAACGCCAGCAACTCGACAGGTCCACCCGGCGCAGCCGCCATCAACGCGTAGGACAAAATCGTAATGCCAATAAAAATAGGAATCGCCTGCAACAAACGGCGGATGATGTATTTGGTCATTCTATACAGCTAGCTCCCGCCGACGCGCTTGCAAATAGGGGGCGACCCATGTTTGAGCCGCCCCCAATGTTGCGAAAACGGGACAGGTCGCCCTGTCGCTCGTTATTGCTCAGAGACCATCCAGGCGTCGATATTCCAGCGCGAGCCACCCGGGCGCGGCGCCCAGTTTTCCACAGTGGTCTGCGCCGCCAGCAGCACATCGCCCGTGCTGATCCAAATCCAGGGCGACTCATCGCGCAGGATCTGGTAAGCCTCGCCATACATCTCTTTGCGCACATCCACATCGCAGCCTGGCACCACGCGCGCATCGGCGATCAGCTCGTTCAAGCGCGGGTTGTTGAAAGACTGCGTGTTGTAGCCAGCGCCCACGACATCGGCTTCGGGCAAGAAGATGCTGGCGATGCCGTTGGGGTCGGCCGGCGTCGCCAAGCCCCAGAACACGCCGATGGCATCGTAGGTCTGCGCCGTAAACTCGCTGACCAGGGTGCCAAACTCGACAAACTCGACTGTGACATCAAAGCCGAGCTCGTTCCACTGGTCTTGCAGGATGGTGTAAAGCGCTTCCTGGCTGGTGTTGCCGGCGTTGGTCTTGGCGGTGAAAGCCAGCGGCGCGCCCTCTTCGGCGTACAGGCAGCCATTGCATTCGCGCACGCCATCGCCATCGCTGTCGGTGAAGCCGGCTTCGTCCAGCAGCTGCATGGCTTTGTCCGGATCGAACGGGTAGGGCTCCAAGCCCGCCGGGAAGCTCCAGTCGGTGGGGCGCACATGCGAGGCGACCGGGATGCCGGTGCCAAAGAATGCGCCATCGTTGATCTCAGCGAAGCTCATGCCATAGTTCAGCGCCTGGCGCACGCGCGCATCGCCCAAAATGGGATGATGCCCCTGGTCGATCGGGTTGCCGTCTTCGTCCAGCCCATCTTGCGGGTTGGTCGGGTCGGCCGTGTTCAGCGACAAGAAGCGGATGGTGCCGGCTGGCGTCTCGTAAGTCTGGAACTCGCCCGCAGCGCCGCGCTCTTTGACTTCCTCGCGGTTGGCTTGTGGCACGCTGGACACCCAGGTCAGCTCGCCGGCGAAGAATTGCTCCATCTGCACAACCTGGTCGGTGACGACCTTGTAGACCCAGCCTTCGGGGATGACCGCGCCTTGTTCAGCATCGGTGAAATCGGCGTTGGCCAGCAGGGTGGTCTGCTCGCCGGGGCGGAAATTTGCAAAGACGAAAGCCTCGCCGCCGGTCACGGTCGGGTTGAGGTTGTATTCGTTTTCGTCCATGCCCGCATAGTCGTCTCCATAGGCTTCTTCAAAGATGTGCGCGGGCACGGGCGTAACCGGCGCCAGCGTGCTGATGAGCGTGCAGTTGGCTTCGTCGAAAGTGATGGACAACGTGTGGTCGTCGATGACTTCGTAGCTTTCTACGCGGTCGATCAGCTCCTGGCGTGGCGAAGAAGTTTCGCCGCTCAGCACCGCATCCAGGAACCAGGCGACATCCACCGCAGTGATCGGCACGCCATCGCTCCACACCATGTCATCGCGCAGGTGGAAGGTGTAGGTCATGCCGTCTTCGCTGATATCCCAGTCCGACACCAGCGCGCCTTTGACGCCGGGCGCATATTGCACGGTCGCCGAGTCAACGCCGACGAAGTCGGGATACATGCGGGCGATAACATCGTTGGATGTGCCATCGTTGGAAATAATGGGGTTGAAAGTGGTGGGGTCATCGCCGAAGTTGGGCTCGATGATCGCGCCGCCACTGCCCATATCTTGCGCCAGCGCAGGCACACCGAAAAGAAGCAGGGCAAATGCCAGCAGCGGGCAGATTACCAATAACCGTCTGGTGCGTTTCATTGTGCAAATCTCCTTCGCAGTAGCATAGACAGATGATTTAGCTTGCCAATACCTTCCATTCTACCAGATTTCTGATGTTTGGCGCGCTGTTTCTGAAGTCTGCTGTCAATACGACTCTGCATGTCATTTGCGCTATAATCCGAAAGTAGGAATCTGAGAAAGGGATGATTTTCCCATGGCTCTCTTGACCCGTTCCCCAGCAGAAACGCGCCTCAGCGTCGAAGACTTCCTAGAAATCGCCAGCCGGCCGGAATATACCGATTGCCTGGTCGAGCTTGTGCAAGGAGAAATCGTAACCATGCCCCCACCGCAAACGCTTCACGGCGTAGTTCTTGCCAGACTTGCCGCCAGATTGTTTATGTTTGTCGAGTCGCTTGGTCTTGGGTATGTGGCTGCTGGAGATGCTGGCTTTGTGCTGGAGCGCAATCCCGATGGCAGAGACACCGTGCGCGGGCTGGATATCGCTTTCATTCGTGACGACAAGATTCCTGGCAGCTTTCCACCTGGCTTGCTCGAAGTCGCGCCGGACCTGGCCATCGAAATCATGTCACCATCCAACACGGTCGGCGACACCAACCTGAAGATCGATCAACTGCTGCGCGCGGGCTGCCCGCAGGTATGGATCGTGCACCCCGATTTGCGCCGCGTCGATGTGCACAGCAAGGATGGCCTGCGCGCCTACCGCGAGGGCGACACGCTGTCCGGCGGCGACATCTTGCCCGGTTTTGAGCTTGCCGTCAGCGACATCTTCCCCAGCTAGGCAAGCGCCAATACCTCCCCCCACATACATTTTTTCTTCGCTCTTTAGTTCACGATGCTGTTTATGATTGCTCCGCGACAACCGTGTTACAATTCCCCCCACGCAGCAGAGGATGAATCGCCATGGCTCTATTGACCCGAAACCACGCGAGCATCAGCGCCGACGAGTTTTTCGAGATGGTCAACTCGCCAGAATACGCCCATCAGCATGTCGAACTCGTCGCAGGAGAGATCGTCCCGATGCCCACGACCAACCCGGAACACTCACTGATTGTTGGCAATATATTCGCTCTTCTGTGGTGGTTTGTCCGGCAGCATAAACTGGGTCGCGTTCATGTGGGTGATGCTGGCGTAGTGCTGGAGCGGCACGAGCAGGGCAGGGACACCATACGAGGAATCGATATCGTTTTCATCAGCTATGTGAAAGCGCCCACGCTGCCACAAAGCAGTTTCCTGGAAGTCGCGCCGGACCTGGCCATCGAAATCATGTCACCGTCCAACACGGTCGGCGACACCAACCTGAAGATCAACCAACTGCTGCGCGCGGGCTGCCCGCAGGTATGGATCGTGCACCCCGATTTGCGCCGCGTCGATGTGCACAGCATGGATGGCATGCGCGTCTACCGCGAGGGCGACACGCTGTCCGGCGGCGACATCCTGCCCGGCTTTGAGCTTGCTGTCAGCGACATTTTCCCCAAGTAGGCTGCTGCAATTCCTGAAACCTTCGCATCCCCGTATAATACGCCTTATGACAATCGCACTCCCCAAGCTCACACCAGCACAGCGCGCCGTGTTTGATGCGCCGCTGCAACACAAACTCTGGCTGGAAGGCATCGCTGGCAGCGGCAAAACCAGCAACGGCATCGCGCGTATGCTGCATCTGCTGCAGCAGGGCGTTCCCGCCGAGTCCATCTTGTTATTCGTGCCCCAACGTTCCCTGGCGCAGCCCTATCGCGAAGCCTTGCGCGGCTATCCCGGCTACGGCGGCGGACAGCTGGCTGTACACACGATAGGCAGCCTCTCGCGAGACATGGTCGAGACATTCTGGTTTCTCATCGCCGAGCGAGCTGGCTTCGCTCATCCGCAAGACTTGCCCAACTTCCTCAGTCTGGAGATGGTGCAATATTTCATGTCTCGCGCTATCGAAACTTTGGTGGCGCAGCGCGATTATTTCAAAAGTGTGCGCATTGATCGCGCTCGCCTCTACAGCCAGATCGTCGACAATATGAACAAGGCGGCGATGGTCGGCTTTCCCATCAGCGAGATCGGCACGCGCTTGCAAACAGCATTGGGCGGGGGTGTCGAGCAAGCGCATATCTACGCCGATGCCCAAGCCTGCGCCATGGCCTTCCGCCAATACTGTCTGCGGCGCAATCTGCTGGACTTTTCATTATGTATTGAATTATTCAGCCAACATGTGCTGGCGCTGCCCGTGGCGCGCGACAACCTGCGCCGGCGTTTCCAGCATCTGATCGCCGACAATGTCGAAGAAGACAACCCGGCCGCCCATCGCTTCTTGATGAGCCTGCTGCCCAACTGCAAATCGGCGCTATTGATCTGCGACCACGATGCCGGCTTCAGAAGTTTTCTCGGTGCCGATCCCGAAAGCGCCGACCGCCTGCGCCAAGCCTGCGACAACCAGGTCGCGCTGGAGGGCTCTTTCGTAATGAGCGAGCCGATCGCCGCTTTGGGCGCGCACCTGTCTGCGCCATTGGTTGGCGAAGCCGCCGCCGCAGAGACGGACTTCCGCACGGCGCTGATCGCCGAAGCCCATCGCTATCATCCGCAGATGATTGAGTGGGTCGTGGACGAAATCGGCAAGTTGGTATTTGAAAAAGGCATCAAGCCGCAAGAGATCGCCGTGCTGGCACCATTCATGTCCGACTCGCTGCGGTTTTCGCTCTTCGAAAGCTTGCGGAGGCGCGGGCTTTCGGCGCGGTCGCACCGTCCCTCGCGGGCGCTGCGCGATGAACCGGCCGCGCGCACATTGCTGACCTTGGCGCGACTGGCGCATCCGGGCTGGGGCGCGGTGCCGGTCCAGTTCGACCTGGCATTTGCCTTGACTCAGACAATCGACGGGCTCGACCTGGTGCGCGCCAAATTGCTGTGCGATGTGCTGTATCGCGATGATGGCTTGCATCCATTCAGCGGCATCACCAACACCAGCATGCAAGACCGCATCACCTTTGACATCGGCAAGCGCTATGACCAGCTTCGAGACTGGATCGCGACTTACAGCCAGGGTGAGCCGATCGCGGCGCTGGATATTTTCTTTCGCCGTTTGTACAGCGAAGTCCTGGCACGGCGCGGTTTTGGCTTTCATGCCGATGTCAACGCGGGCAATATCAGCCGCAACCTGGTCGATTCGGCGCGGGGTTTTCGCTGGGCACTGGACTTCCTGCGGCATTATGACGATGACATCGACCTGGCGCGGGATTATGTGCAGATGGTCGAGCGCGGCCTCATCGCCAATTTTTACCTGCGCGACTGGATAGAAGAAGCCGAAGACAGCATCTATATCGCGCCTGCCTATACCTTCCTGCTCAGCAATCGCGCCGTCGATGTGCAGTTCTGGCTGAACATCAGCAGCGAGGGCTGGTCGAGCCGATTGTTCCAGCCGTTGACGCATCCGTATGTGCTCAGCCGGGGCTGGCAGACCGGCGCAGTCTGGGGCGAAGCCGACGAACAAGAACTGGAACGCCAAACCCTGCGACGGCTGACGCTGGCATTGACAAGGCGCTGTCGCCAGGCTGTCTATCTGGGTTACAGCGAGCTGGGCGAAAGCGGCTACGAGTCGCGTGGCTTGTTGCTGGAGACTCTGTATACGGCGCTGCGGCGCATCCATACTGGAACTGCCGCGGACGCTAAACCCCCACCTCAAACCCCTCCCCGGCGGTCTGTGTCTACGCGACCCATTTAAGAGGCAGGTCCCTTTTTGCTCCTATCTCGGATTGCTAAGCTCCCTTTCCCTCCATGTGGGGGAAGGGGCCGGGGGATGGGGGCAGATTTGATCGCAACAGTTCCATAAACAGGTGCCCATGTGGTAAAAACTACCCATGTTCCAGCCACGCCCCAGGCAAGCGCAAGTCCTGCAATATCGCGGCGGCTATATGGGTGTCGCGGCTGTGCCCGGCAGCGGCAAAACAGCCACCCTGTGCGCGCTGGCTGGCCAGTTGCTGAACAACGCGCCTTTGCAAGATGGTCAAGAGATCCTCATCGTTACGCTGGTCAACTCGGCTGTGGCCAACTTTGCGCGCCAGGTGAGCGACTTCGTCAAACACGAGGGCTTCTTGCCAGGCTGGGGTTACCGCGTGCGTACCCTGCACAGCCTGGCAAACGAGATCGTGCGCAGCCGCGCCACCGCCGCCCGCGTTGATGACGATGTCAACATCGTCGACGAGCGCGAAAGCAGCGCCATCCTGGCCACCGCCGTCGACAGCTGGATGCGCCGCCAGCCCGATGCCGCCGATGCCTGGCTGGGACGCGACTTTTTGGAAAAACCGCACTACCGCAGCAACCACTGGCGCAATACTGTCATTGAATCGGCGCGCAATTTTATCAAACGAGCCAAAGATGAACTGCGAACACCAGAACAACTGGCTCAGCAGTTGGCTCGCAGCCGACAAGAGCTATCACTGGCGCAAATGTGTATTGATATTTACGACGATTATGAGCGCGCACTGGCGTATCGAGGCGCGCTGGATTTTGCAGACCTCATTCGCCTGGCGCTGACCACCCTCCGCGACAACCCCGACTACCTGGCGGCGCTGCAGCACAAATATCCCTATATCCTGGAAGATGAAGCCCAGGATAGTTCCCGCTCGCAAGAGGCGATCCTGCGCCTGCTGGTTGGGCAGGGTGGCAACTGGGTGCGCATGGGCGATCCCAACCAAGCCATCTATGAGACTTTCACTACCGCCGATCCGAAATACCTGCGCGATTTCATCCATGCGGCCGGCGTAGAGCGGCGCGAATTGCCCAATTCCGGGCGCAGCACAGCCAGCATCCAGCAACTGGCGAATCACTTGATCGACTGGTCGCTGGCGCATCCACTCATCCGCATCCGCGATCGCCAGCCACTGAGCCTTCCGCACATCCTGCCCACCCCCGCGGGCGACCCCCAGCCCAACCCGCCTGATAATCCCGTCGCCATCCTGCTTTGCCCCGATGCCATGAGCGCCGAACGCGAAGCCCACTTTGTAGCGGCAAATTGCGCGCGCTGGCTGGCAGACCACCCGACGGACACGGCAGCTATCCTGGTGGCGCGCAATACCCGCGGCACAGAGATCGTCAGGGTGCTGCGGGCGATGGGCCTGCCCTATGTCGAGAATCTCAACAGCGCTTCGTCCACACGCGCAGTGGTCGGTTCGTTGGCGTATATGCTGCGCTACTTGGCCGACCCAAAAAATGCCCAGCGGCTGGGCGATGTCTACCGTGTCTGGCGCCGGGATGATCGTGATGACAGTGCCGCGGCTGCCGCTGTCGACGCGCTGGTCAAAGATTTGCGGCGCATCAAACAGGTGGAAGACCTGGTCGCTCCCCGCCTGCGCGACTGGCTGGATGACAACCTGCAAGGCGAAAAGCATGTTGGCGCCCGCAACAGGCTGGCCAGCTTTCGCGAGCAAATTGCCAGCTGGATGCGCGCTGCCGATATGCCCATCGACCAACTGGTGCTCAGCCTGGCTGGCGACATCTTCCGCGATGCCAACGACATCGCCACCGCCCACATGATCGCCCTGCACCTGGCGCAGTTGCAAAAGCAGCAGCCACAAATGCGCCTGCCCGATTTCGCCGAAGAGCTCTACGAGATCGCCCGCAACAAACGCAAATTTCGCGCCTGGGGCGACGAAGAAGCTCGTTTCGACCCCGATGCGCACAAAGGCAAAGTGACTGTCACCACGCTGCACAAAGCCAAGGGGCTGGAATGGGACTATGTCGCCATCGTGTCTGTCAACAATTACGACTTCCCGTCCGCCGAGCCGCGCGACAGCTATATCGGCGAAAAGTGGTACATCCGCGACGAGCTGAACTTGCCCGAAGAAGCCCTGGCGCAACTGGATAGCCTTTGCCACGGCACGCCCTATCGCGAGGGCTTCGCATCGCTGGATGCGCGCATCGACTACGCCGCCGAACGCCTGCGCCTCCTCTATGTGGGCATCACCCGCGCGCGCAAATCGCTGTGCATCAGCTGGAACACCGGGCGTCGCAACAGCCAAAGCGAAGCGACTCCGCTGCGGGCGCTGCGTGTCTTTTGGGATGCTGAAATGTGCCGGCGCGTACAATAATGGTATCTCCCGTATGAATCTGCCCGCGACCTTCGTATTCAGCGCCAAAAACCTGCAGAGCTATGCCGATTGTCCGCGCCGTTTCCAACTGCGCTATGCCGATCGTTGGCGGCCGCCCACCATGACCGCGGCTGAAACACAGGGCGAACTCGAATACGAAAAGCGGCTGCGACAAGGCGCAAGGCTGCATCAACTCGCCAAACTTTCGCAACAGGGCATCCCGCACGATCTGTTGAAAGCCGCTATACAGGATGACAAAGTCGCGCTCTGGTTCGACGAGCTGCTGTCCAGCGGTTTGCATGACTTGCCCGGCACGCGCCTGCCCGAAAAGCGTCTGCAGACCAGCCTAAACGGACGGCAGTTGATGGCGAAGGTCGATCTGCTGGCATTTGAGCCTGGCGGAGAATTGGTCATTGTCGACTGGAAGACCGGCAACTATGTGCCCGACCGCGAGTCGCTGCGGCAGCGCTGGCAGACGATCGTTTACTTGTATGTGGCTGCCAAAGCGGGAGCGCACCTGGTTGGCGCGCCACTGCCAGCCGAGCGCGTCCGCCTGGAGTATGTGTACCTGGCGCGGGGTGGGCAGCGCGTTAGCTTTGCCTATTCACCAGCGCAGATGCGAGACGATGAAGCGCTGTTGAGCGGGTTGCTGAACGAAATCCAGAACGCCAGCGACTTTCCCCTGACGTCCGAAAGCCGTCATTGTCGCTTCTGCGCCTACCGAGTCCATTGCGAGCGTGGCGAGGCGGGCAGCCTGCACCAGGTCGACTTTGATGAGTTGGACGAAGGGGACGATGCCGAGCTGGACTTTGAGCAAATCGGCGAATACGCGTTTTGATTCTCGCAGGTTGCGCTTGCCTCGGCTTTTTGGATGAGGGGATAGAGCGTGTCTACTTGGGGAAAATGTCTGCGACATCAAGCTCGAAGCCGGGCAGGATATCGCCGGCGAACAACTTGTCGCCCTCGCGGTGGACTTTTGCGCCTTCGCTGGTGTGCACATCCACCTCGCGCAGGTCGGGATGCACAATCCAGATTTGCCGGCAGCCGGCCTCCAGCAGTTGATTGATCTTGCGCCGGATATCGCCCATGGTATTGCTGGGCGACATGATCTCGATAGCCAGGTCGGGCGCGCCATCCATGAATACTGTCGGCAAAGGTCCCTGCGCTCTTTCGCTGCTGATGAAGGCGATATCAATGCCGCGAATGGTATCTCTGCCATAGGGATTTCGCTCCAGAATGAAACCGACATCGCCGCCAGTCACATGACCCAAATGATGTGCCATAACGAAACTGCGCAAGGGACCGCCAAGCGCAAGCAAAATCTCGCCGTGTTGTGGGTTTGTCAGTGGCATCGTAACGATCTCTCCTTCGACAAGCTCAACGGCGCAGTCGGCGTATTCGGGCAAGTTGGCGACTTCCAGGAAGTTGTCGGCGGTGACAGGTTGCGTCAGAACAGCCATGGGGCTTTCATCCTCATCTCGTATGCTGCAATCTTATTGTAACGCAATGCGAATTGTCGTACTACAGAAGGCTCTTCAGTAACGGTATGCAACAAAAGGAAAGAACACCGTAAGTCTTGTCCGCTATTGGCTGCATCGCGATCATACCTGCCCCTGTAGTGGTCCCGAAAAACTGGACACCTAGTAAAGAGAGTATACTGGATGCACAGGGACGGAGACAGCCCTATGGGAAGGCATCGCAAGTACACACCGGAGACGAAAGTCAGGATCGTGCTGGAAATCATTCGT
>JAJEBK010000049.1 GCA_022823945.1 Anaerolineae bacterium | reverse complement strand
TCGCCTGGCAAGCGCCAGCGGGAGGATGCGACCTTGTTGCCTCTCATCCGGCAGCGCTTCAAGCGCAGTGGCGGCAGCTACGGCAGCCCGCGGATCTGGGCGCAGCTGCGGGCAGAGGGCTATGCGGTGGGTCGTCATCGGCGCGTCTCTTTCTGGTTGACAGTCTCCGCGTCAATTCTACTCTGCAAGAGGCGTCAATTGGCAGAATCGCGCTTTGCCGTGCTATGCTCTTGGCACGGGCTATTGGGAAGGAGGCAGGCATGGTCGCGTTGGACAGACCTCGCGAAAGGTGCAAGTACTGCCTGGCCGATGTGTCGTGGCTTTTGCAGTTGCCGGAATATGCCGACGGTCGCTTTGAGCTCATCGAAGGAGAAGTCGTTGCCATGTCGCCAACGGGCTTGTCGCACGGCAGAAAGTCGAGTCGCATTATTCGGATATTGGACGAATACGCCGAGCGGACTGGACTAGGCATCGTAACGGCGGATACGGGTTATTTCGCAGCCGATGACGACGAGACCCTGCTAGGTCCCGATGTCGCCTTTATCCGCAGGGAGCGCCTGGACGACCCCGATTCGCAGCAATTTGTGCCGACCATGCCCGACCTGGCTGTGGAAGTGAAGTCGCCCAACGACACCTATGCCTATATTCGTCGCAAGGCGGAATTGTATCTGCGCCGTGGCACGCGACTCGTCTGGCTTGTGTATCCGGATCGGCGCGTTGTGGAAGTCTGCCGTCTGGATGACGCAGGTGAATTAATAATCGACTCTGTGAGCGCAGATGGCGCGCTGTCTGGCGAGGATGTGTTGCCCGGCTTTACGCTCGAATTGTCGCGCGTTTTTTCGCAGGCGCGCTAGCCCTTGACTGCGTAACCAGCGCGCAAGGCCGTGCTATGCTCTTGGCACAGGCTATTGGGAAGGAGGCAGGCATGGTCGCCTTGGACAGACCGCGCGAAAAGCGCAAATACTGCTTGGCCGATGTGCCGTGGCTGTTGCAGTTGCCGGAATATGCCGACGGTCGCTTTGAACTCATTGAAGGAGAAATCGTCGCCATGTCGCCAACGGGATTGTCGCACGGCAGGCAGTCGGGTTACATCACCTATTTCCTGGTCGAATACGCCGAGCGGACTGGGCTGGGCATCGTAACAACGGATACGGGCTACTACGCAGCCGATGACGACGAGACTCTATTAGGTCCCGATGTCGCCTTTATTCGCATGGAGCGCCTGGACGACCCCGATTCGCATCAATTTGTGCCGGCTATGCCCGACTTGGCTGTGGAAGTCAAGTCGCCCAATGACAGCTATGCCGCGACTCGTCGCAAGGCAGACTTGTACCTGCGCCGTGGCTCGCGACTCGTCTGGCTTGTGTATCCAGATCGGCTCAGCGTGGAAGTCTGCCGTCTGGATGACGCGGGAGGATTGCAAATCGACTCTGTCCCAGCGGATGGCGCGCTGTCCGGCGAGGATGTGCTGCCCGGGTTTACGCTCGAATTGTCGCGCGTTTTTTCACAGGCGCGCTAGCCTTTGATCGCGCCGACTGTCAGCCCCTTGATGATGTGGCGTTGTGCCAGCAGCACCAAAATCAGCGCCGGGATCATCGCCACGAAGGAACCAGCCGCCATCTCGCCATAGCGGATATTGAACTCTTGCACGAAATTGGCGATGCCCACGGGGATGGTGCGTCCGGCGCTGGTGGTGGTGAGCGAGAGCGAAAACAGGAATTCTTTCCAGCTGAAGACGAAGACCAGCACAGCCATGGCCGCCAAGCCCGGGCGCACGATGGGCAGGATGACCATGCGGAAAGCTTGCCATTGCGAGCAGCCATCAATGACCGCGGCTTCTTCCAGCTCTTTTGGCACTTCGGCGAAGAAGTTCATCATCATGATCACAGCCAAGGGCATATTCAGCACGACATGCGCCATGATGACAGCGGCGGGCGTGTCATAGATTCCAGCCGCGCGCGCCCATAGATAGTAGGGCGTGACGAAGACGATGGGCGGCATCATGTTGATGAAAAGCAGCCAGACGATGATCCCGCCCGCCACCCAGCGCCGCCAGTTCAGCCGCGCCAGCGAATAAGCAGCCAGCGAACCGATCGCCCCACAAATCAACGCCACGCTGGACGAAACAATCAGGCTGTTGCGCGTCAATTCGGCAAAGTTGCTGCGGCTGCCCGTGAAGATTTCTTCATAATTTGCCGTCTTCGCCGTGAAAAAGAAGCTGCCGCTATAGACATCAGCCATGCTCTTCAGCGAGGTCTGGACGATGTAAAACACCGGGAAGAGGATGATAAAGACGACGATCAACAGCGATAGATTCAGCGCGATTTTGGAGAGGGCGGCTTGCTTCATCCCAAGCGCCTCCGCACGACTCGGCTCGCCCACAAATAAAATGCCACGAAGATGAACATGAAGCCCGCCACCATCAGCGACAGAAAAGCCGCATAACCCAGCCGGAATTGCTCGCTGAAAACTTTGTAAATGTGCATGCTGATGACCTGGGTGGCTGTGCCCGGTCCGCCCGATGTCAGCACGAAGATCTGGTCGAAGACTTTGAAGGCCAAGATCGTGCGCAACAGCATGGCCACCAAAATAGTCGGTGCCATCATGGGCAGGATGACATAGCGGATGGTGCGCAGCTCGGTTGCGCCATCCACGCGGGCGGCTTCCAGCAGCGGCGGCGGGATCGACTCGATGCCAGCCAGCATGATCAAAAACATGAAGCTGGTCCAGTGCCAGACATCGACGATGATGACCGATATCAGCGCCAGGTCGGGGTCGGCAGTCCACAGCGGCGGATACTGCACGCCCAGCTCGATCAAAATGGTGGTGAAGAGCCCGTAATTGTAGTCATACATCAGCGACCACATCGTGCCGATGGCGACAGGCGGGATGAGCAGCGGGATGATGACGACGCTGCGATAGAGGATGGCAAGTGTTTTGGTGCGGCTGATGGCCACCGCCAGGCAAAAGCCGGTGAATGTCTCGATGAGCACCACCGCCACCACGAAGACCAGCGTATTCTTCAGCGCGATGCCGGCGATGGGGTCTTTGGCCAGGTTGTCCAACTGCCCCAAGCCGATAAACTCCGAAACCAGCTCGCCTTCCACAAACTCCAGCTCGGAGACGCTCATCTGCAATAGCTGCAAGATGGGCAACAGGGTGAAGATGACCAGCACGACCAAAAGCGGCAGCAACGCCCACAGCTTGAAGCTGCCCGCGCCGAAGAGCCGGTCGACCTGCCTGGGTCTCCCTGTCGAGTTTGGCGGAGGGATTATCGCGGAAACCTGCATCATTGGAATCCTGTTGGAGCGAGACTTGTCTCGTCCGTTTATACCCCCCTCAGTCCCCCCGTCGGGACGGGGGGATGAAAGGCGCGCTCGGATTTACGGACTCAAGACACCGTGTAGCCGGCGTCTTCCATGACGGTGCGGATTTCCGAAGCCATCAGCGAGACGGCTTCATCGGCGCTGATCTCGTTGACATAGGCTTGCGCCATGCGGGTCGAGACGCTGTCGCGGATGAGCGGCGTTTCTGGCAGGCGCGTTTCTGGATGTAAGAAAGGCGTGCTTTCGGCGAAGGCGCTCGTCCACCAGCCGACGACCGGGTCTGTCGCAAGTTCTTCGTAGGTGTCCTGGCGGACGGGGATAGCGCCGGCTTTGGCATAAGCAAGCTGGTTGTCTTTGGTGGTTAGCCACTTGACAAATTCCAGGCCGGCGGCGGCGCGTTCGGCGGGCAGGTTATCGGGGTGACACATGACCCACATGCCGGTGCGTGGCGAGCGGGCTTCGGCAGTGACGCCCGGCACAACGGTCGCGCCCATGTTGCCACCGACCACCGAGATATCTGGATTGTCATAGTTGGGTGCGGCCGCGCCCACCATGTGCACTTGCGCGAGGCGTCCGCTGGCCATCAGCGCCAGCAAGTCGCCCTGGCCGAGGTCGGCGTAATTCTGTGGCGCCCAGTCGCGTCCCAGCCGCAGCCAGCGATTGACCGCTTCCAAGCCTTCGGGACGTTCGAAGCCCACCGACCAACTGCCATCATCTTCCAGGCGCACATATTCGGCATCGTAGCTGTCGACATAAGCGCCGAATTCCCACCAGATCGGGTTGGCGCGGTTGGCGTTGCCAAACATGCGCGGCGGTCTGCCCAGCTGCTCGGCGATCGCTTCCATTTCGTCGAAGGTCTTGGGCGGCTCGATGCCGTTTTCTTCGAAGAGGTCGCGGCGATAATAATAAAGCTGGATGTTGCCGTTGATGGGCACGCCGAGAATGGTGCCCATGGGTCCGTTGACGCCCAGATCGCTGTCCCACTTCGCCGCATCGCCATAGCTGATGATGTTTTCATCGAGCGCAAAGTCGGCGTCGATGTCGGTGATGGGGCGCAGCAAACCCGATTTGTAGAAGAAGGGGATGTTCTGCTCGGTGATGGCGACCGCGTCATATTCGCTTTCGCCCGCTTGTGTGGCGTTGCGCGTTTTGTCGAGCATGCCGGGGAAGGGCGTAACATCCAGGTTGATCTCGTTGCCGGTGGTCTCGGTGTAGAGCTCGACCATGGCTGCGAAGCCGGGGAACCAGGGCGAGTCGTTGATGAGGATGGTGATGGGCGGCCGGGCAGCGACATCCTGGGCAAAGGCGCGGATATTGCTGTGCAGCAGCGGGTTGGCTGCCAGCCCGGCCGATAAGGCACCGACCGCCTTGAGAAAGTCGCGCCGCGAGAAATTGCCAATACGCTTGTTCATGATTCGCTCCTTTGCGTGACAATAGATGAGTTGGCTATCAAACAGCAGAAGCGCGATATATGGCTCTGTTCGCACAGTGGCGGCTGATAGACAAGTGTCGATAGCCTAGCGCAAAATCGCGCAGGGCGCAAAAAGAGCTGGTTTTTTCGGGAGTGGTGAATATGCGGTTATGATATACTGCGGTTATGAATGCCTGTCCCGATTGTCAAGATACGCAAAAGCAAGTCAAAGCTGGCTTCAATCGTTCTGGCAGCCAGCGTTATCGCTGTAATATCTGCAAGCGTCGT
>JAJEBK010000037.1 GCA_022823945.1 Anaerolineae bacterium | reverse complement strand
GGAGTTGGCGTACTCGTCGGCGTAGAAGTTGCTGTGGGTGTGCTGGTGGCGGTGGGTGTGGAAGTTGCTGTCGGCGTGGCAGTAGATGTAGAAGTTGCCGTTGGCGTCGGCGTATCGGTAGGCAATACGACCTGGTCTTGCTGCCCCAGGACTTGCAGCGGCGTCGGCGTGTTGGTTAGCGTCGGCGTCGGCGTGACGGTTGGCTTCGCTGCGGTGGTGGTCACCCTGCCGGTGACGATGATATTGTCGCTATTTTCAGAATGGACGATGACGCTGACGGTATAGATCTTGCCCGCAATTAAGCCATTGAAAGTATGCGACAGCTCGCCCGTTCTGAGTGTGGCAAATGCGTAATAATTTTCGCTGTCGCGGATCTCAACAAAGTAGAGCAAAACCTTGCCCATATCAGTCCACTCGACGGTGATGCTGTCTTTGGAGATTTTGGAGAAGATCATGTCCAGGGTGCCATCGGTGGGCAGCTGGTGGCCTTGCTGCGGCTGGCTGACGACAGTTGGCGTGCTGGTGAGGGTAAGAGTTGCGGTAGGCGGCGGGGCTGGCAAACTCCTGAAGCGACTGCGAATCGTACTCAAATTGGTCGTTCCGGGTCGCCCGCCACGAACTTCGACAATGTATTCCGTATCCGCCTTCAACAAACCAATACGCTCGGCAATATCGGTTTCGACCCGCCGCTCAGCGACCGTCTTTTCATCGACAGCGTTCAGCAGGAAAATATCGTAGAGGTTGCCCACGGTGCCGTTCCAATGCACGGTGACCGCATCATGCTTGATCTCGCTGAACCAAACATGGGTGAAACCAGCCGGTGCTGGCGTGGTCGTAAAGCTGCCCGTCAAAGTAGTGAGGGCTACCTTAACGCCTAATTTGGTGAGCGCTTTGACTTTCCAAACAATAACTGTATAGGTGGTACCGGGATCCAGATTCTCCAGGGTGTATACCGTGTTAGAGAGGTCTTCATTTCTTCCCGACGCGATAGTCTGCCCGTTAAGAAGGATTTCAGCAAAGTACTCATATCCACCGCTACTTGTAAATCCAGGGACGGGGTCAGTCCAAGAGATCTGCGCTGAATTAGAAGTGATATTTGAAATCTGCAAATTGGACAGTTTAAACCGCGGCGTCGGCGTGATCGTCGGCGTCGGCGTCAGCGGCGGCGGCTCATAGCGTATCGATTTTGATTTTTTGGGGAAGGTCGAGCTGGGTCCAGGATGCCAGGTTACGGTGAAGCCATAGCCAGTGCTAAGCGGCAGTTGAATAGGAGCGCGATCGCCGTAATAGATTCCATAGGATTTAGGCAGCTTGACTTGAAATCCTTGTTTGAAGAGCTCGCTATGACCATCAATATTGTCCAAGGTTAGCGTATAGTAGCCGGTGTGCGTGGGACCGTTCCAGCGCAGTAACAAATCGGTGAACAACCTCGCGCCGGAAAGCCAGATTCTGGTGCTCTTAATCGTGATGGTGGTCAGCGGTTCGACTTCAGGGATGGGCGTGGGCGTCGAGCCATTGGTGCGCACACGCACATCGCGCCTGGAAAAGGTGAATACACGCTTACCGTCCTGCCTAAGCAGATACGGGGTGACGGTAATGTAGTAGGCCGTATCGGCTGTCAGACCGCTGATGGTGATATCGGTATCGCTGGTATCGCGGATCACGTTGCGGAACCCATTGCGATCCCCACCAGAGAGCCGGATTCTATAGCCATCCGCGCCTTCCAGCGGTGTCCAATCCAGCGAGACGCTGTTCAGGGTAACATCAGTCACCTGGAGTTCAAACGCGGGGACGGGAGGTTCGGGCGTCGCGGTGGGAGTGCTGGTCGCGGTGGGCGCATCAGGCACTTGCGCCTGCGCCAGGGACGCGCTTAGGAGCGCGGCAATGGGCAACAGCGGCAACAAAGAATACAGTAGAAGTCGAGGTAGACGGTAGACGAGCATAGGAATTACCAAAGCAGAGCGAGCGCATCTTGCCAAACGAAATATACATGAAATTCGCACCGATATCAAGAAATTGATGGTGCGGGGAGTGTCTAACTCGGTGGATGGTTCTCTTCTAACCCCTTCCCGGTAAGTCGGATTGGGTATGCTGGATATAGCTGCGCTTTCTTCTCGGTGTACCTGGTGGTCAAGCATTATGGACGCGCTATACTCCGCGCCAGCAGCCGTGTACACAAAGGAGCCCTACCATGCCGCTTTTTGATATGCCCCTGGAAGAGCTGCGCGTCTACAAACCGCAGCGCAGCGAACCCGCCGACTTCGACGACTTTTGGCGCGAGACCTTGTCCGAGTCTCGCCAGCACGATCTTTCCGCCACATTCGAGCTGGTCGACAGCGGGCTGGAAACGATCGACGTCTATGATGTGACCTTTGCGGGTTTTGGCGGGGCACCCACAAAAGGCTGGTACTTCGTGCCGAGGCATCTTTCTGCCCCATTGCCAGCCGTCGTGCAATACATCGGCTATGGCGGTGGACGCGGTTATCCGCTGGAATGGCTGGAATTCCCCTCGGCCGGTTTCGCCCAACTGGTGATGGACACGCGCGGACAAGGCAGCGTATGGCGGCGCGGCGACACAGCCGACATGCCCAACGGCGCTAATCCAGCCATCCCCGGTTATATGACGCAGGGCATCCTCGACCCGCACACATATTATTACCGCCGTCTCTACACCGATGCCGTGCGCGCAGTCGATGCGCTGCAGACGCGGGACGAAATCGACAAGCGGCGCATCGCGGTCACCGGCATCAGCCAGGGCGGCGGCTTGAGCATTGCTGTGGCTGGCTTGCGCGCTGATGTGGCTTTCTGCCTGCCCGATGTGCCCTTCTTGCTGCATTTTCGGCGCGCAGTCGATATCACGCCCACCAATCCCTACCTGGAAATCGCTCGTTACCTGTCCACGCACCGCGACAGGATCGAAGTCGTCTTCAACACCTTGGCGTATTTTGACGGCGTCAACTTTGCCGCGCGCATGCAGGCGGAGGCATTTTATTCTGTGGGCATCATGGATACCGTTTGCCCGCCTTCAACGGTCTATGCTTCTTACAACCATGTACGCAGCCAAAAGCGCATCGTGGAATATCACTTCAACAATCATGAAGGTGGCGGCGCGCAGCACCTGCTCGAGAAAATCCGCTTCCTGCGCGAAAGATGGCCTGCATGAGCCAGACGCAGGTTGTCATTCTGGGCAGCGGCACGCCCAATGCCGAGCCCGACCGTGTCAGCGCCAGCCTGGCAGTGGTGGTCGCCGGGCAGCCCTATCTGGTCGATTGCGGGCATGGCGCGGTGCAGCGGGTGGTCGAGGCGCGGGCTATGGGAAAAATCGACTGGGATACGACTGACCTGACGCGCCTCTTCGTCACACACCTGCATGCCGACCACACTGTCGGCTTGCCCGATCTGCTGTATACACCCTGGATCCATGAGCGTGAATCGGTCTTGCAAGCCATCGGTCCGCTCGGGCTGGCGGATATGGCACGGCATATCGAGCTGGCTTACAGTGAAAATATCCGCGAGCATCTCAGCGCGCATCCCAGCAGCAGAGAAGGCTACAAAATTGTCGTGCGCGAGGTTGCCGGCGGCTGCGTATATGAAGACGACAAGGTGACTGTGCAGGCGCTGGAAGCCAATCATGGCGACCTGGCGGCGCTCAGCTACAAGTTCGAAACGCCCGATGGCACGATTGTCGTTTCCGGCGATACCAAGCCGGTGGCGCGCTTTGCAGAGTGGGCGCGCGGCTGCGACCTGCTGCTGCACGAAGTCTATTCGGCTCGGCAATTTGCTTTTCGTCCACCCGCCTGGCAAGCCTATCATGCACGCACACACACTTCGAGCGATGAGCTGGCGGCGCTGGCAACTGCTGTGCGTCCCAAGCGGCTCGTGCTGGTGCATCAGTTGTTTTGGGGGCAGACTCCCGCCCAGCTGGTGGCCGAGGTGCGGCGCGCGTATGACGGCGAGGTCATCAGCGCCAGCGATCTGGATGTATATGAATTGACCTCTGTCGAGTCGGGGGACTGAAGGGGGTAAAAATAGCGCATGAAAAAAGAGCCCGTCTTCCAGGCGCTGGAATTCGATAGGCTGAACGAAGCCGAACAATTGCGGCGCTCGCGGGAGTTTGTGCGGCGTATATCCCGGCGGCGCAGCGTGCGAGATTTTTCATCAAACCCTGTGCCACTGGAATTGATCGAAAATGCCATCCGCGCAGCTGGCAGCGGTCCCTCCGGCGCAAATCAGCAGCCTTGGACATTCGTGGTGGTGAGCGACCCGGCGCTGAAAAAGCAAATGCGCGCTGCTGCCGAAGCCGAAGAAAAAGACAGCTATGAACGGCGCATGAGCCAAGCATGGCTGGATGCGCTGGCGCCACTGGGCACCGATTGGCGCAAACCGCACATTGAAGACGCGCCCTATGTCATTGTCGTCTTCCGCCAAGCCTATGGTCTGGCAGCCGATGGGCGGCGCATCAAACATTATTACAGCGAAGAGTCGGTGGGGATCGCGGTGGGATTGCTGCTGGCGGCGCTGCATTGGTCGGGGCTGGCCACGCTGACCCACACGCCCAGCCCGATGAAGTTCTTGGCGGAGATATTAGGGCGACCCGCCAACGAACGCGCTTTTGTGCTGATCCCGGTGGGCTACCCCGCCGATGATGCGCAGGTGCCGGCCATCAGCAAGAAACGCCTGGACGAGATCGCGGCGTGGCGGTGAATAACCCCGCCCCCAAAGAGACAGCGTAGGGGCGAGGCGGTGACTCGCCCATTACAACCCCTCCCCCAGACCCTCCCCGACGCATCAGGGAGGGTAGTCAAAACCTGCCTCCCTGATCTGTCGGGGGACCGAGGGGGAATCAATCAGAACTTCGTGCCATAAGCGGGAATGATCGCGCCGTGGATGATCGCGCCGGCTTCGGATGCCAGGAAAGCGATGACGCGCCCCAGCTGCTGCGGGGTAACGCCAGCGTCGGGATCAGCTGCGGCTTGTTCGGGCGTGGCGATGGCAGAGGGCAGCACGGCGTTCACGCGGATGCCTTGGCGCTTGTATTCTGCCGACAGGCTCTCGGTCAGGCGCAGGACGGCGGCTTTGGAAGCGGCATAAGCAGCGTCATGCCCGCTGGAACGCAAGCCGGGCCGCGCGCCGATGTTGATTATGACGCCACTCCCCTGCGCGAGCATGGCAGGCAGGACAGCGCGACTCATCAAGAAGGTGATGGTAGCGTTCAGTCGCAGCATGGTCAGCCAGGTATCAAGCGACACCTCATGCACAGGCTGCCCGGCATCCCAGCCGCCCACGATATTCACCAGGATGTCGATGCGTCCGAAAGCATCCAACACGCGCCGCAAAAGCGCATCGACCGCAGATTCGTCAGACAGATCGGCAGATTGCAGGCAGATGTGGTCGGCATCATCGCGCAGATCGGGGAAGCGCTGGTAGAGACGGTCGTCGCCGCAAGTCAACGCCAGCTTTGCGCCGCCCGCGCGAAATACAGGAATCACGCCCGAAGCCAGCAATCCCGATGCGCCAGTGATCAGCGCCACCTTTTCCGCGAATTCTGTCATGGTCCTGTGTCCCTCTGCAGTAGAACGATAGCCGTTATGGAAATCTTAACCACAAAGACACCAAGGACACAAAGGGCACAATAAATCACCCTCCTCAATCCCCCCGACAGGTCAGGGGGAGGCAATTCACGCGCGGATTCTGTCGACATGTCGGGTGACAGCTCCCGAAACTCCCCTCTCAGAATTGTAGGGGTGGGGCCGGGGGTGGGGTTAAATAACCTGCCCTGTCCTCAGCTGACCTGCCATGGGGACCGAGAGCTTACAAAGTGGGCAACCGCAGGCGCGCTAGTATATCATGCCTGAGCGAATAGGTCGATCAAGGGGAGGAAGAAGCATGCGTGTACTTGTCATCGGTGGCGCGGGCAGAGTCGGCAGCATGACAGCGCCCTACCTAAAAACCGAACACAGCCTGACTATCTTCGACCGTCACCCAGCGGCGGACAGCAGCTTGCGCAGCGTGCAGGGCGACATCTGCGATTATGCAGCGCTGGTCCAGGTACTGTCGGGGCAGCAAGCGCTGATCTATATGGCGATGGGCAGCGAGGATTGGGACAGCCTGACGGGCATACACAGCGCTTACGACATCAATGTCAAGGGACTGCATCTGGCGCTGCACGCGGCGCAGGCAGCCGGCATCACGCAGGCGGTCTATACCAGCAGCATGTCGGTCTACGAAAATCTGGGCGGGCGCACTTTCGCCGATGAGAATGTCACGCCCGATGCGCATGAGCTATATGGCTTCACCAAGTATCTGGGCGAGCAGGTCTGCCAGAATGCCACGCGCAATTGGGACATGCATATAAATGCGCTGCGCTTGTGTTTCCCCACGCCCGATGACAGGCTGGCGCAGGTCAAACCCGAGCAACGCAGCCTGGCCACAGCAGCCAGCGATGTTGCTGCGGCGCTCGCGGCCGCGCTGCGCTTTCAAGGACGTTTTCAAACGTTTATGATTAGTGGCGATGCGCGTCAGACTGTGTTACATATGCACAAAGCTCGGCTGCTACTGGGCTGGATGCCGAACGTGACACAAGGTCAAGCTCCCACATACACGAAAATAATCAAACAGAGACACGATGCCAAAATACACGCTCTTGCTCAAAAACGGACACACGATTGACCCGGCGAACAGCCTTGACGCTCCCATGGATGTGGCCATCGCGGACGGAAAAATCGCCGCTGTGGCACGCGATATCGCCAGCGCCGAGGCCGCCCAGACCATCGACGCCAGCGGCTTGATCATCACGCCCGGGCTGATTGACATCCATGTGCATGTCTATCACACGCGCGAGCCAGAAACACTAAGCATCATTGCCGACCATCACAGCTTCCGCAGCGGCGTGACGACGGTCGTCGATACGGGCACAGCCGGCGCAAAACACTTCCTGCACTTCAAACGCACTGTCATCGACCGCGCGCGCACCCGCATCTTCGCTTATATCAACATCGTCAAGTCGGGCATGACGGGTCCTTTTGAGCAGGACATCAACGAGATGGATGCCCAACTGGCGGCTTCTATTGTTCTGGCTTATCCCGAAGATTGCGTGGGCATCAAGACGGCACATTACTGGGTCAGCGAGCCATTTGACGAGGCGCATCCACCTTGGGCGGCTGTCGACCGCGCGCTGGAAGCATCCGCCATCTGTGGCAAGCCGCTGATGGTCGACTTTTGGCATCGCGAAGGGCGCACCTATCAGGAATTGCTGACCAAGATGCAGCCGGGCGATATACACACCCATGTCTATGCGCAGCAATTTCCTATATTGAACGGCGCAAACCAGCCCGCCGACTTTATGTTCGAGGCGCGCGAACGCGGGATCATCTTCGACCTGGGGCACGGCGCGGGCAGCTTCTGGTTCCGCCAGGCCATCCCGGCTTTCCAGGGCGGTTTCGGTCCCGACAGCATCAGCACCGACCTGCATATCGGCAATGTCAACGGAGTCGTGTTTGACATGCTGCACACCATGTCCAAGCTGCTGTGCATGGGCATGCCGCTCAACGAGGTCATCTTCCGCTCGACTGTGACGCCCGCCCGCGAAATCGGGCATGCAGAGCTGGGCACTTTGAGCATTGGCGCAGAGGCAGATGTGGCGCTGCTGCGGCTGGATGAGGGCAGCTTCGGCTATGTAGACTGCGGTGGCGCTCGCATGGCTGGGGGGCAACGGCTCAGCTGTGAGATGACCATCCGCGCGGGCGAGGTCGTGTACGATCTGAATGGACGGGCCGCGCCCGACTGGCAGGATGCGCCCGAATCTTACTGGGAAATCCGCTTACCGACAGGCAGCTATGAGCCATGACAAGCTATAAAAAACTGGGTGTGCGCCCGGTCATCAATGCCTATGCCACCGTGACCAAATATGGCGGGTCGCTGATGCCACCCGAGGTGCTGGCTGCCATGACGGCGGCGGCGAACAGCTTTGTCGACCTGGCGGCATTGCAGCGAGCGGTGGGCGCGCGAATCGCCGAGCTGACGCGCAACGAAGCGGCTTATGTGACATCAGGGGCGGCGGCTGGCGTGCTGCTGGCGGCGGCGGCTTGTGTCTTGCGCAAATGCCCAGAAGCCGCCAAGACTTTCCCTCAGTTGGACGGCATGCCTCACGAAGCGATCGTGCAGCGCCACCACCGCAATGGCTACGACTTCGGCGTGCAAGCCATCGGCCTGCGCTTCATCGAAATTGAGCCTTGCCTGGACAGCCTGCGCGCGGCGATCAACGAACGCACAACTTGCATTTTCTGGTTCGCCGGCACGATGAACACGCCCGACGAAATCCCGCTGCCGCAGTTGATCGAAGTCGCCGAGGCGCATGACCTGCCCGTCATCGTGGATGCCGCTGCCCAACTGCCGCCTGTCGACAATTTGTGGCGCTATACCCAGATGGGCGCTGCTCTGGCGCTGTTCAGTGGTGGCAAAGACCTGCGCGGTCCCCAGCCAACTGGCCTGATGCTGGGACGCCGCGAGCTGATCGAGTGCATTCGCCCGATTAGCAGCCCCAATCATGGCTTGGGTCGTCCGCTGAAAGTCGGCAAGGAAGAGTTGATGGGCGTGCTGGCGGCGGTGGAGCGCTATCTGGAGCTGGACCATGCTGCCCGCGCAACATACTGCGAAGATTGTGTGGCGCTGTGGCTGGCGGCGCTGAATCCGCTGGCGGGCGTAGCGGCGGAACGCGCCTTCCCCAACGAAGCCAATCAACCGCTGCCCTGGTGCCGCGTGACGATTGATGCTGCTGCGCTGGGCATGTCGGCGGACGACATTGTGCAGGCTTTCCTGGCACAAGAACCAGCCATCGCCGTCTCGCCATTGAGCGACACGCAGTTTCATCTCAATCCCATGACCTTGAATCGTGGCGAAGAGATCATCGTGCGCGATGCCTGCCTGCGCGTGCTGGGTGGCAGCTGACCTATGCAACGCCCTTTTGCGCTTTATGACCTGCGCGTGACAGTCGAGCGCATTGAAGGGCACAGCGTCTGTGGTTTGCAAGTTGGCGATTATTTTGAACTGACCGAGAGCGCCAAATTGCGCATCCCGGCCGGCAAGCACTTCTGCATCTATGCGCTTGCGGCAGTGCTGCCCTTGCTGGCGGCGAAGCAGCGCCTACTCAGCGAAAACGACTGGATGGCGCGCGATACTGTCGCTGCCTGCCCAGATGTCGACGAGCGCCTGATCATGCGCATCGAGCGCGTGCGCAAACGCGTTATGGACAGCGCCGAATTGACTTGAGTGGCAAAACCGCGCGTGTTTTGTGGACGAGTCACCGCCTCGCCCCTACAGCGACTTTTCGGGCGGGGCTGATTATCCGCATCAAAACAGGAGACGAACGCATGATCAAGCAGCGCAAGCATATCAAAGTAACCTACTCCACGCTCGGCAGCCCCGATCCATTGCTGCACGAATACTTTGACGAAGATGTCGCCGAGCTGAAGCAGAATCTCGGACGCGATTATCCGCTGCTGATCAACGGAGAATGGCAGCCGGGGGCAGAAAGCTACGAAGCGCGCTCGCCGATCAACAGCGACTGGCTGTTGGGCAACTTCGCGCGGGCAGCGGACGAGCAGGTCGATGCAGCAGTCGCCGCTGCGCAGGCAGCTTATCCGGCCTGGCGAGATACGCCTTGGCAGCAGCGCGTCGCTACACTCAACCGTGCCGCCGACCTCATCAGCCAGCGCTTGTTCGAGATCTCGGCGGCAGTCAGCATGGAGATCGGCAAGAATCGCCTGGAAGCCATCGGCGAGGTAGAAGAAACCGCCGACCTCATCCGCTATTGCGTGGAAGCCATGCGCGAAAATGCCGGCTTCGACCGGGAGCTGCTCAGCGAATCGGCGCAGCACCACAACCGCAGCGTGCTCAAACCCTACGGCGTTTGGGGGGTGATCGGTCCTTTCAACTTTCCGGCGGCGCTGACCGGCGGACCGAGCGGGGCGGCATTGATCGCCGGCAACACGGTCGTGCTGAAACCGGCCGCCGAGGGTTCGCTGACCGCCTGGCACATGGCGAAGTGCATGGAAGACGCGGGCGTGCCGGCGGGCGTGTTCAACATGGTCTATGGCGGCGACGAGCCAGGCAAAACGTTGGTCGCCAATCCCGCGCTGGGCGGATTGACCTTCACCGGCAGCTATGCTGTGGGCATGAGTATCATTCAGTCCTTCACCACCGCGGCTGGCTATTACCGTCCTGTCATCGCCGAGATGGGCGGCAAGAACCCGACTATCGTGACCGATAAAGCCGACCTGGACAAAGCAGCGCTGGGCGTGATGCGCTCGGCATTTGGCTTGACCGGGCAAAAGTGCTCGGCTTGCTCGCGGGTGTATGTCGATGCAGCCGTGCATGACGAATTCGTCGACAAGCTGGTCGATCTGGCGGATGAAGTCGCTGTGGGCGACCCCACCGACGCCGACACCTACATGGGTCCTATCATCAGCCAGCATGCCTATGAAGCCTATCAGCAGTATGTGGACGAGCTGGGCGCGGGGCAGATATTGACGGGCGGGCGCACGCTGCCGCTGGGCAAGGGTTACTTCGTCGCGCCGACAGTCGTGGCCGACCTGCCCGATGAGCATCGCTTGTGGCAGCACGAGATGTTCGCGCCCATCGTGGCTGTGCGCGCAGTGGCCGACAAAGACGAAGCCATGCGCCTGGCAAACGATGTCCCGCTGGGCTTGACAGCCGGCATGTACAGCGAGGACGATGGCGAAGTGCGGTGGTTCCTGGACAATATCGAAGCCGGCGTGCTCTATGTCAACCGCGCGACCGGAGCGACCACGGGCGCTTGGCCCGGCTATCAATCGTTCGGCGGCTGGAAAGGCAGCACGGGCAGCGGCAAGGCAGCCGGCAGTTGGTATTACTTGCAGCAATATATGCGCGAACAGTCGCATACTGTGGTGAGGTGATTGCCACAGAGGCACAGAAGCAAGTCCAACAAAGTAATGCAACAAGTTGGAGGAACGTCGTAGGGGCGACTCAAGAGTCGCCCACATGGTCAATGGCGACATAGCAGGCGAGACAAGCCTCGCTCCTTGCAATCCCAATTCCGCTGCTGGATGGTCCGCGGACCAAGCCCGTTACAGCAAATCTTCGCACAGCGCCTGCGCAGTCGCCAGATCGCGCAAGGTCACCGGCGGAGCAGCGCCGCTCTTGTCTGTGAGGAGACGCAGCGCTTCTGTGCGGCTGTCGCTGCCCCAATTTACTTCGCGGTTTGACCCGCAGCCATGCAGCTGCAATGTTTGGTTCAATGCATCGGAGCGGATGCTGCCTTTGGTACCCGCGATCTCGATGGTGATGGAAACTGGCTTGGGATAGGCGCTGGGCAGCGACCAACTGATGTCGACGGTCGCATACGATTTGTCCGCCAGCAAGCAGGACAGAATCGCCATGTCGTCCGTTTCACCTGCAGCGGCAGACAAGCCTTTGCCGCAGGCCGCTTGCACATCCACGCAATCGCCATCAAGCAGCCAGCGCACCAGGTCGATGGCGTGGCAGCCCCGCTTGCCCAGCGCGCTCACCAGCCCTGACGAGTCGCGCGGCAGTCGCTCGTTGTAGGTCGCTTTCAGATACAGCAATTGCCCCAGGCGGCCAGCGGCAGCCATCGCTTTGATGCGCTGGTTCACTGGCAGCAGGCGCAACGGCATCATAGGCAGAATCCAGGCTTTGTGGCGCGAAGCCAGGGCGACCAACTGCCACAAGCGCGTTGTTGAATCAAAGACGGGCGGGTCGTAGAGTATCCGTGCGCCATGCGCAGCCAGCAGACGCAGGGTGTCGTCGTTGACCGCCTCCAGCACGACCGCGCCCAGTGTGTCACCGTCCGCCGACTCCAGCAAGGGCTTGATGGTGTCTGTGGAAGTTATCCTCGCGGAATCAAATGCCAGCGCGCCCGGCAAAATGCTGCCCGCGCGGGTATAGGCTTCGGCAGCGGGTTGATCGTCGCCCAAAAGCAGGATCGTCATGCTGTCCCTCCTGGCAGCGCAACCGCCAAGCCACTGCGCATCGACTCGGTCGCCGCTTCTGCCACCTGCACAATGTGCCAGGCCTCGCGCGCGTCAATGGCAAAGGGGCTGTCATCTGTCAGCGCCGTCAGAAAATGCCGCAGCTGCAGCAGGTACGGGTCGTCATCGGCGTGCATGGTCTCTTCGGGCAGCTGGAAGGGGTTGGTCTCTCCGCGCAATGACAAGTACAAGGCTTCCGAAGGAGCGCTGTCATAGCTGATGCGCCCGGCCGCGCCCACCACCTCAAATTGCTGGCGAAATGTGCCATCGGTGACCAGCCAGTTGCCTTCGATATGCCCCAGGCCGCCCTGCGCGAATTCCAGGATCAGCAGCATATGATCGGCGAGCGCCGGCAGGTCTTCACGATAGCTCAAACCGCGCGCCAGGACTTTTCTTACAGGACCCAAACACCAACAGGCAAAATCGATATCGTGCAAGCTGACTTCGTAGGCGACGCCGCCGGTCATTTCCACATCGGCAAACCAGCGCCGGTCGCCCAGCTCAGAAGCGTGCCCGGCTGCGCGAATGGCGCGGATCAGCCGGGGCTCGCCGATATCTCCTGCATCTATCGCTTGCTTGGCGCGGCGGTATTGATGGAAGAAACGCAGCACCTGCCCGACATACAGCCGCGAGCCAGCCGCCTCGGCGATTTCGATGATGTGTTGCGCATCGTTTGCGTGGCGAGCCAGCGGCTTTTCGCAAAAGATGTCTTTGCCATGCGCCGCCGCGATCTGCACCGCTTCCAAATGATAGACCGACGGCGAACAAATCTGTACGACATCGACAGCTTTTGCCAAGTCTTCCAGCGATGCATACACCGTCGCGCCAAACTGATCGGCCAGTGCAGTCGCTCTGTTCGGCGATACATCATAGAAGCCAGCGATTGTGACGGGCAAGCGCCGCCAGCGCTGGGCATGCCATTCCCCCATCAAACCAGCGCCGATGATCCCGATGCGTATCGTCATAACACCTTTTCTCCGCAGCTTGCGCAGGCTCGGCCAAGTATAGCTCATTGGTCATAATCTGGCGGCGCCACCACTACACCTTGCGCACCCAACGCGCCTATATTATATTTGCGCCTGGTCAGCGCGCTGGATTGCGCTGCAACCGAGTGCCTAATTGCATCTGTATGAGCCTGGGAGGACAGTATGATTTCAAAGTTTGTTCGTTTATCCATATTCATCGCCTTGCTCGTGATGGCCTTGATGCCGCTGCAAGCGCAGGATGCGGTCGAAATTGTCATCTGGCACATGGAACAGCCGCCGCAGCGCGTCGAACGCGTCCAAGGCTTGATTGACGAATTCAACGCCGCCAATCCGGGCATTGTCGTCAGCCAGGATGTACAGAGCTGGGGCGATATTTACACCAAAGCGCCCGCTTCGGTCGTCGCCGGCAACGCGCCGGATATCCTCTTCGCCATACCCGATTTCACGCCGATTATCCGTGAACTGGGCGCGGTGCAGGTTGTAGACGACTTTGTCGCCGAAATTGACGAGACGCACGGCTATTTCGATGTCGGCATTGAGCCCTACACATCCGATGGACATGTCTGGGCGATCCCGCTGTGGAATATGGCGCATGCCGTCTGGTACAACATCGATGACTTTGCAGAAGCGGGCATCGAAGAACCTGCTACCTGGGACGAATGGGCGAGCGCTGCAGAAGCTTTGACCGGCGATGGCCGCTATGGCATCGGTGTGCCAGCCAACCGCAATCTCTATACCGACCAGGTTGTCTACAACTTCATGATCAACGCCGGAGCGTCGGATATCTACAACGATGATGGCAGCCTGCGCTTCAACAACGAACACACCGTGCGCGCGCTGGATTTCTATGGCATGCTGAGCCAGTTCTCGCCGCCCGACAGCCCGAGCTGGGCATGGGGCGAGGCAGAAGTCTGCTTGGGCAGCGGCACCTGCGCCATGGTCAACCAGTTCGCTTTCCTGCGCTCATACGAAGCCAATGGCGGCGACCCGGCCAATCTTGGCGTGATGGCCATGCCGGTGGATGCTGGCGTTGAAGATCCCGGCACCATATCCTATGTAAACGCCGCGATGATCCTGACCGATGACGCAGCCAAACAAGAAGCCGCCTATGAATTCCTGCGCTTCATCTTCCAGCCCGACAACTATGGGCTGTTCCTGAATATGGAACCGGGCTTGTTCCTGCCCATCACTGAATCGGGATTCGAATCCGAGACCTATTGGAGCGACCCACTGGTGGTCAAGTATCGCGACCAGTTGGAGACCGTGCTGGATTATTCGCGTTCGGGTCGTCTGTTTGGCTTCACGGGCGGGCAGACCTTCCCCAGCATCGCGCGCATCTCTGCGCAGAACTTGCTGAGCCAGGTGGGCCAGCTGGTGGTCGTCGATGGCATGGGCGCTGCAGACGCGGTTGCAGAAGGCGAATACCTGATGATGGAAGCCATCGAATAAGCGGGTCTACCCTACCCCTGCCAGCCCCCTCCCCAGGTTCATCTGGGAGGGGGTTTTGCCGCAGCGTCATGAACTCGCGGATTTGGCGGCAAACTTCACCCATGGGATATGGGGCTGAGGGGGCCACCAGCGAGCAACAGACCACCAATGTTAAGAATGGTCAAACGCAAGCGAGACAAGCGGCACAGGCGTCGCGCGCTGCTGGGCGTGGCGTTGGTTGCCCCGCTGGTCATTTGGCTGCTGCTGACTATCGCCTACCCCATATTCTCGTTGATACGGCTCAGCTTCCTGGATGTCGGCATCATCGGCACTGGCGGCGATTTTGTCGGTCTGGCGAATTATCAGAAAGTGTTGAGTTCGCGCACTTTTGGACCCTCGATGGGGCGCAGTCTGGTCTGGGTGCTGGGCAATGGGGTCTTGCAGACCTTGTTGGCATTCGTCGCCGCGCTGGTGTTGAACCTGCCCTTTCGTGGGCGGGCATTGGCGCGCACCTGGGTGATTCTGCCCTGGATCGTGCCGACGGTGGTTGCGGTCATCGTTTGGCGCTGGATGCTGGGCACATCGGGCGGCATCGTCAACACCGTCATGTTGCGCCTGGGCATCGTGCAAGAGCAGATCGGCTTTTTCAGCACGGGCGCGTCGGCGATGTCATCGCTGGTGGTGATGAATTCCTGGCGGTTCTTCCCGTTGTTGACGATCATCATCCTGGCGGGCATGCAAGGCATCGCCCAGGATTTGTATGCGGCGGCGGCGGTGGATGGTGCCAGCGCCTGGCAACGTTTTCTCAACATCACCCTGCCGGGATTGAAGCCGGTGCTCTTCGTCATGGGGCTGGTGGGGACGCTCTGGTCGGTCAATATCTTTGATGTCATCTATTTGGTCACTGGCGGGGGACCATCCCGCGCGACCATGACCATGCCCGTGCTTATCTATGATATGGCGTTTTTGCAATATCGGCTGGGGCGTGCAGCAGCGGCAGCAGTCTTGATGGCGCTGGTTGTCACCTTGTTCACGATCGTCTTCATCTATTTTCTGGCGCCGCGTGGCGACGACCAGGACGAGGCTTGGCGATGAGTGACAGCAAGCGCAATCTCGCCATCCGTTATTGCCTGGTCTTCGTGCTGATGTTCGTCATCATCGCGCCCTTCTATTGGATTTACAGTTCTTCGCTGAAGGAATCCAGCGCGATTGTCGCTCAAGCGCCGTCGCTTGTGCCACAGTCCATCACGCTCGACCATTATGCCAATCTGCTGTCTTCGTCGGATTATCCGATCTATCTGACAAACAGCGTCGTCGTCAGCGTCGCGACCATGGCGATCACGGTCGTGCTGTCGACCTCGGCGGCTTATGGCTTGTACAGACTGCCTTTTCCCGGTCGAAAGACGCTCTATCGGCTGATTCTGCTGGCCTACATTTTCCCCGGCTCGCTGCTCTTGATCCCGCTTTATGTCATGCTCAGCAACTTCAAGCTGCTGGATTCACAAGTCGCGCTGATCGTCGTCAATGTCACCTTTGCCGCGCCATTTTCTGTCTGGCTGCTGAAAGCATTTTTCGCGTCTATCCCTTTCGAGCTGGAAGAGGCGTCGGCTTTGGATGGCGCCAACTGGTTGCAAACGCTGCTGTTGATTGTGGTGCCGCTGGCATCGCCCGGTGTCGCCAGCGTGGCTATTTTCGCCTTCATCACCTCGTGGACGGAGTACATGTTCGCGTCGGTGTTGATCGTCAGCGATGCCAACCGCACCTTGCCAGTAGGCTTGGCGGGCATAATCGGGCAGTATGTCATTGATTGGGGACTACTGCTGGCTGGTGCCGGCGCGACCACCTTGCCAATCATTCTGCTCTTTGTGTTGATCGGGCGTTTCTTCGTGCGCGGCTTGCTGGAGGGTGGCGTCAAAGCTTGAGGCGGTGATCTCCCCCCGAAAAGTCGAGGGGAGCGCAATCTGCAAGCTTGAAAGTGGTGAACTTCGCTACCCGATGACAACCAACTCCTGCCAGCCATTGGTCAGTTTCTCGCCGCCGCCGGGCCGCGCCACCACCACATCTTCCACCCGCGCCGAATAATCGTTGAACTGCATGATGCTCGGCTCGATGGTGAAAAGCATGCCCTCTTGCAGCGGCGTTTCGTCCCCGCGCGTGAGGAAAGGCGGCTCGTGCACATCCATGCCGATGCCATGCCCGAGGCGATGGCGGAAGGTCTCGCCCAGCCCGGCGCCTGCAATGACGGCTCGCGCGGCGCGATCGGCAGCGCTGGTGGTTGCTTCGTCCGCTTTCAAGGCTGCGATGCCGGCCGCCTGCGAAGCCATCACCAAATCATACACATGTTGGGCTTCGGCAGGTGGTTCGCCAAAGAAGACCGTGCGCCCGAAGTCATAACACCAGCCTTCATAGATGCCGCCAAAGTCAAAGAGGATGGACACGGGCGGCTGCAAAACGCGTTTCCAGCTTTTCATGCGGTCGCCAAAGATCAACGGCAGGCTCGGCGCGGAATTGTAGAGCGAGGTGGTGAATGACTGCCCCAGCGACCCATGCTTGCGCAGCTGATAATTGACTTCTTCGACGATTTGTAGCTCGGTCATGCCATGCCGCATTTGTGCCAGCGTATCGGCAAAGGCGGCTTCTGTGATGCGCCCAGCCTGCTTCATCAGCTCGATATCGGCTTGCGATTTGATGACGCGCAGGGGCCGCAGCAGCGCCGTAGCCGAAAGCCAGCTTGCCCCGGGCAGAAGCGGCTGCAGCTGGGATACCGTCTCGCCAGTGGCGAAGTCGCTGATGGCAACGCGCGGATTTTCGGGCAGGTCGAAGTCATCCAGGATGCTCTGCAGCAGCGCGCCGGGCTCGTCCCAATCGCCCAGCACGCGGATGTCGATGCCCTGCAAGCGACTTAACCCGCCAAATTCGGCTGTCATGCGCGGCAGGGGCAAGACAGGCGGACGAGTCGGCGTGATCCAGGCGCCCTGCAGCCAATCGCCGGGGTGGATGGTGTGTCCATAATTGGGGAAGTCGCGTGGAACGCCGGTCAGGTATTGCAAATCGGACGAAATGGGGAAGAAGGCGAGGTCGGCGTGTTGGTTCAAGATAGTTTGGAATTGCTGCAAGCGGTCGCTGGGCATGGGGAGAGTCTCCTTCTTGGTAGTGCGATAGAATTTATCACAAAGAGCGCATCGGACACAAAGACCCGTCCAAGCGCACTACATGTACCCTCCTCAGTCCCCCCGACAGGTCAGGGGGAGGCTGGCATTGGCTACCCTCTCCATCCTGATGGGGAGGGGCTGGGGGAGGGGTTATATGGGCGAGTCAGCGCCTCGCCCCTACGCTGTCAATTTGGGGAGGGGTTAAACAAATCGCCCGGCGGTACGATCACTCCGTCACCGTCACCTTCGATAATCCGCGCGGCTTATCGACGGCGTACCCTCGCGCGAGCGCCTGCTGCATGGCGAAAATCTGCCCCGGCATCACGCAGGTGATCGGGCTGAGCCACTCGGGCGCAGCTGGCACCGGCAGCGGAGTCGTCGCACCCGCCAGGGTTTGCACATCATCGCTGATGACGAGCAGGTCGGCAGCGCGCTTTGCCAGGTCGGCTTGCATGGCACGCATGGAGTCCAGCGTCGCCCCGCTGGGAGCGACCAACACAACCGGATGCAAGGCATCGATAGCGGCGATGGGTCCATGCCAGAAATCGGCTTCGCTATAGCCTTCGCTGGCGATATAGATCAACTCTTTGATCTTGAGCGCGATTTCGCAGGCTGTCGCATAGTTGAAGCCGCGCCCCAGCGCAACCAAACGCGCAACTTTCTGATAACGCCCCGCCCAGCCGCTGATTGCCGCCGCAAGCTCCAGCGTTTTCGCCGCCAGGCCAGGCAGTAGCGCCAGTTCGTCGCGCAGGGAATCGCTATCTGCCAGCGCCACAGCCAGCATGGCTACGACTGTCAGTTGAGTGGTATAGGTTTTGCTGGCCGCCACCGAAAGTTCCTCGCCCGCGCGCAGAAGCAGCGTATATTCGGCTGTGTTGCCCAAAGGCGAATCGGCGACATTGGTGATAGCGAGCGTCAATGTGCCTTGTTCGCGCGCATCCGCCAGCACCTGCCGCACATCTTGCGCCGCGCCCGATTGCGATATGCCGATGACCAGCGCTCGCGACAAATCGGCGGGCTTGTGATAGAGCGTGTGCAGCGATGGCGTGGCCAACATGACGGGCAGCCCCAGCGCATGTCCGAAGAGATATTGCGCATAGCGGGCGGCATTGTCGGATGTGCCACGGGCGGCGATGCAGACGAAAGGCGGATTGAAAGCGCGGATGGCACCGGCGATTTGCTCGGTTTCTCCCCAGGCTTCATCCAGCAGGCGCGCGATGACGGCTGGCTGTTCGGCGATTTCCTGCTGCAAGCGGCTCATGAATCCAGCGCCCGGTAGTTGACGCCCAGCGCATCCAGGCTGGGCAGATGCGCCCGCAGCCGCTCGACCAGCGCCGCATAATCGCGCTCTTGCGGGTGATGCCACAGCACATCGGCGATAGCGATAGCGCGCGGAAACATCATGTATTCGACATGGTCGCTGTTGGGCATGTATTCTGTCCAGATATTGCCTTGGCCGCCCAGGATATGGTGGCGTTTTTCCTTGTCGATCTGCGGTGGAATCACCACATAATCCCATACTTGCTGCAGGGGCAAGTCGGACGGTATGGCCAGCGGTTCGCTGTCGCGGTCGAGCGACTGATAATAGTCGAGGTAGCAGTAGGTATTCGGGGTCATGACGACATCGTGCCCGGCGTTGGCAGCCGCGATGCCGCCTTCGCTGCCGCGCCAGCTCATCACGGTGGCATTGGGCGCGAGGCCGCCTTCCAGGATTTCGTCCCAGCCGACCAGCCTGCGACCACCCGCGTTGAGCCAGTTTTCGATGCGACGAATGAACCAGCTTTGCAGTTCGTGCTCATCCGCCAGCCCTTCCGCCTGGATGCGCGCTTGGCAGGCCAGGCATTGTTCCCAGCGGGCTTTGGGCGCTTCGTCGCCGCCGATGTGAATGTATTCGGACGGGAAGAGCCCCAGAGTCTCGTCAAGAACATCTTCCAGGAAATCGAAGACCTCATCCTTGCCGGCGCAGAAGATATCTTCGGCGATGCCCCATTTTGTGCGCACCTGATAGCCTTCTCCTCGGCAGCCCAGATGCGGATAAGCCGCCAGCGCCGCCACGGCATGACCCGGCATTTCGATTTCGGGCACGATGGTGATGCCGCGCTCCGCCGCATAGGCAACCGCCTCGCGGATCTCGCCTTGCGTATAGAAACCGCCATAGGGCTGCCCGTCATATTCGTCCGAGTTGTGGCCGATGACCGTCTCGGCGCGGTAGCCGCCTATCTCGGTCAGGAGCGGATACTTCTTTATTTCAATACGCCAGCCCTGATCTTCGGTGAGGTGCCAGTGAAAGGTGTTTAATTTGTAGAATGCCAGCAGGTCGATGAACTTTTTGATGAAATCCAGCGGGAAGAAGTGCCGCCCGACATCCAGGTGCATACCGCGCCAGCCAAAAGCCGGTTCATCGTCAATCGCCACGCCCGGCATGGTCCAGTCAACGCCCGTTACGACTTCGCGCGAGAGGATCTGCCTCGGCAGCAGTTGGCGGACGGTCTGGAAGGCATGCAGAAAGCCACGACGATCAGCCGCTCGCAAGCGCAGTGTCGTCCCGCCAGCCACGAGCGAGTAGGCTTCTGGCGAGTCGCCTGCCGTTGCCGCTTCGAGGATGATGGCGTTGGTTTCGCCGTTGTTGGCGGCATCCACTGGCAGCGCGAACCCTGTGGCAGGGCGAAGATAGTTGGCCAGGATCTCGCCCAATGCGCGGTCATGAGCGATGATGCGCGCGTCTGGGGGGAGCGAAAAGGTCTCGCCGCTGCGTTCGAGCCGGGCTGGCTGTGGGAAAAGTGTGATATCGGTCATGTGGTCGTTTCCTTTGTCTCCTCTGTGGCTAATATCGGGCGAGTCACCGCCCCCCATGCACAATGCCTTCAGCTCTACATATCGTCCAGCGAAATCACCGCGCTCAGGTGCTGCGGCTGGTCGGGGTCGCAGCCATTTTTTAGCGCGCGCCAATAAGCCAGCAACTGCAAGGGCGGCAGGTGCAGCGCCGGCGCATACGAAGCGGGCAGATCGGCTGGCAGCGAGATGTGATGCTTGAACTCGCTGCGGCATTGGCTGATCACCAATACAGTCGCGCCCATATCTTGCATCTCTTGCAAGACGCGCAATTCGTGCTGTGCCGTGGCGGGCGAAACCAAGCCGATGACCAGGCTGTCCGCGCCCACCAGCGACATGGGTCCGTGTCGAAATTCCAGCGGATGAAAAGCCTCGCTGTGAGCCAGCGACATCTCTTTCATTTTCAGCATGGCTTCGCAGGCGATGCCATAGAGCGCGCCCGCTCCCAGGAAGAAGAACTTGCCCAAGCCCTCCGCAACCCCGAGCGACTGCATCGAGCCGGCGCAAGAATCCAGCAGAGCGCCGCAAGCCTCGGGCAATCCCGCGCATGGCAATGCAGATTGTCCACCCAATGCCCCCGCCAGGAGTTGGGCAAGCACCAGCATGCTGCTGAAAGAGCGCGTTTGGGCGACGCTGCGTTCTTGGGCAGCATCAATGGCGACCGCCAAGTCGGCGGACTGCGCCAGGGGGCTGCCGCTGTCGCAAGTGATGCAGATGACCGTCCCGCCAGCCATCGCGAAGTTTTCCTGCGCGCGTACTGTTTCGGTGGTCGTGCCGCTGCGCGAGATGGTCAACAGCAGATAACGCATCCCCGGCAGACAGACGGCCGCGGGGCGCAGCAGCAATTCACTGGCTGGCACGGCTCGGGCATCCACGCCGCTCTGTCGCAGCAATTGCGCCGCAGCCAGCGACAGATAATATGTCGAACCACAGCCCGTCACGATGACTTGGTCGAAGTCAGCAGCCGCCCACAAGCCCAGCATCTCAGCTTGGCGCTCTTCAAATGCGCGCAGTGCCGCCGACCAGGCAGAGGGCTGGCTGAGGATTTCACGCAGGGTGTGCTGTCCGCTTGGCATAGCCGCATTGTAGCAGATTGATTTGAAACACAGAGGTTCGCCCGCAAAGACGATTTATCGTAGGGGCGAGGCGATGACTCGCCCGTAAAAGCTCCCAATGCCGCACAAATCCAACCCCAACCCCGATTCATCGTAGGGACGATGTAGTACATCGTCCGAATTACAGTTTTGGACGAAATAGGGCGAGATGCTATATCGCCCCCTACGACAGATTCGTTTTGTCATCAGCGGTTGCGCGTCGAGCGAAATAGGGATTTTGACGGGCGAGTCACCGCCTCGCCCCTACGGGAATCATTTTGAGGACGGTGGTACACTCCATGCCATGTCGCGCTTGATCATCATCAATAGCCGCATCTGGCAAAATGACCGCTTCGTGGACGGGCACAGCCTGCTAATTGAGGGCGGCAGCATCCTCGCCATCCCCCGCGTTGATGAAATCACGCCAGGTCCCCGCGACCGTCTGTTGGATGCGGATGGCTGCTATGCCGTGCCCGGCTTCGTCGACCTGCACCTGCATGGCAGCGACGACTGCGATGTCATGGACGCAAAGCCCGAATCGCTGGGCAAGCTGGGCACATTTTTGTTGCGGCAGGGCGTTACCAGCTGCCTGGGCACGACCATGGCCGATACACCCGCGCGCATCGCCCGGGCGCTGGATGTCCTGCGTGATTACATGCAAGCGGAGGGCGGTCCTTTTGTCGGCGCGCACCTGGAAGGTCCCTACCTCAATGCGGCTTTCCGCGGCAGCCAGCCCGCCCAGCACTTGCGCTCGCCCACGCCTGCTGAATATCGTCCCTGGCTGGACAGCGGCATTATCAAGCTGATCACCATGGCACCCGAGTTGGACGGTGGCGCGGACTTGCTGGCTGAGGCAGTAGCGCGCGGCATCCATGTATCGATTGGGCACAGCGCCACCGATTATGCAGCCGCTCGCCATTTCTTCCGCGCGGGCATCAGCCAGATAACGCATACCTTCAACGGCATGGCGGGAATTCATCATCGAGCGCCGGGCATCTTGACAGCCGCTGTCGAAAATCCGCAAGTCACCTTTCAGATCATCGCCGATGGCGTACATGTGCATCCGGCTGTGTTGCGTTTGCTGCTGCGGCTGGCCGGGCGCGAACGTGTCTTGGCTATCAGCGATGCCATGCGCGCGACCGGGCTGGTAGATGGCGTCTATGGGCTGGGCGATGTGGCGGTGACAGTGCGGGATGGCGTGGCGCGAGCGGCAGATGGCGGCTTGGCAGGCAGCACACTGACCATGCCCGATGCGCTGCGCAACCTGATGCGTTTCTGCAACCTGACACTGGAGCAGGCGCTGCCCATGTTGACGCGAGTGCCGGCGCGCAGCATCGGCCTCTACCCGCGCAAAGGCTCGCTGCAAATCGGCGCAGATGCCGATATCGCGCTGTGGGACGGGAGCGCTGGCATAAAGGCGACCGTGCTGGGCGGCGAAGTCGTGCATCAAGCGCTGTGAGCTGCGCCTACTGCGGTCGGCTGACGCATCGCTGCCGCTGTGCCGCGCCAGAAAGTGACCTGCGGCGATTCCTGGCGCGCGGTGGACGTGAATATTCACCGCAACATGTGCAAGAGCCGACGCGTTGGGCGGTGCCACCACAGCTAAAACGGCGCGAACGAGCCATTCTGCGCGCCAACTACACGGCTTGGCAAGCGGCGCTGATCGCAAACTATGGCGAGCGCTGCGCAAACTGCGGCTCGGGCGAATCGCTGGCGCTGGATCATGTGCTGCCGATCGCGCGAGGTGGCCGCTCGGCGCTGGAAAACTTGCAATTGCTCTGCGGCGCATGCAACCGGCTCAAAGGCAAGCTAAGGGTGGATTGCCGCGAGCCCCCACCCCAAACCCCTCCCCCAATATGAGTGAGGGGCTTCAAAATCTAGCGCATCGCTGGATAATCTCCCCTTCCCTCGTTTTAGGGGCTTCGGGCTGTATTCATCAAGTGCACCACTCTCGAGGGCGGCAATCATTTTTTGCATAGTCCGCGAGACTTGTTATACTGGTCGGCGTGCGCCTGCTATCGGCGTTGCTTTGCAATGTGTTTCCAATACCACAGGAGTCTTCCATGAAAGTGAAATTCGGCATTCTCATATCCATCCTTGTTCTCCTTACTGGCGTGTTTGGCGTCGCGGCGCAGGACACATTCTTTGGCAAGACGGCTGACGAGATCTTCCCCATCCCCGAGGTCGCCGAGACCGAGCTCGAGCAGACGCTGGCATTTGAGGCGCTGCTGGCGGCGAATATCCCCGACGGCCACATGCTGGGCGAAGGCAAGACGATCACCTTCGGCGTGCTGGGTCAAGGCAGCCGAGGCGGCATCAGCGGCACCATCTACTTCTGGCGCAACGCCTTTGAAGCCGCCACCGGCGCTGAACTGGAAATTGTCGAGATTCCCTACAATCAGCTGGGCACGACCATCCCCGCCGACTTCTTGACACAGCAATACACCTATGATGTCTTCATCGGCGCGGCCTGGCAGTATGGCGACTGGATCAGCAATGGCTGGATCCAACCGATCGACCAGTGGATCGGCGATGAGCGCTTCGCCCAATGGTCGCCCGAAGACACCGCGCCAGCTTTCCGCGCGCTGCTGCAATGGGGCGGCGAAACCTACGGCAGCCAGATGGACGGCGATGCGCAGTTGCTCTATTATCGCCACGACATCCTCAGCGACCCCGAATGGCAAGCCGCGTATGAAGCCGAGGTCGGCTCGCCCATGCCTTATCCCATCGTCACCTGGCAAGACCTGCTGGCCATCACCAACTTCTTCAACGGCAAAGACTGGAATGGCGATGGCGATCCCGATGATGGCATCAGCCTCCATCTCGCGCCAGGCGGGCAAGGGCACTTCCACTTTGCCACGCTGGCCGCTTCCTTCGCAGTGACGCCGAGCGATGGCGATGATCCTCGCGCTGTCAGCAAGTACGACAATGTATTCTGGTTCGATCCCGATGACATGACACCGCTCATCAACGAGCCGGGCCATGTTATGGCGCTGGAATTCTTGCAAGAGCTGGCCGCGACCGGTCAAGAAGCGCAATTTGGCTGGCAGCTGGGCGAGGCTTGGGATAACTTCCTCGGCGGCAACGCCATCGCCACCTTCAGCTGGGGCGATGTCGGCTCGCTTTCGCAGAACACCGATCGCTCCGCCATCCGCGGCAGCCTGGGCGCCGATGTCACGCCTTGCTCCAGCGAATGGTATGACCGCGAGACCGGCGAAGTCGTCGTGGATACCGAGAACCCCAACTGCGTCGGCAATACCACCGGCGGATCTTGGCATCCGACCATGTCGACATTCACCGAGAATCCGGAGCTGACCTACTTCTATATGGCGCTGATCGCCAACCCGTCCATCAACTTCTACAACGCCACCACCGGCTGGCAAGGCGTCGATCCCTGCTGCACCTACCAGCTGTATGAGCCACGCGGCACGGCGGTTTCGGAAGATTACACAGCCGTCGGATTTGATGCGGACGATATGGAGCGTTACATCAACGCCTATGGGTCCAATGTCTATGACAAGCCGACTTCGGTAACCTACCTGCGCATTCCGGGCACCTTGGAATACATCCAGGAGACGCTGGACATCCGCTTGTCCGAGGCGATGACCGGACAATCATCGGCGCAGGAAGCCCTGGACAACACCGCCGAAGATTGGGAAGAGATCACCGACGACCTCGATGTCGACAGCCAGCTGGAGATCTATCAGCAAGCGATTGGCTATATGGGCGGCATGTAAGGACTTTAGCCCCCCATCCCCCGGCCCCTTCCCCCACCAGGAGGGAAGGGGAGATCGCACGGGTGTACTTCGCAATCACTTCCCCTTCCCTCTTACATGGGGGAGGGGGGATTTAGGGGAGGAGTAGCTATGACCAACAACCGAGCAAAATACTTGTTCCTGATGCCCGGCGTCATTTGGATTCTGGCGTTTACGCTCTTCCCGCTGATCTATTCTTTCGGATTGAGCCTGACGAATTATCGGCTGGGGCGCAATCCCAAATACATCGGCTTCGAGAATTATGCGGAGATCCTGGGCATCGGTGACGAGAAGGTCGACAAGAAAGCCGTCAGCACCGCCAGTTTCAGCGCCTTCCTCTTCATCGGCAGCACAGCCTCCACATTGTTTTTTGGCACCTTCGTCGCCTGGGTCTTCAACCATAGTCTGCCATTTTTACGACAAATGCGAGCCATCGTCACCATGCCGCTATTCGCCGCGCCTATCGCCGTCGGCTGGCTGGGCGTGGTGATCTTCAACGAGCAGTCGGGACCCATCAACAATCTGCTGGAGGGGCTGGGGCTGGGGCGCATCAACTGGTTCATCGAGCCCATGCCGGCGCGTCTGGCTGTCATGTTCACCGATGTCTGGCAGTGGACTCCCTTCGTCTTCATCATCATCCTCGCTTCCATGCAAGCGATCCCGGATGATCTCTATGAATCGGCTCGCCTCGATACCAAGTCCAACTGGCAGCTATTCAAGTCCATCACTTTTCCCATGATCGCCCCAGCTTTGGGCACGGTCATGCTGTTGCGCATGGTGGAGTCACTGAAGATCATCGATATCCCCTACAGCCTGACTCGCGGCGGTCCTGGCTCGGTCACGCAGACTTATGTGTATTACGCCTACGAGACGGGCTTGGTCGGCAGCTTCCAACTGGGCGAGGCGGCAGCGCTGGCTTATCTGCTGGTGATCGTGGCGATTGTGATTTCATCCATTTACTTCTATCGCGTGCGCGAGCGCTTTGAGTAGGGGCGAGTGGGTCGCCCGCCGTCAGGAGAAAAGCGATGACAGCGAAAGCCAATAACCTGCCGCTGACAGAACCTCGTAGTGCCTTTTCTGGCAGGTCGATTCAAGACCGCTTCATTATCTTGCTGGCGCTCATCTGCACATTCATCGCCTTTTCGCCTTTTGGATACGCCATCTTGACCTCGCTCAAGTCGGAGTGGAAGAGCGGCGACATCATCCCCTTCCTGCAATTCGAGCCCAACCTGCTCAACTGGCAGCAAGAGTTCGGCAGCGGCGGCGCGGAGACGATGAAAGCGCTGCGCAACAGCACCTTGATCTCGCTGGGCGCGACCATCGTGGCGACCACGTTGGGCACGCTGGCAGGTTATGGTTTGGCGCGCTTCAAATATGGCATCGGCAACCGCAACCTCGTCTCCTGGTTTTTGTCGCAGCGATTCTTGCCGCCGGTCGCGACCTTGATTCCTTTTGTCTTGATGTTCCGCGATTTGAAGCTGCTGGATACGCTGCCGGGCATGGTCATCGTCAACGCCACCTTTACATTGCCTTTCGCCGTGTTGATCATGCGCGACTATTTCGCCGATCTGCCGCCAGAAATGCGCGAAGCTGCGCTGGTGGATGGTGCCTCTGAGTTCACCACATTTTTGCGAATCGCCCTGCCTTTGGCGCGGCCAGCCCTGGTCGCCTCGACCCTGATCTGCTTTGCCTTTTCCTGGAACGAATTCTTGTTCGCCAGTGTGCTCGCCAACCGCGACTGGAAGCCCTACCCGATGCTGGTGGCCGGCAGCGACACAGTGCGCGGCATCGACTTTGGCTTCGTGACGACGCGCATGCTCATCGCGGTGACCGTGCCGGTCATCCTGTCGCTGATGGTGCAGCGATTCATCGTGCGTGGCTTGACCTTCGGCGCGGTGAAAGGGTAAAAGCCACCGCCGCCCCAAAAAAGTGTAGTGGTCCCGAAAAACTGGACACCTAGTAAAGAGAGTATACTGGATGCACAGGGACGGAGACAGCCCTATGGGAAGGCATCGCAAGTACACACCGGAGACGAAAGTCAGGATCGTGCTGGAAATCATTCGTGGCGAG
>JAJEBK010000025.1 GCA_022823945.1 Anaerolineae bacterium | reverse complement strand
CCACGAATGATTTCCAGCACGATCCTGACTTTCGTCTCCGGTGTGTACTTGCGATGCCTTCCCATAGGGCTGTCTCCGTCCCTGTGCATCCAGTATACTCTCTTTACTAGGTGTCCAGTTTTTCGGGACCACTACAGGGGTAGACCCTCACATGCGCGCACTTGGAAACCTGCCTTGTCCCCCCGACTGGTCAGAGCCTAACACGCGGAAGCAATCGCGATTTCGCTTCCCAATTCTGCCCTCCCCGATGCTTCAGGGAGGGCCGGGGTGGGGTAGACCCGAACGCGATTTCCATTGCTGGTTTCCTGGAATCTAGCCCGCGCGCAGCTCACATTGCAGCGCATCGCCTTTGTGCAGCTGCCGAGTCGTATCAAATTTCAGCTTTCCCAGACCGCTCAGCGCCAGCGAATCCAGCGCAAGCTCGCCGCCCAGCACACGGAAATCGACCTGGCAAACGCCATTGGATGGCTGCAATACGCAGGTGCCCCAGGCATAGCCAGTCGACCAAAAGTGTCGCTGTGCTGTGTCTGGCGCGGCAAATCGCAGCGATTTATCCACTGCCGAAAAGTGAAAGCCGCTCAAAGCCAACACCGCCGCCCAGCTTGCCATAGCGCGCGCATAATGATGTCCGCACTCGGCTTCGTCGAACGGGTTGCGGCGCTGTCCATCATAGCGATCGCGAATAGCGGATATGCAGCGCAGGCCATCGTCCAGCTCGCCTTCGTAGAGCATGCCCACAGCTGCGGTGTACTCGAAGCCGGTCATCACCTCGTTGCAATAGGGGAAAGGCCGCGCAGGCCGGTTGCCACGCGGATAAGTCGCCATCAGCAGCGCCGATTCGTCATTCAGCACATAACTGCGCATGTGATTGAAATGCCCGTACATATTCTCCTTGAAGTTGTAGCGCATGATGCTGTTGAGCGTCTGCTTGACCTTGTCGGCAGCCACCAGATAGCCGAGTCCGCAGACATGCGCCAGAAATTGCCCGACCAGCTGATCGACCAGACAGCCCGCGCCCAGCTGCAGAACAGGTTCGCGGGGGTCGGCCGCGCCCATGCTTTCGTGGATGAGCATGGGCAGGATGCTAGCGCGCCCGCCGCCGGGGCGAATCTCGTGCTCATAATAATCGCCATTGAAGAGGTTGGCATCGATCCAGGCGCTGCCGTTTTCAAAGAGCGTGTGGCATTCAGCGGCGAATTCTGGCTCGTCCAGCGCCCGCGCCATTTCTTCCATGGCCCGCAGCGCGCCCAGATACCAGATGCCCATCTGCGGGTTCGGTCCGTAGTATTCCACATCCATGGTGTTGTGCTGGCAGCCTTCCATGACGCCGTCTTTGTCTTCATCCCAGCCGCCGGGCAACCAGCAGAACTCCAGCGCCCGCCGTGCATGGGGATACAGCTCGCGCAATTTGTCGGCATCGCCCGAAAGCTGCCAATCGCGATAGAGCTTCATGATGCAGCCCATCTGTCCGTCCGCCGCTGCCAGCGACCAACTGCGCGCGTGCTGCAAGGGCAAGTCGACGCGAAAGCTCATGCCGCCATCGGCGCGCGTGGCATAGGCAAACTCGACTTCGCGCATGCCCATCGCCAATCCGCCAAACAAAAAGGCGGTCGCCTGTTCATAATTCCAGACATGCGTGCAGCTGCCAAAACAGCAGCCCGTATCGTCATCGCAGCCTTCCCAGCCGAATACATAGCCATCCGGCGTGCGAAAGACCGTCTGGCTGCGCAAGGTGCTGATATTAAATAGCGCTGCTTCCTTGACCTGGTGCGGCAGATCGGCGCTGCAAAATGCCTCGACAAAGGCGCGCGTCTCGCTTTCCAGCCAGTCCAGCTTGCTGTAGGTGTAGGCAGCCGCCGCCCAGGCATCGGCGAAGCGCTCTGCATAATAATTGCCAATGCGCGAGCCGGCTTGCACTGTGCTCTGCGGATGATTGGCGCCCGCTTCTTGCCAGGTTGTACGGTTAGGAAATCGCCAGCAAAGCAAGAAAGTAACTGCGCGCGACCCGCCAGCCGGCACCGTCAGCGATACACATAGCGAGCCGGTCGGGTCATCCTTGCCAGCGCGCTCACGATCTTCCAACGCGCCGTCTTCGCTGAAGTCGTCCCAAAAGTCCAGCAAGCTGTCGCCCCAGCTCAGGTTCGCCCACGCCGTGCGATGGCTGATGCTTGCCTCCCCCTGACTCGTCGGGGGGACCGAGGGGGGTAAAGGCGTAGCCAGTGCCAGCGTGCCCCACTGCGGAGATTTTGGATCAACGCCCGTCGATTCCATAACCAAGCCCGCCAGCCCGTCCGCTTCTCGATAGCTGTTGACATTGCCGCGCGGCGCGCCATTCGTCCCGTCCGTGCCGATGAAATTGCGCAGGCTGCCACAAACCGCCGCTTCGATATCGGCATCCGTATCGTTGTGCAGCACAAAGCGCAGCACCGCCACCGGGATGCCGCTGTTTTCGCTGTCGGTCGGGATGAGCGGGTTGAAGGCTTGCAACTCGGCGCGCAGGGGGATGGCCGCATCGCTGAGATGCACCGTGCCAAAGGGATAGGCAGCCTCGAAGCGACAATCCCGAAAGCGCGGCAAACCATGATTGGGCACAGTTGCGCCACGAGCGCCTTCGTAATCAGCCGGCGGGATGACGCCTTCCAGCGCATGCGCCGTCCTGTTGCCATCGGGAGTGCGCGTATACAGCGCGAAGAAGCTTTGCTCCAGATCAAAACCCTTGGCCGGGCGGTTGACGATCTCCCAGCTGTGCAGGTTGCCGCGCCCGCCCAAAGAGACGACGCCGGTGCCGATGCCGCCCAGTGGCAAGCCGATGCGCCGCAGGTGGTCTTGGTCGTAGCTGGTCAATACGGGCAGATTCGTCATGGTGATTTGCCTTTATGCAATCTGTGAATGATGTAAGGTTCGCTAGCCTTTGATGCCAGCGCGAGTCAGCGCCTCGATAATCCAGCGTTGCGCCACGATGAATACAGCCAAGACGGGTAGGATAGCCATGGTCACCGCTGCCATCACGACCGATGGATTGCCCGCGCCCATGTAGCCTGTCAATAGGGCGATGCCCTGTGGCAGCGTGAAGTTGTCCCAGGAATTCAAGAAAATCAGCGGTAGGAAGTAGCTGTTCCAGATGGCGTTGAATGTGATGATGCCCAGCGTCGCCAAGGCTGGACCCGCCAGTGGCAGCGCGATCTGCAGAAAAGAGCGGATATGTCCCGCGCCATCGACTCGCGCCGCGTCAAACAACTCCTGCGGCATCTGCTTGAAAAACTGGCGCATCAGGAAGACTCCGAAGGCGCTGATGAGACCGGGCAAGATGATAGCGAGATGATTGTCGATCAACCCCAGCGAACGCATCAGCAGGAAGATCGGTATGATAGTCACCTGCCCGGGAATCATCAGAGAAGCCAGCAGCAAAAGAAACAGAAACTCGCGACCCGGAAAGCGCAGGCGGGCGAAAGCATAACCAGCCAGCGAGCAGGTCACCAGTTGTCCCAAAGTCACTGCCAGGGTGATTTTCATGCTGTTCGCGAAGAGTTGCACAAAAGGCACGCTGGAATCGAATGGCGCGAGATAATTCTCCCAGCGAAACTGCGTTGGCAGCCATTGCGGTGGCAGTTGGTAGCTCTCGGAGGTGGGACGCAGCGAAGTCGAGAACATCCACAACAAGGGCATGGCGACCAGAATCGCCGCGACGGTCAAAAGGGAATACGAGACAACATCACCTAAGCTGATCCCGCGCTTGCTTTTTCGTCCCATGATATCCTGTCGCCTCAGACTTTGCGCCTGTCCTCTTGCCTTGTCAACAGCGCTTCATTTCCCACTAGTGCAGTCTCATTCGTAATGCACCCAGCGCCGGCTGATGACAAACTGCAGCGCCGTCAGCACCAGGATGATGGCGAAGAGAGTCATCGAAACTGCAGCGGCATAGCCCATATCAAAGTTTCGGAAAGCCAATTCCCAAATATACAAAACGACGCTGCGGGTGGCATCGCCCGGTCCGCCGGCGGTCAATACGATAATGGTATCGAAGACTTGCAGCGCGCCGATCATGAAGATGACGAGGATGAAAAAGATGGTCGGGCTTAACAGCGGAATGGTGATCCGGAAAAACAGCTGCCGCTCGTTGGCACCGTCAAGCTGCGCCGCTTCATAATATTCGTTAGGGATGCTTTGCAATCCAGCCAAGAAGACCAGCATGGCAAAGCCGGTGTTCTTCCAAACATCCATGATAATAATGGCCGCCATCGCCCAGTGAACATTGCTCAGCCAGGGAATCGCTTCGATGCCCAAAAAACTCAGATAATAATTGATCACGCCGGTATCTTGCTGATACAAGAAGCGCCAGATCACGGCGATGTAGGTATGCGCCACCAGCACGGGAAAAAAGAACACCGAGCGATACAAATTGCGCATGAGCGTGGGCAAACGCCGATTGAGCAGCACCGCCAGCAGCAAACCGACCCCGGCATTAAAGAACACCGCAAACAATGTGAAGATGATCGTATTCATGTAGACGATGCGCAGGCGCGAATCGCCTAACATGCGGGCGTAGTTTTCCAAACCAATATAAGTGGAGTCGCGCAGAATGCTGAATTCCAAGAAACTGATGCGAACGGATTCGATCAGCGGATAGAGAATGAAAATGACGAAACCGATATAGGTGGGCAAGATGAAAAGATAACCGACGACGGCTTCGCGGCGCTTTGGCGTCATCTCGGGCAATATGCCGCCTTTGAATGCTGTGCTATTTTGCATCTTGCTCTCGTCGATCAAGGATGGATTAAAACAATACTTTTCACAAGCTGCCAGTTGCTATAGGAGCGATTCTATTGAGCAGGCGGGGCGACCAAATCAGCCGCCCCGACCTTACAAAGGACTATCCAGCCATTCTCTCGGCGAGTTTGTCCATGGCGGCGCTCAATTCAATATGCGCCATTTCGAGACCCTGCTCGGGAGTGAGCGAATTCGCCATGATCTGATCCATGTGGCGCATGAAGATGCTCTCCAGCTCGGCGAAATTGGCCGGCGAGGGCACTGGCTTGATGTCTTCCAGGCTGCCGAAGAAGCGGTGGGCGTTGGCGGGGAAGCTGTTGAAGACTTCGTTTTCTGTGGCGCTGCGGCGGGCGGGAAGAGAAGTGCCGATAGCGACCGCTTCCTCGTCCGTTTCGAAGGCAGCCAAGTCTTTGATCAATTCAATCGCCAGCGGCACATTGTTTGCCGACTTGGATACCGCCCAGCCGCCGGAACCAAAGACCGTCGTGCCAGCCTGTTTACGCGGCCAGGGCGTGATATCGACATCGCGGTAATCGGTGGAGACATAATTGGCGAAAGGCCAGCGTCCGGCGCCGGTCATGGCAACAGTGCCAGCCGGGAAGAGTTCGTAGGGGTTTACGCCTTCTACCGACGGGGCGACTCCGTGTTCATGCACCAGCGAATGGACGAACTTCACCGATTCCAGCATCTTGGGATCATCCAGGTTGGATTGCGTCCAGTCTTCGGTCAATGTCGCCGTGCCATTGGTGTGCCACCAGGGCGTCAAACCGAAGTTGAAATAGGGAAGGGCGAAGCCGAATTGCTTGTCGCCGCCCTCGCCGTGTGTCAGCGTCAGCGCCGTTTCGAGGAAATCTTCCCAGGTCCAGTCTGTCGCTGGCGGATCCAAACCGGCTTCTTCGAACTTGACCGGATTGTAGTGGATGATCATGTTGTTCCACTCGCGGGTGAAGTAGTAGGTCTGGCCATCCGGTCCCTTGAGGGCGTTATGCAGCACCGGTTCGACTTCATCAACAATCGCCTGCAAGTCGGAATCGCCAGCGATCACATCGTCCATCGGCAAGACCAGGTCTTCAAAGATAGTCTCGCGCGTGCCTTCGATGGCGATGGCGATGATATCGACTGGCAAGCCGCTGGCGACGCGCAGCTTGAGATTGGTGATGTAATGTCCCCAGCCTTCGGGCCAAGGGATATAGAGATCTTCTACGACGACATTGGGATAGCGTTCGTTGAAGCGCGCGATGGCGTTGGAATACATTTCCTGCTGCTGCGCGCCGCCAAAGTTGTAAATGACCAGGTTGCCCGCGGTATCGCTCGGCGGGGCTTGCGCCAATACGGATGAAAGCGGCAAGCCATATGCGCTGGCCAGCGCCGCGGCACCACCCAGCCCGGTGTACTTCAGAAACTCTCGACGCGAAATTCTGCCAGACATGGTTATCACTCCTTTTAACCTACAAAAATCCACGGGCAGACTGTAACACCATTGACAACAAAAGCGCAAATTGCCGCCAGGCTTGACAGAACAGAACATACCCGGGGAGTGTCGTATTTCGTGGATATGATAACCTTGCCCCCATCCCCCGGCCCCTTCCCCCAGAACGAGGGAAGGGGAGTTTTTCAGCGATTCAGTAGGTTTTGAAGCCCCTCCCTCATTTTGGGGGAGGGGTTTGGGGTGGGGGCAAGGCAGCGCGGATCCAGCAAAGTCGCCATTCCCCATACCCGTAAGCTGTCGACACGCAGCGTCCTTCGTCTTATACTATGGCGAATTGTCGCATGATCTTGCTTGCGCAAACAGCGCTGCATGGAAGAGGAGCTTCTCATGGCAGAACAAGGATTCACGCCCCCCACCAGCGAATGGTATCACCCCGCGCCAGAGGTGGTCGCCAACGCCAATGTGCCCGACTACGAAGCGGTCTCTGCCCAGGCGCGGCAAGACCCCCGGGCTTTTTGGGCAGAACGCGCCGAGACGCTCAGCTGGTACAAAAAATGGGACGCCGTCCTCGATGACAGCAATGCGCCCTTCTATAAATGGTTCGTCGGCGGCAAAACCAATATGGTGCTCAACGCCCTCGACCGACATGTCGCCGGCGAGAAGCGCAACAAGCTGGCTTTCATCTGGGAAGGCGAAGACGGCGCAGAAGTGGCGCTTTCCTACTGGCGACTGTGGCAAGAGGTCAACAAGTTCGCCAATGTGCTGCGCGGGCTAGGCGTGCAAAAGGGCGACCGCATAACCATCTATATGGGGCGCGTTCCCGAGATCGTCATCGCCATGCTGGCTTGCGCAAAAGTCGGCGCGCCACACAGCGTCGTCTATGGCGGCTTCAGCGAGCAAGCCCTGGCATCGCGCATTGAAGATGCAGAAAGCAAAGTGCTGATCACCTGCGATGGTGCCTGGCTGCGCGGCAAGATCGTGCCGCTCAAAGACACGGTCGATGAAGCCTGCTCGCGCTCGGACATCGTCGAAGATGTCATCGTCGTCAAGCGCACCGGGCACGACATCAAGATGCAGGCCGGGCGCGACCACTGGTATCACGACCTGATGGCGCAGCCGCATGCCAAGCCCACCGCCGAAACGGAAGTCATGGATGCCGAAGACCCGCTCTTCATCCTCTACACCAGCGGCACGACCGGCAAACCCAAAGGCGTCTTGCACACGCACGGCGGCTATCAAGTCTATACCTCGACCACGCTCAGCTGGGCATTCGACCTTAAAGAAGACGATCGCTGGTGGTGCGCGGCCGACCCCGGCTGGATCACCGGGCACAGCTATATCGTCTATGCGCCGCTGATTCTGGGCGCGACCAGCATCATCTACGAAGGCGCGCCCACCTACCCCGAACCCGACCGCTGGTGGCAGTTGGTCGAGAAATACGGCATTTCCATCCTCTACACCGCGCCAACCGCCATTCGCGGGCTGATGCGCTTCGGCGAGGATTGGCCCAACCGCCACGACCTGAGCAGTTTGCGCTTGCTGGGCAGCGTGGGCGAGCCGATCAATCCCGAAGCCTGGCGCTGGTATCACCGCGTCATCGGGGAGGAACGTTGCCCCATCATCGATACCTGGTGGCAGACCGAAACGGGCGGATTCATGATCACGCCGCTGCCCTCGGTCGCATTGAAACCCGGCAGCGCCACCCGCCCCTTCCCGGGCATCGAGGTCGATATTGTCGATGAAGATGGACAGCCAGTCGGCACCAACCAGGACGGCGACCTGGTCATCAAGACGCCCTGGCCCAGCATGATCCGCACCGTCTATGGCGATGACAAGCGCTTCATCAGCCAGTACTGGGAAAAATACGCCGCCCAGGGCTGGTATCTGGCTGGCGACACGGCGCGCCGCGACGAAGACGGCTACCTTTGGGTCATCGGGCGCAATGACGATGTGCTGAAAGTCAGCGGCTATCGACTGGGCACGGCAGAAGTCGAATCGGGACTGGTCAGCCACAGCGCCGTGGCCGAGTCGGCGGTGATCGGCATCCCCGACGAGCTGCGCGGCAATGTGATCTATGCCTACTGCATCCTGGTCGAGGGAGCAGAAGGCAGCGCTGAACTGGAAGCCGAGCTGAAGGCGCATGTGCGGCACGAGGTCGGTCCGATCGCCGTGCCCAAGCAGATTGAATTTGTGGAGAACCTGCCCAAGACCCGCAGCGGCAAGATCATGCGGCGCGTGCTGAAAGCCCAGGCGCTGGGTCAACCGCTGGGGGATCTGAGCACGTTGGAGGATTAACCCCCACCCCAAACCCCTCCCCCAGAGCGAGGGAGGGGCTACCATTCGCTGTAGGGGCGGCTCTGCGAGTCGCCCGATTTCCAATGCGCGGTATCGTTTGTTGTGCCGGGCGATCAAATCAACTGATGCATCAGCGATACGCCCCTATGAACCGATAGCAATATCATGTAGTAAACCTTGCAGGGTATTCACGCTGGCGACATAGCTTCGCGACGGATTCGTCCGCACCAGCGCATTAAGTTGTTTAACGCGTTCTTCTGTGTAATACGCGCCGTCCACCAACACGAAAAGCGCCATGCCGTTGTTCGTGCGCTGGAGATAATTCCGCAGCAGTTGTTCAAGTTCGTTGAATTGGCTGTCTTGGTTGCCGCCGCCTTCTTTCGTGTACTTTTGCGCCGCCAGACAGACAATGCCCGCCGTTTTCCAGCGGAAGTCCAGCGACTTTGAAGGTTTTGGCGCGCCGCCCAACTGTCTTCGCGTGACCAACTGCCCGTCACGGTTCAGATAGAGCGCGTTAGGTCCCGCCGACAGCAGCTTCTCAAACGCCGACACATGATCCAGGGCAGTAATGAAATCGGCTGCATGTTTCTCATGGATATTCTGACGTCTCGCTTCCCGCGCCAATGTTAGACGCCAGCGGACCGCTCGGATCTGCCTCAAGCGCCCGCCAGTAGCGCTCTTCGGGAATGTCGAACTGCCGCGAGAAGTGCAGAATGCGCCTGCGCAACCGTGGTGACCGCTCGCGCACTTCCCGCTCGACATCAAGCAAGTTCTTGCGGCTTACCTGTCGCTCTAAAGACTCGAAGTCCAGGTTCGTCATCTTCCTCAACCCACTCCACATCTACATCCCGCAGCCGCCCGCGGATTACGCCCTGCGCCGCAGCCGAGACATCCATGCCCACGAAGCGCCTGCCCAGCCCATGCGCTTGCACCAAGGTCTCGCCACTGCCAGCGAAGCAGTCCAGCACCACATCGCCCGGATTCGACGAAGTCAAGATGATGCGCCGCAGCATGTCGGCATTCTTCTGCGTGGGATAGAGGGGATTCTGCGGATCTTTATATTCCCATACATCTTGCGGCAGCTTGCCCTTGTTGTCTTCAGCGAACTTTTTTAAGCGCGGGTTGCCGGTCGAGCTCCAGGCCACCAGTCCCTGCACATCCAGCTCGTCCAGTCGCTGCGGGCTGTACCGCCAGTGCCGGCCTTCGGGCGGGTCGATGCCGCGCCAGGGCTTGCCCGTTTCACCATCCCGCGTGATGCCCGGCGCATGCAGCGGCGTTGTCGTATAGCGGCGTCCGAACACATCCGTCTGCGGATACAGCCGCTCAATATCGGCCTCGCTCAAGGGCTCGCGCTGCGGATTCCAGGTCAGCGTCTTCGGCGACATGGAATAGAACAAGATGCTGTCGCGGACATTGCCATAGGCATAACGGGCGAAGTTCTTGGGATTGCATTTGATGCGCGCGATGCTGTTGCGAAAGTTCTCCGCGCCGAATACCTCGTCCAGCAACACCCGTACGCGATGTTCGACCGCCAAGCCGATATGCACATAAATGGACGCGGACGGCGACATCACCGCGCGGATTGCGCAAAGCTGCCGCTCCAGCGTGTCGAGGTAGTCGCTGCCGCGCAGCCGGTCGGAATAGGCGAGCTGCCCGCTGGCGCTGATGGCGTTGGCGCGCCGCTGGCTGATGCGAAAGTCGTTGCCCGTGGCGAAAGGCGGATCAATGTAGACGAGGTCGGCATGCAGCCCCCGCCGCGTAAGCAGTTCGAGCCCATCAAGATTGTCACCGGCGTAAAACAAGCGCTCGCCCATAGCGCGTTTCCCTAGCACATATGCACTATTTATATTCTAGCGGCTGGTCGGACGATTGGCAAGTTACCCAAAAAGTCCCCAAATCTTCAACCCGATCCAGCAGCCACCGTCCTGCCTGCCCTTTGTGCGCAGCGCACGATTGTGGTAAAGATACAAGCACCTTCCACCAGTTGCCCGCAAAGACGCGCTCATGCCCAGACCCCTCTACCAGACCGAGCCCACGGTCATCAACAGCCTGCAATCCCGCGACCGACCCAGCCAGGCCTTGCAAGTCGCCACCACCAACTGCGGCAAGCTCGCCGAAATTCGCCGGCTGCTGCCCGATTACGATGTCGTCGGCGTCAAGCTCAACATTGAAGAGATCCAAAGCCTCGACGCCTACAAGGTCGCGCGGCACAAAGCCATCGAAGCCTACAAAGCCAACGACTGCAACCCCATCCTGATTGAAGAAACCTCGCTGGCCTTGCGCGGGCTGGGCGGACGACCCGGCACCTATATCAAGGACTTCGCCGAAGAAGACGAAATGCGCCGTATGATCGCCGAAAGCTGGCTGGATGGGCGGGACAGAGCCGCGCGCGCAACCGTGCTGCTGGCGCTGTATGACGGGGCGGAGGTGCACATCCGCGAAGGCCACACAGGCGGCGCAATCGCCGAGACTCTGCGCGGCAGCAACGGCTTTGGCTGGGACGATATCTTTATTCCTGCGGGCGAAACGCGCACCTTCGCCGAAATGACCGACGACGAAAAAGACGCCTACTCCCCCCGCCGCAAAGCCCTGAATGCCCTGCGCGACCAGCCGCTTTCGCTGGGGCAAGGCATCTTCATGATCCCCGAACCCTATCACCAAGAAATGGAACGCGTAGATTATGGCGCGCTGGCCGATGAACGCGCTCTGCAATTCGCCTTCGCGCTGGAAGCGTTGGAAGCGGACAACCCACCCAACCCAGCTTTCGAAGCAACCAATTACCAGCCCATTGCCTATGAAGAGAATATCTATTACACGCGCTATCTGCCCAAAGCCGGCAGCCACAGCATCGGCTTGATCTTGACCGATGTCGACCGCGGCAGCCTGCACATGAACAAGAATGGCACGCCGGTCATCTGGCAGTTCGGACCCGAGCGCCGCACCTTGTCCCTCGCCCAGCGCGCCGATTTCTTTCACAGCAACCAAAATGCCCAGGTGCTGGCGAAGCTGGAGGCAATCGCTGGCGACCGCGCTATCCCGCCGCGCAGCAACAAACGGTCGCGCACGGTCGAATCGGTGCTGGGCTTGGCGGACAACCCCTTCTTCACTAGCACTTATTCCTGGAAAGACCTGGGTTATCGCAAGCAGTCATCGACACAGCGAGTATCGCGCACGCACAGCGCCGAGCAAGGCTTGTTCAATCGCATCGGCAAGCGACCACGCAGCGTGTTGGGCTTCGGCTCCATGCCCGCCATATCCGGCTGGCGCGATGTGCTGGTTGCGGCGGCTATTGGGCATCATCCCATCTTCACGCATCGCAACAGCATCTTCGCCGGTTATATTGAGCGGCAGGCACAGGTCATTTGCGCGGCCAAGGCTGTTTTGCGCGGGCTACTGGACGAGGCGGATTACCAGCGAGCGGCACACAATATCGGCGCGGCGCTGGGCTGCAGCAATGTCGCTGCGGAACTGCTAGCGGCGCGGCATCTATATGACCAGGCTGGCGTGCGCCTCTTCCGCATCTACACGATCAATTCCGACCCGCGCGTGATCGAGGTGGCGGCGGCGCTTCGTGCGGAATTCGGCGATGATATCGAGCTATTTGTTGGGCAGGTCAGCGACAAACGGCAATGCCTGCAGCTGATCTCCCCGTCTGTGCGCGCCGATGGCTTGTTCTTCGGGCATGGCGGCGGCAGGCAATGCACCAGCGCCACCAATGGCATGGCGGTTACGACGTTGGAAGAAGTCTATAGCGTCACCACCGACCCGCGCTTTAACGAGGTAACCATCGCGGTCGAAGGCGGCATCGGCAGCTCCATGGGGCATCTCTTTCTGCTGGGGGTCGACCTGATTTCCTACAATCAGCAGTTGGCGCGCTGTGTCATTGAACAAGGCGATATTTACTTCGAGCACAAGAGCGGCAAAGTCTGCATGCCCTATCATGGCAGCGCATCCGCCCCCACCATGATCATCGAAAGCGCCAACCCCGCGCTGGCTCGGCAGCGACTGCGCCCCGGCGGCCGCACGCGCAATGTCGAGGGCAAAAGCGGCTATCGCTTCTTCGAAGAAAAAGCCAATTCCATGGTCTTCTACATCAACACTTTCAAGCATTATGCGGCGCGGGCTTTGGCCGATCTGGGCGTGCGCGATATCCAGGAGCTGCGGGCTTTCCTGCGCGATAACAACGAAGAACTCATCCGCGTCGTCAGCTCGCAAGCCAGCGCTGTCGGGCAGGCATATCGGAATTGGATGTAAGGAACGGAGCAAAGACCAGTTACACTGGGCAAGCAGGCTTTGCAAGCTAACGCGGTTTGCTGTATAGTAAGACTGTTCTATGGAGACAACGTCCGCGTGGCTTCCTTTTTCATCTTCGAGAACAGGCATCACAAGGTGAGACCGTCATCCTTATAAGCTGAAAGCTTGCAGCCATGTATCGCGTAGATCGTAACAACTTTTATGATGCGCAGAAGAACGCGACGGTTTACACGCCAAAAGGTGTAAGCAAGTTTCTGTTTCAAATACTGCATGACAAAGTCGACCGCGCCGGTACAATCCTGGATCCTTGCGTGGGACAAGGGTCTTTGCTAACACCTTTTCGAGAGGCTGGCTACCAAACCGTTGGCATAGATATTGAAGATCAGGGATTTCCTGGCACGATTGTGCGCGACTTTCTCTCGTTTTCGATTGGTGAAGTAGCTAACCCTGCATTGGTTATCGCGAATCCACCCTTCAACATTGATGAAAAGACAAAGGCGCTCGTTGCCAAGACATTCGGTCGGCGGCCTCTCTTGCCTGAGGTGTGGTTGGAAAAATCGATCCAACTATGGGGCAAGGATGTTCCACTCGTCTTATTCGCACCCTACGGACTTCGCTTGAACCAGACTACAAAAAGCAAGCGCTGGGTACGATTCTCGCATGGCTTTTATCCCAAGATTCGGTCAATCGTTTCCTTGCCAAAGAACATATACGATGGCGTCTTGTTTCATAGCGAAGTTCTCATCTTCAATGTCGATGGTTTGGAAGGACATTACTTCTATAATGGCTAGTTCGGAGGAATTGAGACGCAATTCTGCTCAGCATGCGCCCAAAAACCGCGAATCCAAACGTAGCGACAAAGCAATTCGCCTTGCAATGGAAGATTGCATCGCGTATTTGCAAGAGAGAATGACAGAGCACTTGCAGGGATATAACCTCGAATACGATACTTCACTTTCGTTCGGGCAACTCGTTGACTTAATTCGAGCTTCGCAAACCAGAAACGAATTTGACCATGTGTTTGGCAATAGAACCATAAAGCCAGATGGCGGCGTAATTTGGCTGCTTAGAGATAAGGACCAGGGTTATCGTCGTCTTGTTCTTGTGTCAGAGGTCAAGAAACAAGGAACAAATAAAGCGCGAATGAAAGAAGGGCTACCAAAACAAGCGCAAGGCAACGCGATAGAAAGACTGGGCAAAAACCTGATCGGCATTCGCGCAGCCATGAACCACGAGCCCTTGACACCCTTTGTGTGCTTCGGCTGGGGCTCCGACTTTGAGCAAGACTATGGAAAAGACTCATTCGTCATGTCGAAGGTCTTGATGATGAACGAGTTCTATCCGCTTAACAGAACTTACGTCTTTAAGAAGGATGGCTCTTCAGACAAAAATCACTTTTCTCCAGTGTCGATGTATTTCAGAGAACCTGAATGGACGCGGGAAGAAATGTTTCACATTCTCAAAGAAGTTGCCGAGACAGCGCTCCGTTACTATCTCTTTTAGTCTTAAAACACAATCACGCCGCGAGCCACCGCGCCGGTCAACATGGACGCATACGCCTCGTTGATCTCGTCCAGCCGATAGCGCTGCGTGACCAGCTCATCCAGTTTCAGCCGGCCTTCGGCGTACCAATCCAGAAAGCGCGGGAAGTCGCGGCGAGGTTGCACGCTGCCATAATAGCTGCCGCGGATGGTTTTTTCGGTGCGCGTGATTATAGCGCCCGGCAGGTTCGTGCCGCTGCCCATCGGCGACAAGCCCACCAGCGTCAGCATCCCGCCTGGGCGCGTCGCTTCCAGCGCTGTCTCTTGCAGCGTCGTTAATCCCACCGACTCAAAGACATGATCTGCGCCGCGGCCGCCGGTCAGCTCCTGGATGCCGGCCAAGGCGCTTTCGTCCGAATACAACGTGTGCGTCGCGCCGAACTCGCGGGCTATCTCCATTTTGCTGCTGTTGGTGTCGATGGCGATGATGGGATAGGCTCCAGCCAGCGCCGCCCCCTGGATGATATTCAAGCCGACGCCGCCCGCACCATACACCGCCACACTCTGTCCCGCGCGCACTTTTGCCGTATACAGCGCCGCGCCGACGCCCGTCGATACCGCGCAGCCCACAAGCGCCGCCACATCCAGCGGCACATCCTCGCGGATAGGCACGCAGCTTTGCTCGGGCACAACCACATATTCGGCGAAGCAGCCCACGCCGGTAAAGATGTAAACGGGCGCTCCCCGCCAGCTCAAGCGGCTGCTGCCATCGGCTTGTGTGCCCGCGCGCAGTTGTGGCGTGAAAGTCTCGCAGAGCACCGGCTTGCCATTGAGGCAATAGAAACACTTGCCACAGTCGGGGCGGAAGCTTAGCGTAACACGGTCGCCGGCTTTGACGCTGGATACGCCTCCACCAACCGACTCGACCACGCCAGCGCCTTCGTGTCCGCAAATGATGGGCATCGGGTATTGCGTATTGCCTTCGACGACATGCCAGTCGCTGTGGCAGACGCCAGCCGCCGCCATCTTCACGCGCACTTCGCCAGCTTGTGGCTCGGCAATATCAACTGTTTCGATGCGAAAAGGCGTGTTCGCTGCGGTCAAGATAGCGGCTTGCATCTGCATGGCGTTACGCTTTCTGGCTTGGGATGACGGCGCAAGTCTAACACAGAATCACCTTGGTTGGTTTCGCTTGTGTCTCTGTGGCAAAACCTCACCATCTCCGCCGGCGCATTCGCTGCTCCTGGAATGGATCGCCATCGTTGTGATACCCGCCCTGCTCCCAGAATCCCGGCTTGTCGACCGGGCTGAATTCCAGCGCGCGCAAAAACTTGGCGCTCTTCCAGAAGTACCTTTTTGGCACCAAAGTGCGCAGCGGACCGCCATGCTCGATCAAATCAGGCTCGTGCAGCCACCGTCCCTCATATTTGACCGCCAGCATGACATCGTCATCGTCCATCGCCGCCAGCGGCAAGTTGGTCGTATAACCATAGTCGCAATGGGCGATGACATAGCGCGCCGCGTCTGTCAGCCGCAGCTCACGCAGAAAGTCGCGGAAGAAAACGCCTTCCCACCGCGTGTCAAATTTGCTCCAGCGCGTGACGCAGTGGATGTCACAGGTCAGTTCGCCGCGCGGCAATTGGGTGAATTCATGCCAGGTCCAGCGCCGCGGCTGCTCCACCGCGCCGAACACGCGCAGATCCCAACTGGCTGGCTCAAAAGACGGCGTTGGGCCATAGGTCAGCACGGGAAACTTTTCGGTCAGCGATTGTCCATCGGGCAGCCGCCCCGCCTTCCGCATTTCTTTTTCTTTGGCTCGCCGTGATAGATAAGACATAGCGCTGCCTCCCCAATGCTGCCTGACATGCACAGGGAATTGGAACACAGCGCGCGAAGTTGGACAAGCGCCGTATCATTTCTGCGCGGCGCGCGTTACCATTGTGGCGCTGTCGATAATCCGCCGGACGCAACATGTCGCTGCCCCTCGACCAAGCCCATCGCACCGATTCTCCCTACCGCTGGGTGATTCTGGCCATGGTCACTTTGTCTGGCTTCATCGTCATGGGCTTCCCTACGACTGGCTTGTCCGCGATGTTCAGCGAAATCGCCGACACATTGGGGCTGGATCTGGTGCAGATCGGCATGATCTGGGGCGTCGGTTCGGTGATGGGCATTTTCACATCAGTGCTGGGTGGCAGCTTCATCGACTATTTCGGCACGCGGCGCACATTGGTGCTGCTGTGCCTCGCCACCGGGGTCAGTGGCGCGCTGCGTGGCTTTGCGGTCGACTTTTGGTCGCTGTTTATCACATCATTTTTGTTTGGCATGGTGCAGCCCATTTTGCCCATGAACTTCGTCAAATTGAATCGCGAGTGGTTTGCCTCGCGCCAGTTGGGTTTCGCATCGGGCGTCATGTCGGCTGGTTTCGCCACCGGGTTGATGCTGGGTTCGCGTTTGAGCGCCACAGTCCTTTCGCCGCTGCTCGGGGGCTGGCGCAATGTGTTGATCTTCCTGGGGGTTTGCGCGGTTGTGATGGCGGCGCTGTGGTATTTCGTGCATCCGCCCAACCGAACCCGCCGTCCCACGCAGCCGCTCGACCTGCGCGGGATGTTGCGCAGCCTGAAGACAGTGGCGCGCTTCCGCGAGCTGTGGGTGATTGCGCTGGCGGTGTTTGGCGTGCTGGGGCTGATGCGCGGCCTGGTCGGCTATGTGCCCACTTATCTGCGCGAGATCGGCTGGGGCGCGGTCGAGGCGGATACAGCCATCACCGTCTTCTTCTTTTGCAGCCTGGTCAGTGTGGTGCCGCTTTCGCATTTATCCGACAGGCTGGGCAATCGCAAGCTGGTCATGGCATTTGGCACGGTCATGATGAGCATCGGCACGGCGCTGATGTTCCTGGTGGGCGATAATTATTGGGGTGTGCTGTTGGCGATGGCTTTGGCAGGCTGTTGCTTTGACAGCTTCATGGCGCTAAAAGGCGCATCCATCACCGAGGTCGAAGGCTTGGATCTGGCTTTGATGGGCAGCGCGCTGGGCTTCGGTGGCATCTGGCAGAACCTCGGCACATCCATCACGCCGGCGCTGGGCAATGCGTTTTCGACTGTGGCGCTGAATGTGCCTTTTCTGCTGTGGGCAGCCAGCGGCGTATTCGCCACCCTGATTCTGCTCAGCTATCGCAAGCGCAAGACGAGCATATAACCCGCGCCCAGCCCCTCCCCCGACAACTGTCGCAGGTGCGACTCTTGAGCCGCCAACATTTCAGGCATTGGGCAAATGGGTTACCCCTCCCCGTCAGGACGGAGAGGGTAGCCACAGCCTGCCTCCCCCTGACCTGTCGGGGGGACTGAGGGTGGGGTAGCGAGTTAATCGCGGCCGCTGCCGAAGAGGCGCAGCAGGAAGATGAACAGATTGATGAAGTCCAGATACAAGGTCAGCGCCGCCATGATGCTGAATTTCAAAGTGCTTTCGGCATCCACCGTCATGCGCGGGTCGGCTGCCATCGCCGCGATGCGCTGGGTGTCATAGGCTGTCAACCCTGTGAACAGCAGCACGCCAAAGATGCTGATGGCGAATTCGATCATCGTGCTGCCCAGGAAGATATTGACCACGCTGGCGATGATCAACCCCAGCAAGCCCATCATAAAGTAGGCGCTGTACTTGCTCAAATCGACATTGGTCGTCAGCCCGACCAGGGTCATCGCCGCGAAGACGCCCGCTGTACTGAAGAATGCCGCCGCGATCGAACCCAGCGTGAATGCTACGAAAATGATCGAAAGCGTGAGCCCCGTCAGCGCCGAGTACACGAAGAAAAGCATGCCCGCCGCCGTCGCCGATATGCGCTTGATGGCGAAGCTCAAACCAAAGACGATGCCCAACTGCGCGAAGATCGCCAGGATCATCACCATCTGGTTGGGGATCATGCCGCTGTTGCTGACGCCCAGCGCGATCGCCGCCGTCACCAGCAAGCCCATCGTCATCCAGCCATAAACATTGCGCATCACCGCATTCAGCCGCACGCCTTCCAGCGGCTTGCCCTTGCTCTTTTGCGCGTCAATGATGAATCCATCATTTCTCATTTGCATGTGTCTGTCTCCATGTCGCTGCCCGACAATGCCATATTGCGATTGCCGACATTGATTATAACGAAAAATCGCCGTATTTGGTGGCGCGTCTGGTCGAAATTTACGCGCTTCTTACCTTTGCCCTTCGGCGTATTCCTTCAACTCGGTGTAGTCGGTGGTAAACTGGCGAACATGCGCATCATCCTCGCTTCTTCATCGCCTCGCCGCAAACAGCTGCTCGCCCAGTTGGGATTGCTCTTTGACATCATCGCACCCGCCATCGACGAATCGAGGTTGCCAGGCGAAGACCTGGTCGACTATGCCCAGCGCCTCAGCAAGCAAAAAGCCGCCGCCGTCCTCGCGCAAATCGACCGCCAGCCCAGCCTGATCATCGCCGCCGACACCATCGTCGAGCACCATGGCGAGCTGCTCGGCAAGCCACGCGATGCGCAAGCCGCAAAAGGCATGCTGCTGCGCCTGCGTGGACGCGCGCACACTGTCATCAGCGGCTTCACTGTGCAGCGCGCCCCCGATCGTCCGCGCATCATCACCCGCCATGCCCGCACCATCGTGCACATGCGCGATTATAGCCGAGACGAAGTCGCCGCCTACATCGCCAGTGGCGATCCTTTCGACAAAGCGGGCGGCTATGCCATCCAGAACACAACTTTTCGCCCCGTGGCGCGCATTGAGGGCAGTTATAGCAATGTGGTAGGCTTGCCGCTGGAGGCGTTGCGGCTGGCGCTGGGGGAGATAGGTATGCCGATTGCGACCGATTAGCCGGGCAGCAGCACCGACTTCACATTGACGCCGGCTTCCATCTGCTCAAATGCAGCCTGCCAATCCGCCAGTGGATATACGCCGCCGATGATGGGTGCCAGGTCGATCTGCCCGCTGCTCAACAGCCCCAGCGCCCGCTCCCAGGTGGCATGCAAGTGGCTGAAGCTGCCCTGCAAGGTCACCGCCTTTTGCACCAGCGGATCCAGCGAGAAATCCAGCGGCTGCGGTCCCCAGCCGATCTTGGTGATGATGCCGTTGGGGCGCACCAACTGCATAGCTTGCCGCAACGCGATGGAAACGCCGCTGCAATCGACCACAAGGTCTGCGCCGAAGCCATCGCCCAACTCGCGGATCAACTCCAGCGGGTCGTGCTCGTCGATGTCCAGCGTGTGCGTCGCGCCGATCGCCGACGCAACAGCCAGGCGCCGCTTGTCATGCCGCGTGCCCAGCATAATGATGTCGCCCGCGCCGCGCAGCTTCGCCACCAGCAGCGCCATCATGCCGATGGGACCTGGTCCTTGAATGACCACCCGGTCGCCTGGCCGCACGACCGGCGTCTTTTCTACCAGCGCGTTGTAAGCCACACAGATCGGCTCGGTCAGCGAGGCATGCTCAAAAGGCACATTGTCCGGGATATGATGCAAGATCTGCGGGCGGGCGCAGACAAACTGCGTGAATGCGCCATCATGCAGCGCGCCATAACCCAGCCGCTGCGGACACTGGTTGTAATCGCCGCTGTGGCAAAAGGCGCAGACGCCACAGACTTCTGCCGCTGTTTCCACCGCCACGCGATCGCCCTCTGCAAAGCCGCGCACGCCCTCGCCAATCGCCGCGATCGTGCCGCAGAATTCGTGGCCTAGCACCAGCGGCAACTTGATCTCCCAGCTTTGGTGTTCGCGCCACATGTGCAGGTCGCTGCCACAGACGCCGGCCGCCCGCACCTGCACGATGACTTGCCCGGGCGCGGGGTCGGCTGGCTGCGGGATATCGCGCAATTCCACATTTTTGTCGGCGCGTCCATATTTGACCAATGCTTGCATGTCTTTTCCCTTCGCGATCGTCCCGGCAACTGACAGTTTACAAAAAGTGTTTGTCGCGCATTGTGTGCAAAAAGAGCAGCGAATCGCGCATTTCGTCCAGGCCATTCATGCCATCTTCGATGCTGACCCAGCCGCTGTAGCCGACATCGCGCAGGATTGCGAATATGGCATCGTAATCGTTCAAGCCGCGCCCGGTGACGCCATGCTGCAATTCCGGCGCATAGCCAATCGTGCCATCGCTTCCGCGCAAAGCATCGAGGCTCGCGCCAGGCGCAAGAAATCGATCGCTGGCGTGCATGCTGACCACGCGCCCCGCCACCGCCCGCAACAGTTCCAGGGGGTCATCGCCAGCCACAATGGCGTTGGACGGATCGTATTGCACGCCGAAATGCTCGCGCTCGGGGATGGCATCCAGCAGTTCCAGGAAAACATCCATCTTCTGCGCGAACTCTGGATAGCGCCAAAAGCCGTCTTTGTAGTGGTTTTCCAAGCCCAGCACAATATCATGCTCGCGCGCGATCGGGATGACCTGCTCAATGCACTCGACCACCCATTCAATGCCCTGCTGGCGAGGGACTTCTGGATAGCGCTGTCCGCTGAGCACGCGACAGACTGCGCCTTGCCCACCCAGCAAGCGCGTAATGCGGATCATGCGGGCTTCGCGGTCGATGGCGCGTTGCCGAGCCGCTTTATCGGGATTGGTGAAATCAGGCGAACAACACAGCATGGGCATGGCGAAACCGGCTTCGGCGATGGCTTCACCTACGCTGTTGATATAGCTGTCATCGAGGCTGGCGAAGAAACCTTCGTACATCTCCAAGCCCTCGGCGGGCAGGTCTCGAGCCATCGCTATCCACTCGAAGACGCTCATGTCGCCGGCGGCGATGTCTTCCAGGTAGCATTTGGGGAAAGCGGCGATCTTCATGGAATCAGCTTAGGCAGCGTGCTAGGTGCCGCAGGCGCTGAACAGGACAATGCGCGTGACTTTGCTGCCGTCTTCTTTTTCCATCTCCTGGATAAAGCGATCAGCCCAAGCCAGGCCCCGCGTTCGCCCGGAGTTCAGGATTTCGAGCGTCAGGTCCTGGTAGAATTTGCGGACTGTTTCCTCATCGTCTTCGGTCTCCATGATCCAGCGCGTCTCGCCCAAGGCGCGTGGACGGAAAAGGTCATACTGAATTGGTTCGATCGTCTTGGCACCGGGATAGGGCACCGCCCACCAATTCTCGATGTCATAACTGCATTTGATGTCGGCGAGCAGCAATATCAACCCGATAAACGCGGCCGCTATGCCGACAAGGATCAGAATCAGCTTGGGCAATGGGGTTGGCTTCTGGTTTGGCTGGTGCAAGCTCCTGTCCCTCACAGGTGATTTGTCGGCAGTATAGTCGAGCGTTGGCTGCGTTGTGTAGGGTGTTTCGCGCCAGGTACGGCCAGGCAAATCCACCAAAACTCGCCTATTGCAAGCCGCCACAAGCCGTGTTATAGTGTCGTGCTGTACATTGTTATATGTACACACTATTGGTCAAATTTGCTTACTGCATTGGCATTCATGAGCGAAACGACTCCACAGGCGCATCGCACTAGCCCCCCCCCCGCAACTGAGAGCGTTCCCAAGCGTTTTTGGTTAGGCGCGCCACCCTGCCCAGCAGATAATCCGCAAGACATACAAATCCACATACGCGAAAGGAGGCGCTATCGACGCAGCGAACTTCTCGTTTTTGGCAATCCAGGGCGGCGTCAACCCGCCCGTCATCCCGCACAGGGTGGCAAACCGCAATGGAGTTGGCATTGCACTACCTTCTAATCATAGTACAAGGAGTACTACGCATGAAAGCAAGAACCCTTCTGTTCGTCCTTCTGGTCGCGGTTATCGCGGCGTTCAGCTTCACGGCTGCCGCCCAGGATGTCGCGCGTGAAGATACCGTCATCTTTGATATTGACGGTCCTGCCGGCGCGGTCGCCAACTACGACCAAATGAACTTCCTGCTGCCCAACAACCATCGTAACAAGGGCTTGCACCAAGCTGTTGCCGAGCCGCTCTTCATCCTCAACTACGAGACCGGCGAAATCATGCCTTGGCTGGCTGAGAGCATGGAAGCCAACGACACGCTGGATGTCTGGACGCTCAACCTGCGCGAAGGCGCGGAATGGTCGGACGGCGAAGCCTTCAATGCCGACGATGTTGTTTGGACCGTTGAGCTGCTGCTGAATGACGAGACCTCGTCGCTCAGCTATGCCGGCAATGTTCAGACTTGGATCGAAAGCGTCGAACAAATCGACGATCTGACGGTTCAGTTCAACCTGACTTCGCCCAACCCGCGCTTCCAGCTGGACTTCTGGTCGGTGCGCATCTGGGGCGGCATCAACATATTGCCCGAGCATGTCTTCGCGGACAAAGATCCCTTCACCTTCAAGTTCTTTGATCCCGAGCAGGGCTGGCCTCTCGGCACGGGACCCTATGTCATCACCTCCGCCAACGAGACCGCCTGGGTCTACGACCGCAATGACGATTGGTGGGGCGCCAAGACGGGCGTCTTCAAGCTGCCCGAACCGCAGCGCGCCATCTGGGTCGTGACCGGCAACGACCAAATCCGCACCACCATGGCAGTCGC
>JAJEBK010000020.1 GCA_022823945.1 Anaerolineae bacterium | reverse complement strand
CACTCTGGCACCTCTCCATTGCGTATTCATCTGTTAATCGGTTCAAGGCGGAGAGGACAGGATTCGAACCTGCGGTACGGCGATACCGTACAATGGTTTTCAAGACCATCGCCTTAAACCACTCGGCCACCTCTCCAACGGTGCAACGCGTTGCGCTGTGGCGATTTCGATACTAGCATAGCGGCGGCTGGCTGTCAATATCGCGCCATGGCAATCGCGTAAAATATTTTGCCACCGAGTACACCGAGTTCGAATTCTCTGCGTCCTCTGTGCGGAGTACTGAATTTGTTGATTTGGCGGATTTACCCCCACCCCAAACCCCTCCCCCAAAATGAGGGAGGGGCTTATACACCGCGGAATCGTTGGGGAAACTCCCGTTCTCTCGTTCTGGGGGCAAGGGGTAGGTGGATGGGGGCTTGTTGAGATATCAATGAATCACCACTGCCATCTGTGTTAAAACTTCCTTCCAATGCGATTGCCAACTATACTTATCGATTGAATCAAAGAATTCATGCTGTCTGCTTGCTTCATGATCATAGACATGGCGATACAGCGGCTGAGCCTTTGGGAAAAGCCGTCTTTCAGCGCGCGCAAACCCGTACATCGCGCCACCCTTGTGCTGTTGATGCTTGGCGCTGGGCTGGGGCTGGTCAATGGCGCTGCCCCGGCAGACAGATCGGTCACTGCCTGGGGAGCATTGCAGTCTCAAGCATTGACGGCGCTGGTTTTCCTGGCTTTGGCGCTGCTGGGTATCGGGCTGCCCTTTTGGCGGAGTTGGGCGCAGGCGCGCGCGCGACTGGGCTTGCAGGACTTGCGGCATCGCGACTGGCTGGCGGGGCTGGGCGCGGGCATCTTCCTCTACTCGCTGGCTTATGCGGCGACAGTCTTATGGTCGCAGGCTGTGCCGGCCGATCTATTTGCGCAGCAGACCAAAGAAGCGCGTATGCTGCACGTAGCGCTCCGCGCCAATCTGTTGCCCGCCCTGCTGCTGGCTCTGCTGACCGCTACGAGCGAAGAGATTTTGTTTCGCGGCGCATTGCAGCCGGTCTTCGGCGTGCTGATCACCTCGATATTCTTCACGCTGCTGCACCCGGCGCTGCTATACTCGCCTGGCGCGCTGATCATCTTCGGCTTGTCGCTGGGATTGGGATGGCTGCGCGTTCGCTGGCATACCGGCGTGGCTGTCGCTGCCCATGCCAGCTACAATTTTCTTCCTTTCCTGCTAGCGCATGTGGCGTGATGAACATGGTAAATCTGTACGCGCTAGATCTAGAGCAGTTGCGCGACCTAATGATTGAATTGGGCGAGAAGCCTTTCCGCGCCAGGCAAATCTGGGACTGGCTGTATGGACAGCGCGTCGAAAAGCTCGCCGCCATGCGCAACTTGCCGGGCGCGACCATCGACAAACTCGCGAAAGTCGCCGAACTGGGCGAGCTGAAATTAGCCGCGCAGCAAGTCAGCCGTGATGGCACAATCAAGCGCGTGTATCGATTGTGTGACGGACAGCTCATCGAGTCGGTGCTGATGCCCTACGCGGATGGTCGCATGACCGCCTGCCTATCCTCACAAGCTGGTTGCGCCATGGGCTGCGTTTTCTGCGCGACGGGCCAGATGGGCTTCAGCCGCAACCTCAATGTCACAGAAATCTTTGAGCAAGCCATGATCTTCGCGCGGGAGCTGGCGGCGCGGGGCGAACGGCTGAGCAATGTCGTGTTCATGGGCATGGGCGAGCCATTTCACAATTACGAAGCTTCGCTGACAGCTTTGCGCATGCTGCAGCAGCGGCTGGGTATCGGCGCGCGGCACATCACCATCAGCACGGTAGGGCTTGCGCCACAGATACGCCGCTTCGCCGACGAAGGGCTGCAAGTCAAGCTGGCGGTCAGCCTGCACAAGTCTGACGATGCCCAGCGCTCGCAGTTGCTGCCGGTCAATCGGCGCTGGGATATCGCGGCGCTGCTGGATGCCTGCCGCTATTATTGCGCGCGCACCAATCGGCGCATCTCATTTGAATGGGCGGCCATCGCCGGCGAAAATGACACAGCCGATGAAGCCCGGCGTCTGGGGCGGCTGCTGCAGGGCATGAACTGCCATGTCAACATCATCCCTTTGAATCCTACGGGCGGCTATACAGGCATCCCGGCCGATTCGCGCCATATCGAGGCATTTCAGGCCGCGCTGCGCTCCTTTGGCGTGGGCAGCACGGTGCGAGTGCGGCGAGGCATCGATATCGCGGCGGGCTGCGGACAACTCAAAACGGCGCTGCTGTTGCCACAGGCGCGCGCAGGCAGTACCATTCCTGCCATGCCAAATGGAGTGAACTCCCAGCCATGACACAGCGACCGCTCAAAATCGCGCCATCGATATTGGCGGCGGATTTCGGTAGCCTGGGCGACCAGGTGATTCAAGCGCAGGCGGCCGGCGCCGATATGATCCATATTGATGTCATGGACGGGCGCTTCGTGCCCAACATCACCATGGGACCGCTGATAGTGCAGGCGGTGGCACGGGTGGCGCGCATCCCGCTGGATGTACATCTGATGATTGTCGAGCCAGAGCGATACATCAGTCAATTTGCCGATAGCGGCGCGTCTGCCATCACCGTGCATGTGGAAGCTTGTCCGCATCTGCATCGCAACCTGGCTCAGATCAAAGAAGTTGGCTGTCGCGCGGGCGTCGCGTTGAATCCACACACGCCGGCCGCATCCATTCGCGAAGTGCTGGGGCTGATCAGTCAAATCAATGTGATGACGGTGAATCCCGGCTTTGGCGGGCAGCAATTCATCAGCGCTTCCACGAGCAAAATCAGCCAGTTGCGGCGCATGGCGCTGGATGGCGGGCACGACATTGATATTGAGGTCGATGGCGGCATCAACAGCCAGACGATCGCAACTGTCCAGGCTTGCGGCGCGAACATCATGGTCGCCGGCAGCTGCATATTCGGGCATGCCGATGGCATCGCGGCGGGCATAGCGGCGCTGCGGCGGGCGGCAGCCTCGACATGAACGCCTATATTGACAAGCGGTTGCAAAAAGCCGCTCTGGCCGCGGGCACAGCGCAAGCCTCCCGCGAAGCCGAACGAGTCAGCACACCCAGCCTGATTTGGTGAGCACCTGAATAATGCCCAGAATCCAGATTGTCACCGATAGCGGCGCGCGCTTTTCCAACCCTCGTTTGATGCGGCATTTCCCCCTCACCATCTTGCCCAACACCATCACAATCGGTGGCAAGCAATTTCGAGAAGGGGCAGACATTGATGCCGAAACGGCTTTTTCGCACATCGCGCAGCTTTCGCAGCCGCCAATCGTCACGCCGCCATCGGAACGCGAATATGCGGAAGTTTTTCTGCGCCACGCCCCGCATTGCGACGCCATCATCTCGGTGCATCCCTCGCGCCGACTGAGCCAAAGCTGGCAGAATGGTCGCATGGCTGCGCAATCTGTGAGCAGCGATTGCGAGATTGCCGTGGTCGATTCGCAGAGTTTGTGCGCCGGGCAAGGCATGTTGATCCGGGTGGCAGCGCAGACAGCCGAGGCAGCCGCCGATGTCGAGACCGCGATTCAACAGGTGCGCCAGGCGGTCGATCGCATCTATTCGGTGTATTGCGTCCGCGATCCCAGGTTTCTGCGCGCCAATGGCATTATGAGCGCTTCGCACGCAATCTTGTCGGAGCGGCTGGGCGTCATGCCATTTGTCAGCCTGGAAGGCGGCGAAATCATCGTCATAGAGAAGGTGCAAAATGTCAGCCAGACGATCGAGCGCATGGTCGAATTCATGACAGAGTTCAACGATTTGGAAGACGCGCTGGTGCTTCAAGATCAGCGGCAGATTACCGAACAGACGCGCCTGATGCACGAGTTTTTGGCGCTGGACTTTCCTGTCCAGCATTTTCCTTTCACCATGTACAGCGTGACCATGGCTTGCTATTTGGGTACCGCAGCCAGTGGCATGGCTGTGCTCGAGAAAGCGGACGAAGATGACTTTGACTTCTAGGCGGACGCGCATCGCCCCGCCTTGCATCAGCATCGCCGAGCGCTTCCTGACATCCATAGACGATATCGCGCCATCTGCTACACTAGGCATCGAGATCAGCCCGACCCTGGGCTGCCATGTCGGCCCGGGTACGGTCGGCGTGGCGGCGCAGCGCTGCGACTGGAGACGATAAGGCATGCCTTCTGCATTGGAAAATCTGGTCGCCGTGCTAAAACGCGAGCGAGACCTCGGCGCGCTGGATACAGCGGTGGCTGGCGGACTGGGCGCATACGCACAGAGCTGGCAAAACCAGGCGCGCGAACAAGCCCGCCGTCCGCGCCACCAAATCCTCATCGACGAGATTGTTGATGCGCTGGCGGAATATGCCGGCATTGATGACAAAGACGAGCGCATCGGCCGCCTCAATTACTTGCTCGACCGCGCCACCAACCGCTTGCCGCCGCCGCCCCGCTACAAGAATCGCTTGCCAGAGTGGGAATCGAAAATGAAATCGCGATCCCTCCCAAAACGCCGCGAGCATGTCGACCGCAAGCCAGCTCGCCAGCCGCAACGTTCGCCAGGCAGACGCCGCGCCAGTTATGATGGCGAATCTTGGGACGATGATTATCTGCGCGGGCCCAGCCACAACCGCCCGGACTTGCCACCAGTGCCGCGTTTGAGCCGACCGCCGCGACTGCCCCGCCAACATGATGGCATCAACGAAATGATGGCTCTGCAACAGGAACTCGCTGCGCCGACAACGGACATCAAAGGCATCGGCAGCAAGTTCGCCGAAATGCTGGCGCAGCTGGATTTGCACACGATCCGCGACCTGCTCTACAGCTTCCCGCGCGATTATCACGATTACACGCGGCAGCAGTGCATCAAAGATATCGTGGCCGGCGGACCGCCAACGACAATCATCGCGACTGTCGAACGGTATCAAACTGTGTCCAATGGCGGCAGAAACGACCTGGTCATGGTGGTCGGCGATGGCAGTGGGCGACTGACGGCGCGTTTTTTTGGGCAAGGCTATACCGCCATGCGGCTGCGTCGCGGCATGCCGGTCGTGCTGCATGGCAAAGTCACCTTTTTCCGCGATATGAAGCAAATGACGAACCCACAATGGGAAGAGTTGGACCTGGACAATTTGACCATGGTCGGCATTGTGCCCGTTTATCGCATGACCAAGGGCTTGCGCCCACGCTTGTTCCGTCGCACCATGCAAGCGCTCACAGCGGAATGGGCGGACAAACTGCCCGATCCCCTGCCCAGCGCGCTGCTGGATCGGTGCGATCTGGCAGATCTGGGCTGGGCAATCCGTCAGCGCCACTTCCCAGAAGGCGAAGATCATCGTGAACACGCCAGACGCCGCCTCATCTTCGACGAACTGCTGATGCTGCAACTGGCTTTGCTCGGCGCGCGGCGCGAATGGCAGTCGCAACCAGGGCTGCCAATGGAAGCCACGGATCTATTCTTGGAGTCCTTCGTGGCTGATGCTTTTCCTTATGAGTTGACCGGCGACCAGGCACGAGCTATTACCGAAATTCGCGATGACATGCGGCAGTCGCTGCCCATGAACCGGCTGCTGCAAGGCGATGTCGGCAGCGGCAAGACGGCTGTGGCGATCGCCGCTTTGGCCATCGCGCTCCATAACAAAGCCCAAGCCGCCGTGATGGTGCCAACTGGAATCCTGGCAGAGCAACATTACCAGACCATCAACGAAACTTTCGCCAGGCTGGATTGGGAACAGCCCCCACAAATTGCGCTGCTGACCGGCGCGCTGACGGCGAACGAGCGCGAGTCCATTTATCAAGGGCTGGCGGGTGGCGAAATCGACATCGTGATCGGCACGCACGCGCTGATCCAAACCGGGCTTGACTTCAATAATCTGGCGCTGGCGATCATCGACGAGCAGCATCGCTTCGGGGTCGACCAGCGGGCGGCTCTGCGCGGCAAGGGGCGCAACCCACACCTGCTCGTCATGTCGGCGACTCCATTTCCGCGCAGCCTGGCGCTCACGCTCTACGCCGACCTCGACCTCAGCATCATCAGCGAAAAGCCAGCCGGTCGCAAACCCGTACAAACTGAGATTATTGAGCCGATCGCACGAGAACGGTTGCATGGATTTGTAGAAAGCCAGCTGGAGCAAGGGCGTCAGGCGTTCTTTGTGCATCCGCTGGTGGAAGCGTCGGCTGCGCAGGAGACGGCTTCGGCAACAGAAGCCTTTCACCGCTTGAGCCAGGTGTTTTATCGGCATCGTGTCGCTTTGCTGCACGGGCGCATGTCGGCTGCCGAGAAAGACCGGCTGATGGCCGACTTTGCGGCGCACGAATATGATGTGCTGGTGACGACCACAGTCGCAGAAGTCGGCGTGGATGTGCCAAATGCCAGCGTCATCGTCATCGACGGCGCGAATCGCTTTGGACTGGCGCAGCTGCATCAATTTCGCGGGCGCGTCGGCCGGGGCGAGCACCAGTCTTATTGCTTTCTGCTGCCTGACGCCTCGTCGGAAATTGACATCGAACGGATGCGCGCAACCCAAGACGGGACGATGAGCGAAGCTGAGCCCAGCCATGCAGAACGGCGGCTGGCGGCGCTGGAACAGACGACCGACGGCTTTGAACTGGCCGAGCTGGATATGCATCTGCGCGGCAGTGGCAGCTTGCCGGGCAAGTTCCAAAGCGGCGCCAACATCCTCCAGCATGCGCAGGCCATCACCCCTGAGCTGGTCGAACTGGCGCAGGCTGAAGCGCAGACTCTGTTTGCAGAAGACCCCGCACTCAGGCTGCCCCAACACAAGCAACTGGCTGCCATCCTCCAATCCCGCTTTCCCACGCTCGGAGATATCAGCTAGGCAAGTCCCGGCTTTCGACAAGAAAAAATGCCTGGAAGTGGGGCGGATACGGTTGGCGCAGATTTTGGCGCGCCCCTACAATGCTGTGGCGGCTAGGGAGAGGCTTTATGGATGGCAGGGGCACGGCGCTTTATGCGGCATCGCTCGACCCGATACATTACGGGCACATCAACATCGCGCTGCGGGCATCGCGCTTTTTCGATCATCTCATTGTCGCCATCTATGCCAACCCGCAAAGCAAACACATGCTCTTTGATATCGAAGAACGGGTGGCGCTGGCAACCGAACTCTTCCAAAAATATCCCGCTATTTCAGTTGCGAGTTATTCCATGCTGACAGTAGAATATGCCAAGTCGGTCGGCGCAATCGCATTGGTACGAGGCTTGCGCGTTTTTGGAGATTTTGAATTTGAGTTTCGCATGGGCATGGCAAACAAAAAACTGGCACCAGAGTTGGAAACAATCGCAATCATGTCGGACGAGCCATATATGCACATCAGCTCCAGCACGATACGCGAAATCGCCCAGCTAGGCGGCGATGTTAGTTCGATGGTGCCGCCCAGCATCGCCAATGCCTTGCATGAGAAATTTCGACAGCACAAATCCATAGCGCTTTGACAGGGAGGGTAGCGATGGACATTCAACATCTAGTAGACCGTTTGGAAGATTTGATTGACGAGGGGCGCCATCTGTTTGGCACCAAATACACCATGTTGGACGAAGAAAGGGCGCTGGAGATCATCGACCAGATGCGCATTTCCATCCCCGACGAGATCGAACGGGCGGCGCGGACAATCCAGCAGCGCGACCGGGTCTTGGCAGAAGCCAACGAAGAAGCGGCGCGCATCGTGCAGCAAGCCCGCCAGCACAGCGAAGACCTCATCGACGAGCAGGAAATGGTCAAGCAAGCCAAGGTCCGCGCCGAGTTTGTCATCGAGCAAGCCAATCTCGAAGCTGACAAGATCACGCAGGAAGCCGACCACTATGTCCTGGCGCAGCTAAGCCAGTTGGAGCAGCAATTCGCCCATACCCTGGACGAGGTTCGCAATGGCATCCACCTGATGCAGCATCAGGAGCCGGACCAAGTCGAGCCAGCTCTCGAACCACAAGCCGCGCAAGCTCCGCAGCACAGCGTTCGTCAACAGCCGATCAACTTCGACCGTCCGGCGCAGGCGACCGCAGCCAGTTCCGTGTAATCCGTTGCACCCTCCAGGTTGATAATCCCACGACCAGACCTCACCTAGTTGAGGTCTGTTTGGCCTGCGCGCTTCTCCACCCTGCCTATACTTCATCCATCTGCATCCAAGTGAACAGTCGACCCTCGTGAGGCTGGTCTACATCGTTGTTGCCTGGGTCATTGGCAGCCAGATTGCCCAGACAGCACCCCAAATTCACGCAAACACCTGGCTGAGTGGCGTCGTGCTGTGCCTGGCGCTGGTCTGGGCATTTCGTCGCAGCTGGCGGATCATGTTTCTGGTCACAGTCGCGGCTCTTTGCGCAGGCGCTTGGCGGACGGCGCTTATCCCACCCAGCAGCGAGATCGCCGCGTACAACGGCAGCGCAGGCACGATCACTGGCATCGTTGCAGTTGAACCAGATTTGCGCGACGATCGCATCCAGTTGCGTGTCGCAGCGGAAAGCATCTTCGCCCACAACCACCACCAAGCCACCAGCGGGCTCGTGCTCGTCGAAGCAGAGCGCAGCGCCACAGTTGCTTATGGCGACCGCATCCGCGCGACCGGCTCGCTGACAATGCCGCCAAGTTGGGACACCTTCTCGTATGCAGCATACCTGGCGCGGCAGGGCATCTTCAGCCGCATGCCCAATGCCGCCGTAGAAGTCAGTAGCGCCGGGCATGGCAGCCCCATGCAGTCGCTGCTCCTGGAACTGAAGCAAAGTGTAAAGCGCAGTATCGGCGATGCGCTGCCAGATCCTCAAGCCAGTTTGCTAGCGGGCATCTTGACCGGCGACGAAAGCGGCATCTCGGCTGAACTGGCCGAAGATTTTTCTCGCGTTGGCGCATCGCATGTCATCGCCATCAGCGGCTTCAACATGGTCATCGTCAGCGCCATCGTCTTTCGGGCGATGCTCGCGCTTTCGGGCGGCAACAAGTCATTCGCGGGTTTCTGGGCGGTGGCGATCATCTTTGTCTATGCCATCTTTGTCGGCGGCAGCCCGGGCGTCATGCGCGCGGCTTTGATGAGCAGTCTGGTGATCGTCGGCGATTTGCTGAGGCGCAAGACATTCAAACCGGCTTCGCTGGCTTGCGCAGCGCTGTTATTGTTACTTTTTGACCCCAATACGCTGCACGACCTGGGCTTTCAGCTGAGTTTTTACGCGGTGCTGGGGCTGATTATGTTTGCCGACCCCCTTTCCGACAGGCTCTATCGCTTGCTGGAGCGCAGCTTGCCCGGGCGATTGGCGCATACCTTGCACGGATTGTTGGTCGAGCCGCTGGTCGCCACAGTGGCTGCGCAGATCACCACATTGCCACTGACGCTTCTGTACTTCGGCAAGCTATCGCTGGTGGCGCTGCCCGTCAACCTGCTGATTGTGCCGGCGCAGTCGGCTCTGCTGGTGCTGGGTCTGGTGGCGGTCTCGGTCTATGCTTTTGTGCCGGCGCTGGGAACTCTGCTGCTGTGGGCAGACATGCTCTATTTGTCCTGGACGATCAATGTGGTGCGCGCCTTTGCCCAGCTGGAATTCGCGGAGATCATTGTCGGTTTTGATGGGCGCGTCATCCAAGCCTTCTATATTCTGTTGATCGGCGGTGCCATTGTGAATAAAGCGCGACTACCCTTTGCGAACAGGCTGCTGGCATTCATGCGCAGACGAATTGTGGTCGTCGGCCTGGCTTCCAGCTCTTGCATCGCGCTTGTGTTGATGCTGGCGATGCTGCTAAGCCGCAGCGATGGGCAACTGCATGTCTGGCTGCTGGATCTGGGGCACAGCAACGCGATATTGATGCAGTCGCCGGGCGGCGCGCATATCCTGGTCGATGGCGGCCGTTTTCCATCGCGCTTGTTGACGGCGATTGGCGATCGGCTGCCCTTTTACGACAACACAATCGAGCTGCTGGCGATCACGCATCCAGACCCGTGGGATATTTCCGCATTGAACCAGGTGCTAGAGCGCTACGAGATCGGCGCGGCGCTCTATCATGGGCAGCGGAATACTGGAGATGTCTTTGAACAGCTTCAGGAACGGCTGGAAAGACACAAGACTCCCTTGGTGCTGGTCCGCGCCGGGCAGCGGATTCAACTGGATGACGGCTTGGACCTGGAGGTGCTGCATCCGCCTGCCCTACCAGCCATCGCCGACAATTTGCATGACAATGCGCTGGTGCTGCGCGTCAGCTATGGCGACGCGTCCTTCCTGCTGACATCCGACCTCGGGCGCGATGGACAACGAGACCTGCTCAGCCGCGGCCTTTCACCTGCTGCGACCGTTTTGCAACTGCCACGACACGCATCCCGCTCGTCGCTAGATGCGGACTTCCTTCGTCAGGTACAACCGCAACTGGCCATGGTGCAGATCAATGCAACCAACACCCGCGGCGACCCAGATTCGGACACGCTAGCTATGCTGGATGATTATGATGTGCCAGTCCTTCGCACCGACGAACTCGGCACGGTGCATATCAGCACCGATGGCGAGCGCTTGTTTGTGCACAGCTAGTAGTTGATATCAATGCGCCTTCCACTAGCCGCCGATTCCAAGATCGCATCACAAATGACGGCATTGCGGTAGCCGTCCGTGAAAGTGGCACCATAGGGAGCGACATCGGCGTCATTGACGATGGCATTGAAGAAATGGTGGAACTCGTGCACAAAGCTGTGTTCCCAGCCAATGATATGTCCGTGGGGCCACCAATTCGCCCAGTAAGGATGATGCCCTTCGCTGACCAGCACATTGTGGAAGCCCTGCGTGGTATCGGGTTGCTCGCCCTTCCAGAAGACATTCAACTCATTCAGCCGTTCCAGGTTGAAATGGATGGAGCCATTTTCGGCGTTGATCTCGAATGAATTGAAGTTCTTGCGCCCCTGCGCGAAGCGAGTCGCCTCGACTGTGCCCAGCGCGCCATTTTCAAAGTCCAGCAGCGCCACAAAGCCATCGTCTACATCGGACTTGGCCAGGCCGCCGCTGCCATCGGGTCGTTCGGTGATCCAGGTGCGCGCCAAACCCGAGGCGGCTCGCGGCTCTCCCACGAGGAAGCGAGCCAGGTCGATGATATGCGCGCCCAGATCGCCCAATGCGCCACTGCCGGCGATTGATTTGTCAAAGCGCCAACTGGTCTCCATGGCGCGGTCCATGCCCCACTCTTGCAGATAGACCGCCCGCCAATGATAAATCTGCCCCAGCGCGCCGCTTTCGATAAGTTTCTTGGCTTGTTGCACGGCCGGAACAAAGCGATAGTTGAACGCGACCATGTGCTTGACGCCGGCTGCTTCGACCGCATCCAGCATGGATTTGGCTTCTTCGGCGGTGCGCGCCAGCGGTTTTTCACAAAATACATGCTTGCCGGCTTTTGCCGCGGCGATGCAGGGCTCGGCATGCGCGTCGTTGGGTCCGCCATTGTCCAGCACATCGACATCATCATCGGCGACCAGGTCGCGCCAGTCGGTGTAGGCGCGCTCGTAGCCATAGCGCCCCGCGGCTGCATTGACGGCGCTTTCATTGCGGCCCGCGATAGCCACAAGACGCGGCACAGCTACCGGCGGATACATCATGTAGGGAATGGTCTTGAAGGCGTTGGTGTGCGCTTTGCCCATGAAGGCATAGCCGATCATGCCGATGCCAAGCTCGGGTGCGTCGCCGGCGCTGGCACCTGCCGCCTGGCTCGTGAAAGTGCTGCTAACTTGCTGTTCGTCTGCCATTGTCTGTCTCCTATTCGTCGGCGAAAGCGGCGTCGAATGCGACTGCCGATGCGGTAAAGTCGTTGGCTTTTACCCAGGCGGCCGACTCGGTCGCGCCAAATTCGCGGTCCATGCCGCTGTCTTCCCATTCCACCGAAAGCGGACCTGTGTAGCCGATGCGGTTCAACGCGCGGATCATCGAATCGATATCCAGATCGCCGTGCCCGGGCGAGACGAAATCCCAGCCGCGCCGATGATCGCCGAAGTTCAAGTGCGAGCCCAGGATGCTGCTCACATTGTCCAGCGTGACTTTGGAATCCTTGACATGCACATGGAAGATTCGGTCGGCGAAACAGTCGATGAACTTGACGGGGTCGAAGAGCTGGTGGATGAAGTGGCTGGGGTCGAAATTGAAGCCGAATGACGGATGCCCGTCCAGCGCCTCCAGAGTCTTTTCCGCCGTGTAAATGTCATAGGCGATTTCACCAGGATGGGCTTCCAGCGCGAACTTGATCCCAAGCTCGGCATAGACATCCAGGATGGGCTTCCAACGGGCGGCGAAATCCTGATAACCGGCATCGATCATCGCGTCGGAGGTGGGCGGGAAGCGGTAGATTAAATGCCAGACCGGGCTGCCAGTGAAGCCATTGACGACATCCACGCCAAAAGCCTGGGCGGCGCGGCCCGTATCCATCATTTCTTGGGCGCAGCGCTCGCGCACGCCATCGGGGTCGCCATCGCCCCACAAGCGATCGGGCAGGATGTCGCGGTGGCGTTCATCAATGGTGGCGTCGGCCACACATTGTCCGACCAGGTGATTGCTGATCGAGAAATATTGCAAGCCGTGCCGCGCCAGCAAGTCTTTCCGCGACTGAATATAGCTATCGTCTGCCAGCGCTTTGTCGACCTCGAAGTGGTCGCCCCAGCAAGCCAGCTCCAGCCCGTCATAGCCAAATTCAGATGCTTTTGCAGCCAGGGTTTCGATTGGCAGGTCTGCCCACTGCCCGGTGAATAAGGTTACGGCTCGTGCCATCAGACATGTCCTTTCAACTGCGATTCGTGTGTTCTGGTTCAGTTCGCGCCATTATAACTTGCAGCGTGCATATGACAAATAGCGTAGCGCGCCGCGCCGACCGTTTTGCGTCATGCGCGCCAGCGCGTTATCATCTGCGTGCAACAGTCGGCAATCAGCGAGGTTTCGCGCCATGTATAACGGACTGAATATCATCGACTTTCATGTGCACTTCCCGACGCAAAGTCGCTGGATTATCGAACGGGGACCGAATTGGCGACAGCGTTATATTGATCGCATTGGCGAAAAGCGCGCCAAAGTCGCCCGCGAGCATGCGCTTGCCTACAACCGTCAATGGCGCGCCACCTGGGGATTTGATCCGCCCGAGCGCGCAGAAACCACCGACGAGCAGCAAGCCGACCGCTGGGCAGCCGAAATCGACAGATATGGGTTGCGCGCGGTGGGCTTTGTGACCGGCGGCGGCAACAAAAACCTGGCCAGCATCGTCCAGCGTCATCCCGACAAGTTCATCGGCTTTGCCCATCATTACCTGTTTAGCGAAGGCGCGGCGGATGAACTAAAGCGCGCCGTAAACGAAGATGGTTTGAAAGCCTACAAGCTGCTGGCGCCAGCGCTGGACCGCCCGGTCGAAGATATGGACGCCTATCCGGTCTGGGAGATGTGCGCCGAGCTGGATATCCCGGTGCTCATCCATTTTGGCATCCAGGGCAGCGGCGGCGGCATCGCCTGGCATCAAAATATCAACCCGCTGAAGCTGCACAATGTCGCCAAAGACTTCCCCGAAGTGACTTTCGTCGTGCCGCATTTTGGCTGCGCCTGGATCCGCGAGACGCTTCAGTTATGCTGGGCTTGCGGCAATGTCTGCATCGATACCAGCGGCTCGAACCAATGGGTGAAGTGGGTGGATGGCGAATGGGATACCAAAAAGCTCTTCCGCAAGTATATGGAGACCATCGGTCCCGAGCGCATCATCTTCGGCACCGATTCCAGCTACTTCCCGCGCGGGTTCGCCGAGCCGTATTTGACAGACCAGATCCGCGATGTGCGCGAACTGAATTATCGCGAAGATGACATCCAGTTGATCTTCGGTGGCAACGCGGCGCGGCTGCTCAAGATTGAGCTTTGAGCGCCAGCGGACAATTTGGCATTGGCGGGCAGATGCGAGATGCTTTGCCCCCACCCCAAACCCCTCCCCCAATATGAGGGAGGGGCTTCAAAACCCGCTGACATCGCTGAAAACTCCTCTGGCCTCGTCCTGGGGGATGGGGGCTTGATAGCGTGTCCACAGCATTCGACACTCCGCTGGCAGCGGACAATTTGGCATTGGCGGGCAGATGCGTTACAGTGAACAAGTCCGATTAAAATCCAATAGAAACGAGGAGACGAAAATGCGTTTCATCAAACTTTTTGCCGTCTTGGCTGTGCTGATTGCCCTGGCGTCGCTTGGCTCGGTTGCGCTTGCGCAAGACGACATGATCGAGATTGAGTACTGGCAATACAACTTCCAGGCGCGGGTCGATGCGATGAATGAGCTCATCGCGCAATTTGAAGCGGAGAACCCGGGCATAAAAGTCGTGCATAACAGCGACATCCCCTATGCCAACTTCCGCGACGAACTGGCTGCCTCTGCGCCAGCGGGCGTTGGTCCTGATGTGGTCACGCTCTTCTACGGCTGGATTCCCGCTTTCGTAGACGCCGGCTATCTCGTGCCTTTGCCAGAAGACGCCTTCAGCGAAGACTTCATCCTGGAGCACTTCTCGCCCATGGTGGCCAACTCCAAGTTTGAAGGCAGCTACTGGGCGATACCGACAGCCGTGCGTTCGCTGGCGATGTTTTGGAACAAAGACATCTTCGCCGCGGCCGGGCTCGATCCAGAATCCCCGCCCGCCAACCTGGACGACTTCGTAGCGGCAGCTATCGCCACGACTGTCTATGATGGCGACATGGATGTCTTCAACATCACGCAGCAGGGACACGCGGCTGCCTTTGCATCGCAAGACCATCACTGGTTCCGCGAGGTGCTGCTGCGGCAATATGGCGGCGCGCCCTACAGCGACGATGGACGCACGGTCACCTATAACAGCGAAGAGGGCTGCGCGGCCTTTAGCTGGCTGTCCGCCTTTGAAACCGAGCACATGACGGGCAGCAACGACATCCTCGATGGCTCGACAAACGCCTTCGTCAACGGCGATACCGCGCTGCATGTCGATGGCTCCTTCCGCATCGGCACAATCGCCAGGAACAATCCCGAGCTGAATTATGGCGTTGCCGAGCTGCCAGTGGGACCCAATGGCGAGCGCCACACCTTCGGCTCGTACTGGACGCATGGCATCACCCGCCGCGCCAATGACGACCCGGCTCGCCTGGAAGCGGCTGTCAAGTTCCTGCAATTCATCACCACGCCCGCAGCCGGCACGCTTTGGGTCAACAGCGTGGGCGAATTGCCAGCGCAGGCTGCCGCCGCCAGTGACGAAGCCATCTTGGCCGATCCTATCCTGGGACCCTTCTCAGCTGGACTGGCTTATTCGCACGCGACCTTCTTTGTCGATGAAAGCGCCCAGCGGCAAGTGCTGATTGACGCCTTCGACAATGTGCGCCTGGGCGGGATGGATCCCTGCGAGGCGCTGGACGAAGCCGCGGCGATCGAACAGGAGTTGATCGACTCGTTCTGGGCAAGTCGCTAATCCGAGCGAAACTGTGATTTAGCCTATCGTAAACCGCGTCAGATGTTGGATTGTTTGGCGCGGTTTCCACTGGTGTTTGCCGGATGATACTCGATATTCCGATAACGAAAAAAAAGGAGCGCAACAATGTATAGCGAGACACCACCGAAGCGGAAGCATGCGCCGCAAGACCAAGAAGAAAATGTTGAACCGCGGTCGACGCCAACTATCAATGTAAACATCGACAATACAAACCTTCAGCAGCAGACGGTTTTGGCCGGCGGCTGGGATGGTGGTCAGCGTCTCTCGACGAATCTCTCAATTGGGGACGTTATCGTGCATGTGCTGCTCTGGGCAATTATTTCTATCTTTACGCTTGGTATCGGTCTGTTGTTCTGGCCATATGCCCTGGTCAAGATGGTGTTGAATTCAATCGAAGTTGGCAATCAGAGAGTCCAGTGTGAGCTTGATCTAGGCAAACAGATTGGGCACATCATCTTGTGGGCAATTTTGATAGTCCTTTCATTTGGACTGGCAGCACGCTTCTTCATAATTGGCGTGATACGGACGGCGATTAATTCTTCGCGCTTGGTATAGCTCGAATCGCTTGGGAACGCAGACAGTGGCGACTTCACACCACACCAGCAACCGCGCCAACGCCGACAAGCGATTCCGCTGGACGCTGGCCCGGCGCAAGGTCGTCTGGGCGTATATTTTTCTGGCGATCCCCATCATTTTCTTCGCTTACATCCGCATCTACCCCGCCCTATTCGCCTTTCAGATGAGCCTGCACGACTATAATCCGCTGGCGGCTGAGCAGCCCTATGTGGGCTTGGAAAATTACGAGAAACTGATCGACGAACTGAACAAGCGCAAATCTCCCACCAAGGCGGCCTTCCAAAACACGGCGAATTACCTGCTGCTTGGCGTACCGATTCAACTCTGCCTGGCGCTCATGATCTCGCTAATGCTCAACGAAATCCGCTTTATGAGCACTTTTTACCGCATCATGTTCTTTTTGCCGTTCGTCACCTCGACCATCGCCATCGCCTGGGTCTTCCGCATGTTGTACCAGCCGCGCTTTGGCTTGATCAATGTCATGCTACAGTTGGTCTCGTTGCCCCAGCAGCCATTCCTGAATAATCCCAAGCAGGCGCTGCCATCGGTGCTTTCGCTGGTGATCTGGCAGGGCATGGGCTTCGCCGTCATCATATTCCTGGCTGGCTTGAAACAGATCCCGCGCACTTATTATGAAGCCGCCGAGGTCGATGGCGCCAGCCGCTGGCACACTTTCCGTTTTATCACGCTGCCGCTGCTGAACCCGACCATCGTGTTCTTGCTGGTCTTGCAGACGATTTCCTTCCTGCGCATGTTCGCGCCTGTCCTGGCGATGACGGAGCAGGGGCGTGGCGGTCCCCTCGATTCGACGACGACTGTGGTGCTGCGGGTTTATCGCGAGGCGTTCACGAGCTTCAATATGGGTTACGCTTCTTCGCTGACGGTGGTGCTGTTCGCCTTCATTCTCATCATCACCATTATCCAACTGCGCGTCACAGCGCGGCGCATCAACTAGAGCGAGCGCGATGGAATCGATCACCCCCAGCAACCTCTTCCGGGAACACAGCGATTCGCGCGCGGTGGGCAGCGGTCGCGGCGAATGGAAGTATCGGGCGTTTTCTTACCTGGTGCTGACGGTCTGCGCGCTGACGATGGTCGTGCCTTTCATCTGGATGCTTTCTACCTCTTTCAAGCCCGAAAAAGAAATCTTGCGGCGCAACTTCTTCCCCAACCAAGCGACTGTGGACAACTACAGCGAGGTCATCACCGAGACGGACTTGCCGCTGTGGTACAAGAATTCCTTCATCGTGGCGGTATTCAGCACGATCAGCGTGGCTTTTTTCGACTCGCTGGCTGGGTATGTTTTCGCCAAGTACCAGTTCCCCGGCAAGCGCCCCATCTTCATCATCTTTTTGACATCGCTGATGGTGCCGACCGAGATGCTGATCATCCCCTGGTTCATCATGTCGTCCAACCCGCCCATCGGCGGCACCTGGGTCGATACCTATTGGGGCATTGCCTTTCCGGGCGTCATCACGGCTTCTGGCATCTTTCTGATGCGACAATTCATGCAGGGCGTGCCCGACGAGCTGCTGGATGCCGGGCGCATTGACGGCGTCAGCGAGTTTGGATTGTATTGGCGCGTGGCCGTGCCGCTCAGCCTGCCAGCTATCGGCGCGCTGTGCATCTTCAACTTTCTGGGCAATTGGAATGCGTTTATTTGGCCCCTCATTGCCACCAGCAAAAGCGAGATGTTCACCTTGCCGGTGGGTATTCAGCTCTTTTCGTCCGAGGCGCAAACACCCTGGAATTTGATTATGACAGGCGCGTCGCTTTCGGTTGTGCCGCTGCTGATTGTGGTCATCATTTTCCAGCGTTATATCATTGAGGGCATCGCGCTGACCGGGCTCAAGGGCTAGGCATGGCGCGCGCCGATTCCAGCTTTCCACACCCGCTTTACGACAAGTTCGTGTTGCAGCCTTTCTTCGCCGATGCCAAGCTCTATTATTTTGCGCCGATGCTGGCTGCCAATCGCGCGCATGCCGTCATGCTCTGCAAGTGCGGCATCATCTCGCGGGAAAATGCCGCGGCGCTGCTGGATGCGCTGGCGCAGGTCGAGGCGCTGGGAGTCGATGGGCTGAGCTATCGCGCCGGCGTCGAAGACCTCTTCTTCGCCATCGAGAACGAGCTCATTGAATTGGCTGGCACAGCGCATGGCGGCAATCTGCAACTCGCGCGCAGCCGCAACGACCTGGGCTATGCGCTGACACGCCTGGCGCTGCGGGCATTGCTGTTGGAGACCTTGGACGACCTGCTGTCCCTGCGCGAAAGCCTGCACGAGTTTTCCTTTCTCCACCTGCGCACTTTGATGCCTGGCTACACGCATACGCAGCCGGCGCAGCCCACCACGCTCGCACATTATATGGCCGGGGTTTTGGCTGGTTTGGCGCGAGATACGGCGCGTTTGCAATTCGCCTGGGCGACCAACAACCAGAGTCCGCTGGGCGCAGCCGCCTTGACGGGCACAGCTTTCCCGATTGATCGTGAGTTGAGCGCGCGTCTGTTGGGCTTTGACGGCGTGATGCACAGCACCTACGACAGCATCGGCGCATCGGACAACCTGACAGATGTCTCGGGCGCGTTGAGCTCGCTGGCGGTGAATCTATCGCGATTTACGAAAGACATGCTATTTTGGGCGACGCAGGAAAGCGGCGCGATCCGCATTCACAGCAGCTTCTTGCAAATCAGCTCGATCATGCCACAGAAGCGCAACCCGGTCGTGCTGGAACATCTGCGGGCGCGCATCAGCCGCATGTTGGTGCAGGCGCAGGGAATCGCCCTGCAATGCCACAACATCCCTTTCGGCGATACGCAAGACATTGAAGACGAGATATTTCCGCTGCTGTTCGGCTCGCTCGAAACGGCAAAGGCGATTCTGCAGCTTTATGCCGCCGTCATGGACACGCTGGGAGTCAATGTCCAGCATCTGCGCGCGCGGGCTGCGGCGGGATTCACCACGGTCACCGAGCTGGCCGATACCCTCGTACGCGAATGTGGGCTGCCTTTCCGACGGGCGCACAGCATCGTCTCGGCGCTGGTCAGCCATGCGCAGGCTGAAGGTCTTTCACCAGCCGACCTGACTGTGGAGACACTGCGTCAAGTCGCGGCAAATCGGCTGGGACTGGAGATTTCGCTAGCCGACGAAGCCTTCCAGCGCGCGCTTGACCCGCAGGCATTCGTCGATTCGCGCAGCTTGTATGGAGGCGCAGCGCCTGCAGCCACGGGGGCCGTCCTGGCGACGCAGCACAGGCAAATCCAGGCTGACCGTCAGTGGCTGAATGATCGCCACAACGCGCTGACAACGGCGAACCAACTGCTGCAAGACGAGATCGCGGCGCTGCTCACTACAGCGTGAGCAGGTAGGCGATGAGGTCATAAAGTTCTGCTTCGCTGAAGATCTGCGCATAATTGTCAGGTTCAACGCCAGCGTCATAATTTGGTACCAAATAGTCGGCTGGATTGACTATGGCGCGCAAGAGGTACTCAACAGCGCTTTGTCCATCGGCGCGAGTTTCCGCGCGCGCGCCTACATTTTGCAAGCCAGGACCGATCAAGCGCAATTCGCTGTCGGTAAAGTGGCAGCCGGCGCAGGCAAATCCAGCAGCGCTTTGCAGCTCGGCAAATAGCTCTGCGCCGCGTTCGGCATCGGCGGTATCGGGCAGCGCAATCTCGCCATAGACTGACATATCCACTGACGAGGTCTCTGCAGCAGGGTCGGGGTCGTCGATATCGGAGCGACCTTCCAACGTCATCAGAAAGGCGACGATATCAAAGATCTCCAGATCGCTGTAGATTTCCGCCCAATTCGCCGGCATGAGCTCGGCATCGTAGCCCTCGACCACATAGGCTTTGGTATCGACAATGGACTGATAGATGTATTCCGCGGGGCTTTGTTCGGGCGAACGTTGCGCGGCGCGGTGTTTGATATTCAGCAAGCCTGGACCGATGAGCTCTTTTTCGCTGGTGGTGCTGTGGCAGTTGGCGCAAGAGTAGTTGGCGGCCTCCTGGAATGTATGAAAGAGGGCGGCACCATTGTCTGCGTTGCGCACGGCGACCAGCCTGTCGATCGGCGATTGTGGCGCGCTGGTCGGTTCAGGGGTCGCTGTCGGCGCGAGCGTGGCGGTTGGTGGCGGTTCAGTCGGGGTGGCTGTCGGCGGCATGGATGTTGCAGTAGGCAAAGCTGTTGGCATCTGTGTGGCGGATTCGCTGACTATTTCGACCTGTGGCGTGTCGGTGGGCGGCTGCATAACCGGCTGCTGAAAGCTGCCACACCCGGCCAATGCAATACACAGCACGATGCAAATGCAGATGCTCAGCCAGTTTGTCTTTGCAGTCGCTTGATTCGGTTGTGTCATGCTGGTCGCGCCTCGCCCGTTGGATACCTGGTCAACTGCCTGGCATTATGACAAATCGCCGCGCGAAAATGTAGGGGCAGCCCAACACAATGTCTTCAATGCGCTATAGACAGCGGGCGCAGGCTGTGCTAGGCTTCTTGCATGATTGGTCGCCGATGCGCGACCCGATTGCCCAGCATGAAAGGAGCGCGGGGAAGCAGTGCATCCCCACAGCAGAAGATATGGCTAATCACAAATCTGCTTTGAAGCGAATTCGCCAAAACGAGAAGCGGCGTCTGCACAACCGCAGTTATCGCAACCGCACGCGCACCCTGGTCAAAAAAGCGCGCGCCGCCATTGATAGTGGCGACCTGCAGCAAGCTCGCGAAGCCACCCACGCAGCCATGCGCGACTTGGACAAACTGGCCAGCCGCGGCGTCGTGCACAAGCGCAATGCCGCCCGCCGCAAAAGCCGTTTGATGAAACAGTTGAACGCGCTCAAAGCCTAGGCGCGGGCTACATCGCTTCCAGAAGTTCCAGCAGTCTGGCGATTTCGGCGCGCGTGTTGTATTGCCCAATGCCGATGCGCACCATGCCTTGCGGTCGTCCCAGCCGCTGCATGATCTCCTGCGCGTAATAGTCGCCACTCCAAACATAGACATGGCGCTGCGCCAAAAATTCGGCAATTTCGTCGGGCGTCACCCCCGCTTTGACCATCGCCACGGTGGGCACTCGCCAGTCAAAGCGAGCGCTATCGGTGATGCCAGCGATACTCACGCCCTTGATCACGCTCAGACCATCAATCAGCGCGGCAACCAACTCGCGTTCATAGGCTTGCACGGCCAGCATGCCGCGTTTCATCTGCGCCGCGCGGCAATCGCTCGACGCCGGGTCGTCCCCGTCGAAATTTTCGCCTAGCGCCTGCCAATGCTCGAGGCAAGCCAGCAATCCGTTCCAGGTTTCATAGCTGGGCGTGCCAACTTCCCATCGCCAGGGCGCTGCATCTTTGGCGGGACGCACTTTGTAGACGGGCAGCTCATTCAGCAATTCTTCGCGCCCCCACAAAATGCCCAGGTGCGGTCCATAGAATTTGTAGGATGAGCAAAGCAGAAAGTCGCAGCCCAGCGCAGCCACATCAATCGGCACATGCGGCGCGCTTTGCACGGCGTCGACTACATGCCAGGCACCGACCGCATGCGCCATATCGGCGATCTGGTCGACTGGATTGATCGTGCCCACGGCGTTTGACGCATGCACGGTGGCGACCAATCGCGTCTTGTCAGAAAGCGCCGCTTCTAGCGAAGCCATATCCAGCGTGCAGTCGTCAGCATGGATATCGACCCACTTCACCTGCAAGCCACGGTCGCGGGCGATCAACGTCCAGGGCGCGACATTGGCATCGTGGTCCATGCGCGTCAGCACGATTTCATCGCCAGGAGAAAGTGTTTGGGCGATGGCGCGGCTGAGGGCAAAGCACAAGGTGGTCATGTTGGGACCGATGACAATTTCGGCGGGGCTGGGCGCATTGAGAAAGTCGGCCATGGCGCGGCGTGTCTCGGCTACCATGGCATCATTGCGCTTGCTTGTGGCAAAGCTGCCGCCCGAATTCGCGTTCATCGTCCGATAATAATCGCTCACAGCATCTATCACTGTTTGCGGGACTTGCGTGCCGGCCGGGTTGTCGAGGAAGATGGGCAGTGTGCCGTCATCGGCGCGGCGGTTCAACGCTGGGAAAAGCGGGCGGATGGCTTCCGCGCGGAAGGTCATACTTTCGTCCTTTGGAGCTGCGATTGGCTGTCAGATGGAATTATGAGCACGATTTGACCACAAAGACTTGCCAGCAAAAAGGGTGCGCTTGGCCTGGCTGTCATTGAGCTGGCAATTCAATAGCCGCGCGGACTCGCTTCGCCAGGCGCAGGAAGTCGCTGTTATAGAGCAGGTCTGGCTGGCGCGGCCGCGGCAGATCGATAGCAATATCGGCGACCAATTTGCCCGGGCGCTGCGACAAAACGATGACGCGGTCTGCCAGCAGCACCGCCTCAGCGATATCGTGTGTGACCATAAGGATGGTCTGCCGGGAACGAGCGCGCAGACGCAACAATTCCAGGCTGAGTTTCTCGCGCGTTAGGGCATCAAGCGCGCCAAAAGGTTCATCCAGCAGCCAGACCTGTGGCGCTTGCACGATGACCCTTCCCAGCGCGGCGCGTTGAGCCATCCCGCCAGACAGCTCGGTCGGATAAGCTCGCTCAAATTGCTGCAAGCCCAATTGTGGCAGCAAGTCGCGGGCGATCTGGTGGCGCTTTGGGAGGGGCATGCCAGCCAGTTCGAGCGGCAGGGCGATATTGTCCAGCACAGTCCGCCAAGGCAACAAATTGGCAGCCTGGAACATAATGGCGATATCATCCAGCGGCGCGGTGATCGGCGCGCCCATATAGGTTACATGGCCGGCGCTGGGCGCAAGCAATCCTGCCACGATGCGCACCAGTGTACTCTTGCCACAGCCGCTCGGCCCAACCAGGCAGATGAATTCATCCGCGGCGATCTCCAGCGAAATCGGACCCAGCGCGGGCAGCGGGGCGCTGTCGACAGCGGAGTAACTGTGTTGCAAGGCGTGCAGGCGTATCGTCACTCAATAGCCACAACGAACTGATTGCTGAAAGCATCGCTTAGCTCAACCGGCGATTCGCCTAGGAAGCCCATGCGCTGCAGTGTATCGTGCATCGCCTGCCACGAAGCCAAATCACTGATGCCCAACTGGTCGGCGTCCCAAAGCTCAATCGTGTTCAGCAAGATGGTGAATTGCGCCAGGGTGCCCGAACCGAAGTGGCTCTTGAGTTGATTTGCCAGTTCAACGCGGCTGTCGGCGACTTCGGCGCGGCTGGGCAGTTCGCTCAGAAAGTCACTTTGCGCTTCGGCAGCCGCTTCCAGCGCTTCCAGAAAAGAAATCTCGCGCGGCAGCGATTCCACATGCGCAAGGCTGGCCATATAGGCAGCGGCCGGATTGTCGATTGTGGCTCGCAGCGCCTTGGCAAAAGCGCCGACCATGCGCTGCACAGCGGCAGGATCGTCATCCAGGAGCGCGCGGCTGATGATCAATCCATTGGAAACCAGATCAACTTGCGACGCGACTGAAGTTGTCGCGACAGCCTGCACATCGCCGCAATCGCCAGCGTTGGCAAGCTGCTGGATTTGCAGAGGCTCATTGTTGATATAAACCACCGCGGCATCCACCAAGCCCAGGCAGAATACCTCGGGCGCATTAAAGCCGATCTCGCTCACCTCAATATCGGTTTCGGTCAGGTTTGCATCGTGCAGCAGAGCGGTCAACCCGCTGTAACTTGCGCCGAAGCGGCCCGGAATGCCGATTGTTTTGTCGCGCAGTTCGCCAAGATCGGACAAATCGAGCGCGCGGTCATACACCAGCCCGACCGGATATTGCTGAAACCACTCAAACACATAAACAACATCACGGTTCTGCGAACGCGCCAGGATGACTTGCTCGCCACTGACGACGCCATAATTCGCCTGCCCGACAGCCACCAGATCGAGCACTTCTGGTTCTTGCAGATGATCCAGCGAAACAGCAAAGCCCGCCTCTGCAAAATAGCCCGCCTCAATGCCCACATAAAAAGGCGCGAACTGCACATTGGGCACGAATGTCAACAAAATGCGCTCGTCAAGCGGCTGGTCCTGGGCAACAGCGACGCTTGAGACCAGCAGCAAGCCGATGAGGACAATGGCAAGTAGCTTGAACATGACGATTTTTTGATCTCCTGCGAGGCTAGTATCAAGTCGTGGAACGTCTGCGCCAGGCCAGGACGCGCCACTCAATGTAGGCAACCAGGCTGTAGAGCGTGAGCGCAAGCGTTGTCATGGTCAGGGCGCTGACGATGACCAATGGCGTATCATAACGGCTGCGCGCGGCTATCACCAGCGCCCCCAAGCCATAACGCGCGCTGACAAATTCTCCCACCACGGCACCTATCACAGCCAGAGTCGAGCTGGTCTTTAAGCCAGCCAGGATGACCGGCAGCGCTGCCGGCAACTCCAAATGACGAAAGGTTTGCCAGCGGCTGGCGCGCAGTGAGCGAAACAGGTCATTAAGACTGGACTCCAGACTGCGGATGCCCGCAACCGTGTTCACCAGCGTCGGGAAAAAGACGATGATGGCGGTGGTGATGACCTTGCCGGTTACACCGGTGCCAAACCAGATCACCAACAGCGGCGCATAAGCCACGATGGGTGTTGATTGAAGAGCCACGATGAGCGGCGACAGCAGATTTTCGAGCAGCGGCGCTTTGGCGATGACATACCCCAGCGTCAGCCCAAAACCCACGCCGATGCACAAGCCGACGAGCATTTCTTCGAGGGTGGTCGCCGCATGTTTGAGCAGACTGCCATCTGCCAAGGCCTTGGACAGCGCGCTTGCGACCGCGACTGGCGGTGGCAGCAATATGGGCGATATCAGCCCCAGGCTGGCAATCAATTGCCAAAGAACGATCAAGAGCAGGATTGTGCCCAGGGGCGCCAACATGCGCAACCATTTTCGCCTGAACCGCGCCGGGCGCAACTCGGGATTCTGCTGCGATTGCATGATTCGCGTCTGCCCTGCCCCGTTGAATCGTAAAGTTGACGCTGCGCCAGTGTAGCATGAACCGCCGCCGATTCAATACAGGGCAGCGTGTGCAGGTTGATAAGTTGGTCGGATGTTTCGGCAGCCTGGCGAGTTTATCCCGCCGGGGTAATTACCAGCCCTTGCTCTTGCAATGCACCGTCGCCTTCGACAGCCGGCAGCAGCTCGAAATCGGCTTTCAGCAGGGTGAGGCTGAAACGGCCACCTCTGCCCTGGCTGTTGCCTTCTGCCCAGATGCGTCCGCCGTGCGCTTCGACAATATGCTTGCAGATCGCCAAGCCTAAGCCAGTCCCTTCATCGCCCGACCGCGATGAATCGCCTTGATAGAAGCGTTCAAAGATCCGTTCGCGCAATTCATCATGAACGCCCGGCCCATTATCAAAGACCGAAACGACGATCTCGTCCGACCGCTCGGCTGCGGTGATGGTGATCGCATCGTGGGTGGGAGACCATTTGATGGCGTTGTGAATCAAGTTGCCCAGCGCGCGCTTTAGCTGGTCTGCATCACAAAGCGCGCCCAGCCTGGCGGGCACATGGCTTACGATGGTCAGGTCTTTCATCTCGGCCTGCGCTTCAAAACGTTCGCTGGCTTCATCAATGATCTGCTTGAGCGGCATTGGCACCATGCGCAAGATTTTCTGTCCCGATTCGATCATGGACAGATCCAGCAATTCCTGCGACAGCCACAGCAGGGCATCGGTTTCCATAGCGATTTCTTTCAAGGACTGGATGCTGGCTTTGCGCTTGGGTTTGTCGGCATCCAGGAACAGGCTGTCGATTATCAGGCGGATGCGCGTAATCGGTGTGCGCAGCTCATGCGAGATATTCGCCACCAGATCGCGCCGCGACCGATTCAGGCTGACCAGCTCGCTGATGTCTTGAATAGCCAGGCTGACAAAGCGCTGTTCGCCGCTGTGCAACATCTGTGTGCGGGCGCGATAGTGCCGTTCGTCAACGACAAAATGTTCTTCCAAGCCTTCATCTTCGCGAAGGGTCAGCTCGACCAATTCCAGCAGATCCGGCGAATCGATCAACGATGGCAAGGTTTCGCCGATGCATGCTTTCGCCTTGCAGAAATTGAAGGCTGGCTCTTTGCAGACGACGAGTTTCAAGTCCTCGTCCAACACCATCACCGAGTCGAAGCTGACATTGGCGATTGCCGACGACAGCGCTGCGGTCTTGGTGCGCTCGTCCCTGGCCGCCCGCAGTTGGGCGCGCAGGTGTCGGATCACCTCATCGCGGCTGGCAACACTGGACTCGAGCGCCACAAGCCTGCGTTGTCTGCGGCGGACGATGGTTGCCAGACCGAGCGAAATGGCGAACAATATCAGCGCAGCCGCTTCCATGCCTAGCCCTCGAACCGATAGCCGACGCCGCGCACAGTTGTGATGCGTGTCGGCTTGGATGGGTCGGCTTCAATCTTCTCGCGCAGCCAACGTATATGCACATCGACCGTGCGTTTGTCCATCGGGAAGTAATCGTGCCCCCAAACCTTGGTCAAAATCAAATCGCGCGAAAGCACTGCATTGGGGTTGCGCATGAAGACTGTCAACAAATCGAATTCCTTGTTGCTCAGTTTGACCTCGGTATCAGCGCGAAACAAGCGCCGACCAGTGATGTCCAGCCGCAGGTCTGCCGATGAAAGCTCCTTCTGCGCCAGGCTGCGGTCGGTGGGAGGGCGGCGCATTTGCACGCGGACCCGCGCCAGGAATTCGCCCAAGCCAAATGGTTTGACGATGTAATCGTCCGCGCCGCTTTCCAAACCGACTATCTTGTCGACTTCTGTGCCGCGCGCCGTCAGCATGATGATGGGCACTTCAGAGGCTTTGCTGTCATTGCGAATCATGCGGCAAAGGCTCAGCCCATCCAAGCCCGGCAGCATGATATCAAGCACGACGAGGTCGTAGCTATCGCCACGCGCCAGTGTCCAGCCGGTCTCGCCATCCAGCGCGGTTATGACTTCATAGCCTTCGGCGCGCAATTTGTCGGCGAGGTTGGCGACCAGCCGTTCTTCATCTTCGACCAGCAAGATTTTCTTCGCCACAGCAGGTATCCAGTTGCTCTATTATCAGGCGCATCATACAGACATTGTACTAAACCTGTGTTAAAGGATATGGCGATTCTGTTAAGTCTGACGCTCGCGGACAGCGCGCACACCCGCCAGCGATGTCGCTTGCAGCACGGCGCGTCTGATCGCTTCAGCGACCATTTCTGCGGCATAAGCCCCCACCAGCGTCGTGTCTGCCGATTTATCGCCGGTAGCCAGCGCGAAGATGGTATCGCCGTCGAACATGGTGTGCGCCGGATTGACTGCGCGAGCGAGACCATCATGCGCCATTTGGGCTACTTTTTGCAGCTGCGTTTTGTTCAATGCGCCATTGGTGGCGACCACACCGATGACGGTATTTTCGCGCTCGGGCAGCTCTTCCGATGCCAGTGCGGTCATGGCATCCAGCGCCGAGACGAAGCCACGGTCATCCGCCGCGCGCAAGCCAGCCAGGATATCGCCATCCTCGCCGATGACATTGCCGACCGCGTTGACCGCCATCAGGGCTGCCACAATCAGCCCGCCGGGCAGCATGACCGACGCGGACCCAATGCCGCCTTTGCTGGCGCGTTCGTTGCCGAAGAGTGCGGCGATGCGCGCGCCTGTGCCTGCCCCGACACTGCCCATAATAACAGGAGCGGCCGTCGCGTTGTCGCAGGCTTGGTAGCCGGCCTCTGCCCCGGGATAGGCGTCCGGCGCGCCGATGGTCAAGTCGAATAGAATAGCGGCTGACACGATGGGCACAATCACTCCGCTGCGCGACCGATAGCCGATGCCGCGCTCGACATGCCAGCGCATGACGCCATCTGCCGCGGCCAAGCCAAATGCGCTGCCGCCTGAGAGCAGAACAGCGCTTACTTCTTCGACCAAATTGTGGGCAGCCAGCAGGTCGGTTTCTCGGGTGCCGGGCGCGCCTCCACGCACATCCACAGCGCCGACGGTCTTCGGCGGACAAAGCAGGACTGTGCAACCAGTAACAGCAGCTTCGTCGGTGAAATGTCCTACCTGAATGCCCGGCACGCGCGTAATCGTGTCATTCTTCTTGGGCATCGTCTTGCCAAATCAGCTGCACGGGATCGTTGTTGGCTTCGAGGCTTGGGGCGTTTTCGTCATCCAGCAGCGCGACGGCGTAGTCAAAGTCGGCGGGAGAAACCAGGATTTTAATCTCGCCCAGGTTGCCATAAGTGATGCCCAGGGCGGTTGCGCCAGCTTCCTGGTGCAGCATGGCGGGGATATCATGCGCGCGCAATCTGCCGATAACGATATGCGCTTCAGGCAGGTTGTGGGTGATGTAAACGGCGATCCATGTGTGGCCTGTTGCCTTGTCTGGCTTTTTGGGCAAGGACATCTGCGCCTCTCTTTTGCGCTGCGGTAATTTTTTCGGGCAGCGTAGCGACTTGGGAAGCGCAATGCGCTCGCCAAGTAGGTTGCTCTGCGTGCAGAGTATATACGAGCAACGAGGCATAACCAAAGAAAAACAGCGCAGCAGTCGCCCAGCGCGTTGGCGGCGGCATACTCTCCCACATCGTCTCCAATGCAGTACCATCTGCGCTCGCGGGCTTAACTGCCGGGTTCGGGATGATGCCGGGTGTACCCCCG
>JAJEBK010000053.1 GCA_022823945.1 Anaerolineae bacterium | reverse complement strand
CCACGAATGATTTCCAGCACGATCCTGACTTTCGTCTCCGGTGTGTACTTGCGATGCCTTCCCATAGGGCTGTCTCCGTCCCTGTGCATCCAGTATACTCTCTTTACTAGGTGTCCAGTTTTTCGGGACCACTACAGGGGTTTAGCACCGTGCATCTCTTCATACCTTCTCTATTGCAAAGGTCCAGACAAGCGTTACCTCTGATCACAAGCGGGGAGTCAAGCGGGCCGGGCGGCCGGGCAACAGAGATGCAGCTGGCGAGCAGCTTTCGCCTCGTCGAGGCGGCGCACAGGCGCAGAAGACGGTGCATCATGCAGCAACTGCGGCTGGTCCCGCGCTTCTTTGGCGATCGCTCGCATAGCCTCCGCCAGCTCATCCAGGTCGTCTTTGGTCTCGGTCTCTGTCGGCTCGATGAGCAGAGCCTCGGGCACGATCAGCGGAAAGTAGTTGGTGGGCGGGTGGAAGCCATAGTCGATCAGCCGCTTGCTGATATCGAGGGCATGAACGCCGGGCGCATCGTCAAAAGCGCCACGAACCACGAATTCGTGCCCGCAATAGCGGCGCGCGCCAGCAGCGGTCTGGTCATAGGGCAAGGCATATTCGCCGCGCAATTTCTCGCGCAGGTAATTGGCATTCAGCACAGCGCAACGGGTAACCTGCCGCAAGCCTTCGCCGCCATAAGCGCGGATGTAGGCATAGGCGCGCAGGTGCATGCCGAAGTTGCCCGCAAAGGCTTTGAGCCGTCCGATGCTCTTGGCTGGCATGTGCCAATCGTATCGCCAGCCAGGCGCATCCTTGTCATCGGCGGGCGCAGCGACAGGCGCGTCATCCCTGCGCACAACCGGACCGGGCAGGTAATCGCGCAGCTTGTCATTGACGCCGACCGCGCCGCTGCCGGGGCCGCCGCCACCATGCGGCGTGGAGAAAGTTTTGTGCAAGTTATAGTGCATACAGTCAAAACCCAGCTTGCCGGGCTTGACCACGGCCATCAGCGCATTCATGTTTGCGCCGTCCATGTACATCAACCCGCCGACCGACTGCACAAGTTCAATCACCTGCACGATACTGGGCTCGAAGAGACCGAGTGTGCTGGGCATGGTCATCATCATACCAGCGACATGTTTGGCATTTTCACCCGAGCAAGCCTCGCGCAGCGCAGCCAGGTCGACCTCGCCGGCCGCATTGGCTGGCAACTGCTGGACGCGCAGGCCGGCCATGGTCACAGTCGCTGGATTGGTGCCATGAGCGCTGTCGGGGACGAGGATGATATCGCGTTGCGGTTCGCCGCGGTCGATGTGGTATTGGCGGATCATCAGAATGCCCGCGAATTCGCCTTGCGCGCCGGCGGCTGGCGTCAGGCTGACAGCGTCAAAGCCGCTGATTTCGCCCAGCCAGCTTTGCAGTTCGTGCATGAGCATCAAAGCGCCCTGGCAACTGTCGGGGTCGGCCAAGGGATGCAGCTGCGCCAAACCCGGCAGCCGCGCGGCATCTTCGTTGACTTTGGGGTTGTATTTCATCGTGCAGCTGCCCAGCGGATACAGCCCGGTATCGATTGAATAATTTAGCTGGCTGAGCCGCACGAAGTGGCGCACCACCTGCAGTTCGCCGACTTCGGGCAGGGGCAGGTCGTCACGAAGCAGCTCGTTGGGCAGTGGCGCTGGCGGCACATCGGGCGCGGGCAGGTTGACACCGCTGCGCCCCGGCGTGGACAAGTCATAAATGATTGGCTCGGACATCAGCGCAGTCCTTCCAGGATGTCGACCAGGCGGTCGATTTCGGCGCGGGTGTTGCACTCGGTGACGCAAAGCAGCATGTGATTGGGCAGGTGGTAATAGTGCTGCGCCAGATCATAGCCGCCGATGATGCCAGCATCCAACAGCGCGGCGTTGATCTCGGCGATGGGACGCGGACAGGCGACCATGAATTCGTTGAAGAAGGGCTTGGTCATATCGACGTTGTACCCATCCAGGCGGTTGATTTGCGCGGCGGCATAATTCGCTTTGTGATAATTCAACTCGCCCACCTGACGCAGCCCGTTTTTGCCCATCAGCGACAGATAGACGGCGGCAGCCAATGCCATCAAGCCTTGATTGGTGCAGATATTGCTGGTGGCGCGCTCGCGTTTGATATCTTGTTCGCGGGGGCGCAGAGTCATGACATAGGCGCGCTTGCCATCGGCATCGACTGTTTCGCCGATGATGCGCCCGGCAATTTTGCGCACAAGCCGTTGTTTGATTGCGAAGTAGCCCAGGTAGGGTCCACCGAAAGTCAGCGGGATGCCCAATGGCTGCCCCTCGCCGACCACGATATCCGCGCCAAACTCGCCGGGCGGCGTGAATAGCGAAAGCGCCAGGGGATTTGCCACAACCACCAGCAAGCCACCACTGGCATGCACGGTATCGGCCAGCCTGCGCAGGTCTTCGATCTGGCCGAAGAAGTTGGGATATTGCACAGCCACCATAGCTGTATTGCTGTCCAGCATTTCCATCAGATCGACCAGTTCGCCACGACCTCGATCGCCGATGATGCGGATGTCTTTGCCCTGATGATAAGTGCGCACGACTTCGCGATACTGCGGGTGGATGGCATGACTGAGGATGACTTTCTTGCGGCGATTGCGCGAGACTTCCAAGGCGACTGTGACCGCTTCTGCCAGGCTGGTTGCGCCGTCATAGTGGCTGGCATTGGCGGCGTCCATGCCCGTCAGCGCGCACATCATGCTCTGGTATTCATAGGTCGCTTGCAAAGTTCCCTGCGAGATTTCTGGCTGGTACGGCGTATAGGCAGTATAGAACTCGCCGCGCAGCAGCATGTGATTGACGACAGAGGGAATGAAGTGATGGTATGCGCCCGCGCCACGAAAAATGGCGAAATCGCCGGCATGGTCGTTCTCCTCGCTGATAGCCAGCATCTCCGCCGCGATTTCCATTTCGCTCAAGGCAGGCGGCAGGTCGAGCGCAGGAAAACGTTGCCCAGCCGGCACAGCGTCAAACAACTCGTCAAAAGACGCTACGCCGATCTGCGCCAGCATTTCCTGTGTTTCGGCTGCGGTATGCGGTATGTAGCTCATGGCTTGGCTGCCTTTCCAGCGAATTATCGGCTTTCACAATAGGCAGTGTAGGCGGCGGCATCCATCAGCGCGTCCAACTGAGCAGCATCGGTGACGCGAACTTTGATCATCCAGCCAGCGCCATAGGGATCGGCATTCACCACTTCGGGCTCTTCTTCCAGTTGGGCGTTGACATCAATGATCTCGCCGGAAACTGCGCTGTAGAGCTCGGAGGCTGCCTTGACCGATTCGACTTCGCCGAAGGAATCTCCTGCCGACAACTGGTCGCCGACATCGCGGTATTCCACATAAACGATATCGTTGAGTTGGTCTTGCGCATAATCGGTGATGCCGATGCTCACCACATTGCCATTCAGCGCGAACCATTCATCGGACTTGGCATAACGAAGCTCGGCTGGCGTATTCCATTGTCCCATCGTCTTAATCCTCCTTACGATATAAACAAAAAAGGCGCACCCCGAGTTCAGAATGCGCCCTGTCAGTCGACTGCAACTTCCAGAGTGTGCCGCCGCAAGAGTCCTTTTGCCTGAGAGTTTCACGCCAGCTATGCGCCTGACGCTTGCCCCTTCGGCGTTTCGTTCCCGGACGAAATCTCTCGTCCTGCAGCCTCTCTACTATAATGCGCTTTGCGGAAAGCTGCAAGTCCTGTGGCGTTGATGGAGGGTTGATTCGGCTGGATTCTGCTGCCCTGCCCCACCACTACACCCCCTCCCTGGCGGTCTGTGCCCACGCGACCCAAACTGAGGGACGGCTTAGATCTGCGTAATCGCTGGTAAATCACCCCTTGCCTCGTTTTGGAGACAAGGGGCTGGAGGATGTCGGCAACCGGACTAGCGTTCAAATGGATAGCGCAAACCCCATTGGGCGCGCATGCGATCCAACGTCTGCATGATAGCCAAGGTCTCGTCCAGAGGCATGATGTCGCTTTCGGTCTTGCCCGCGCGGATGCACTCGCCCACTGCCGCCGCTTCGTAGTTGAAGCCATTGCCCACATTGTCGAAGCGAATCGTCTCGGGTTCTTCGCCCTGGACAGTTACCGTCAATTCGCTGGGCATCCACCAGTTGGGAATGGAGATTCTGCCACCTGTGCCCAAGATGCGCGCTTCGTGTGGCGTATTCAGGCGGATGGCGGTCGTGAGGGTCGCCATCTCGTAGTCGCTGTATTTGAATACCGACACCGACAGCTCGTCAACGCCAGTTGAGCCGATGGCAACCTGGCTGCTGATGTCGCTGGGCTGCTTGCCATAGACCATGGAAGCCAGCTGCACGCAATAGGAGCCGACATCCAGAAGGGCGCCGCCCGCCAGCGCTGGATTGTAGATGCGGCTTTCCGGGACGACTTGCCCGGTGCGATAGCCAAAGTCGGCTTGCACCAGCATGACATCGCCGATGGCTTTGTCTGCCAGCAGCTGCCGCAGCTTGACCATGCCCGGGAAGAAGCGCGTCCAAAAGGCGTCCATCAGGAAGCGGTCATTTGCGCGCGCACAGTCGATCATGGCTTTTGCTTCGTCCGCGTTGACGGCGAAGGGTTTTTCGCAAAGCACATGCTTACCGGCGTTCAGGCAGAGCAGGCTGTTGGGCATGTGGTAGTTGTGGGGCGTGCCGATATACACGACATCAACATCGGGGTCAGCTGCCAGCGCTTCATAGCTGCCATAGGCTTTGGTCGCGCCGTAACGCGCGCCGAATTCGCCAGCTTTTTCTTGTGAGCGCGAGCCAACGGCATAGATCTCTGCATCGGGCAAGAAGCTCAAGCCGGTGGCGAACTTGCTCGAGATCGCGCCCAAGCCCAGCAAGCCCCATCTGATTTTGTCGCTCATTGCGGTTTGTCCTCCGTCTTCAGCTCCAGCCAGGCGATTTCGTCGGGGGTGAGTTGGATGTCTGCCGCCGCGGCATTTTCGGGGATTTGCTCGGTTTCCCAATTGGCGACGATAGCATGGTAGCGCGCATTGTTGCACAGCACATAGGCAACGCCAATCTGCGCCGGGCTGACGCCTTTGTCCGCTGCCAGCTCCAGGGTGCGGTCGAGGCGCTGGAAGTTGCTTTCATAGGCATAGGCACCGATGGGGTTGGTGTCCCAATAATTGCTGAACTCGGCGAGGTTGTCGCGCGTGAACTTGCCAGTCATGAATCCGCCAGCCAGGCTTGACCAGGTGAAGAGCGAGATTTCGTTGTCGTCATACCAGCGCCGGTCTGATTCGCCCTGCACGCCGCTGACGCTGATGCAGCCAGCCCAGGGTGGCTCGATCATCTCGGCGATGCTGAATTGCGGGCTGCTGGCGGCAAAGGGCGTTTTGCCATTGTCGGCCGCATAGGCATTTGCCGCCGCTACCCGATCCGCCAGCCAGTTCGAGCCGCCATACACGCCAATATGTCCTTTTTCTTTGGCTTCGTGCAGCACATCAACAATCTCGTCGACCGGCATATCACGGCTGTCGCGGTGCAGCAGGTAGAGCTCGACATAATCGGTCCCCAGCCGTTCCAGCGATTCTTCCAGGTCGCGGCGGATAAACTCCGGGGCGACGCGGTCGGGTTCGCCTTGATACGGGTGCGCGCCTTTGGTGAGGATGACCACCTGGTCGCGGATGCCCCGCGCGTTGATCCAGGCGCCCAGCTCGCGTTCGCAGACGCCGCCGCCATAGCCGTGCGCGGTATCAAAAGTATTGAATCCGTTTTCAAAGCAGGCATCCAGCAGGCGGAAGTTGCTGTCACGAGCATCGGCTGTGAGCATGACCGTGCCCTGCAACAGACGCGCCACCGGCTTGGCGACGCCGGGGATATTCGCATATTTCATTGCGTAGGATCCTTTCAGTAGAGGCGTATTGCGCTAGTTTTACCACAGAAGCCCGCGTCTGGAGTGATGAGAATCGTGGATATGCCACCATTTGCTCCCACCCTAAAGCCTTGTCTCATAAAGAGCTGAGGACAGGATAGGTTTGCTGGAACTGAAAACCAATGCGAAGAGCGCCAAAAAACACCCCCTCAATCCCCCCGACAGGTCAGGGGGAGGCAAATCACGCGCGGATTCTATCGTCATGTCGTGAGACAGCTCCCGAAACTCTCCTCTCCAACTCGTCGGGGAGGGGCCGGGGGTGGGGTTTGGGGGCAGACAGCGAAACCCGCCTCACGCCAGCGGCAGCACATCACGCGGCTTGGAACTGCCTTCTTTGGCAGGTCCGACCACGCCACGGTCTTCCATCATGTCCATCAGGCGCGCTGCCCGTCCATAACCGATACGCATCTTGCGCTGCAGCAGCGATATCGACGCCCGGTCCAGCCGCCGCACCATCTCCACGGCTGTCTGATACAGGTCGTCTTCTGCAGATTCGGTTTTTTGCTGCGCATCGGGCTTGGGTATCTCCCAGAATGCCGCTTGTTCGCTGGCATTGTTTGCGCTCGTGGCTGATGGGAGCGCAGACGCAGATTCGCGTGAACTTTGGGGTGGCGGGATGGGATCCACTGGCTCGATGCCAGCGCCACGCATGCGCCAGAATTTGCCGATGCGCTGTTTCTCGTCTTCCGAAACGAAAACGCCTTGCATCCGTCTTGGCGCGGGAGCATCGCCCGACAAATAAAGCATATCGCCCTTGCCCAGCAATCGTTCCGCGCCCGGCGTGCCCAGAATAACGCGGCTGTCGACCCCGCTTGCGACTGAAAAAGCGATGCGCGCGGGGCAATTCGCCTTGATCACGCCCGTGACCACATCGACCGATGGACGTTGAGTCGCCAGGATCATATGAATGCCGGTCGCGCGAGCCACTGCCACGATGCGGCGAACAATCAGCTCGATTTCTTTCGGCGCCAGCATCATCAAGTCCGCCAATTCGTCGATGATGACAACGATATAGGACATGGGCGGCAAATCGGGGTCGAGGGTCTTGTTGTAGTCGATGATGTTGAGCATGCCAGCCTGGTAGAGCGTCTGATAGCGCTTTTCCATCTCGGCAGTGACCCAGCGCAAAACACCGATTGCCCGTTCCAGCTCGACCACCACCGGCGCCACCAGGTGCGGCAAGCCATTGTAGCTGGTCAATTCGACGCGCTTGGGGTCGATCATGATGAACTTGGCTGTTTCCGGAGAGTTGCGCAGCAAGATGCTGTTGATGATGGCGTTGACACAGACCGACTTGCCGGCTCCGGTTGCCCCGGCGATGAGCAAATGCGGCATTTGCGCCAGGTCGGCGGCGACCGGCGTGCCATCCACCGTCATGCCCAAGGCGATCGTCAGCGGCGATTCCAGCTTGCGGTAACTATCCGATTCCAACACATCGCGCAGGCTGACTCGCGCCGCGAGCGGGTTTGGCACTTCAATGCCTACATAGCCTTTGCCGGGCACGGGCGCTTCCATGCGAATGGACTTTGCCCCCAGAGCCAGCTGCAAGTCCTTGTCCAATTTGGCGATATCACCCACTTTGACGCGGCTGCGTTTGCCCGTGCTGGCAGTTTGCTGAAGCGGTTCCACGCCATATTGCGTGATGACGGGCCCGCTGTTGATCTCGATGACATTGCCCGGCGCGCCAAAAGCCGCCAGTGTATCTTCGATAATCTGGGCTTGCTGCATCAGCGGTTCTTGCTCCAGGTCCTTGGCGCTGGCGCTGTCGAGCAAGTCTTGATGATCTGGCAGATCCCACTTGGGACGCATTTGCACCGCAGCAGCAGGTACCGGCTTTGGCTGCGGCGGAGGCGTCTCGACAGGCGCTGATTTTGGGCGGGCTGGAGCGGGCTGGGGGCGACTGACTGGTGGGGTTCTCGCTGGTGGGGCGGGCAGATCATCGCCCGGCTTGCGAATTCGTTCCAATGCGTTTATTCGCGGTGCCGGTCTTGCAGCAGGTGGCACCTGGTTTGGCGCTGCAAAGGGACTTTCGATAGGCGATCTGTATTGGGCAGGCGCTTGTGGGACCTCGGCGTTTAGCCTGTCGGCGTGTGGAGCGGCTGTTTGGCGGCGACTGAATAATGCTCGCAAACGAGCCGGTATGGGCATCCAATCGCTGCGCGGTTCGGGCAAGGCTGGCGCAGGTTGCGCTCTGGCATCCAGGCGGGGCGCAGCCGGCTTGCGAATATGCAGTGGCGGCTGGATATTCGCTTGAGCCAGCGGCTGCTGCGCTTGCATGCGGGCAGCGCGTCGAGCAGCGCCATATTGTTCCAGTCTGGTGCGCGCGCCACGCCACAAGCTGATGCCTGCCAGCGCCAGTTCGGTCGCGCTGGAACGGGTGATCAACATGCTGCCGACAGTTAGCAGCATGCCCACAGCGACCAACCCGCCCAGCTCGGTCAGCATTTTGACGAGCGCGCTGTAAAGCCAGCCGCCAATCACACCGCCGCCGCGCGCCTGTTGATACGATTCTTGCACCAGCGCTTCCATGCAGACGGGTGAAGTCGCATCCACGCAAGCGGGAATGGTCGGCATGACGGCTGTGTAGCCCAGGCTATCGAAGTATTGCAGCAAGACCAGCCCGCCCAGAAATGCCAACGCAGCGCCAGCCATACGCAGCGGATCAATGATTGGCGGCTCGTCTCCAAAGTGGCGAATGATCAACCACATGCCGATGGCGAACATGGCGAGTGGAGCGGCCACCGCGCCCCAGCCCAGCAATTGTCCTACAAAAATGTGAAGCGCGCCGATAGCCGCCTGCTCAGCGGAAAGTGCGCTGATGATAAAAAGGATCGCCCCGAAAACCAGCGCCACACCGACCAGGTCGAGCTTGCGGTCAAGGTCGAGCCAGTCGCTGGAACCGAGCTTTGGGGAGAGGCTCGGTCGCTCAGATGGGCGCTGCTGGAGCGGCGGCGGTCGCTGTGGCTCGGCTTCGGAACGGGTGCCTCTGCCGAAGCGCGAACGCAAACCGCCAACCCCCTCGCGCAGCGCCGCCAAACGCGATGTTCGCTTGGATTGCGCGGGCATTTTGCTGCGCCCGGTTTCTGCTTGGCTGTGGCTGAAGCGGGCGCGCAGCTTGCCAATTCGCCCCGTTTCGGCTTGCGGATGGACGGGCGCTAGCGGCTCTTCGCGGCTGCTGGGCGGGCGTTTTTTGTGTACATCGTGCTTGCCAGCCAGTCGGTCGCGGCGTTCCTGGTCGCTGGGCAGGGAAGGCGACGGATTGCGCGCTTTCTTGGCAGCTTTTTCAGATCGCCGCTTGGCGCTCGGCTGACGCACGGCAGCATAATCTTCTGGCGGCTGGTCGAATTCACGCGGCTGACGCGATCCACTGCCACCCAAAACCCGCGTGCGTCCACCAACCGACTCGGGGTCGAAGAAGTCATCGTCTTCAATATATTCCGGCTCGTCATCGCGCCGATATGCCATACGGCAACCTGTTGGCTGTGTGTGCAGGTTGCCTAGAGAATAGCACAATCTGCCGCATCGGGCGATATAAATAGAACATATTTGCGTTATGGCGACCTTGCCGCCTAGAGCGCCAGCACGATTTTACCCTGCGCGCGTCGTTCCATCAGCATACGCAGCGCCTGGTCCGCCTCTTCCAGCGGGAAGTTCTGCTGGATGTGCGGGCGCAGCCGGTTGTCCGCGTGCCAGGCTTGCAGCTGCGCAATCGACTCGCGCGCCACAGCGACATCATGTTGCCAGTACGCGCCCCAATATACGCCCACCAGCGACGCATTTTTGAGCAGCGCGATATTGGCAGGCAAGGCGGGAATTCGCCCGCTCGCGAAGCCGATGACCAGATAACGCCCTTCCCAGGCGATGCGCCGTACTGCCTGGTCGAACAGGTCGCCGCCAACAGGGTCAAAGATGACATCTGCGCCGCGTCCGCCCGTCAAGTCAATGAGGCGGTCGCGCAGGTTATCGGCGCTGTAATTGATAAATTCTGTCGCGCCAACCTGTTGCGCCAGCGCCAGCTTTTCGTCTGTGCTGGCCGCGGCAATCACGCGAGCGCCCAGCAATGCCCCCAGCTCGACAGCCGCCAAGCCCACGCCACCGGCCGCGCCCAGCACCAGCAAGGTCTCGCCGGCCTGGGTGCGACCGCGCTGCACGAGAGCTATATGCGCTGTGCCATAGACCAGGGAGAATCCTGCGCCGACTTCAGTGGACATCGTGTCGCGCAAGGGCAAGGGCGCGCTCGCTGGGACGACGACTTCTTCCGCGAAGCCGCCATAGGGCAATATCGCCATCACGCGCGCGCCGAGCCGCGATGATTCGACGCCTGCGCCAACCTCAATGATTTCGCCGGCGATCTCCAAGCCCGGGCTGAAAGGCAGCGGCGGCTTCAGCTGATACAAACCCTGTACCAGCAGCACATCGGGGAAGTTGACGCCAGCCGCCCGCACACGAATCTTGACTTGCCCGGCACCGACAACCGGCGCTGGCACATCGGCGACGACCAACGACTCGGGCGCGCCATATTGTGTACAGAGGACGGCTCGCACCTTAGATCTCGATTGGGTTGGCGAGCAAACCCGCCAGCAAATCAATGCACGCGCGCACATCGCGCATATCGACCGTCTCGCTGGTGGTGTGCAGGTAGCGAGTCGGGATAGATATGCAGCCGCTGGGCACGCCGGCTTGGGTCAGCTGAATGGCGGAAGCGTCTGTCGTGCCTCCTGCCAGCAATTCCAGTTGATAGGCAATGTCATCGGCTTCGCAACGCGCGACCATCCAGTTTTTGATGGCGACTGGAACGACCAAGCCAGGATCGTGCACTTTGATGGCTGCGCCGTCACCCAGCTTGATGCGCATCTTGTGCCCGCGGATCTGGTCGCCGCTGCCAGTCACATCAATGGCGATGCCGACCTCGGGCTGCACGCCCTGCGCTGCGGTTTTGGCGCCACGCAAGCCGACTTCTTCTTGCACGGTGAAGGCAAAGTAGCATTCATTTGGCGTCGTTTTGGCGAGCTTGCGCATAGCTTCAATCGCGACCACGCAACCGATGCGGTCGTCCAGCGACTTGGCGATGATGCGGTCGCCGCGCAGTTGCATCTCGCGCATGAAGCCGGCTGGCTGTCCGACTCGCGTGGCGCTGCCATTGCCATCTTGCACATCAATGTAAAAGTCGCCGAGCGATTTGCCGCCGCCCGTGTGCACCGCGATGACGCCGATCGTGCCATCTTCAAAGAGGACGCGATTGCCATTGAGCGTGTCGTGCCGCAAGCCGCCCAGGCTGCTGAAGCGCAGGTAGCCGCTCTCTGGCTCTTGATAATTGGCCATCAAGCCGATCTCGTCCATGTGCGCCGCGACCAGCACTTTTACCCCGCCACTCCCCACGCGGCAGATCAAGTTGCCCAAGCCGTCTGTCCAGATTTCGTCGGCCAGACCGCGCACCTCGTCATGGATCAGACCGCGGATGCGATGCTCATAGCCGGGTGGTCCCCAGCATTCGACCAGTTTCTTCGTCAATGCACAAAAGTGCTCCCGGTCTGCTATCGGCGGTGGCGCTGTGATTTTTTCCTTTTGCTTTCTTGCGTCGCGCATTTGTATATGCATAGCCCATACATCGACGCCTGCCAGTTCTGCAAGCCGCGCGTCTGCCTCTGGCGTCAAGCCCCAGAGGCCGCGACTGGGATGCGCTACGATGCCCGCGCTTTTCAGGGCGGTGCGGAAAGTGAGAAGCTTGATATGCTCGGAGCGCTTGTACCTGTCGCCGAAAATGTCTTTGACTTGTTGATCAAATTGACGGGTCGAAATGGGCTCGCCGGCCTCGCGCAATATGCGGACGATGAGCTGCATGAGTGGGTTAGTCGTTGGAACGGGCATGGCTTTCCTCTCAATATCAATGCAATGGGCTGGCTTCTGGGGCGATTGCCGCGCAACTTGCCCGCTTCTCCAACCGCATGGGCAAGCCATCGCGCGGGTACATGGTAATCAGCGCCGCGGGCTTGATTTCTAGGCCGGGCAGCAGCCGAAGCTGATAGCGCTGGGCGATCGTCGCCAGCAGCAAGTTGGCTTCCATGATGGCAAAGCTGTTGCCAATGCAGATGCGTGGGCCGGCGGCGAAAGGCACATAGGCATATTTGTGCCGATTTTCAATCTCCGGGTCTGCCCAGCGTTCGGGCAAGAAGTCCTTGGGCTGCTTCCAGTGCTCGGGATGGCGGTGCAGCAGGTAAATCATGATTTGGGCAGCGGTGCCGCGGGGCATGGGATAACCGCAAACTTCGGTGTCTTCGCTGGCGGTGCGGCTGACCGACCAAACCGCCGGCATGAGGCGCAGGGCTTCTTTGATAACCATATCGGTATAGGGCAGGCTGCGCAGGTCTTCCAGCTTGGGCGCGCGTCCAGCCAGCACAGAATCCAGCTCGGCGTGCAATTTGGCTTCGACATCAGGGTGCTGGGCCAGCAGCCACCAAGTCCAATTCAGCGTATTGGCGGTGGTTTCGTGCCCAGCCAAAAAGAGCGTAACCGCTTCGTCACGAGCTTGCAGGTCGGTCATGCGCTCGCCATCGGCATCTTCTGCCAGCAGCAGCATAGACAGCAGGTCGCCGCGATCTTCGCCGGTTTTGCGCCGCTCGTTGATGAAGCCATAGACGATCTTGTCGAGAGCCTCGTTGGCGCGCCACGAACGCAGGCGCAGCGGCGTGGGTATCCAGTGCGGCAAGATGCTGGCGGTGTTGTTGGCTTTCTGCACAACCGCGACGGCTCTTTTTACCTGGCTGACTGTGCTCGAGGCATCGGCGTCAAAGAGCGTGCGCGCGACAATGTTCAGAGTCAGTTCCATCATCTCGTCGTCGACATCGACAATCGCGCCATCATGCCAGCCCGCGAGCCGTTTCAAGGTATAGTCGACCATGGTATCGGCGTAGGCATGCACGCGCATGGCATGAAAAGCTGGCGCCACCAAGCGCCGCTGCCGCTTCCAGAAGTCGCCGTTGCTGGTTACCAGTCCCTCGCCCATGAAACGCGCCAGCCCCGACTTCCTGCTGGTATAGGCAGGTCCTTTGATGAAGATCTTCGATTGACGAACAAAGAGCTCATAGGCCATGTCGGGATTGGCGACCGAGTAATTGTGCGTTTCGCCCACTTTGTAATGCCAGACATCGCCGTAAGTTTCCATCCAGCGCGTGACATAGTCCAAAGGGTTTTTGAAGAACTTGCGATAGAACAGGTAATTCTGCCATTTGCCTTCGCCCATCTCGGTGGGACCTGGCGGGAATTCGCTGGGCATTTGCGCATCCTAGTTCCGCGTGCACACCCCGCATTATACACGAAGTCGCCTGCTCTTTGGGCCTGCGCTATACTGCCTCGAAAATCGCCTCTGACGCTGGAGGGCGCTGATCATGCAAATGATCAATCTGATCGAAAAGAAGCGCGATGGCCTGCCGCTGGACGCAGACGAAATCCGCTTCTTCATCCATGAATACACCGCCGGGAGCATCCCCGATTATCAAGCTGCGGCGCTGTTGATGGCGATCACGCTAAACGGCATGACCCGCGCCGAGACGGTGCAGCTGACCCTGGCGATGGCGGAATCGGGCGACCTGCTCGACTTGTCCGATATCAGCAATTATGCCGTGGACAAGCATTCTTCCGGCGGCGTCGGCGACAAAACCACACTGGTCGTGCTGCCACTGGTGGCTTCATTTGGTGTGCCTATCGCCAAGATGAGTGGACGGGGGCTGGGCTTTGGCGGCGGGACGCTGGACAAGCTGGAGTCGATAAGCGGCTTTGATGTCAACTTGTCCGAAAGCGAGTTTCGGCGCATCGCCCGAGAAACCGGCATGGTGCTGGCCGGACAGAGCAAGTCGCTGGCACCCGCGGATGGCTTGCTGTATGCCCTGCGCGATGTGACAGGCACCGTCCCCAGCCGGCCGCTCATCGCCAGCAGCATCATGAGCAAAAAGCTGGCGGCGGGCGCGAATGGCATCGTATTGGATGTCAAGCTGGGTTGTGGTGCCTTCATGAAGACGCGGGCGGAAGCGCGCGACCTGGCAAAGATCATGGTGCAAATCGGCGTGGATGCCGGGCGCGATATGGCCGCGCTGCTGTCGGATATGAATCAGCCGCTGGGCGTGGCGGTTGGCAATGCGCTGGAAGTGGTTGAAGCTGTCGAGACTCTACAGGGCGGTGGACCAGCCGATTTGCGCGCGCATTGCATTGAAGTGGCTGCGCACATGCTGCGCCTGGCTGGCCGCGGCGAGCGATTTGCTGATATGGCGGACAACCGCGGCCAATTGGCGCAGCAACTGGACACGGGCGCGGGCATGCAGCCCCTGTTGCGGATGGTCGCGGCGCAAGGCGGTGATGTCGCGCAGATCATCGATGTGAGTCGCTTGCCCAAAGCCAGGCTGCGCGCAGAGTTGAAAGCACGGGAAACTGGCGCGATCACAGCGATTTTCGCGGACAAAGTCGGCTGGGCGACTTTGGCGCTGGGGGCCGGGCGCGCCACCAAGACCGATGCAATCGACCACGCGGTCGGCATTGAAGTGCATGCCAATGTGGGCGACCAGGTGGCGGCTGGCGACAGGCTGATGACCGTGCATGCCAACGACGACCACAAGCTGGCTTCGGCAATGGCGCTGCTGGACGAGGCGGTCGCAACCAGCGGGGGGACAGTCGCGCGGCTGCCACTGTTTCACGGCGTGATTTACGGCGCGGAAGGCACGATCTCGCCATCGACAACTGTATAGCTGTTGTCTGGCGCGTCTTGCCAATAGCCATCAAAAAAGCGCATCTGTCCGTTGATGCCTGTGTGTGCGGTCTGCGAAATCGGCATATCGTTGTCCAGCGCGCTGATGACCAGCCCGGCGATATCGTAAACCAGTGTCGCCAGCAGGTTGGGCTGTGGCACATACAGGCCGCTGGCCAGGTAACGCTGTCGGAAGTCCTCGTCGGGCGGGCTGCCGCTGCTATGAAATAGCCTGCCGTCCCGGTCGTCTTGCAGCGCGCGCGTTTGCTCCAGGATGAACAAGTCATCAGCCGAGTTGGCTTGCGTTGATAATTTGTTGGCGGCGTAGAGACTGTTTTGGGCGGCGCGGCTGTTGCCCCAATTGCCCACGATGAGGAAGGGCAGTTGGCTGGCTCGTTGCACAGACTCGTGCGTGGCTTGCGGTCCCAACGCGATGATTGCGCGGACGGCCGGGTCACGATTGAATGCCTGGACGCGCGCGATCGCCAGCTCGACCGACCCGCCATCGTCCAGCGCCAGCAGCTGCACAGCGGACTGCGCATCGTCCAGCGCCAGCCGGACAGCATAGAGCGCGTTATAGCCGATTTCACGATACTGATTTTCAAAGGGTGCCAACAAAGCGACTTTGTCCGGCGCGATTGGTCGGGCGGTGCAGGCTGCCAAAGCCAGCGCGAGCATCAGCGGCAGCCAGCGCCTAGCAGGCATTGGCCATATGCTCTTCAAAACTGACGGCGAATAGATGGGTATACGAACCATCGCAGGTGGCGCGGAAGAAAAAATAGTCCGATTCGGCGGGGTATATCGCGGCGAGAATGGCCGACAAGCTGGGGCTGGCAATTGGTCCCGGCGGCAAGCCTTCAACCAGATAGGTGTTATACGGCGAAACCACCTGGCGATAGTCGTCCTGGGTTATTTTCACCCACCAGTCGCCGCGCTCGCCGTGCAGGGCATATTGCACGGTTGGGTCGGCTTCCAGGCGCATGCCGGTGGCCAGGCGATTGTGATAAACGCCGGCGATCTCTTTGTGTTCTTGCCACAAGACAGCTTCGCGCTCGACAATGGAAGCCAGGATGACGGCTTGATGCAGGGTGAGATCCCGCTCCAGCGCAGCATTTCGCAAGTTGTCGCCGACTCCCCCGCGGAATGTGCGCAGCAAGATATCGCGCAAGCCCTCGGCGCTGATCGTGAGCGGCAGTTGATAGGAATCTGGATAGAAATAACCCTCCAGCGATGCGCCGGCGGGGATGCCTGCCCAAGCCGCCAAATCGACTGGCAGATCTGCGCCCTGGTCGACCAGCGCCAGAAAGTCGGCGCCGCTGAATTCAAACTCGTCTATGCTGTCGATCAGCTCCGCCAGTTCTTCGAGGCGCGCGCCTGCCGGGCTGCGGAATGGGATGTAGCTGCGAATGCTGCCAGCGAGCATCTCGGAGATCTCGATGATCGACTGCCTGGCATCCAGAATGTAGTCGCCAGCTTGGAATTGCCGGTCATAGCCTTCGACGCGCGCATAATCCAAGAACAGCCCAGCATCGCCAATCAGCTCCGATTCGACCAGGTCAACGGCGATTTGCTTTGCGGTCGCGCCGGACTCGATCGAAAAGCGGGTCGGCGTACCCTCATTGCTGAATGGTGCCTGCAATTCAGTTTGGCGTGATCGCAGCTGCACGCGCAGCAACGCCGTCTGCGCCTGGTCGAGAAACTGGCCATCGCTGCCGACCCAGCCCAGCACCGCTAGCAGAGTCAGAACCAGCAACATACCCAGTCCTCCCAGCCCACAGCCGCGCATGGCTGCCTGCAATCGTTGGTCTTTCATCCTGCGGCCATGCGCATGGCTCAGCCTTCTGCGTTGACGATGCTATCCAGAGCCTGCCGCGTCTCGCTGATTTCCAACTGGTTAAGGTTGCGCATGATAGTGATCCAACTGCGGCCTGGTTTGAGCGCGATTGGCGTGCCATCTGTGTGCACAAGCTCCAAGGCATCGCCATTCCGCAAGCTCAAGCGCCGCCAAAATCCGCTGTACAGCCTGCCCTCGCGCAAGACGAGCGCATTGCCTTGTCCTTGCAGCACAACTTCTTCCGACTCATCGGGAGAGCCCGGCGGGAATAAATCGGGTCGTGGAAAATGGAGCACCTGCAAATAAATCAGGTTATCCGCCCACAATTGCTGTCTATCTGTGGCGTCGATATGCGGCGCGCCATCGGCATAACGCAGGTAAATACGGCTGGCATCGTCATATTGCCAGCGAGCATCAGTGCGGTTGTACCAGTTCGTATAGGTATCGTGGGCTGTGTCGCCGCCAGCATCGGCCTGCAGCGCAAAGTGAAAACCCAGCGCGCGGTAACCCTGATTGACATTCAAGCGCGCGGCGAGATCCCAAAGCTGCTGCGCGTTTGCAAAGAGCGTGTGCTCATAGCCACGATGCGCATAGGTTTCGTCGCGGCAGAACCCGGCGCGTTCGCAGTCGTGCCCCAAGGAGGGCGAAAGCAATCGGTTTCGATAATCCGCATTGATGTAGATCTGGCGGATCGGTTCGCTCGTGCCAGAATAAGCCAACAATGCGGCGTACATGCGGATCAACTCAATATCCAGCAGGCGCGCGCTGCGGATGGAACCGACCTGTTGCGGGGCTTGGCTGCGATAAATAGCCGCAAAGCGCGTTACCCCGCCCTCGGCTTCATATTCATAAACGACATCGGCTGCGTTAACGCCATGCTGCGGACGCACGCGCGGCGGCCAGTTGGACACCTTGATGATGAGGTTGCGCCGGCTGCGGGCTGCATCGCTGGGGTAGGGCAGACCGGTCAGCGGGTTGATACCTTCTGGGTAAACGCGCGGACCGACCGGATAACCATACCCCGGCTGATAGCTGTCGGCAATCGCAGTGGCAACGATTGCTGGCGCGCGCAGATCGGGCATGGCGCTGTCTTGGCCAAAAGCGAGACCGCAGCACAGCAGGATGATCACAGCCAGGCTTGCAATGAGACAGCGTGAGGATTTCCTCTTCAAAGTGGGCGACTCCGTGACTTCCCCGAATAGCAGGCTTAGTATAAGAAACGGCTCTGCATGCGGCAAGACGCAGCCAGTATAATCCACGAGTCGCCGCCGGACAGGAAAAACCCAACATGGCAAACAAGCGTCTGTTGATCTGCTTTGCCCATCCCGATGACGAGAGTTTTGGATTGGGCGCAGCCATCCCCAAGTGGATCGATGATGGCGTAGATGTCTATCTGATCTGCGCGACCAATGGCGATGTCGGCAATGTGCCCGAGGCGCTACAAGGTCGATACGCGACTGTGGCGGAGTTGCGTCTGAGCGAGCTGGCTTGCGCGCGCCAATACCTGAAGTTCGCCGATGTCTTTATGCTGGCGTATCGCGACAGTGGCATGCCCGGCAGCGAGACCTCGCGCCACGAGAAATCGCTCGCTCATCAGTGGGCGCATCATCCGCAGCGCGTGACCGACTCGGTGCTGGCAGTGATGCGGAAAGTGCAGCCGCAAGTCGTCGTCACTTTCAATCGCTACGGTGGTTATGGACATCCCGACCACATCGCCATTCAACGCGCCACGACAGACGCTTTTCACCAACTGCGCCAGGGTGAGACCGACCCCTGCCCGCAGAAGCTGTATTACGCCGCATTCCCCAAGTTTGCGTTGTGGCAGCGCATCATCAAGGCGCGCCTCAATGGACAAGACCCGCGGCGCATGGGCGTGAATGGCGATGTCGACTCGCTTAAAACGCTGGAAAATATGGAACCGGTGCACGCGCGCATTCGCATCGCCAACTACCTGGATATCTGGGAACGCGCCAGCCGTTGTCATGCCAGCCAGGGTGGCGGGCGCATCTCGCGGACTTCGCGCTGGCTGCGGCGCATCATCTATCGTCGCCAGGGATTTACGCGCGCCTTCCCGCCGCCGAATCACGACCGCGTCGATGAAGACGATTTGTTTGCGGGTGTAAATGACCCCTCCCCCAGCCCCTCCCCGACAAGTCAGGGAGGGTAGCCAGTGCTTGCTTCCCCCTGACCTGTCGGGGGGACCGAGGGGGGTCAGCCTACGCGCCTAGATAACGAGGCAAGAACTCCGCGGCGAATTCGCGCAGGCGGCCGGCTATGATGGCTCGCCGCATCTCGGCAACCAGCGATACCAAAAAGTCGATATTGTGCAGGCTGAGCAGATAGTGCGCCAGCAGTTCTTTCGCCACCACCAGATGCCGCAGGTAGGCGCGTGAAAAGCGGCTTGCGTAATTGTCCAGCGCGGCGTCGATCGGCGCTTCCTGCAGTTTGTATTGGGCGTTGCGCAGGTTGATGCGCCCGTCATGCGTGAAAGCCGCGCCATGCCTTGCCAGCCGCGTGGGAATCACGCAATCGAACATATCCACGCCGCGCAAAATGCCTTCCACCAGGTCGTCCGGATCGCCAACGCCCATCAGATAGCGCGGTCTGTCGGCCGGCAAGATTGGCAGCGTATGCTCCAGCATGGCCTGCATTTCGGTTTTGGTTTCGCCCACCGCCAGCCCGCCGATGCCAAAGCCGCGCAAATCCAATTCGCCCACGAAGCGCGCCGATTGTTCGCGCAGATCGGGGAAGACGCCGCCTTGCACGATGCCAAAGAGGGCTTGCTGGCTGTCGTGTGGATGCGCCTGCCGGCATTGCAGCAGCCAATCGTGCGTGCGCGCCACAGCTGCTTCGACTTCGGCGCGGTCGTTGGGCGGCGGACACTGGTCAAATGCCATGATGATGTCCGCGCCCAGATTTTGCTGAATGGACATGGAACGAGCCGGCGTCAGGCGCTTCATGTTGCCGTCAAGGTGGCTGCGAAAGGTTACGCCGTCGGCATCAATGTGGTTGATTTCGCTCAAACTGAAAACCTGGAAGCCGCCTGAGTCGGTCAAAATGGGTCCATCCCAGCGCATGAATCTGTGCAATCCGCCCAGTTCGCGCACCAGTTCATCGCCCGGCCGCAGGAACAAGTGATAGGTATTGGCGAGGATCAGCGGGACTTCCAGCGCTTCCAGATCGCGCGGCGGCACCGCTTTGACCGTCGCGGCCGTGCCAACCGGCGCAAAGACCGGCGTGGGGATATCGCCATGCGGCGTGTGCAAGATGCCCGCGCGCGCCAGCCCGTCTGTGGCGATCACTTCAAACTCAAATGCCATCGGCTGCCTGCCTGGTGGCTGCAAAACGCGAGCAGTATAGCACATGGTCGGTGAGCGCTCGCCCGTCGCCTGCTATACTGGCGCGATAGGTGACCCAGCCCCTCGGGAGCGGCTCGCATGCCCCAGCCTGTTCAAAGCCAGCATCTTTTCCCCAGCCGCGTCGAGATCGATCTGGCTGCGCTGGGCAACAATGTGCGCTGCATCAAGCGGCTGGTTGGCGATGTCGGCATTATGGCGGTCGTCAAAGCCAATGCCTATGGACATGGCGCGCCACAAATCGCCCGCGCCGCGCTGGAGAATGGCGCGGATATGCTGGCGGTGGCGAACCTGGCGGAGGCGGCACAACTGCGCGAGGCAGGCATTCACGCGCCCGTTTTGACGCTGAGCCTCGTGCCGCCCCGGCAAATCCAGTTGGCGCTGGATCTGGATGCGCGCGTCACCGTGTTTGACTACGACCTGGCGGCGCAATACCTTTCGGCGCTTGGCGATGATCGAGGAAAGCTGCGCATTCATCTCAAGATCGACACGGGCATGCATCGCCTGGGCTTGTTGCCAGACGCGGCGCTCGCCTTGGCGCGAACATTGCGAGCCGCGCCGGCTGTGGAGTTGGAAGGCGTCTATACACATTTCGCCGCGGCCGATGAAGATGCTGCCTACACCGCTGTACAGCTGGCGACATTTCGGCGTGCGCTGGACGTGATGCGCGCCGATGGCTTCAGGCCCCGCTTCATTCACGCCGCCAACTCGCCGGCATTGCTGGATTGCCAGGCCAGCTATTTCAACCTCGTGCGACCCGGCGTCTTGCTGTATGGCTTGCGACCCATGCCCGATTCGCCGAATATGGGGGCGTTCCAGCCGGTCATGCGCTGGAAAACGCAGGTCGCCCAGGTGAAAAACCTGCCGCCGGGCAGTCGCATTGGCTATGGACATGCCTATACGACACGCCGCGAAACGACGCTGGCGGTGCTGCCAGTGGGTTATGCGGATGGATTGCGCCGCACGCCACAAACCTGGCGCTATGTTCTGCTGCATGGCGAACGCGCGCCGCTGGTTGGACGCGTCAGCATGGAGAAGATCATCGTGGATATAAGCCGCATCCCCGATGTGAAAATCGGCGACGAAGTGGTTTTGCTGGGCGGGCAGGGCGAGCAAATGATCAGCGCGGATGATATTGCCGTCTGGCTGGGCAGCAACAATTATGAAGTCGTCTGTACGATCGCGCCACGAGTGCCGCGCGCTTACCTGTCGCTCAATCGTTGATCATCCGCAGCAGGTCATCGGCGATAGCGCGCGCCGGCACGCCAAAGTGATAGCGCCGAATCCACCGTCCCCGCTCGTCCAGCAGGAATGCGCCGGCAGTATGATTGACCAGATAGCCGCCGGGCGCTTCTTCAGCGCTGACTTCGAACGACAGCCCCAGCATGTCGCCAGCCTCGCGCACCACAGCTTCCGCGCCTGTCAAGCCGATCATGCCGCCCATCTCGCGGAATTCGAAATAATGGCGCAGGGCTTCGGGGGTATCGCGCGCGCCATCCACGCTGATGAAGACAAAACGCGCAGAATCCGCCGCCTCGCCCAGCATGTCGCGCACGCGCTGCAGCTCGCGCAATGTCAGTGGGCAGATATCCGGGCAGTGCAAAAATCCGAATGCCAGCAAGATGAAATGGCCGCGCAGATCGCTGAGGCTGGTGGCGGCACCATATTGATTGGTTAGCGTGAAGTCGGGCAGAGCCAGTGGGGGGTCGATGTCGATCATGCCATCATGCTGCTCGCTGGGCGCGTTGATGATCGAGCTGCCGAGGTCGTCGCTCGGCCCGCGAAGCTGGTCGTGCAGCAGGTATAGCGTCAACGCCACGATGCCGATCGCCAGGCCCGCGACCATGCCATAGAGCAGAGCATTGATTTTCGCCGCGCCACTTTTGACTTTCGCGCCTGCCAGTGCGTTCATAACAATCAGTATAGCAGCGTCAATGTGCCGCCTGTAAGCCTTGTCTGCGAATGCCCTGCCCCATTTTGACAATGCGCTTGACAGCATCCGCAGTCTGCGCCATAGTAATGAACATTACAAATCTAGGTCTCGGGGTGCCCATAATCTGGGCATGCAACTGGGGAAGTCGGTGAGAATCCGACACTGTCGCGCAGCGGTGACTGGTGTGCAGCCAGAAGTCCGAATGCCAGCCCAAGACTTAGCTCAGTCTACTTTCCGCGTAAAGAGGGAGACGAGCATGGACTGCAGAACCGCAACCCGCCCACGGTCATGGGCGTTTTTGTTGTCTGCGCGCCCTCCTTCGCCCAGTCCAAAGGAGGGACACCATGAAGACCACGCTGCTGACACTCATTCTCTTGCTCATCACCACTGCCTCAACATTCGCGCAAGACGCCAACCTCACCACAGGCTGCATCACTGATTTCGACGCCGCTGTCGATTACTTCCCGCAGAAAACCGAAGTTGTCGATGCCGAAAACATGACCATCTCGTATCATGGCCATTACAAGCTGGTGAGCGTCGGAGATGCCTATGCTGGCGCGCCAGCTTTCGACTATGTGCTGGTGCAGTGTGGCGCGCCAGCCCCGCCTGTTGAAGACTTCGCCGAAAACGCGCAGTTCATAGAAGTCCCGGCCGGCAAGTTGATCGCGCTTTCTACCACGCAGTTGTCCGCGCTGTCCTTGCTGGGGATCGTCGACCAACTTGTGGCGGTGGACAGCGGCTTTTACATCAACACCCCCGAAGTGCTCGAGAAGATCGAAGCGGGCGAAATCGTCGAGATCGGCTTTGGTTCGGAAGTGAATGTCGAGTTGGCGCTGGAGCTGGCACCCGACCTGGTGTTGAGCTATGGCTACAACCCCGACACCGATGCGCATCCGGTCTTGCTGGAAGCCGGCATATTCACGGCGCTGAATGCTAGTTGGCGAGAAAATTCTCCGCTGGGGCGGGCTGAATGGCTGAAGCTGCCGGCGCTCTTTTATAATCTTGAAGCGCGCGCCAACGAGGTCTATGCCAACATCCGCGACCAGTATGAGTCGATCAGCGACCTGGCTGCTGGCATCCCCGCAGAAGAGCATCCTCACGTGCTGCTCAATTCATTCCTGTCCTATGCCGATGCCTGGTACAGCCCAGGCGCAGACACCTATGTCGGGCAGCTGATACACGACGCCGGCGCAGACCTGATCCTTGACAGCGATGATCCCGCCGGCAGCCAGCCGTATAGCTTCGAGGCCGCCTATGAACAAGGCTTGGACGCCGATATCTGGCTGGTGGATACCTTTGCGGTCAATACAGCCGATGACTTGCTGGCGCTGGACAGCCGCTTTGCCGACTTCGCTGCCTTCCAGTCGGGCGACACATGGAACAACAACCTCGATGTGAACCCCAATGGCGGCAACAATTACTACGAATTGGGCGTCACCAGCCCGCATCTGCTGCTGGCGGACTTGCTGGCGATCTTTCATCCGCAGCTGTTGCCCGATCACGAGTTCACCTTTTACCGCCGTTTGAGCGAGGCTTGATATGCTGCGCCTGGCGCGTTTGCCTATCGCTTTGTATGCCTGGCGGGGGCGCGAATACGCCGGCGCCAGAACCTGGCTGCTGGTCGCGCTGGCGCTGTTGCTGTGCTTGCTGTTGATGCTGAGCCTGGCGCTGGGCTCGGCATCCATCCCGCTGGAGCAGATCATCGCGACGCTGTTAGGTGGAGAAGCGGAGAGCGCCGCCTGGACGAACATCGTGCTCAAGTTCCGCTTGCCCAAGACGCTGACGGCGATGCTGGCGGGCATGGCGCTGGGAGTCAGCGGGTTGCTGATGCAGACCTATTTTCGCAATCCGCTGGCCGAGCCTTTTGTGCTGGGGGTGTCGTCGGGCGCGAGTCTGGGTGTGGCGCTGGTGGTGCTTGGCGCTGGCGCGACTGGCGGTCTGTTGCTGGGTGGGCTGAACCTGGCTGGCGATCTGCTGCTGACGGCGGCGGCCGGGCTGGGCGCGGCATTGACGATGACGCTGGTCTTGCTGGTGGCGACGCGCATCTCCAACGGCGTTACCCTGCTCATCCTGGGGCTGATGTTCGGTTATCTGGTGTCGGCGCTGGTCAGCCTGCTGCTCTACTTCGCCTTGCCCGAGCGCATCCAAGCTTACATCAACTGGACTTTCGGCTCGTTCAGCGGCGTAACCAGCGCACAGTTGCCGATTCTGGCGCTGATTGTCGCCGCGGGGTTGCTGCTGGCGACGGCGCAGGTCAAACCGCTCAATGCGCTGTTGCTGAGCGAGGACTATGCGCGCAGTCTGGGCGTGCCCATGCGCAAGACGCGGCTGGGCATCGTGCTGGCAACGGCTCTGCTGGTCAGCGCGGTCACGGCATTCTGCGGACCCATCGCTTTCATCGGCATTGCCGTACCTCACATTTGCCGCGGCTTGCTGGGCAGCTCCGACCATCGTTTGCTGCTGCCGGGCACGATTCTGGCGGGAGCTTGCGTGGCGCTGGCAGCTGGACTGATCGCTGAATTGCCGGGCAGCAATATCGTGCTGCCGCTGAATGTGGTGACTGCCTTGATGGGCGCGCCGGTGGTCATGCTGGTCGTGCTGCGGCGAGCGCGAGGATTGTCCTGATGAAGGCACTGGAAACGCGAGCGCTGACAATCGGTTATCGGCGGCGGCGGGGTAACATCGTGCTGGCGCGCGACCTGGACTTGCAACTGGGGCGAGGCAGCCTGGTCGGTATATTGGGCGCGAATGGCGTTGGCAAATCGACCTTGCTGCGCACGCTGGCTTGCATGCAAGCGCCGCTGGCTGGGCAAGTGCTGCTGGATGGTGAAGAGACCGCCCGCATGCTGCCGCTCGAAGTGGCGCGGCAGCTGTGCATCGTGTTGACGGCCGCGCCCCAGGTCAGCCTGCTCAATGGTTATGCGCTCGTGGCCTTGGGCAGATACCCGCACAGCGACTGGCTGGGCAGGCTGAGCAAGTCCGACCACGCGCAGATCACCTGGGCATTGCAGGCGGTCGGCGCGACAGATCTGGCGGAGCAGCGCGTTTCCCAACTTAGCGATGGGCAGCGGCAAAAGCTGATGATTGCGCGCGCATTGACACAAGATTGCCCGCTGATGTTGCTGGACGAACCAACCGCCTTTCTGGATTATCCGCGGCGGCTGGAAACACTGCGCTTGCTGCGGCGGCTGACTCGAGATGCCGATCGCGCCGTCCTGGTTTGCACGCACGAACTGGACCTGGCACTGCGCTATTGTGATGAATTGTGGCTGATGAGCAATAGCGGAGTGAAAGTTGGCTCGCCGGCAACAATTCTGCGAGACGGCAGCCTGCATAAGACTTTCGGCATCGATAGCTCCAGCTTTGGCGCCAATGGTGGCAGCCGTATCTTTGATGGTGCAGACCTCTCGCAGCCGCTGGAGCGACAGGAGGACAGCATAATATGAGCGAGCGAGAGCCGAGACCTGGCTTGGTGCTGGTCAATACCGGCGATGGACGCGGAAAATCGACTTCTGCCTTCGGGGTCATCTTGCGCATGCTCGGCCGCAAGAAACCTGTCGCGCTGATACAATTCCTCAAACACGAGACCGGGCAATGGGGAGAAGTTCGAGCGCTGCGGCGGCTGGGTTTGCAGCCGATCAAGACGGGCGATGGCTTCACCTGGCTGAGCAAAGATCTGGATGAGACACAGGCGCGCGCGCTGCACGGCTGGGAAAAAGCGCAGGCGATCATCTGCTCCGATGAGTACGAACTCGTCGTTTTGGACGAATTCACCTACCTGCTGGATTTCGGCTGGCTGGATGTCGACGAAGTGATCGACTGGCTGCGAGCCAACAAGCCACAGCGGCAGCATCTGCTCATCACCGGGCGGAATGCGCCAGCCGCCTTGATCGACTATGCCGATACCGTCACCGAGATGGTCAAGGTCAAGCACGCGTATGACGCTGGCATCAAAGCGCGGGCTGGCATCGAATTTTGACGCTTGCAGACTACAGCTAGCAATCCAAGATTGGCATGGGCATCTCCGCTTCCCCCTGACCTGTCTGGGGACGGAGGGGGTTACACCAGTCACAACAAAAATGACCGCCACAAAGGACGGTCATATTCGCTGTGGGCTGTACAGGACTCGAACCTGTAACCTCCTCGACGTCAACGAGGCGCTCTGCCAGTTGAGCTAACGGCCCCCACATCTTCCTGACTTAAGTATAACGCGTTCTGCGCGACATGCAAGGCTTTCGCCCGATTCCAGCCCCGTTTTCGCACAAATTTCGCCGCTCGCGAATCCTGCTGCCTACAGTATAATCTGTCCGCCACAGCCGAAAGCAGCCGCCCGTGCCCCAGCCGATAAGCGAGCAAATCCGCCAGCGCTTCCGCCAGATCCAGGATGTCAAGTTGGCGAGCGCGCGCCCCGATCCCGCCTTGACCGCGCGATCGCATGAACCCGATATCGTGGTCGAAACCTGGATGAACAGCCGTCTGCACATTTATCTGCTCGCCAAAGCGCCCAAGCCGCGCCAGCTAAAGAGCATCCTCAAACAGAACACCAGCGGCGGCATCGGCACGCTATTTCTGGTGGATGCGGCGCTGCTGCCCGGCGATGGATTTTGCGGACGCCTGCGCGATTGGCAAGATGACCTGCGCGTGATGACCTTGGGCGCGATTTATGCCTACAGCCAAGACAAAGAAGGTCTGCGGCTCGTCCAGATCAACCTGGATGAAACGAACCAGCGCGGCGAATTCGTGGTTTGGCACAGCGGCAACTTTCCCTGCGATGCTGTTTTTGTGCGGCGGCGCGATTATCAGACGAATATTCGTGGCAGTTGGTTTGTGGGCGATATTGCCTCGTCACAATTCAAACGCCGCATCAGCGAAGAACGAGCCCGCCAGCGCTTTCATTATCGCACGCAAGGCAAACAGCCAGGCGACAGCGAGCCCATCAATGCGGCTTATCTGGCTTTGGAGATTGAGGTGGGTGCGGGGCAAGCAGCCGTCAAGGAAGCGTTTCGCAAACTGGCTCGTGAATATCACCCCGATGTCAGCGCGCACGACAAACACGAAGCCGAGCAGCGCTTCAAAGAAGTCAAACGCGCCTATGACCGCATTCGCATGCACCGGCGCTGGCGATGATGGGTCCACCAGGACTCGAACCTGGAACCAATCGGTTATGAGCCGACTGCTCTGACCATTGAGCTATGGACCCGGCTTTATTGCAACGAAGCGGGTAACGGGATTCGAACCCGTACTGACACCTTGGAAGGGTGGAGTGCTACCGTTACACCATACCCGCCTGGTCGGGGCGCCCGGATTTGAACCGAGGACCTCGCGGACCCAAACCGCGCGCGCTACCGGACTGCGCCACGCCCCGCCTGCCCTTTAGATGTTACTGGACTTGCGCAGGCGCGTAAAGCCACATCTGCCAGCCATCCAGGACAATCGCGTCAAAAGCTTTTACCACCGAGTGCACCGTGTAAAAGATGAGTGCACCGAGAGTTTGTTATGCAGACAGGGCGCTTGGGGTCATTGTGGCGCGGGAGGTTCGTCGGCGGACTCCATAAATCGCAAGATGTCGCGTATTCGCCTCGTAAGTCGCGTCGACACAGTGCAGAGCCTTTGCTCTCCTCTCGGAGTCCTCAATGAACTCAGTGAACTCGGTGGCAAAGCTTTAGAGACGACTTCCTTGCAGCGGGTTTCATTCTGATGCAATTGCCCTGGCCAACTTTCGGCAGCCCGGCACAAGTCAGGCGCTGCTGCCATCGGCATCGAACAAGTCAAGCAGCTCATCAATTTCAGATTCACTGACGACCGGATTGACCTCTTCGCCGCGGGCGGCTTGGGCGCGCGATTTGCGCTGCAATTCGCCAGAGAAGGCGGCGGATGTGATGACTTTCACGCCATGGCGCTGGGCAAAGGCGCGGACATCGCTGTCGGACGAGACGACTGTAAAGGCGCGGCGATCGCGAGCGCGACTGATGCGGCGCTTGATCAGCGTATCGGCATCGCTTCGTTGGTCGGCCGCGAAGAGGACTGTCACGGCGCTGGTGCCCATTTTCGATGTGCCGCCAGGCAAGCCGCGGTCGAAGACGATCGTGCATTTTTTGCGCGTGGCGGCCGCCCAGCTTTTCAATTTGTTGACGAGTTTGGCTTCTTTGTGCGGGTCGTCCAGGCCGATATCGGGCAGGCTGGCGATGAGGTTGTGTCCGTCGATCAAATGCGGCATGAGTATCTGTCCTGCACAGCCATGCGCTGGTTTGCGGACGCAGGCAGCGCCTAGCCGATTGTCGCAGAAACTTGCGGGATGCCCAGCGTGAACAGGCTGCCGACGCCCTCGCGACTTTCGGCATTCAAGAAGCCGCCATGCGCCTGGGCAATGGCGCGCGCGACATACAAGCCCTGCCCGAGGCCACGCGGTGCCTTGACAGCGGCGCTGGCATCGCCCCGATAGAATCGCTCGAAAATATGTGGCATATCCGCTGGCTTGATGCCGATGCCGTTGTCGCTCACGCTGACGAGCGCATACCGTTTGTCCCCGCGTTGCTCGTCTCGCGCAGCCACCGCCACATAACCGCCTTCGCGCGCATAATCCGCGCCATTGCGCACCAGATGCCCCAGCGCCCATTGTAATCGCGAATCGTCGCCGCGCACTTGCACGCCATTGAGGCCACGCGCCATAACCAGCAGGTCGATGCCTCGGCTGGAAAGCGCCGCATCCATGCCATTGACCACCGACCAAATCACCTGTTCGATGTGCAGCGGCTGACGCAGGACATCCAGGCTGCCAGCCTGCAACTGCGCAATATCCAATAGCTCCAGCGCCAGCTGATCCAGCATATCGACATTGCGCAGCAGCTTGTCGAGCAAGCGCTGGTTCACGGTGGCATCTTCGGGCTGGGCGTTGAGCAGTTCGCCCGCCAGCTTGATCACACTGACGGGGCTGCTCAGTTCGCGCGCGATATGCGCCACGAAGCCGTCTTTCAAGCGCAGCGCCAGGGCATCATGCGTCACATCGCGCAGAAGCATGACCGTGCCGATGCGCCGATTGTTTTCGTCACCGATGGCGCTCAACTGCGCGCGCACGATGCGGTTGTTCAGCGGCATCTCGTCCGATTCGCCCAAAGGCATCAACTCGGCGCTGGTCGTCTGCACATGCCGGAATTGCTCAAAAAGCGTGCCCAGCGCGCTGCCCCAGAAGTTGCGCTTGCCACCCAGCATGGCTTCGCCCGTACGATTCATCATGGTGACTTTGCCGTTGGTGTCTTGCACGATAATGCCTTCTTCGAGGCTGGCGAAGATCGCGTGCAGACGTTCCAGTTGGCTGCTTTGCCGCTGCTGCAAGGTGATCAGGCGAGCTTGCAGACTAGCTTGTTGCGCAGCTCGCTGACGGCCTAGGCGCAAGTACAGCCGCCGAAAAAGCGATTCGCTGGCGCTGCCAAAGCGGTGCAAGCCGCCCAAACCAGCGCCTGCTTCGCTGCGGATTTCGCTTGGCAAGTGGTTCATATTTACTTCCGCGGTCTGCCCAGCCGATGTGGCTGCCGCCAAGTAGCAGCCATTATAGTGGCGACCGTCCAGGCACGCGCGGCAATGCAGGCGCAGATTGCCAGCTCGGCGCAATGGGCTACAATCTTGGGCGAGTCCAAAGGCGCGGGAGGCGCGCATGCAAAATGTCGCCCCGACGCGACGGCTGAATCGACGCTCGCGCGATGTCCTACTGGCGGCAGCTGTGCTTTTTCTGCTGGGCGCGGCGCTGCTGGTGGCGGGCATGGGCTTGCACATCGTGAATCTGGCTGTGCCCGGCAACAGCGCCTTCGCCATATATGATCTGGCGCGCAAGGGCATGCTGCCGGTGGGCGCGGCGCTGTGCATCTTCGCTATGCTGCTGGCTTTGCGAGCGGTGAGCTGGCGGACTGACAATGCCCTGGCTTGGGAATTGGGCGAGCGGCTGGCGACGCAGTTGGATCGCCATTTCGTCTTCATCCGCAATATCAGCCAACGCAGCATCGGTTATGTGGACGCGGCGCTGGTCAGCCGGCATGGTGTCTTGTTGCTGCGCATCACCCGGCGGCGCGGCGAATACTTCAATAACGGCGGCAGTTGGCTGCGGCGGGGGCGCGCTGGCAAATGGCGGGCGCTTCGCTGGAACCCCACGCGAGAGGTGGTTGCGAGCGCGCTGCGAGTCGAGGCGGCACTGCAAGAGCGGGGCTTGGTCGACATGCCCATATTCGCTGCCGTGGTCTTCATGCACGAAGAGCCAGCAGCGCAAATACGTACCCAGAAGCCAGTTGTGCCGGTTGTGCATGCCAGCGCTTTCATGCCGGATCTGCGCAACAGCTATTTTGCAGCGCGGCGGCTGGACGCGCGCAGCACCCAGCAAGTCATCGATCTGCTTTATCGCTAGGGGGCGACAGTGGTGGGCACCTTACACCTTGCGCCAGAAGGCATCGGCAAAACGCAAGCGATGCTTTCGCTGCTGCGGCGCGCTGGTCGGTCGCGAGCAGATTTCCCGCGCATTTGGATGCTGCTGGCGACGCGCCGCCAAGAGCTGTATTTTCGCGAGCGGCTGGCGCTGGACGATGACCGCCAACTTGTGCACTTTCACATCGACTTCTTCGACTTCTATGGATTGAACGCCCATTTGCTGCGTTTGGCAGGAGAGCCTGTGCGCCGCCTGAGTGAAGCAGCGCGCTTCAGCTTTTTGCGTCGTCTGCTGCAAGATATGCATGCGGCGGACGAACTGCGCGTTTTCCATGGCATCGCCGATACACGCGGATTCGTCACAGTGTTGACGCAACTCTTTGACGAATTGAAGCAGAGCGGCATCAGCGCCGAAGCCTATGCAGAAGCCGCGCAAACACCCAAAGACCACGAGCTTGCCACAATCTATGCGCGCTACCAGCAACAACTGCGCAATAACCGGCTGGCGGATATTGAAGGCGAGGGTTGGCTGGCGCTGGCGAAATTGCAAGAGAAGCCGCACATCGTGGCTGGCCCCCAATTGCTGCTGGTCGATGGCTTCGACCAATTCACGCGCGTGCAAGCACAGCTTTTGGCGGCGCTGGCAAGGGCAATCCCGCAGTTGCACATCACCCTGACGCAGGCACCCGCTGCGCCAGCGACCAGCCGCAGTTGCATCGCCAGGCAGCGGCTCGAAGACGCATTCGCGCGGACCAATGTCGCATTGCGCCTTACAAAAATCGTCCCGAAATCATCCCGTCATGTCGACCTGCAGCGGCTAAGCCGACTCTTTCACGCCGATTCTGAAAGCGGTGGCAGCAGCGAAGCGCTGAAATTGATCGCTGCGCCCAGCCCGACTCACGAAGCGAGAGAAGTGTTGCGCGATGTAAAGCGCCGTCTGCTGGGTGGTGTGCCGCCCGATGACATGCTGGTCATCTTGCGCGATTGGGAGTTGTATGCAGACACTTTGCAGAGCGTCGGCCAAGAATTCCAACTGCCCTTGCTGATACAGATTGAGCGCCCCTGCAGCCGCACGCCGGTGATCGCTGCCCTGCTGGCTGTGCTGGGGCTTTGGCCACGCTTCCGCCGGCGCGACCTGCTGGATGGATTGCGCTCACCCTACATCGACTCGGGCTTGGACGAGAAATCGATCAACCTGTTGGATCGCATCAGTCGCGAGCGGCAACTCGTCGGCGGGGGCAAGAGCGAATGGCTGGATGTCATTCAGCTTGCCCGCCAGCCGGGAATCGAATCCGACGAAGAAAGCGCCACTGTCCTGACACAGCTGCAGGCGGATGCGCTGTGCGAAAAACTGAGCGCCTTCATGGAGGGCATAACGCCGCCCGCCAAGGCCGATCTTCGCGCTTATGTCGCCTGGCTGGATGCCCTTTTGGGCGCTGATCTTCGTGAACATAGCGAAGCAGAAGCCAGGCACGCCAACGTCTTTTCCCTGCATATTCGCCAACTGGCGCGCTCGGACGGCAATGCGCATTTCCAGCGAGACAGCCGCGCCTTGAGCAGCCTGGAGGCCAACCTGCGGGAACTGTTGGCGACCGACGCTGCCTTGCGGCAGACGGGTCATCATCGCCAAATCAGTTGGGCGCAGTTTCATGGCGACCTGCGTCAAGCCCTGGATTCACCACCCCGTCAGCAAGGCAATCTGCCGCGGCGAGGTAGGGTGCTGGTGACAACTGCCAGCCAGGCGCGGGGCTTGCCACATGAGCATGTCTACATTCTGGGGCTGGCGGAAAGCATCTTTCCGGCCGAATCTGGCGAAGATCCGTTCTATCTGGATTCCGAGCGGGCAGCGATGCGGGCTCGTGGCATCCCGCTGGATTCGCGCGCCGAGCGTAGCGATGACCCGGGACTATTCTACGAGCTGCTGGCGCTGCCACAACGAACGCTTGGCTTGGCGCGCCCCACATTCAAAGCCGGCAAACCCTGGCTGGAAAGTCATCTTTGGCGGACAGTGCGCCGCATCTATCCCCAGCAACCCATACACGAGCGGTCATTGGGCGAGATCGCAAAATCACCAGAAGCGGCCAGTATCGATGAACTGACGCTGGCGCTGGCGGCCGAGCTAACACAGCCAGACAACCTGCGAGTCAACACAACATTGCAACATTTGAACTGGCTGCGCGCAGAGAGGCCAGCAGCCTGGCAGCATATCATGATCGGGCGGGCGGTCGAGCTTGGGCGGCTTTCCAACCAACCAGCCAATCGCTATAGCGGCAGCCTATCCAAGCCTGAACTCCTGGCAGAAGTCGCGCGATTGCTCGGTCCGCAGCGCGTCTGGAGCGCCTCGCAACTGAAAGATTATGGCGTCTGTGGCTTTCGTTTTTTTGCCAAGCGCCTGCTCAAGCTAGAGGAACACAAGGAAGTGCAGCCGGGCGCGGACAACCTGCAAATGGGCAGCTTGAACCACAGCATCCTGGAAGAGGCTTATCGGCAAATCGCGGACGAGGGGCTGGCTGTCGAAGCATCCAATCGCGAGCGGGCACTGGTCATCTTTGGCGAAGTGGCAGATGCGCTCCTGGAACGCGCTCCCGAAACCTTCAATTTCCGCGCGGGCAGAAGCTGGGAAGCAGAAAAGCAGCTAATTCGGGCGCGGCTGGCTGCGCTTGTCCGTCAAGATTTTTCCGATGAAAGTCCGCTACAGTTGTTCGGTAGCGCCAGGCATGTCGAACGGCTGGAGCACGCATTTCATGACCTGAAAGTGGCGCTGATGGACGGGGATTCGCTGCGAGCGCGTGGCATGATCGACCGGATCGACCGCGTTGACGACAAGCTGGCGCTGGTGGATTACAAGACTGGCAGCAGGGCCATCCCGCACAGCGAAATGGAAGCCGGGCGCGACTTCCAGATGCTGGTCTATCTGCTGGCGCTGGACGATATGGCGCGGGACGAACGCGCAGAAGTTGCCGGCGGGATGTTTTGGCACCTGCGCAATCTTGGCTACAGCGGACTCATCCATACCGAAAACGAAGAGCATCAAGCGTTGTTAGACAAAGCGCGAGAGCACATCGCCAGCAACTTGCAGCAAGGGCGTGAAGGCGTTTTTCCCGTGAGAGCCACAGCGTTTGAAAATGGCAAATGCGTGCGCTACTGCGAATTCGCGCATTTGTGCCGGCGCAGCAACACCAGCCGCTTCAAAAACACGCGGATTTGAGGCGGGCGCATGCAGCTGACAAAAGAACAGCACGCCGCCATCCACATCCATGACAAGAATCTGATCGTCGTGGCCGGTGCCGGCTCGGGCAAGACGCGCATCCTTGTCGAGCGCTATTTGCAGATGCTGGATGCCAATCCGAGCTGGCACATTCATGCGCTGGTCGCCATCACCTTTACCGAGGCCGCCGCTTGGGAAATGCGCGACAGGCTGCGCACAGAATTGCAGCGACGCGCGCAATTTGCCGACGGCGACCGCTGGGCGCGACACCTGGCTGCTTTGGACAGCGCGCGCATCGACACGATTCATGGCTTGTGCGCCGACCTGCTGCGGGCGAATGCGGCGCAGGCTGGCATCGATCCGCTCTTTGAGGTGCTCGCTGAAACCGATGCCGCCATTTTGCTCGGCGATGCTGTCGAAGACGTCCTGGCAGAGATCGACACGCCGCTGGCGAAGCTCTTCACGCAGGTAGACGCCTTTCACATCAAAAGCTCGCTGCAGGACATAGCGCTTGTCCAGGCCGATACACCGCCCCTGCCAGCCGATCCCGCGCAGATCTTCGAGCAATGGCAGACGCAATGGGGCGAGTCGGCGCTGGCAGCTCGCGACCATTTGCTGCGCGCCGATGAGATAGCCGCTCTGGCAGAATTGCCCATGCTGCCAAGCGCTGACAAGCTCGCCGATCTGGTCTGGCAATACGACAACTACCTGCGCCGCATCGAAGCCGCCAACGACTCGCAAACTGCGCAGCGGCTGATGCAACAGTGCTACAGCGAAGGCGCTGTCGGCGGGAAAGGCAAGGCGAAAGCCTGGGGAGGCAAAGAAACCAAAGCGCGGGCGGCACAAACACTGCGAAACTTGCGCGAACGAATCAAGGTGGCATTGGAAATCGCCGGGAAACCACCGGGCGAGCTGGACCTCGCCAGCGCCGAAGCGCTCATCCTTTGGAACAGGCTGTTTCAACGGGTGCGCCAACAGTATGCAGCCTTGAAACGCGATCGAGCGCTGCTCGATTTCAACGACCTGGAACGACTGGCGGCAGAACTGCTGCAAAATGATCAAGTACAGCAGCGCTATCGCGGGACTGAATTCAAGCATCTGCTGGTCGACGAATTTCAAGACACCAATCGCGCGCAATGGCAGATCATCCAGTCGCTGGCGGATGTGCGGCGCGGCGGCTCGCTCTTCGTGGTGGGCGACCCCAAGCAGAGCATCTATCAATTTCGCGGCGCGGATGTCAGCGTCTTTGAGCGCGTGCGGGGGCAAATCGCCGGGCAAGAGCGAGGACTGGAATTGCCGCTTGCGATTTCTTTTCGGGCGCATCGTCGGCTGGTCGAACAATTCAACACAGTCTTCAGTCGCCTGCTGACGCGCGCTGAGGCTAGCCCGACGCGTCAATATGAAGTCGTATTCGACAAGCCCATGCAGGCGTTTCGCCAGGCTGCTCCAGAAAGCGCCGCGCTGGAATTGCTGCTGCTGGACACGAGCATTCGCGATGAGAATGGCGAGCTTGTTCAAAGCAAAAATCGAAGCAAACAGCATTACGCCGCTGACGATGTGCGCCGCTGGGAAGCCCACCAAATCGCCGCGCGCATCCACGAAATCGTCGCGCAAGAGCGCCAGGTCCACGACCGGCAACAGGATTGCTGGCGTCCCATCCGCTATGGCGATATAGCCGTTCTTTTCCGCGCGTTGAGCAAAGTCACCCTGTACGAAGATGTCTTCAAAGCCAAGGAAATCCCGTTTCTGACCGTGGCTGGCCGCGGCTACTTCGACCGTCAAGAAGTGTGGGATGTGTTGGATTTGCTGCGCGCTTTGCACAATCCGGCCGACGATCTGTCGTTGGCGACGGCGCTGCGCTCGCCCATGTTCGCCTTCAGCGATGACCTGCTGTTGGCGCTGCGTCTGATGATGGATGACAGCGCTGTACCACTGCCATTGTGGACGGCGCTGCAAATGGCGGATGAGGCCTGCCCGGGCGTATCGCCGGACGATCTGCCGCGGCTGCGGCATGCGCGGGCTGTGCTTGACGAATTGAGGCGCATGGCTGGCCGCGTATCCATATCCCGGTTGCTTCGCCATGCGCTGGCGACGACCCGTTACCTGGCTATTTTGACCGGCTTGCCCGATGGCGACAGGCGGCGCGGCAATATCGAAAAGCTGCTACAGTTGGCAGACGACAGCGGAAAGAACAGATTGGGCGAATTCTCGCAATACCTGACCGACCTGACAACACGCGAAGCGCGCGAAGGCGAGGCGCTGCTCAAAGCGGATGACTCCGTCCGATTGATGACTGTGCATGCCAGCAAAGGGTTGGAATTCCCAATGGTCATCCTGGCTGATGCCGCGCGGTCAAGCCCATCGGTCTCGCCCATGCTGCTTGCCGATGCCCAACATGGACTGAGCTGCAAGGTCTATGAGCCCGCAAGCAATCGCTATGAAAGCGGCTTTGCGCACAAACGCAATATCGCCTTGCAGCGCCAAAAAGAAGCAGCGGAAGCCAAACGGCTTTTGTATGTCGCGGCGACGCGAGCGCAAGATTATCTGCTCATCAGTGGCGCGGTATCCTTGGCAAAAAGCGGCGTGTGGAAAGCGCGCGGCTGGCTGGGGAAGCTGCTCAAGACGCTCGATCTGGAAGATCTCCCGCGCGAAGAAACGCAGATCGCCTCCCTGGCTGGGCATCCGCTGCGCATCGCCATGCCCGACAGACCAACTGACGAAGCGCTCTGGTACCGCAGCGCGCGGTCGGCCGCCGATTTGTGGAATCTTGCTACCGAAGCCAGCGCCTATCCGCCCCTAGCGCCGCCCTTGCTGCAAAACATGCCCGACTTCCCCACGCAGCCCAGTCATCTCTCGGTTACATCTTTGGCAAACCTCGGCGAAGTTCGTTTCGGCGCAGATGCAAAAAAACGGCGCGAAGCAGCTTTGCGCTTCCGCGAAACAGCGCTACATGATCTGCCACCGCGAGCGCATCCGCTCAACCTGCGGCAGCGGCGCATATCGCAACGACAGATTGGCTCAATCGTACATGAACTGCTGCGCCTGAAGGCTTTCCAGATGCAGGATGAACCGCCCGCCGAGTTGATCGAAGCAGTCGCCTGGCAGCGCGGCGCAACCGATGCTTCGGCGCTGCCTGGCATGTTGGAGCAGGTTCGGCGCTTGCTGGACAATTATGCCCGAAGCGATGTCTGCGGCTGGATCGAGCGCGCGCGCGCCGAAAGCCGACCCGTTTTCACCGAGCTGCCTTTCATCCTGCTTTGGCATGAACGGGTGATTCATGGCGCAATGGATGTACTGCTGCAGGGAGCAGATGGCGTCTGGCGCATCATTGATTACAAGACGGGTGATGCCGGCGGCGATTGGCTGGGGCACGCGCGCCAATATCGGCTGCAGCTAGGCGTATATGCGGCGGCGGTTCAAGAGCAGTTGGACCTGGGCGAGCCGCCCTGGATTTATGTGCATTATCTGCACCATAACCGCACAATTCAGTTGGATTATGCCGACTGTCAAATCGAGCTGCAACGGCTGGAAGCCACGCTGGGCGAAGCAATCGGCGATCATGGATAAAACCCTGCGCGACTGGATTCTGCCAGACTGGGCGCGGCGAGATAGCGCGCTGCTGCGTTATCAGCTTGCGAATACGAGCGGCCCGCGCGGCACCTTGCTGCAAGTGGCTGGGTGGTTGCTGACCATCGGCCTGGTGGCCTTGCTCCTCGAAGCGCGCAATCCAATTGATGCCAACCTCGGCAGACGCATCTGGCACAGCAGTCAATTGCCTTTGCTGGCGCTGCAAACGGGGACCTGGGTGGTGGCATTTGTGCTGGGCGGTGCCACAGCGGGCCGGCAGCGCAGCCGAAAAACCTGGGACAGCCTGCGCGCGACTGAAGCGGGCGTGACGCTGTCGCTGCGCATGCGCTGGCTGGGGATTTTGCTTCGTTTGCGCGCGCCCATCGCGGCGATCTTGCTCCTGCGGCTGCTCTATTGCCTCGGCATGTGGGTCGATCTGTCAGCTTTTGGCGGGCAGCACGGGTCCATGCTCGCGCTGCAAGCGTCGCCACCTCTGCCGGATTCGTGGCTGGCGCTGCCGTTGATCACGGCGACCATAGCGGCGCTGCTCCTGCTGCCCCTTTGCGCGATTGGGCTGGGCGCGGCGCTGGGCATTCTGCTGTCGGTGTTCATCCGCGAGCGCTTATTCGCGGCGCTGGCGCAAATGCTAATCGTTTCAACTCAGGCGATATGGGTCGCGGCGAGCAGTCTGCAAGTCAATTTCAACTGGCTGCAGCTGCGCGGCGAGACACAATTTGCCTGGCTGCTTGTGTATGGCGCGCTGGGCGACTGGGGTTTGAGCCTGGGGCAGCTGAGCAATCTGGGCGAGCTTTGGTCAAGCGTGCCGGCTGGCGCGGGATTAGGACCAGCCTTGCTCTGCCTGGCGCTGGCGGGTGGCTGGGCGGCGGATGGGCTGCTTTGGCTGGCTGCACGGCTGGCAGAGCGCAGGGGCTAATTTATGACGATCGACAACCGCGACTACAAGAACCTGACCGATTACTTGCAACACTTGTATCAGTGCCAGCCATTTAAGCGCGGCGGCACAGAGCACCCGGTGACGGTTCTATATCCCGAAACCTGGCAGATTGACGATGTCGACAGCCTGCTCGCTCCAACCTTGCCAAAGCCCGAAGCGCGCGACTTCGCCATGTACGATTATGCATACTTGCACGATTTGCAGAATAGCAAGCCACACTTGTTCAATGGCACGACCTTTACGCTGAAGCAGATCCGCCAGCAGCCACTGCGTCTGCGGGGAGCGCTGGGGGGCTATTTTGACATGCTGGCCACCTGCGCGGCGCTGGAAAGGGAATTGCGTCATGCTGTTGCGCAGGGTTGGATGCGCGCGCCTTCACGCAATGTCTATCACCGGCAGGTCCCGCCCGAAGACACCCTGCTGCGAGGCACCAAGCGCAGCGCCGCCCTTGGCATCGGCACATTGACAGTCTTCAACGATGCCGGCGTCTACAAAGCCATCATGGCGCGCCGTTCTCAACATACCGCCTTCGACAGCGGGATGTTCCATGTGCTGCCCGCCATGATGTTCTGCCCGACTACCAGCGATTTCCAAGACTCGCGCGAATGGAGCGTCCGGCATCAGGTCTTTCGCGAGTTTCTCGAAGAGTTGTTTGGCTTGCCCGAAGAGCGCCAGCCAGCGCGTTGGGACTTCTTCTATGCAGAACCAGCGCTGCGCTATCTGAACGAACTGATAGCGGCGGGCAAAGCCGGATTGTACGCCACGGGCCTCATCATCAATCTGCTGACCTTGCGCCCGGAAGTCAGCACCCTGCTGCTGATACACGACCCGGCCTGGCATGCGCGCATCACCGCTCCCGAAAGCGATATGCCCTTGCGAACAGCCGCCGAGACACAGGCCGGCAGCATCGTCCGCGCGCCGATCGCCAATGACGAAGCGTTTCTGGCGCATTTCCCGCCCGAGCTGCATCTGCGCATGCCGGCGCAAGCCACCGCGACCATGTGGCTGGGCATTGATATGGCGCGACAGCTCATCAATCAGCGGCACCGGGCAATCGCATCAAAACGAAACCCAAAGTGACAGCGTCCAAATAAATCAAATAATTGCCACAGAGGCACTGAGACACAGAGCAATGCGTTCAATTTAATATTGAGCGGCTGATAGCTCGCCCTCATTTCAACAAGGATTCCGAATTGTTCTACCTTACTAAACCAAACTCTGTGCCTCTGTGTCTCTGTGGCAAGTAAGCAATTTAATGCGATTGCCCTGATCAGCGGCGGGGAGGCGATTTGTCGCTGGCGAGGGATTCTGCGCTAGAATGAAGCCTATCCATATTTGCGGCGAAAGGACAGGTATATGCCCAGCGCAGGTGAAAAAGCGCCCGACTTTGAACTGAAGAATCAACATGGCGAGGCGGTCAGACTCAGCGACTATCGTGGCAAGAAAGTTCTGCTTTTCGCCTATCCCAGAGCCGGCACATCGGGCTGCACGGCGCAGGCTTGCGGCTTCCGCGACAACTTCGCCCAGATCGAGACGGCAGACGCGGTTGTGCTGGGGCTTAGCCCGGATGAACCGGCCGCGCTGGCAAAGTGGATCGACAAAGAGCAGCTTGGCTATGACCTGCTTTCTGATCCCGACCACCAGGTCCTGGAAGCCTGGGGAGCTTGGGACGAACGGTCGATGTATGGCAAGAAGTATATGGGAGTCATCCGCTCGCATTGGATCATCGGCGAAGATGGTGCCGTGCTGGACGAGCAGGTGAAGATCAGCCCCAAGAAAAGCATCGAAAAGGCGCTGAAGTTCCTGGCGCGCAGCGGCAGCTAGTCGGCTCGCTGCCATCCTGGCATGTCACTTGACTGGCGCAGCGCCTCGCGTTTCGGTTGGCTGGTGTTGCTCGCGCTGACGCTGGTTCGTTGCGCAGCGCCTTCGGCAAGCCCCATCCCGACAGCCGTTCCGCGCGTCATCGTGGTTACGCCGACCGCCCTGATGACGCGTGTGCCGACGGTCGTGCGCGTCGTGACAACTGCGCCAATCGCAAGCGCAAGCGCAACCACAGTTGTAGTTGGTCTGGATGACGATACCTGCCAAGCGGCGCTGTTGCAGCGCTACACGGCTGCCAGTGACTTTTGCCTGGCGGCAGAAGCCGGCACGATTTGCAACGGCGGACCGGCTGTAGACATCGTAACCGGGGCGCAAATAGCTGCCGAAAGCATCGACCTGCTGCGCACACCGCCTTTTTCGCTGGATGCGGGCATTGGCTTGGTGTGGCTGCGGATGGCGCAGAATCTGCCGGCGGATGCTTTGATCATCGGCGAGGTGGAGCTGCGCAAGCTGTCCAGCGCCGGAAATTGGCGCGAGTTGACCATCGAAAGCGGGCCGACAAACGCAGGTTGCGCTGCCTTGCCGCCGGTTGGCGCGCTGGTCGTGCAAAGTCGCTATGGACAATCTGCGCGGCTGGAAATCAATGGCGTGGCCGCTGCGGTTGATGGCACGCTCATCGTAATGACGCAAGCGCAGAGCAGTCATTTCGTCGTCATCGAGGGGAGCGCCCGCTTGAGCGTCGGCGCGCGCAGCCTGTCATTGGTCGTGGGCACGCAAGCCAGCCTGGCTTATGCCGCGGGTGATTGGACGACGCCTTCAGATTTGCCCGCCGAAGCGAGTTTGCTGGACTATGCGGCCATAGAAGACCTGCCAATCGCGCTGTTCCCACGCCCCCTGCCCATCCCGCAGCCAGGTTATGCGCAGACGCAGGGCGGCGTCAATATGCGGGCAGCGCCGGATATCAACGGGCGGCTGCTCTACCTGGTGCCAGCCGGCGAAATCATGAGCGTGCTGGGCACAAGCAGCAATGGCGAGTGGCTGCACATCCGGCTGGGCAATGGCGAAATGGGCTGGATGAGCGCTGGCTTGCTGGCGAAGAATCTAGATGAGGGCATGCCGGTCTATGACGATGCGCCGCCGCCACCCCAGCGCCTGGGCGTCCATGCCAAGCGCGCGGTCGTCAATGTGCCTGCCGGCGGGAATCTGCGTGCCGCGCCCGATACAGCATTCCAGGTCTTGCGCACGCTGCCCCTCGGCACAGAAACCAAGCTGCTGGCGCGCAGTCCCTATAGCCCCTGGGTCAAGGTGCAGACGGCTGATGCCATCGGCTGGATGGCGCTGTTTACATTGACGACGCAATCGGTAATCGGCTCGCTGCCGGTCGACTATCAGGTGCCCCTGCCCACCCGCGCCACGCCCACGCCGTCTTTCAGCTTTGGTGGGGGCCACGCCTATCCAGACCCCGGCAGCGGCTATTAGGCAGACCTGGCTCAAATGTAAAACGAATGGGTAATCAGCCACACAGACAGCGCCAGCGCGCCGCCCGCCAGCACGCCGATAACAGCCAGGCGCGTCAAAGGCGGGGATGCCCAGTAGCGGCGGGGTGGCAGTTGCTCAGCGCCCATGCGCATCGACACAACCAGCGCGCCAGCCAGCGCCAACAAAGCCAAGCCGGCCGTGGCATCCAGCGACAGCAGCAGCCCCAGCGAATCGCTCGCGGCATCTTCGCGAGTGGGCAGCGCCAACAAGGGTATGCTGCTGATGATGGGCAGCGCCACAGTCAAAGCGATGAGGCTAGATTGATAACGCGCAGGCAATCGCATCAGCCCGATGCCATTTGAAGCGGCTGTACAAGCCAAACAGACGGCAATGGCCGCATAAGCTGGCGTCTGCGCCCAAGCCAGCAATCCCAAAGCGGCGAGCGCGAAGAAAGCTATTCCCAAGAATGTATTGGGATGGCGCGTACGGTAGCCGCGAATATACAAGCCAAAGGCGGTGGCAGCGCCAAGCAGCGCCAATAGCCACTGCGCCAAGCCCGGACTGGGCAACAGACCAGGCTCGCCCGAGTCAAGCGCCGGCGGCGACAGCAGGGCATCGAGCGGGACAAGCTCGTATGGGATTGCCGGCGTTTGCAGCGAGACGAAGGGCGCGCCAATTGCCATGCCCAGCAGCAGCGCCAGCAGCGCAATCAGACCGGGGCGCGCGCGCAGCCGGCTCGACTCGCGGTTGAACGCTTGAATTGTCATTTCAAAGCAGACCCAGCCAAAAACCAGCAGTGTCAGCCCAAATGAAACCACATGCGCGGCCAGCAAGGCAGCTTGCAGCAGGCAAACCGGTGTAAAACTGGAGCCGCTGGGCTTGTCGCGCAGGGCATCGACCCGCCACAGCAAGAGCGGCAGCAGCGCCAGCGCCAACAATTCGCGCCAGTCACCCCGCGCCAACAGCAAGCAGGGGCTATAGGCATAGACCAGCCCCGCCAGCAACGCGCCCAGCCGTCCATAGCGCCGGTGGCAAAACAGGTACATCCCCCCGCCCGCCAGCGCGCTGCACAACAGCGAACCCGCATCTGGCCAGGTTGGCAGCGCCGCAAAGGCAGCCAGCGCCAGGGTCAGAAACAAACCGGGATGGAGGTCGCGCGTGCCAAACATGTGCACAGCCTACAGCAAGCCTTCGGTCTAATCAATAATCGGCGGACCCAGCGCGCCAACAGGGGAGTGATGAGAATCGTGGATAGGCCACCATTGCTCCCACCCTAAATCCCTTGCCCATAAAGAGGGAGGGACTTCAAAACATAGTGGCGCTCCCTTTCCCTCATTTTGGGGGCAAGGGGCTGGGGATGCGGGTGTATCCACGGCGGCGATATTGGGTAGAATATGCGAATGATCGCAGGCGAACATCCCGCGCGATGCAAGCGCAAGAAGGGTCAGGCAATGGCAGCAGCGCGAGACGAAACCAGCTACAAGCGGCGCATCAACGCCTGGGCGATGTACGATTGGGCGAACAGCGCCTTCGCCACCACCATTCTCGCCAGCCTGCTGCCCGTCTATTACAGCACAGTCGCCGGCAGCACCTTGCCCAGCGAAGCCACCGCCACCGCCTATTGGTCGCTGACGATCAGTTTTTCGCTCTTTGTGCTGGCGATCTTGTCGCCCATCCTGGGCACGATCTCCGATGTGATGCGCAGCAAGAAACGTTTCCTTGCCATATTTATCGGCTTGGGCGTCGTCGGAACGGGTCTGCTGGTCTTCGTCAACACCGGCGACTGGCTGCTGGCATCGCTGGTATTTGTGTTGGGACGCATCGGCTTCGGCGGTTCCATCGTGTTTTATGACGCGCTGCTGCCGCATGTGGCGCGCCCGCAAGACCGGGACTGGGTTTCCACGCGCGGATATGCGCTGGGCTATCTGGGCGGCGGATTGCTGCTGGCGATCAATGTGGCCATGTTTTTTTTCATCCCCGATAGCCTCTTTGAAAATGCCGGATTGCGCCTGTCATTTTTGAGCGTGGCGGTTTGGTGGCTGGTTTTTTCTCTGCCTATCTTGCGCCGCGTGCCCGAGCCGCCCGCTTTGGAAGCAGCCTTGACAGGCGAGACTGTGCTGGGCGCCAGCATCAAGCGCCTGCGCACGACCTTCGGCAACATCCGCAAGTACCGCGAACTCTTCAAGTATCTGTTGGCCTTCCTGATATACAACGATGCCATCGGCACGATCATCGCAGTGGCGGCGATATATGGGGCAGAGTTGGGATTTGAGTTGACGGAGCTGGTTCTGGCGATTTTGCTGGTGCAATTCGCGGGCATTCCGTTCAGCATCATCTTTGGGCGTTTGCCGGCGCACAACGATTCGCGCGCGCCATTTTACCTGGCTTTCATCCTCATCAACGCCATCGCATTGCCCTTGTTGGGCTTGGGCTTGGCTGCATCGTTGCCCGCCGATATCAGTGGCGCGCAGCCCCTGCCCTACCAGAGCGAGGATGTGCGCGTTGGCGAAGGCAGTTATGCGCTGGATAGTGGCTATTTTGAAGCCACTGGCGCTTGGCGCGCGCTCACCGTGCCCGGCGATGACCTGGTGGGCGAAGGCTTGATCGGCAGTTTGACAGCGGCGTTGACCGGCCTGCCCGATGACCTGAGTTATGCGTTCAGCGATGAGATCGGCGCAACGCAGACCCTGCTTTACAACGGGCAGCATGTGCAGCTGACTTATCGGCGCGCTCCCGATGGCGGACTCATCGGCTTCCGGCTGGATGGCGATGCCCTGCTCGACGCCGGCGGTCAGCCTGTCATCATCGACACCTATGGCGAAACAATTCGCTATGGCGAAAGCTCCACGCTGGAAGTCGCGGTGCCGGGCCAACACGCGCTGGAAATCGTCAACGCATCCGTCGACCCCGAGCGCAGCGCTATCGCGGTATCGCAGGTCGAAGTCCAGGTTGCAGCGCGGCAGAGCAGCTTGCCCGTCATCGCCGGCATTATCCTGGCATTTGAAGTTTTGGCGCTGGCGGTGGCCTGGTTCTTGAAGTCGCGTTTTGTCGGCTTGTCCAACTGGCTGGATACGCGGCGCAGCATTTTGTTGTCGCTGCTCGTCTATAGCATCATCGCCTGCTGGGGCTTTCTGCTCAATTCGACAGTCGAATTTTGGATGCTGGCGATGATGGTGGCCATGGTGCAGGGTGGCAGCCAGGCGCTCAGCCGCAGCTTGTACGCCAGCTTGTGTCCAAAAGCCAAGAGCGGGGAATTCTTCGGCTTCTATGCCATTATGGAGAAGTTCGCGTCCATCATTGGTCCTTTGATCTTCGCCTTTGCGGGGATTGCGCTGGGCAGCACGCGGCCCGCGATATTGAGTTTGATCGTTTTGTTCGTGCTGGGCGGGTATATGCTCAGCCGCGTTGACATCGGCGCTGGACAGCGACTCGCCCAGGCAGAAGATGCCGAGCACGGCCTGGCCGACAATCACTAGCGCCCGAGGAGGAAGAGCATGCCAGCAACTGGGCAGCCGGCACCGCAATTCGCGCTGCGCAATCAGGATGGGCAACTTGTGCGTCTCAGCGACTTTCGTGGGCGGCGCGTCATCATTTTCGCTTTCCCCAAAGCCAATACGATGGGCTGCACCAATCAGGCCTGTGGCTTCCGCGATGCCTTGCCACAGATCGAAGCGAACGACGCGGTGGTTTTGGGCATCAGCGCCGACAGCGAAAGCACCCTGGCCAAATGGAAAGCCGAGCGCAGCCTGCAATACGACCTGCTTTCCGACCCCGAGCACAACATGCTGGACGAATGGGGCGCCTGGGGCTTGGATATGCGTTTGATCAAGCTGCCCATGATCACCCGTTCTTACTGGGTCATTGACGAAGATGGCATCTTGGTCGAGCAGCAGATCGGCGTGCGTCCACAAGCCAGCGTCGAAAAAGCCCTGGCCGCTGTCGAAGGGCTGGCGCAAACGAAAGGGAGGCGATCATGCGGCTGATACTGATTGGTTTTGGAGCGGTCGGGCGGGGATTCGCCGAGATCCTGCGCGACAAGACGAACAACCTGCGCGCGAAATATGGTTTTGAAGCCAGCATCGTTGGCGTAGTTACCGCCACGCGTGGCAGCCTGTATTGCGCCGCTGGGCTGGATATCCCCGCCCTGCTGACTGCTGCGAAGGCGGGCAGTTTTGCAAGCTATCCAGCGGGCGCGGGCTTGCAGCGAGACTTGTCTGCTGCCGACATGATCACGCCGGGCGCTGCCGATGCGCTGCTCGAGCTTAGCCCGACCAACCTGGAAACTGCCCAGCCAGCGTTGGCTACCTGCTATCGCGCGCTGGATGCGGGCATGCACCTGGCGCTGGCGAACAAAGGACCAGTCGCGCTGCGCTACGCCGATTTGCAGGCGCGGGCAGCGGCAAATGGCGTGCAGATGCGCTGCGAAGCAACCGTCATGGCTGGCACGCCCACCATGCAGCTGGCGCAGGAAGCCCTGGCTGGCTGTCAGATCACCGGCGCGCGTGGCATCCTCAATGGGACGACAAATTATATCCTGACGCAGATGGAAAGCGGCGAAAATTATCGTGCCGCGCTGGAGAAAGCCCAGAAGCTGGGTTATGCCGAAGCCGACCCGAGTGGCGATGTCGATGGCTGGGACGCGGCCGGCAAGCTGCTCATCCTGGCGAACGCGCTCTTTGGCAGCCGCCTGACCATGGGTGACTTGCAAGTCAGCGGCATCGGCGGCCTCAGCGCAGATGATATCAGCCGGGCGCGCGAGCAAAACCAACGTTACAAGCTGATCGCCCAAGCCTCGCCCAGTGGCGGCACGGTCGAGGCGATGCGCCTGCCCACGACCGACCCGCTGGCCAGCGTCGCCGGCACCACCAACGCCATCACGCTGGAAACGGATTTGCTGGGCGCGGTCACGCTGATCGGCGCGGGGGCTGGCAGCCACGAGACGGGCGCTGCGCTGCTGGCAGACCTGCTGGCGATCCATCGCTGCCAATGCAACCAGACGGGCGCTTCTGCGTAATCCCAGTAAGCGCGGCAAGCCACTATTATGCGCAGCCCGCGCCTATGTTATACTCACAGACAGCCAAGTTGCAGACAAGCCAACTCAGCAAAGGAATGCCCAAAGATGCCGTCGATATTACAGAAAGTCCGCACATTATTCAGCGCCAATCTGCATGGCATGATCGACCGCGCCCTGGAAACCAACTCGCTCAAAGTCATGGACGAGTACATCCGCCAAGTGGAACGCAACCTTGACGCGCTCGAGGATTCTGCGGCGACCGTGGGCGGGTCGGTGCGCACGCTCAAGCGCAAATACGAAGAATTCTCCAACCAGACCGACAAGCTGGATCGCGACATCGATACCTTGCTCCTGCGCGGCAAGAACGATTTGGCTGCTGCCGCCCAAGCCGAAATGAATACCAAACAAGAGCTGGCGCAAGAATATTACGAACAATGGCAAGCGCAGCAAGAGCAATATCAAGGCATGCTGAATATGCGCATGAAGCTGGAAGGGCGGCTGAATACAATCAAGCAGGAACGCGAGAAAATGCGCTCGCTGCTGGAGCTTGCGGAAACCAAGAAAGTCATGACCAAGACCCTGCGCAGCATGGACAAGCTCGATACCTCGGGCGACCAGGAAATCGACAGCCTGCTGGACTCGATTTATGCGCAGATCGACCATGAAGATGCCCGCGCCGACATGGCCAGCCGCAAGCTGTCCGACCAGATCGAAGACACAGTCGGCATCGGTCAAGTCGAACTGCAGCTGGAAGAACGCCGGCAGCGATTGCTGGGCGCGGATTAAAGCGGGCGCATAGCCTGACAATAGCGGGATCATGACAACGAACACCGAAGCGCGGCAGAAAGTCTTTGGCACATTGCTCGTCAGCGCCATGCTGCGTTGGGAGACTTTGGTAACCCTGATGGTTACCGCCATCCTCTTCCTCTTCGTGCAAGATGTCAGTCTGCCATTTATGGAGTGGCAGCCTTGGTACTGGCTGGCGTTGGGAGGACTGGCTGAAGCCGTGCTGGTCGCGTCCATGCTGAACGATCCCGAAGCCACCGAGCAAGCGCTGGCCGAAGACTTTGAGCGCGAATATGACCTGCGCAACATTCACAACCGCATCTCTCGCGAACGGCTGCGCGATGCCTTTGAATACCGCCGAAACATGCTGAAGCTGGCTGATGTGGCGCGCGGCAGCATGCGCACCCGCCAGCGCACACTGATCTCGGGCATCAACGACTGGATCGCCCACATGTACAACCTGGCCACGCGCATCGACCACTTCGAGAACAATGACCTGGCCGCGCGCGACCTGCAACGAGTGCCGCGCAAGATCGCCAGTGTGCGCCGCCGCATCAACAGCGAAAGCGATGACCATACCCGCCGCGACCTCGAACAGCAGCTCAAGTTGCTGCAACGGCAACTGGTCAGCCTGGAAGCCAGCGCCAGCATCATCAAACGCGCCGAGATCCAGTTGGAAAGCACATTGTCGGCGCTGGGCACGGTCTATGCGCAGATGTCGCTGCTGGGCGCGAAAGACAGCGATGGCGCGCGCGGACAGCGCCTGGGCATCGAGATCAAAGACGAAATCGACAAGCTACAAGACACCATCGACGCCATGGACGAAGTGCACTTCCACGGGCAGCACTTGAACGAAAATATGGCCGCTGCGTTGAGCGACCTCGACAACAGCCTGGTCGAGCAGCGCGACCAAAACACAGCCGAGCGCCTCAGCAATGCCACCGCCAGCCCAGATGGTCCCTTGCCCGAAGACATGCTGCAAGAAGAAGACCTGCGTCAAGCAGCACGATAGAACGACAAACTGAATCATCCCCGAACAGAGGAGAACCCGATGTCAGCCATCCACTGGTTCGAGATTCCCGCAACCGACTTTGAACGCGCGCGCAACTTTTATGAAGCCGTGTTGGACTGCCAGCTATTCATCAACGATCAGCGCGAGACCATGGGCAGTCTGCTGGGCGTCTTCCCGCACGAGGGCGGCATCGGCGGCTGCCTGGTGCACAATCCGGGCTTTGGCTATACGCCGTCCGATACCGGCACGTTGGTTTATTTGCGGGTCCATGGCGATCTGGACATGGCTTTGGGACGGGTGCCAGACGCTGGTGGCGCTGTGCTGTTGCCAAAAACGCAACTGGGCGACGATGCCGGTGGCGGATTTGTCGCTTGGATTGCCGATACCGAAGGCAACAAAGTCGGTTTGTTTTCCAGCGAATAGCCGCTAGTCGAATGTCTCGGGGATCACCTTGCGCTTGCGCCGACCCGGCAGCAGCCCTCCCAGTCTCCGCACCAGGCGGGGCGTTTCGCGCTCGATATTGACCGTGTCTTCCAACATATTGACCAGGGTGGTCGCCAGAATCACCAAAGTCAAATACAGATAGGCCACAACGGCATAGGTCTCGACATACCGAAAGCTGCGCCCGCTGCTGGTCTTGGCGATCTGCGTGATATCGCGGATGCCCAGAAAAGCCAACAACGAAGAGTCTTTGATCATCGCCACAAAGTCGTTGCCCAGCGGCGGCAGTACATTGCGAAATGCCTGCGGCAGCACGATTGAACGCATCGTCTGCCAATAAGTCATGCCCACCGAATAGGCGGCTTCAAATTGCCCTTTGGGGATGGATTGGATACCCGCGCGCACCGTCTCCGACATATAGGCACCGTAGGTGATCGCCAGCGCGACGATGGCTGTGCCAGACGAGCTGCCGCGCCAAATCAAGTCGGGGATATCGGGGTCGTCCAGCAGATCGCGAATGCCGCCGATCAGGCTGGTATTGATCAGATCGCGCAGCGCCGGCACGACGATGAAAGCGGTGACCAGCAGCACGACCAGGATGGGGATGCCGCGCATGACACTGACATAGACGGTGCAAACATTGTAGATGGCGATGCGCAGCCAGCGGAGGATTGCCTTGCGCAGAGTCTGGCGAGTCTGGGGCGCTTCGGGCGGGTTGGAGCGTATGATGCCGACGATGACCGCGATGGTCAGCGCCGAGAGATAGCTCGCGCCACTGACAAACAAGGTCATGTCGACGCCATCCATCAACTGCACAAAAATATCGGAATAGACCTTGTCGGTGAGGATGCTGATGGCGAGCAGAATGCCCAGAATCACTAAAAACACAATCCAATAAGGAAATGTATAGAGGCGGGCAAAACGCATCGCCCGTCCGCGCGACTCGGCGATGATTTCGTTGAGGTCGGGTTGCTGGGGTCCGTCGCGGTCTGGATTCATGTTGGCATTCCTGTCCGTGCTGCCGGGCATCCTGTTGTGTCGCCAGCCCGCACGAATCACCAGAGCGCGCCACCCAACGATGCGCCCGGATGAACAGGTTGTCACGCGTCTGCTGTGAGCTAGTGGGCGCGGTCAGCCGCAACCTGCAACCGTCCGCGCCCGGTTCAGTGCATCAGCCGCCAAACCACTTGGCGTTGATGTCGGCCAGCGTGCCATCTTCGCGCATGCTGTCCAGCGCCGCATTGAATGGCTCGACCAGGTCGCTGCCCTGCGGATAGACGAAGCCCAACTGCTGCTTGATCAGGTCATCTGGCAGCAGCTTGATCTTGTCCGCGTTGAGCCCGACATAGCCTTGCCCAGCCACATCGTCAATCACGACGGCGTCAATGTCACCAGTGATCAGCGCCTGCACCGCCAGTCCAAATTCACCATAGGCTACGATGCGTTCGCTGCCCTCGCCCAGCAAGCTTTCTGCTGCGATGTAGTTGGTCGTAGCCACTTGCACACCAACAACGAAGTCGCCAGCCACGAAGTCCGCTGCATTGGCGAAGCGATCCTCTTCCACGCGCACCATCATGCGCTGGATGACATCGATATAGCCATCGCCAAAGTCAACGATTTCCGAGCGCTCTTCGGTGATGGTGATGCCATCGGCAGCCATGTCATACTCGCCATTGGACACCGCCACGATCAGGCCTTCCCAGCTGGTTTCGATGTAGTCCGGCACACAATTCAAGCGCGCGCAGATCTCGCCCAGCGTGTCATAATCCCAGCCTTCTGGATCGCCGGTATCGGGATTGAGCGTGTTGAAAGGCGGATAGGCATTTTCGACAGCGACAGTGACCGCGCGACCGCCCAGATCGGGCAGCATCATGTCATCTGCAGAGTCAGGCGGGAACCACTTGGCGTTGATGGCATCCAGCGCGCCATCTTCGCGCATGCTTTCCAGCGCCATGTTGAAAGGCTCAACCAACTCAGAATCCTGAGGATAGATGAAGCCCAACTCGTCGGATACCAGTTCGTCGGCAAGCAGCTTGATTTCGCCAGAATTAACGCCAACATAACCTTGGCCAGCCACATCATCCATGACCACGCCATCGACATCGCCAGAAATCAGCGCCTGCACAGCGAACCCGAAGCTGTCATAAGCCACTACACGCTCTTCGCCAATCAGTTCGGCCGCCGCTTCATAGTTGGTCGTGGCGACCTGCACGCCGATTGTGAAGTCGCCGGCAGCGAACTCGGTCGCGTCGGCAAAGCGGTCTTCGTCCAGCCGCACCATCAGACGCTGGATCGTTTTCATATAGCCGTCCGAGAAAGCCACGACTTCCGCGCGCTCATCAGTGATGGTGATACCGCCCGCCGAGACATCGTACTCCCCACGCGAAACAGCGGTGATCAAGCCATCCCAGCCGGTTTCGATCCATTCGGTTGCGCAATTCAGCCGAGCGCAGATTTCGCCCAGCACATCATAATCCCAGCCCATGGCTTCGCCGCTTTCGTCGATGAAGCTGAAGGGGATATAGGCATTGTCCACCGCGACGACCACCGTGCGGCCGCCCAGGTCGGGCAAGTGCCCATCCGCGAATGCAAAAGGCAGCGCCAGCAGCAAAAGCGCCAGCAAGCCCAGCAACTTGACCAGTTTCATGATCGTTCCTCCCATATTGTCAATTCAGCAAAATGCGAAAAGCATCTGCGAGCTTATTCTATCACGCCCTGCGTCGCTCGCACACATATCGCGCCGCAGCCATGAGCAAGGCCACGCGCGGCCCATTCCTTACTTCCGACCTGACGAGGCAATTTGGACATCCCCGCATTACCGATTATCATTCGGCTAGGGATGAGCAGTGGATATGATGAGCAGTGGGTATAAGGAAGGGCGAAAATGATTGAATTGGCAATTTCTTCCTGGACGGTGCATGGCGCATTGGGCGCGCCCTGGTATGAGCCCGACGAAGACGGCGTGATGGTCAACAGCGCACAAAGCAAGCCAGCCGAGTTGAACCTGCTGGAATTGCCGGCTTTCATCGCGGCTGAAGACATCAAGCTGCTGGAGATCTGCAATTTTCACATGCCGTCCATTGACGACAGCTACCTCGTCCAGCTGCGCGCAAACATTGAGGCGGCGGGCGTAACCCTGGTCAACTTCCTGATCGACACGGGAAACTTGTCGGCGGCGGACGATGCAGTCTGGCGGCGGGATATCGAAGCAGCCAAGCGCTGGCAGCGTATCGCATGCAAACTGGGGGCGAAGGGCGTGCGGCTGGATTGCGGCACCGATGCGCCCAGTCCGGCCGCCATCCAACGCAGTTGCGACGCGCTGCGCGAATTGGCTGATTTTGGCGCGGAGCTGGGCTTGCATACCACCACAGAAAATTGGCGCGCGACCAGCGTGGAAAGCGACAACTTGCTGCGCATCATGGACGGTGTGGGGCGGTCTCTGCAGCTGTGCGTCGATTTTGGCAATGCCGCCAAGACAGCCGACAAATATACCACCATGCGCGCGCTGCTGCCGCGGGCGACTTCCCTGCACTGCAAGGGCATCTTCGACGGCGACGCGCTGGATGTGGCTGAGTTCCGGCATGCCCTGTCGCTGGTGCGGGATGCCGATTTCAGCGGGCATGTCGCCTTGATATGCGATGGCACGGATGACGAATGGCGCAAGGTGCTCGTGCTCAAGGAGCATGTCGAGCGCGAATTGATGCGGGCCAGCTAAAGACGGAGATCAGCCACGATGACCGTATCACACTGGCAGCGGGCGCGGCAGCAAGAGCGCGAAGTCGACTTCCTGGTTGTGGGTGCGGGGCTTGTCGGCAGCGCGGCGGCCTACTTTGCCGGGCAGGTTCACGGGCGCGATGTCGTGGTTACCGATGCGCGCGATGCTGGCTTGGGCGCGAGCGGCCGCAACGCCGGCTTCATGATCAGCGGGCTGGATACTTATTATCACCGCGCTATCGAGCAGTATGGACACGCAGTCGCCCGCGAGATGTGGGCGCTTTCGGCACGCAGCATGGATCTGTGGCGCAGCTTTGTTCACAACAGCGACGTGGATGTGCCGCTAAATGAATGTGGCTCACTGCTGCTGGCCGAGACGCCCGAAGAAGCGAAAGAGCTGGAATGCGCGGCGCGGGCGCTCGACAAAGATGGCATCGAAATCAACTACCACAGTCGCGATCCGCTGGGGCGCGGTTATCACGCAGGCATCGAACAACCTCTGGACGCCGGTGTGCAGCCCTATCTGCTGACGCGCAGTGTCATGGCGCAGAGCGGCGCGGAAGTCATCGCCAACAACGAGGTCTACGCAATCGAATGCGCTGACGAGCGAGTCACGGTCTACACGCGGAGGTATCGCTTCCTGGCGCGCCATGTTTTGCTGTGCACAAATGCCTGGTCGCCGCAGCTCGACCCGTATTTTGTGGGCAAGGTCGTGCCGACGCGCGCGCAATGCCTGGTCACCGAGCCACTGGAACACACGCCCCTGCCCTGGTGCGGCTACAGCGATTATGGCTATATGTATTATCGCAGCACCTTCGACGGCAGATTCTTGCTGGGCGGTGGCCGCAGACACTTTCAACGCCAGGAAAACGGCACCAGCGAAGACCGTCTAAATCCCAATGTCCAGGCATTTTTGGACAGCTACCTGAAAAAATACTTTCCCGAAGTCACAGCGCCGGTAGCTCAGCGCTGGAGCGGCATAATGGGATTCAGTTGCGACGGGCTGCCACTGGTGGGGACGCTGCCGGGCAAGCCGCGAGTGGGCTTCGCGGTCGGCTTCACCGGGCATGGCTTGGCGATGGGCGCGGCCTCGGCAGAACGAGCGGTAGACAAGCTGCTGCATGGCGTTTGCGCCGGTGCGGTCGATGTGGCGCGCTGGGGATAAACAGCTCACCACTCCGCCACAGAGCCATCATTCCTGCGCCATTGCGGGTTGCGCCAGCGGAAATTATGATCACTGGCGGCGCGCACTTTGTCTTCGTTTATGTCGATGCCCAAGCCGGGCGCGGTCGGCACCTTGACAAAGCCATCCTGATAATCAAACACGCTGCGGTCTGCCAGGTAGTCCAGCAGGTCGACATGCTCGTTGTAATGGATGCCCAGACTCTGCTCCTGGATCAGCGCATTGTAGGCGACTGCATCGACTTGCAGGCAGCTGGCCAAGGCGATAGGACCCAGCGGGCAATGTGGCGCCAGCGCGACATCATAGGCTTCAGCCATGGCGGCGATCTTGAAAACTTCGGATATGCCGCCGGCATGCGATACATCGGGCTGGATGATATCCACGCTGCCGTCTGCCAGGATAGTCTTGAAATCCCAGCGCGAATACATACGCTCGCCCGTGGCAATCGGAATGCAGGTCGAACGTTTGATATCCAGCAAGCCCTCGTTGTGCATGGGCAAGATGGGCTCTTCCACGAACATGAGGTGATAGGGCTCGAGCTCGCGGATGAGCATTTTGGCCAGTGGTTTGTGCACGCGCCCATGAAAATCGACCGCGATGCTGACAGCGTCGCCGACCTGTTCGCGCACAGCTGCCACACGCGCCACCGCCGCGTCGATATGCGCGAAGCTATCCATGAAATGAACATTGCCGACCGCGCCCATTTTTAGCGCGCGCAGTCCTTCGTCTGTGAGTTTTTGCGCGGCCTGCGCCGCATCGGCTGGCGTCTCGCCGCCAACATGCGCGTAGACCTGCACCTTGTCGCGCACCTTGCCGCCCAGCAGGTCATAAGCCGGCACGCCATGAACTTTGCCTTTGATATCCCAAAGCGCCTGGTTGACGCCGGCGATAGCGCTCATCATCACGGGACCGCCACGATAAAAGCGGCCCCGAAAGAGCGTCTGCCAGATATCTTCGATCTGCCGCGGATCGCGCCCCAGCAGGTAATCCGCCATGTCTTCGACAGCGCCGCGCACCGTGCCCGCCTGCCCTTCCACGATCGGCTCGCCCCAGCCAAAATAGCCGGCGTCTGTGGATATCTTCAAGAAGAGCCACCGGGGTTTAAGCGTGAACAATTCCAGCGCGGTGATTTTCATGGCAGCGCCTTTGTTTTCGATTCGCCGAAATTCAAGCTGCCATTATAATAGTCGCGTAACATGGATCAAACGATAGGAAAGGTGGGCCGACTTGAAGCAACTGGCTGCATTGCTGCGCCGGCGCATGCTGGTTTTGATGCTGGTATTTGCCTGGCTCTTCGCGCAAGGTCTGCTGCCAGCTTTGGCTGCTTCTACCGAGGGCGAGGCGGGCGCGGTCAACGCTTTTATCCCGCTGATGTTCGCCTTGGGCGTCATCTTGCTGGCATCGCGGGCGGGCGGCGCAGTGGCCAGGCGCTTGGGGCAACCGCGCGTGCTGGGACAATTGCTGGTGGGCATCGTGCTCGGTCCCACCGTGCTGGACATGTTGCATTGGGGCATCTTGCAGGGCGTCGACTTGCAACACACATTAAAGGAACTGGCTGAGCTGGGCGTGCTGCTGTTGATGTTCAATATCGGCTTGGAAGTGCATCTCAGCGAGCTGGCAAAAGTGGGCAGGGTGGCGGTCTTTGGCGGCGTGCTGGGCGTGGTGGTGCCCATCGCTTTGACAGTGCTGGTGGTGCTGCCAGCTGGCTATGACATGTTTCCGGCGCTATTCGCGGGGGTGACGCTGGCGGCGACATCGGTGAGCATCTCGGCGCAAGTCTTGCTGGAGCTGGGATACCTGCATACAAAAGAAGGCAACGCGCTGCTGGCGACAGCCTTGATAGACGATGTGCTGGCGATTTTGGCCGTGTCGCTCACGCTGGTGCTGGCAGGCGCGCAAGCCAACGCAGGCGGCGCAGACCTCAGCCAGTTGCTGGTGATCGTCTTGCAGATGGCTGGCTACATCGCCGTGGCATTCGCGCTGGCTTGGTATGGATTGCCACGGGCATTTCGTTGGATTCGGACGCGCCCCCAGCTCGCGCAGGCCTATGGCATCCCCATCTTTGCGCTGGCGGCGGCGCTGTTCTTCGGCTGGTCGGCGGAATATTTTGGTGGCGTTGCGGCTATCACTGGCGCATTTATCGCTGGCGTCGGCTTGAGCCAGCTGCATGGGCAAGGCATGAAGCAGGAAATCGAGCAGACCATGACGCACCTGGCTTATGTCTTCCTCGTGCCCATATTCTTCATTGATGTGGGTTTGGAAACTGACCTCAGCGCCTTCCCGCTGGAAGCGCTGCCATTCATGCTGGTTCTGCTGTTGATGGCGGTGATCAGCAAGGTGCTTGGGGCTGGCATCGGCGCGCGCATGGGCGGCTTCGACCTGCGTGAATCGCTGCGAGTGGGCGTTTGCATGGTTTCGCGCGGCGAAGTCGGGCTGATCATCATTTCGATCGGCTTGACCAGCGGCTTGCTTGATGGGGGAAGCGAATTGTACGCTTCGCTATTCATGGTTATCTTGCTGACAACGGTGCTGACGCCGCCCCTGGTGCGCTGGGTCTTCCAGGGCAAGAACCGAGACGAAATCGCCAATCCCGCGCTCGCGGCCGCAGCGACAGGAGACTTGCAACAATGAAACTGATTATCCTCATCACTTCGAATGTGGAAAATGGGCTGGATGTCGCTGTGCGCTGGCAAGAGGCGGGGGCGCCGGGCGTGACTGTGCTCAAAAGCTTCGGGTTGCACAGCTTGCAGCGCAAGATGCAGGGGGGCGGACTGGAAGTGCCGCTGCATATCGCCAGTTCCATGACCAGCATGATGGCCTATGTGCTGCGCGAGATGGAACAAACCAACCATGTGCTGCTATCGGTCGTGCCAAAAGAACTGGTGCCAACGCTCCTGGATGAAGCGCGGGCTGTCATGGGCGACCTGCTGGAGCCGAACCATGGCGTCGCATTCGTCCTGCCGCTGGATGAGGCGATCGGCGTGCGCGCGCCTGAAAGCGGGGACGGCCAAGGCTAGCAACTCATCCACTCAGGCGCCCCAGGTGGAAAGAGCGCGTAGGGCACATCTTGCCATTTGCTTTCCAGCTCTTGAAGCGTCGGACAAAACAGATCAGCCCTGTACCCATGCGAGCAGAAACTTCTAAGCTCGTTCAATGCACGATCCTTACACCAGTAAGTCACGCCGCTCCTCGGGCTCATTCCAACTGCATAGGCGCCGGAAAAGAGTACCGATACGCCCGTACCGAACTTCCTGCACTCCGCTTCCTCGTGTTCTTGATTCGCAAAAACGATCCCCTCTTCATGTGTATGAATGTGGCAAGCCTCATGGGCAAGCGCTGTAGCCGTGTCGGCTTGATCGTGCTCGATGACTCCAGTAATCTGCGAACCGTAATCAATCCAGCAAGATTCCAGGGTGACTCTTCTATAGCGATCATTAGCAGAGGCGGTGCAGGAACCTTGATTGCGTGTTCCGGTGGATTCAACGATTACATCCATTCCGGTAACCACATAGTTGTACCACGCCGGCGCTATGCTCTTCAGTAATTTAAGCGTCGCGATAATGTGTTGAACAAATCGATCCGAACCCTCGATCCTGGGCACGGGGCCCGTAAGCGTGATCGCGGAAGTCTGCGGCAGACCAGCGCACTGATTTATCTGATAAGCGTAATAGCCCTGCACCCTATCCCATTCGTACAGGCAGTTCCAAATAGAGCTACAGCAATTGCCACCTGTCGCCAGTTCCCTGGCTGTGGGCAGAGCGCGCGTCACTGGCTGAGACTGGGCGGGCGCGGTGCATTGCCCGGTCTGATAAGCCCAATAGCCCTCAGTCCATTCCCAATCGAGTTCACATTGCCGATCAACATAGCAGCAGTTGTCTACATGCGCCGGCGCGCTGGCTCCAGGTTGCGCGGGCATCGCTGGCTGGGGCTGGGCGGACGCGGCGCATTGCCCGTTCTGGAAAGCCCAATAGCCAGCTTCCCAGTCCGCCTCGCTTTGGCATTGCCGGTCGATGCCACAGCAGTTGTCGACAAGCGTTGTCGGCTGCTGAGCTTCCGTTGGCTCGCTGCTGTCGACGCGGCTGAAATTCACCCAATCCGCCAGCCAAACTTCCCGGCCATTGCGGTCGATCTGCAGCCATTCGCCAGAATGCCCGATGACTTGCAGAATGCTGCCCGATGGCACAGTGTCAGCGATGTCGGCAGTGAGGCTGGGTTCCGTTCTCAAGTTCAGCCCCCGGTTAGCGCGAATGGAATAAGGCTGCGCCGACACATGGGCGACGAGCAGACAGAGCGCGATCAGCAGTGCGAACCATTTGGTTTTCATAGATTATCTCTCACAAGTGACGAATACCGAGTGGACTATAGCGCAGAAGTGGCGACCGGAAAAATTGAAGTGTGACTGTCAGGCTGTCGCGCGCCCACGCGTCGTTTTCGCGCTTGACGAGGAGATCGGCGTGCGCCAGCCAGAAGACGGGACGACTAGCAAGTGAAGTCCGCGCCACGGAAATCGTGGGAGTTGTCGAGCACACGGTAGAACTCGTCATAGCTGTTGATCTTGGCGAAGCAATTGGTCGCCCGCAACCGCGCAAGGACAAGTCCTTGTCAAATAAACCATTCGGCGTAGCGCTCGGCCGGATCCAAAACCTTGGTGCCCGCTTTAGAGACCCTATGGCACTCCCATTCCTCTTCCTCCTGCCCGCCGGGATATACGATCCCTTCGTGCTGGTGATATTTGTGGCAAGCTTCATGCACCAAGGTGGTCACCATAAATACCACGCCAGCATGTCCGCCAACGACCAAGGCTTGGCAGGTTTCAATGTAAACGTTGTTCGGTGGTTCATTGTAGACATAGGCACGATGCTTATGACAAGCTGGATACGAGTCTGGAACTTCGATAATCAAGTCCACATAGCGAATTACATAATCGTACCATTCGGGCGCGCCGCTCTGCATCAGGTCAAGCGCGGCCTCAACCCGGGCGACAAAGCGAACCGAGCCTTCAATTTGTGGTCGAGAAGACGCGCTGGCCACAGGTTGCACGTGCGTCACTGGCTGAGGTTGGGCGGGCGCGGCGCATTGCCCGTTCTGATACGCCCAATAGCCAGCTTCCCATTCCGCCTCGCTTTGGCATTGCCGGTCGATGCCACAGCAGTTGTCGACAAGCGTTGTCGGCTGCTGAGCTTCCGTTGGCTCGCTGCTGTCGATGCGGCTGAAATTGACCCAATCCGCCAGCCAAACTTCCCGGCCATTGCGGTCGATCTTCAGCCAGCGATTTAACTTGCCCACGACTTGCAGAATGCTGCCCGATGGCACAGTGTCTGCGATGTCGGCATTGAGGCTGGGCGCGGCTCGCAGGTTCAAACCCCTGTTCGCGCGAATGGAATATGGCTGCGCCGACACATGGGCGACGAGCATACAGAACGCGATTAGCAGTGCGATACACCTGATCTTCACAGATTTTCTCCCACCGCGATAAACACGGCATTGAACCCATTCATGGCATGGCGCTTCTCGTGCCGCTGAACGAGGCGCTTGGCGTCCGCCAGCCTGAGAACAGGGATGGCTAACGCTCACTACTCAGGCGCCCCCGGTGGGAAGACCGAGTACGGCACATTTCTCCATGTGCTTTCCAGCCGTTGAAGCGTCGGACAAAATAGATCCGCTCTATACCCTGCCGAGCAGTATTGTCTGAGCAAGCTCAACGTTACGTCTTTATCAAAGTAGGTCGTCCCACGCCTCGGGTCAAGACCAGTTGCCAGGGCGCTGTCAATGAGTACCGATGCGCCCGTTCCGAGCTTTTTGCACATCTCTTCCTCGTGTCCGCTCGTTGAATGATTATAGACAAACCCCTCTTCCTGTCGATGAATGTGGCAAGCCTCATGGCCAAGCATCCCAGCCGTGCCGGATAGATCATGCTCAATGACTCCAGTAAACCGTGAAGAGAAATCAATAAAGCAAGACCCCACGGCGACTCTTCTTTCGTGATAATTAGCAGTGGCCCTGCAGCGACCCTGACCGTGTTCTTCAACGATTAAGTCCATGCCGGTTATCACATAGTTGTACCAGGCTGGCGCTAGGCTCTTCATCAATTTAAGCGCCGCTGTTATGTGTTGCACAAATCGACTCGATCCCTCGATCCTGGGCACGGGGCCCGTCAGTGTGATCGCGGAATAATCGGGGAGGCCAGCGCACTGATTTATCTGAAAAGCGTAGTAGCCCTGCACCCTTTCCTCTTCATACCGACATTCCCAAATAGAGTCGCAGCAATTGCCTCCGGTTGCCGGCGCGCTGGCTCCAGGTTGCGCGGGCATCACTGGCTGTGGCTGGGCGGGAGCGGGGCATTGACCATTCTGAAATGCCCAATAGCCATCGGTCCATTCTTGGTCGCTGCTGCATTGCCGGTCGATGCCACAGCAGTTGTCGACAGGCGTTGTCGGCTGCTGAGCTTCCGTTGGCTCGCTGCTGTCAACGCGGCTGAAATTGACCCAATCCGCCAGCCAAACTTCCCGGCCATTGCTGTCGATCTGCAGCCATTCGCCAGAATGCCCGATGACTTGCAGAATGCTGCCCGATGGCACAGTGTCCGCGATGTCCGCAGTGAGGCTGGGCGCGGCTCGCAGGTTCAAGCCTCTGTTGGCGCGAATGGAATAAGGCTGCGCCGACACATGGGAGACGAGCAGACAGAGCGCGATCAGCATTGCGAACCGTTTGGTTTTCATAGATTACCTCGCCGTGACGCATACCGAGTGGACTATAGCGCAGAAGTGGCGACCGGCAAATTCGGTTCGTGACTGTCGGGCTGTCGCGCCCTCGCGTCGTTTTCACGCAAGCCGATTGCTCTAACAGGTCGGAACGATAATTGGCTGTCCAAAACTGACACGAGTAGCGTTCAGATTACGTTTGACAACACTTCTCGTCCAAGCGGGATTAACCGCAAGCGAGGCGGCGTAGCCAATTTTTCCGCACTCGATTTCCTCATCCAAGCCCATCGCTGCGTAGTCGATTCCAGCCTCATACGTGTGGATGTGGCAGGCTTCGTGCGCGAGCAAGCCAACCCACCACATGCGTTGCGACCAGCAAGTCGTAGCGATAAAGGTGCAGCCCGTGTGCGCCGACGCCGCTTTTATCGGCAAGTGCGCGTTGCCGATGCATGAAGAAGGCTTACCGGTAAGCGATGGAACTTCAAAGATTCGGTCCATACCGCTAATAATATAGTCATACCACTTCGTCGTCGTGTTCTGCAATAAATCGAGCGTGGCATTTATCTGGCGGGCAAAGATTTCTGACCCCTCTATGCGTGGTCTGGACAATTCTGGCGCGGGAGATTGAGTGGAAGATGGGCATTGGTTGTTCTGAAATGCCCAAAAACCGTTTATCCATTCCGCATCGCTGCTGCACTGCCGATCAACATGGCAGCAGTTGTCTACGGTGGACGGCGCGCTGGACCCAGGTTGCGCGGGCGGCACTGGCTGGGGCTGGGCGGGCGCGGCGCATTGCCCGTTCTGGTACGCCCAATAACCGGCTTCCCATTCCGCATCGCTGCTGCACTGGCGATCGACAAAGCAGCAATTATCCACATTCGCCGACGCGGCGCTCGCAGGCTGCGGATTTGACGCTGCGGTGCTCTCATCACCGCGGCTGAAATTCACCCAACCCGCCAGCCAAACTTCCCTGCCATTGCGGTCGATCTTCAGCCAGCGATTAAAATTGCCCACGACTTGCAGGATGCTACCCGATGGCACAGTGTCAGCGATGTCGGCATTGAGGCTGGGCGCGGCTCGCAGGTTCAGCCCCCGGTTGGCGCGAATGGAATAAGGCTGCGCCGACACATGGACGATAACCATGCAGAATGCGATTAGCACTGCGAAGCATTTGGCTCGCATCGATTATCTCCCACAAGTGACGAATACCGAGTGGACTATAGCGCAGAAGTGGCGACCTGCAAATTCGTTTCGTGACTGTCGCGCCCTCGCGGCGTTTTCACGCTTGAGCTTGGCGACCGTTTTGCTACAATACCCGATAGCATCTAGCGAGGTAGCTCAATTGGCAGAGCAGGTGCCTTTGGAGCACAAGGTTAAAGGTTCGAGTCCTTTCCTCGCTGATAAGCCCCGGCGCGCGTGCTGCATGTCCGGCACGGCTAAGCGCACTAACGAGCGCTTCCCCCCATTGATATGGGGGGACCGTGGGGGGTAGACAAGCGCTCTATCAATCGGCTCAGGATGCCGATGCCCACCCGCAAATCGTCATGCGACAGGTAGCTGTAAGACAGCCGCAGAAAATGCGCGCCCATGGCTGGCTCGGAGAAGAAGCCGCGTCCGTTGGCGAAATAAACCTGCTGCGCCTGCGCCCTTCGCTCCAGCGCATCGACATCCAGCGCGCCAGGCAGCCGCAGCCAGATGAAGTAGCCGCCAGCGGGACGCGTCCAACTGACGCCTTCTGGCATAGTTTCAGCCAGCGCAGCCAGCGCCACATCGCGCCGTTCTCGATATTGCCCGCGCAGCCAGTCCACATGCGCCTGCCATGCGCCGCTTTGACAATACTCCGCCACCAGCGCCGCGCTATAGGGGTTCGCCCCGCCACCCATGCGCAGCACGCCGCTTTCAACAAACCCGGCGATCTGTCGCGAACCACCCACCAGCCAGCCCAGACGCAAGCCCGGCGCCAATGTCTTGGAAAAGCTGCCCAGGCGCAAGACATTCTCGCCGCGAGCCAGCGCATAGAAACTCGGTGGAGCACAGCCAGCAAAGCGCAAATCGCTGTAGACATCATCCTCGACGATGCAGAAGCCATGCCGATTGCTCAGCTCGATGATGGCGCGGCGACGCACTTCGCTGACGGTGATGCCGCTGGGATTTTGAAAGTTGGGCACGACATAATAAAAGCGCGGACGCACTTGCACTGCCGTCAGACGTTCCAGTTCGGCAGCCAGCGCGTCCAGCCTGGGACCCTCGTCATCTATGGGGATGGCGCGCAGCACAAGCCCCTGGTCGCGGAAGATGTGCAACGCATCGCGGTAGCTCGGCGCGTCGACCAATACAGTATCGCCAGCTTTTGTCAGCAGGCGCGTCAGCATGGCTACGCCGCCTGTCGAGCCAGGGATGATCATCAGATTCTCGTGCCCGATGTCCAGTTGTTCTGTGTCGTTCAGGCGCGCCAGCAGAAAATCCAGCAGCTTTGGATCGCCTTGTTCGTCGCCATAATTGAATGCGCGCAAAGGCGGACGCTCGTCCCAGCCAGCCAGCGCCCGTCCGATGCCGCGCACAGGCAGCAATTCTGGCGCGGGATGCCCGGCGAAGAGCGGAATGCTGCCAGCGACGATGCCTTGCGGCGTGCTTTGCAGCTGCATTCGTGAACCCTCTCAGTTTATTTTTTCACCACCGAGTACACCGAGTAGTAGGAGTGCACCGAGAGTCTGCTAGCAAGCATGACCGATCGGCAGAATCCGCGCGTGATTTGCCTCCCCCTGACCTGTCGGGGGGATTGAGGGGGGTCATTTGGGCGTGGCTTCGGGCGGCAGCGGCGTCACATAGGTCGCATCGCCGCGCGCAACCAGGAACTCCGCCTTTGCCGCCGCCAGCAAATCGGCGTCCATAAGCAATTCGCAGCCAGCCAGCGCCATGGTCTTCGCCGCCAGGAGCATGCCTTTTGCGCCGATGCTGGAGCCGGTCGATGCGACAGTCTGCCAACTGTGCCCGGGCGTGCCCAGGGGCCAGCATACGCAAGTCATCTGCGCTGTCGGCGTGATCCAGCTGACATCGGCGACTTCGGTAGACCCTCCCAGCAGTGGCGGCGTCGGCGAATGGGGATAAACGCCCTCCCACAGCGGGTCAGCCATGTCCGCGCTGTCCAAGACCTGGCTGGTGGATCGCTGCATCCAGTCGAAGCCGCGCTGCACCGAGCCAGACGGGAAGCTGGCTTGCAGCTCACGCGCGTAGTCGCGCTCTTTTTCGGTGAATCGCATGTCGTCCACCGCCGCCATCTTTTTATAGAGCAGGTCGGAAATTACCTGGTTGGGTAGCATATCATAGCAGCCAGTCAGAAACTTGATTTCACAGCGCGTGCCGGTCATCAGCGCCGCGCCCTGGGCGATATCCTGCATCCAGCGATACATTTCTTCGACTTGTGCCCGTTTGGGCGCGCGCACGAAATACCACACCTGCGCATAGGCCGGCACGACATTGGGCGCTTGTCCGCCGCTGGTAACCACGCTGTGAATCCGCGATTCGGGCGGGACATGCTCGCGCATATAATTGACGCCGGCATCCATCAGCATGACGCCATCGAGAGCGCTGCGACCCAGCCAGGGCGAGCCACCTGCATGGGCAGCCACGCCATGGAAATTGACGCGGAAAGAATTCATCGCCAGAGACGAGCCATTCCAAACGACATTGGTATCGCCCGGATGCCAGGTGAGGGCGGCGTCCAGATCGTCAAAGACGCCATCGCGCGCCATGAAAGTCTTGCCGACCAGGGTCTCTTCGGCCGGGCAGCCATAAAAACGGATGGTGCCCGCGATATCCTGCGCCCGCATGGCATTTTGCAGCGCCAGTACAGCGCCCAGGCAAGCCGTGCCGTACAGGTTGTGCCCGCAGCCGTGCCCGGGTCCGCCGTTTTCGATTGGCGACTTCGTGCTGGAAAGCTCCTGCGACAAGCCGGGCAAGGCATCATATTCGCCCAGGAAGCCGATCGTCGGACTGCCGCTGCCCCATTCGGCGATGAAAGCCGTGGGCATGCCGCCCGCGCCCCAACTGAGCTCGAAGCCAGCCGCCGCCAGTTTTTCCGCCAGCAGCCGCGAGGCGAAAGTTTCTTGCAAAGCGATCTGTGGATTGTCCCAGATTTGCTTGGCGATATAAGAAAGTTCTTCGTCCTGCTCGTTGATGTGCTGCAGGATGATCTGCCCAATGTCCATGCCCGTCCCCCATGTTGCAAGTTTTGAATGTCAAGTGATTTTCCGTGCTGAAGTATACCGCTTTGCCCGCGCGTGATAAAACCCCCCACCCCAAACCCCTCCCCCATTAAGAGGGAGGGGCTTAATTGCTCAAATCTCGCGTGCCTTAGCTCCCCTTCCCTCCTTGTGGAGGGGCTGGGGGATGGGGGCAGATTTGACCGCCACGCAGTTCGTAACGGACAAGCCTAACAGGGTCGAAATAGAGTGTCGTGCGCCTATGCTTCGTCGCGCAGCGGTATGACCAGGTCTTTGCGAAATGTCGTCAACGAAACCAACTGCCCTTCGCCGTCGATGACGAAGAGATCTTCCACGCGCACGCCAAAGCCAAGTTCGGGATAATACAAGCCCGGCTCGATGCTAAAGACATTGCCGACCTGGAAAATATCCTTGCGCGCCAGGTGGCTTATAGACGGGCGCTCATGGATGTCGATGCCCACGCCATGACCCAGGCTGTGCATATAGCCGCAAAGGGTCTTGGGGTCGCTGCGCGAAGTGGCGTGTCCGCGCGCTTCAAAATGATCCTGCACAATTTCCTGCATGATATGCGTCGGCTTGTTGAGCCCATAAGCCTCGACAGCGATATCGAAGGCTTCCATGACCGTGTCGTAAGCGGTCTGCACTTCGGGCGGGGCAAAACCGATGCACCAGGTGCGCGTCATATCGTGGTGATAGCCACCGCCCAGCTCGCGCGGGAATAGATCGAATACGATGGCTTGCCCAACCTGCAAGGGCATGTCCGCCTCGCCGCGGCTGTGTGGCGAGCCGCCATCCGCCCCCTGCGCGAAAATTAGCCCGGTGTCTTCCAGCCCACGCGCCATCAGTTCGCGCCGCACCAAATCCTTGACCACGCCAATGGTTGCGCGCCGTCCCATCGCGTCCAACAGAAAATCGCCATCCCTGCGCAAGCCGGCGATGAAATCCCAGGCAGCTTGCATGACGGCGTTGCTGCGTTGCGCCACCGATTTCATGCGCGCGATTTCGTCGGCATCTTTGGTCAGCATGGCGGTTTCAATGACAGTTGGCGAGCCTTCTGCCACGAACGCATATTGCGATTGCGCGGCAAGCAGTTGATAGAGCGCGATGGTCTTGTTGACCTGCCACGCGCCATACAGTCCAACCCGCCCGCTCTGCACGCCGATCTCTCGCAGCAGGTCTCCGAAGAAGAGCGCAGTCGCTTCTGCCGCCTTGTATTCGGTCTCCGCGAGGCGATCGTTGTAGCCCAGCTCGGCAGATGTCTTGACTGGCAAACCGCTTTTTTTGGCTTCGGCAAATTCGATGCCACCACAAACCAGCAGGGTCTCGCCGTCTCGCGCTTTGACGATCGTGCCGTGCGTGATGTTCGCGCCATTGCCGAGGTAATAGCGGGCGCTGTTGAATTCTTCGCCGCCGAAGACGATGAACGCATCCAGGTCACGCTCGTGCAGCAGGCGGTTAATGTCTGATTTCATGGCTGTGAATCTCCCTCGGTTCCCCAAAAGGCATTTGTGGGGGCCACCCTTGTGCCGCCCCGTTTCTTAGTCGCGCCAGGATTTGCAGCAGGTCGCGCTCCTGCCCCGCCAGCACCGTGCGCGGGTCGAGCAAGACGCGTCCGCCAGCGATGCGCGCGATGATGGGCGGGTCGGCACGACGCAGCGACGTTTTGAGCGCTTGTGGATTTGCGCTGTCCAACGCCAGCAGCCAGGTCGGCAATGTCGCGCCGGGCAGGCTGCCGCCGCCGACAGTTGAATCGCCTTTTATCACGCTGCCGCCACTCACTTTTGCCCAACGATGGGCTGTGTCGGCGATGTCATCGAGAGGGCGGGAAATCATCTGCCAGACAGGGATTTGCGCCAATGCCTCGCCGCGCCGATAATGTTCCAGCGTAGCCAGCAGCGCCGCATAGGTCAGCTTGTCGACGCGCAGCGCCCGCGCCAGGGGATGCGCCTTTAGCTGCCCAACCGCCTCTGCCCTGCCCAGGATGAGGCCCGCTTGTGGTCCGCCCAGCAGCTTGTCGCCACTAAAGCAGACCAGATCGACGCCCGCCGCCAGGCTCGCCTGTACAGTCGGTTCGTGATCCAGCCCAAATTGCGCCGTATCGATCAATGCGCCGCTGCCCAGGTCATCCACCGACAGCAGGTCTCGCGCATGCGCCAGCGACACCAGCTCGGGCAAGGCTGGCTGTTGAACAAAGCCAATCTGCTGGAAGTTGGAGCTGTGCACACGCAGCAGCATGGCTGTGCGTTCGGTCTGCGCCTTCGCAAAATCGTCTATGCGTGTGCGGTTGGTCGTGCCGACTTCGACCAAGTGCGCGCCGCTCTGCTGCATGATGGCCGGGATACGAAAGCCGCCACCGATCTCCACCAGTTGTCCGCGCGAAATGATGACTTCCTTATCGCGTGCCAGCGCGGACAGAATCAGCACCAGCGCCGCGGCATTATTGTTGACGACCAGCGCATCTTCTGCGCCGGCAAGATCGCGCAGCATATCGGCGGCATGGACGAGACGACTGCCCCGTTCTCCCCTCTGCAGGTCGAATTCCAAGGTGCTATAGCCGGTGGCGGCCGCTCGCATGGCAACATTCGCCGCTTCTGACAAAGGAGCGCGCCCCAGGTTGGTATGAATGATCACGCCGGTCGCGTTGATGACCGGGCGCAGACTGGTCTGCAGTTGTCGAAGCAGGTCTTCAGCGGCGCGCTCTATGATGGCGGCCGGCGCAATATCCACAATTTGTCCCGCCAAAATTGCCTGACGGGCAGCGGCCAACTCGGCGCGCAGGGCAGCCACGACCAGAATGCGGCTGTGCTGCTGAATCAATTCCTGGGCAGCATCGTCAGTCAGCAGCGCGTCCATGGCTGGCAAGCCACGCAGACGGGCACGTTCAGGCTTCATTCGCCAATTCGCGGTTGCGCAGGAATATCTCCAGGGCGAGGAAGAGCAAGGCCAGCATGCAGGCGATAGGCAGGGTCAGGTAGCGCGGGATCATCAGCCAGGCGCAAAGCACCGCCAGGATGCCGAGCCAGACGCTGCGCCGTACGACCACCCCTGTCAATAGCGGGAGGCTGGGCGCGAGATACTGGCCCAGCATGCGAAAGAAGGGGATGGCGCTGCCCGTAACAGCGATCTGCAACAAGATGAAAAAGAGCCAGATTTCGCCGCCGATGCGCGGACGGGTCATGGCGACCAAGGCGGCCAGTCCTGCCCAGCCAACCAACATCATCCCCAGCCCCGCCAGCAGCACGCCGCGGCCCTCGTCGCCTGCCAATGGAGAGGAAGTCTGTGCGCTGCGCTCGCCGCTGCGGTTCAACATGGACAATTCGTCCGCTCGTTTATGGCACCAGTGTACGCAGAAACGCGCTGGCTAGCCAGTTCAACTCGCCTCGATATCGACAGACAGGATCCGGTCGGCGATGATGCCGCGGGCAGGGCGCTGCGGGTCGATGCGCTGCAAGCTCTGCAGCACCTGCAGGCTGTCGGCATCGGCGACGCGGCCAAAAACAGCGTGATTGCCATTCAGGTGCGGCGTTGGCACGAAAGTGATGAAGAACTGCGAGCCGTTGGTGTTGGGTCCGGCATTTGCCATGCTCAGTGTGCCAGGCGCGTCATGACGAATCTGCAAAGCCGCTGGCTCGTCGTCCCAGCGATAGCCGGGTCCGCCGCGTCCACTGCCGGTGGGGTCGCCACCTTGTGCCATGAAGCCATCCAGCACGCGGTGAAAGATGACGCCGTCGTAGAAGCCATCGTTCGCCAAAAAGACGAAATTGTTGACGGTGATGGGCGCGCGGTCTACAAACAGGTCGATGGCGATGTCGCCTTTGCTGGTGCGCATGGTTGCGGTATAGGTCTTCTGGGGGTCGATCTGCATGGCGGGTGGGCGGGCGTATTGCTTGGGCATGGCGTGTCTCCTGTTGAGGCCTAGGCAAATAGGGTAGCAGGGTAGCAGAGTCTGGGTGGCGGGGGTAGTGCCGAGCACGACCAAGTTGCCTGACAATTGCAATGCAAGTAGCGCAAGTCTATACTTCTGTGTGTATACAGGGCAAGTGACATGGTGGCAGTAAACCCCGACATACTCAGATGGGCAAGAGAGGCGGCCGCGCTTGATGTGAACGACGCGGCAAGGAAGCTTGGATTTCAAGACTCGAATAGAAGTACAGCTGCAGAAAAGCTCAAATTGCTTGAGGCTGGTCGCAAAGAGCCCACGCAAAAGCAACTCCTCAAGATGTCCGACAAGTACTATCAACCACTACTTGTCTTCTATGGTGACTCCGTGCCACCGGCCGGAGATTATGGAACGGACTTTCGCACAACATACCAGAAGTCCGCCGACCCTAAGGGCAATGCCTATCTTCAATTGTTGTTGCGCAATATCAAGGCATCCCAAAGCCTTGCGCGCGATTTACTAGAAGACGAAGACTCCGAGCCCGTAGATTTCATCGCGACTGCTTCCATCGCGCAAGGCGTTCAAAGCGTCGCCAGCAACATCGTTACGACGCTGCAATTTGACTTGAACCACTTTCGAGCGAAGCGGAATACTCGGAATGCCTTTGATTATCTGCGGAAGCTTGTGGAGAACACGGGCGTATTCGTCTTGCTGGAGAGCGATCTAGGCAGCCACCATACGAGCATATCTGCCCAGGTCTTTCGCGGATTCGCTTATGCGGACGACTTGGCTCCCTTTGTTGTCGTCAATCGGAAGGATGCGAGAGCTGCCTGGTCGTTCACTGTCTTGCACGAGTTAGCACACCTGTGGCTGGGTACAAGCAGCGTCTCTGGCGCGTGGGGGGATCATGAAGTTGAGCAATTCTGCAATCGCTTAGCTAGCCAGATTCTATTGCCCATAGAAGAATTAAAGACCGCAGATATTGTTGCCAGCGGCAATATCGACCAGCTTGAGCGCCAAATCAGTCTTTTCGCGGACAGTCGCAACATCAGTGGCACGATGGTTGCCTACAATTTGATGCGCATAGGCAAGATATTCCCCGCCACTTTCAAAGTGCTGTCCGACAGGTTTTACGAACATTGGCAGCATCAGCAGGAAAAGGATCGCAAGGCAAACAAGAATAGAGATGGGGGGGCAAGTTACTACAGTATACGACGCCACCAATTGGGTCCAGCTTTAATCTCGCTTGCAAGGCGATCCATGGATTCGTTCGCGCTAACGCCCAGCAAAGCATCCATCATGCTACGCGTTCCTGCACGAAGCGCTTTTGCGCTAACACGAGATACCAACTCCGTGACGGGGACATAATGGTTTACCTGGCAGATACAAATGTCTTCATCCAGGCAAAGAACTATTATTACGGTTTTGACATTGTTCCACAGTTTTGGGATTGGCTGCTGGAAGTCGCGGAACAAGGCAAGCTCAAGATTCCGCCAGAAATCATCGCTGAGTTGCTGGCAGGCTCAACGCAAGACGAACTTACACGATGGATCACAGCCAACAGAGATGTCCTGGAGTTCACTCAGCCGCTCAGCAGGCAGCATTTGGACAGAGTCTGGAAGACCGGCTATGCCGCTAACATAAGCGCTGGTGAGGAGAAAAAAATCGGCAACGACGCGTTTCTGATAGCGCATGCTTACTTTGATAAGCAAAAACTTCGAATCGTAACGATGGAATCGTCCAGACCCAGGGCCACACGAGCCAACAGGAAGATCCCCGATGTTTGTGCGACGCTGGGCATAACTTGCATAAACACCTTCAAGCTGATTCGCGAACTGAAATTCAGGGCGCGTTGATTCGACGATTGTCAGCGCAAAAGAATGTATATTGGTACGGATGTCACCATGCCACAAACCAGCGAACTCTTCCACACCATGACCTACGGTCCCGCGCCCGAATCCGCCGATGCCGCTGAGGCCTGGCTGGACTCCCACAATCGCCAGTTCGACCTGTTCATCAACAACGCCTGGACTCCTCCCGCCGATGGGGACTATCTGCTGGCGGCCAATCCAGCGCGCGAACAACCCCTGGCGCGAGTCGCAGATGCCAGCCCCGCCGATATCGACTCAGCCGTCTGCGCAGCCCGCAACGCATTTGCAAGCTGGTCGGCGCTGCGCCCGCATCAGCGCGCCCGCCATCTGTATGCCATCGCCCGCAACATCCAGAAGCACGCCCGACTGCTGGCAGTGGTGGAAAGCATCGATAATGGCAAACCCATCCGCGAATCGCGCGATATAGATGTGCCGCTGGCCGCGCGCCACTTTTATCATCACGCCGGCTGGGCACAACTGCTGGAAAGCGAATTGCGGGATTATCAGCCGCTGGGCGTGGTGGGGCAAGTCATCCCCTGGAACTTCCCATTGCTGATGCTGGCTTGGAAGATCGCCCCGGCGCTGGCCATGGGCAACACAGTCGTCATCAAACCCGCGCCCTATACGCCATTGAGCGCGTTGCTGTTCGCCGAGATCATCGCCGAAGCGGGCTTGCCAGCCGGGGTCGTCAATATCGTCACCGGTGGCGATGCAGCTGGCGCGGAGCTGGTTGCGCATGACGACCTGGACAAAGTGGCATTTACGGGCTCGACAGCGGTGGGGCGGCAGATACGGCGCGTCACGGCGGGCACAGGCATCAAGCTCACGCTGGAGCTTGGCGGAAAGTCGCCGGTTGTCGTCTATGACGATGCCGACATGGATGGCGCGGTCGAAGGACTGGTCGATGCCATATTCTTCAATCAAGGCGAGGTCTGTTGCGCTGGCTCGCGATTGCTGGTGCAAGAGAATATCGCGGAGGCATTCCTGGCGCGGCTGAAGAGACGGATGTCGCATTTGCGCCTGGGCGACGCGCTGGACAAGGGCATTGATATCGGCGCAGTTGTCGATCCCAGCCAGCGCGGGGCGATCGACAGCTGGGTGCAGCGCGGCATCAGCGAGGGCGCAACAGTCTTTCAGCCCAGCCTCGACCTGCCAGCACAAGGCTGCTTCTATCCACCTACCCTGCTGACCGGGCTGGAAGCCGCTGCGACAACCGCTCAGGAAGAGATATTCGGTCCCGTTCTGGTGGCGATGAGCTTCCGCACGCCCGGCGAAGCCATCGAGCTGGCAAACAACACGCGCTATGGCTTGGCGGCATCGGTATGGAGCGAAAATATCAGCCTGGCGCTGGAAACGGCGCGCGCCATCAAAGCCGGCAGCGTGTGGATCAACAGCACGAATCTCTTCGACGCCGCGGCTGGCTTCGGCGGTTATCGTGAGAGCGGCTTCGGTCGCGAAGGCGGCAAGGAAGGACTCTTCGCCTACCTGCGACCGCGCTGGCAGAAACGGGCGCGTCCCGAGCTGGGCGATGCGCCGGCCAATTGGGGCGTGCACACCCCACCCGCGCCGACAACCATGCTTTCCTCCGACTCCTCGGGAGGAGCGAAGGAGGTTGCGCTGGACCGCACGGCAAAGCTCTATATTGGCGGCGCGCAGAAACGGCCGGACGGCAATTATACGCGCGCAGTGCTGTCGGCAACTGGCGAACTGCTTGGACAAGTCGGCGATGGCAACCGCAAAGATATTCGCAATGCCGTAGAAGCGGCGCATAAAGCCAAGGACTGGGCATATTATTCCCCGCACAATCGCGCGCAGATTCTCTATTACATCGCCGAAAACCTGTCGGCGCGGCTGGACGAATTCGCCTGCCGCATCACCGATATGACCGGAGTGGCAGAGGCGGCTGGACGTGGCGAAGTTGAATTGTCAATCGAGCGTCTGTTTCACTGGGCGGCGCTGGCAGACAAAGCCGGCGGGAGCATTCAAGAAACGAACACCCGCGGACTGGTCGCGGCGATTCACGAGCCGGTTGGTGTCATCGGCATCGCCTGCCCAAACGAAGCGCCGCTGCTGGCCTTTGTCTCGCTGGTCGCGCCAGCCATCGCGCGTGGCAACACGGTCGTCTGCATCCCGTCGCAACATTTTCCTCTGTGCGCGACCGATTTCTACCAGGTGCTGGACACTTCCGATCTGCCCGCTGGTGTGGTCAATATCATCACGGGCGACCGCGACCACCTGGTCAACACCTTGGTCGAGCACGACGATGTCGACAGTGTGTGGTATTTTGGCGATGCAGAAGGCAGCCGCCAGGTCGAGGCGCGCAGCCGTCACAATATCAAGCGCACCTGGGTGAACTATGGCATGACACGCAACTGGAGCGATGCACAGCAAGGCGCTGGCGAAGAGTTCCTGCGCGAGTCGGTCGAGGTCAAGAACATCTGGGTGCCGACCGGATTTTGAGCGTCTGGCAGCGCATTCGGCTCCCGTAAAAGTGGACTGCAAAGACCCAAGCTCACTGCTCGCAACTTTTCGCCAATTCCAACAAGGTGCCCAACATCATCTTCGCGCCATTAACGCAGTCGGCGTCGCTGGTGAGCTCGTTGGGATTGTGGCTGATGCCCGCCACCGACGGCACGAAGTACATCGCAGACGGGGCAATGCGCGCCATATTCTGCGTATCGTGTCCGGCGAAGCTGAGCATGCGCTGGCGAGACAGACCCAGCTTGTCCGCAGCTCTCTCAATCGCCTGCATCACCGACTCGTCCATTTGCGCGGGCACGACCGGCGGCGTCGCTTCGACTTCGGCGCGCAGGTCATATTCGCGAGCGCATTCGTCCAGCAGGCGCATCAGTTCGGTTTGCATGTGGTCCATTTCCGCTTCTGAGCCATGCCGAAACTCCAGCGCGAATGTCACCTGCGCGGGCACGATGTTGTAGGCACCCGGCTCGGCGTGAATGATGCCAACATTGCAGACGCCAGGCGTGAATCGCCGCATGACCAGTTCGCGCGCCCGCAGCACAAATTGAGCGGCACCCCACAGGGCATCGCGCCTCAGCTTCATGGGCTTGGTGCCAGCATGCGCCGCCTCGCCGAAGAGCCGCACTTGCAGCGCGCGGATGCCCACGATGGCATCTACCACGCCGATATGGACGCCCGCGGTTTCCAGGCGCGTTCCTTGTTCAATGTGCAGCTCCACAAAAGCCAGCACATCATCGCGACGCGCAGCAAGCATAGACTCACGGCTGATGCCAGCGGCAGCCAAACGGCTGTCGAGTTCAGATTGCGGCAATCTGGCGCTGGCGAGGTCGCCCCCGGAAAGCTGCCCGCTCATGGCGCGGCTGCCCATCAGTCCCATGATGGCGCTTTCTTCGTCGGTAAAATTGATCGCTTCAATCGAGACTGGCGGAATAGTTCCGCTTTCTTTGAGCGCGCGCAAAGCCTCCAGGACGACGAGCACACCCAGCGCGCCATCAAAACGTCCGCCGTTGGGCACGCTGTCCAGATGAGAGCCAGCCAAGATGCGCTTGGGGCTGGGCGGATCGCTGTGCAAGATGGCGGACTGATTGCCCGCGCCGTCGATAGCATAGTCCAGCCCAGCTTCGACAATTTTGTGGCGAAACCATTCGCGGGCTTCGAAATCGACAGGAGTCAGCGCGGGGCGCGATACACCGCCAGCCGATGTCGCGCCGATCTTTGCCAATTCACGCAGGTCGGACAAAAATCGTTCTGCATTGATTGTGTATGCCATACGCTGGATAACCCTCGCTGACCAACTCGCTTGAATAGCCATTGTACATGTGGGCGACTCAAGAGTCGCCCCTACGACATTCCTTCATATTGTTGCATTACTTTATTAAACTTGCTTTCTTCTGTAGGGTACACCAGTGCGCCATTTCAACCTATAATAGCGCAGGACACAACACAAAGGAGCAAGCGATGAAGTTAGTTTCCTGGAATGTCAATGGCATCCGCGCCGCGCATCGCAAGGGTTTTCTCGATTGGCTGCATGCGGCATCGCCCGATGTGTTGACCGTGCAAGAGACCAAAGCGCATCCCGAACAGCTCGCGGCCAAATTGCGCCAGCCCGATGGTTATCACACCTGGTGGGCAAGCGCCGAACGCAAGGGTTACAGCGGCGTTGGCCTCTTCAGCAAATCACAGCCGCGCGATGTGCAGATCGGCCTGGGCATCGAGAAGTTCGACAGCGAAGGGCGCACCATCATCGCCGATTATGGCGACTTCACGCTGATGACGACCTACCTGCCCAATGGCAAGGCGAGCGAAGAGCGCCTGCGCTACAAAATGGAATACAAAGAGGCTTTTCTCGATTATGCGAATGGCTTGCGGGCGGCGGGCAAGTCGGTGGTCTTTTGCGGCGATATCAACACCGCGCATAACGAGATCGACCTGACGCATCCCAAGCCCAACTCGAAGTATTCGGGCTTCCTGCGCGAAGAGCGCGACTGGATCGACAAAGTGATGGAGCAGGGCTACATCGACATCTACCGCCACCTCAATCCCGAAGAAGAAGGTGCTTATTCCTGGTGGTCGATGCGGGGCGGGGCGCGCGCGAAAAATGTCGGCTGGCGGATCGATTATTTCTTCATCTCGCCTGACCTGCTGGAGCGAGTCGTCGATGCCGAAATCCACGCCAATGTCATGGGCAGCGACCACTGCCCAATCAGTTTGACGCTGGACTTTTAGCTTTCAGCAGAGCGGAGTTCACAAAGCCGTCTCTACCACCAAAGCGAAGCGGATCCAGTCGTCCTGTATTTCATTGAACTCGTCTGGCACTGCTTCCAGCGCCAGCAACCTGCTCCCTTGCAACATTCGATCATACCGACAGCTACAGTATAATCGCGGTATGGACATTAAGCGCGTTCTGGACACCAGTTATCACGATGCTTTGCGAGCGCTTTTACATGGGTACATCGGCGGCGGCGCTGGCAAGGGCGCGAGAACGGGTTTTTGTCAAGGCGCTGGCGGCCCAAATCATTAGTAGTACAAGTACGGGTTTCGCCATATTTGAATCAGGCTGAACAACAGCAGAAGCAGCAGAAAAGCGATAACCAGCCCGGGATGATTTTGCAAGAGATCGTCAAATTTGTCCGGGAGCGACTGTCGCCAAGAGACCGCTTCATTCGCTCCCGGTCGCTCCATCTCTTGGCGGCGATGCCGATTGAGCGCACGCAGGCCATAATGTTTGTAGGCGGTGGGTCCTGGCTTCATGCGCCGCGACGGCCGAGGATAGGCTCCAAAACGCCGGCGACTGGACGAGACCACTGCTTTGTCGGGCGGCATGTCTTTGGCTGGGGACCTGCTTGAAGAGACGCGCTGCGCTGCGAGATAGTGGCTGGCGTAGTCGTCTATCCGCAAGATAGACTGGCGCAGCTCCTGCAATTGATAGGCATCCAGCTCGAGCCATTCGCCGCTCAACTCCGCGTGATGGGCTTCGTAGAGTTCGGCTGCGCTGGCGGCGAGATCTTCCGTTTCGAGGACAGACAGGAGTTCAATGCCAAAGTCGCCAACAGCGACAGCCAATGCCTGCTCAACAAGGGCCGCGGGCTGGTCTGCCTCATCAATGCGGAAGCTGTCGCTGTCAACATCTCGAATGACACAGATATAACCGGCCGGTGGTGCCAGCTTGGGCAGCCTTGCGTAGTCAGCGGGTGGCAGGCTTCGCATAAATTCGCGCCCTCAAACAGGTTCTTTCAAGCGCCTCCGGAGTGCGTTCCGCCCCACATTATAGCGCGGTTTTCAGCGCCTCCGCGCGGCCGGCATTCAGTATAATCGCGGAATGGACATCAAGCGCGTTCTGGATACCAGCTATCACGATGCTTTGCGAGCGCTGGTCATGGGCACATCGGCGGCGGCGCTGGCAAGGGCGCGAGAACGGGTTTTTGTCAAGGCGCTGGCGGCACAGCTGTTGGCGAGTTGCACAGAGGAATCCGCGCGCGTCTTCCATGCCTATGCCAAGGAGTGGCAGACGATTTTCGGCGCGGATGGGCCTCCGGGCGATATCCGCGTCTGCCGCATGGGCAAAGCCGAAACGGGCGAACGGCAGCCACAAACTGTTCAATTCGTGGAGGAGGCAGTTTGGTTCGCCGCCATCAATTTCACACGCGAAACGACAAGCGCGCTGCGGGCAGTCAATCGGCTGAACATGGGCGCGGCGTATAACAAGCTGTTGGTTCTGGCGCGGTCCCAGCGCGGAGATGCTGCCCTGCTGGACATGTTGAAGCAGCCTTTCGCTGGCGAGGCGCATTTCGTGGCGTTGTTGCCGCATCCCGCCGAATGGGACGGCACACATGACGCGCCGGCTGTTTGGCAGCTGCAAGATGGCGAGTGGCTCGCGCTGGCGTGAAACTGTTGGGCATGGCTTTGCGTACAGGATAATGTAGCGGCAGCTCAAGCGGAGGTGGCTGTGTTAAGAGTAGACATTCTGTTGGCTCTGCTGCTGCTGGCCCTGGGCTTGCTGGGGCTGCGTGGAGCGGAATCGCCGATCGGCCAGCAGAAGGCTCCCGCCGCAAAACCGACCCAACCGAGCAAGGAGGACGAAGTGCGCGAAACCGAAAAAGTCATGACCAATATCTTCCGCGTTGATGTCATTGTGAGCGACAATGATCCGCTGCAGATCACGCTGGATGTGGCGGGCGAACACCCCGATGGCTGTGAGCTGCCTGTGCATGTGGCGCAGACTCACGAGGACAACGCGGTCCAGGTGGAAGTCTACCGCGAGTTGCCGGTCGACATGGTCTGCCCGATGATCTTGCGCCCCTACGAGGATACGATCCAACTGGACGGCACTTTTGAAGCTGGCAGCTATACCATCAGCGTCAACTCGCACACCCAATCCATCGACATCTAGCGATGCGAGCAGCCAACAGTCGGTGTTGCGCCAGAGCTAATTGGGCGTCTCGCAAACCCCGAAGCTGTCTTTCATAAAGGCGGCGTGCGAATCGAAAGCCGTCTGGTCGCTTGGCTGCCACAGGCGCTGATAACTGCAATCGCTGCGCAGGACCCAGGAATTTTTGATATCGCGCAGGTCGGTCTGCAAGATTCGCAGAGCGCGCCACTGGATGCGCGGGTCCAAGATAGGGAAGACGACTTCGACGCGATTTAGCAAGTTGCGGCGCATCAAATCGGCGCTGCCCATATAGAGTTGCTGCTCTGGGGGCGCATTGCGAAAATAATAGATGCGGCTGTGTTCCAGATAGCGCCCGACGATGCTCTTGACGGTGATATTGTCGCTGAGGCCCCGCAGGCCCGGGCGCAAGCAGCACAAGCCACGCACAATCAGGTCGATCTTCACGCCAGCTTGCGATGCCTGGTAGAGCTTCTGGATGACGCTGTCTTCTTCGAGCTGGTTCATCTTGAAGATCAACCTCGCATCTCCACCGGCCCGCGCCACGGCGATCTCGTTGTCGATCAGCGCCAGCAGGCTGTCGTGCAAATATTCGGGCGCAACCAGCAGCCGTTGATAGCGTGTATTGGGCGCGTACCCGGTCAGGCGGTTGAACAAGCGCGAGGCATCGTCCGCCACTTCGGGATTGCAGGTGAACAAGCCGATATCGGCATACAGGCGGGCGGTCGCCGCATTGTAATTGCCCGTGCCCAGATGCACATAACGCCGCAAGCCTTCGCGTTCTCGGCGCACCACCAGCGATATTTTGGCGTGAGTCTTGACCGACAATTCTTCCACGCCATAAATGACATGCACGCCTTTCTCTTCCAGCGCCGTCACCCACTCCAGGTTGTTCTCTTCGTCAAAGCGGGCTTTCAACTCCACCAGCACGGTGACTTGTTTTTCGTTATCTCGCGCTTCCATCAGCGCATTGACCACCGGCGAATTCTTGCCGACGCGGTACAGGGTCGTCTTGATAGCCAGCACATTCGGGTCGCGGGCGGCGCGTTTGAAGAAGTCTTCGACCGGAGCGAATGAATCGTAGGGCAGATGCACGATGACATCTTGCTGACGGATGACACCGAAGTAGTCGTCCGATTGGGCGAATGGCTTGGGCAGTCGCGGCGCATAGGCCGGGTCTTTTAAGTCGGCGCGCTCGACTTGCAACAACTCGAAAAGATCGGCCGAGCCCAGCTTGCCATCGATGCGGAAGACCTCTTGCGTGTTGGGCAGTTCCAGCGAGCTCGCCAGGCGATTGAGCATGCGCTGGCTGATGACTTCGGGCACGCCCAGACGCACCACCGAACCAAAACGGCGCTCGCGCACGCCCTGTTCGATGATCGACTTGACATCCAGCAAGTCTTCTTCCCATTCGTGCTCATAATCAATATCGGCATTGCGAATGATGCGGAAAGGGAAGGTTTCGCGGATTTGCATGCCGGGGAACAAATCGGACAGGTAATCGGCGATGATGTCTTCCATCCACAAGAAGCGATAACCAGCGTGGGCATCGCCCGTGTAGGCGCGCAGCACACTCTCCAGCCTGACGATGCGCGGCAGCACATCCAGCGGCACCTTAACCCGCGCGAAGTCGATGCCATTGTTCATGTCGCCGTTTGTGCGCTCCAGATAAACACCCAGGTTCAGGCTCAGGTTGGAGATGAACGGGAAGGGCCTGGCGTGGTCAACTGCCAGCGGCGTCAAAAGCGGGAAGACCTCGGCGCGAAAATAATAGCTGATGGCAGCGCGCTCGCTTTGGTCGAGCTGGTCGGTGTTGATAAAGCGGATGCCTTCGCGCTCCAACAGGGCGAAGACTTCGCGCCGCAGCCGCCGTTGACGAGCGATCAGCGCAGAGACTTCCGTGTGTATCAATTGCAGCAGCTGCATGGGTGTCATGCCATCGGGGCGCGTGCGCGGATTGTTGAATTGCAGCTTTTGAAAGTAGGCGCCGACCCGCACCATGAAAAACTCGTCGAGGTTGTTGCCGACAATGGCGATGAACTTGACGCGTTCGAGCAGCGGCGTCGATTCGTCTTCCGCCAGCGCCAGCACACGTTTCTGAAAGTCGATCGTGCTCAGTTCGCGGTTGATGAAGTTGTCGGGCGTCAGAGGCGGCAGTCCACCTGCCTCAACCTCGCTCATGTCCGTGTCCACCTGCCTTGCCAACGAATCTGTCGCTATGTTACATGAAATTCCCGCGCGAGGCGAACCCTAGTATCTTTGCTGGAGTGGTGATTTTAGTGGAGTTGACAACCCTGCCCCCGTCCCCCAACCCCTTGCCCCCAAAATGAGGGAAAGGGAGCGCTACTCCGTTTTGAAGTCCCTCCCTCTTTGATGGGAGAGGGATTTAGGGCGAGCGCAGTGCAACCGCTGGCGGATTCTTGGCGTATACTGGGCATAAGCAAGTGCGGGAGACGAGCAAACATGAAGATCAAAATCGGCATAGGGTTGCTTATCGCGCTGCTGCTGGCGCTATTTTTTCTGCCGGGCATGCTGTTCAAGGTGTTGGGATTGATCGTGTCGCTGCTGGTTTGGGGCACGAGCGGCTATCTGGCCGGCAAGCTGCTGCAGGGCGAGGGCTACGGCTTTTTGGGCAATATCGTGCTGGGGCTGGTCGGCGGCGTGGTCGGTTCGATTTTGGTGGCGATCATCGGAATCACCGGCTTGGTGAAAGTGCCTTTCTTCGGCGGCATCCTGGTGGGCGTGCTGGGCTCGGTGGTCGTGGTGGTCGTGGCGGGCTTGCTCTATGGCGATGGCGAGACGGAGTGACGCGGGGAGCCTCGTTGATTCTCCAGTACTTTCCTAACAAGTACTAAACCCCACCAGACAGCAGGGTTTAGTTTGGAAATTATATCGTTGAGTAGACAAGTCCTATATCCTATGGTGCCCACCCGACAATACTTTATTCAGGCTAACTCTACGTTGTGATCAGTTGCAATAGTGCGCGAAGCAATACCGCAACAGCTATTACCAACTCTAGGTTGGCGATAAAGGAATCTAGGTGATCTATCATATACCTCCTTTCCATATAACGTGATAACGTGTGATTTCGCGGAATTGCGAAGGTAACAGCAGAATATGTAGGTCACCCAGGATATAGGACATGTCAACTCAACGATATATTTCCCGTTCGTATTCTACTTCTATGAAATAGCCTCTGCTTCTCAGATAATTTGGGCCTGGCACTTGGACCAGACCCCGATTTCACGTGCCTGAATTCTTTAGGCAAGTTGATCTTCAAGATTCGCGATCAGTTCCCGCCTTATCATCTCCCTCAACACGCGCTGACCCGCTCCACTGCTGTAAGTACCAGACGCGCCCTCTGCGCCGACTCTCCAGAAGCCAGCACCCGTCGCTGCTTCATTCATCTGGTTATCACCGGTCAAATCAACCAGTGTATCGCCCAAGATACGGCGGTATGTATCCGACTCTTCGACAGGGTTACCGAACTTGCTGGCGTATTCCAGCACGTCAGGGAGCAGATGGTGAAGCACATACACACCAACCGTCTTTTGGATATTGAAATCGTTTGGATGGTCGAAGCACTCAGGCAACGCATCACGAACCCCACGCCAGTAGGCGTCGATGATGCTGGCTCGCTGTTCAGGCAAGTAGGTCGAGAAGTTGACTTGGTCGAGCGCTCGTTTGAGTGAAGTCACGAACGAATTGGAGTTGATGATCGTCGTGCCCTTTGGTTCGCCTGGGAACCGGATTTTTCCTTTCCAAAGCAACTTCTTGGCAACCCGTTCAGTCAGGTCTTGCGAAATCACTTTCCATCCTTCTCCTATTCCGTCGAGATATTTTCTGTACGCGTCATCTCTCATGGCACGCGTCTTCATCAGATCAAGTGTGAGGTCACTTGAGATACCTTTCTGATTCGAGTTGACGATATGGAATTGATCCATCTCGACTCCATCGTCCGCGCCGAAGATGATGACCGCCGGAATCTTGAAATCGCGCCAGTCCCCTTCAGGATCTTCGTCCAACACTTTTTTCAGCGCTTCCAGTCGGTGTTGACCATCTACGACATAGAACAGTCTCTTTCCGTTCGCTGGCAAGGTCAGGATGTAGCGACCCGAGGAATCCAGTCGCGGGTAAAGGTCCGCATCGCGGATACTCAGCAGAATTGCTGTAGGCAGATCCACACGACGACCGTGCAAGTCGCGAACCAGCTTGTTGATACGAGTGGCACTTGCCTTGCGCTGGTATCCCTCGTCCGCAGAATGAACACGATGAGGAATCTGGTATCGGTCGACCAATTCACCGAACTTTAGAGTGCCAACAAATGTGTCTCGCGCTCCCCTGATCGAGTGCTGAATCGGCTGACCTTTCAACAGCATGACTTCGTATGACATTGCAATTACTCCTTAGGCTATCTGTCATAGAGCGAAGTATAACGCGTACTCCAATCTCTGTCAAGCATCCGATTTCTCGCTTCGCATTCTGGTTTTTCGATTGCGATGACACAGTAGATCCTTGATGCAGTTTCGACATTCGGCATCATGCAGTCTCGTCAGCTATGTGCCCTAAGAGGGAAGCTCGCAATGACAGAGTTGCCCCATCTGATTTTCCTCATGACGCACCGCCTCAACACAATGTTCAAAGTAGAAATTGCTAATTTGAAACTAATAGCTTGGTCAGGCTGCTGCGTTTGCCGCCCGCCTTGTCAAGGTGATCAACGACGCCTCCGCACATGCCCTGTAAATCCGAACGCGACTTGTGGTATACTTCCGCGATATCTTGACCGACACAGCAACGCGCGAAGGAACATCCATGCCCTCGCCTACCAAGGACATGCTGCTCGATTGGTATCGGCAAATGGTGCTGATACGCGAGTTTGAAGAAACCTGCCACCAGCTTTATCTGCAGAAGCGCATCACCGGCGTGTATCTGCACTTGTACAGCGGGCACGAAGCCAGCGGCGTGGGCAGCATGGCGGCGCTGCGCAAGAGCGATCATGTCATCACCGCCTATCGCGATCATGGCATCGCGCTGATTTTGGGCATGGACGCCAATGCGGTCATGGCCGAGATGATGGGCAAGAAAACTGGCAGCAGCGGCGGCAAGGGCGGCTCCATGCACCTGGCTTCGGCGGCACACAACTTTTGGGGCGGCTATGCGATTGTGGGCGGACACCTGCCCCTGGCGGCCGGCATCGCCCTGGAAGCCCGTTATCGTGGCAAAGACGCTGTAACGATGACCTATGTCGGCGATGGCGCAACCAATAACGGCTATTTTCACGAATCGCTGAATATGAGCGCCATTTGGGACTTGCCCGTCATCTGGATCATCGAAAACAATGGCTATGGCATGGGCACAGAAGTCGCGCGCGCCAGTGGACAGACAGAGCTGCACCGCAAAGCCGAAGCCTATGGCATCAAGAGCTTTGGGCGCGTGGATGCGCAAGACGCCTTGGCTGTGTACAAAGTGGCGAGCCAGGCGGTCGCCTATGCGCGTGACAACGGACCCGCCGTCATTGAGCATGTGACTTATCGCTATCGCGGGCACGGCGTTTCGGACAAGCAGTACGATTCCCGCGATGACATGTCCGCCGAGCTGCGCCAATGGATGGACGAGCGCGAACCAATCAAGATTCTGCGCGATCACATCCTTGGGGCACATGGCGATGTCGGCGCTGCGCTGACAGCACATGACGAAGCAGCCAGGCAGATCGTGGCGCAGGCGGTGGAATTTGCCGAAGCCAGTGATTTGCCGCGGAGCCGCGACGAGCTGCTGGGCAATACCTATGTCCGCTCGCCGCGGGTCTACAAAACAGCCGCCAGCATCGGCGCGGGCATCGACTGAGCGAGAATGAGGACGCGATATGGCAGTTAGAAATGTCGCTATGCGGGAAGCGATCCGCAGGGCGCTGCGCGAAGAAATGCTGCGTGACGAATCGGTCTTTGTGATGGGCGAAGAAGTCGCTCACTGGCAAGGCACGCACCGGGTCACGCGCGGTTTTTTGGAAGAATTTGGTGAGCGGCGCGTTCGGGATACGCCCATCAGCGAGATGGCTATCGGTGGCGTCGCGGTGGGCGCGGCGATGGCTGGTCTGCGCCCGGTTGCCGAGTTCATGACTATCAATTTCGCTTTTCTGGCGCTGGATGCCATCGTCAATCACGCCGCCAAGGTGCGCTATTTTTTTGACGGCATGTTCAAGGTGCCGCTTGTATACCGCGCAGCCAGCGGCTGGGGAAACCAAGCCACCGCCTCGCATTCACACGCGCCCGAACCAATCTTCGCCCACTTCCCGGGCCTCTATGTCGGCTGCCCGTCCAACGCCAGAGACGCCTATGGCATGCTGAAGACAGCCATCCGCGATGACAACCCGGTGCTCTTCAGCGAAAGCATCGCGCTTTATCCCAAACCGGGTCCGCTGCCCGATGAAAACGACCAGGACGACTTGCTGGTGCCGATCGGCAAGGGCGATATCAAACGCGAAGGAGCGGATGTGACTTTGGTGGCTTATTCGCGTGGCGTCGATTGGGCGCTGCAGGCGGCGCGTGCCCTGGCGAGGGATGGCGTGGAAGCCGAAGTGGTCGATCTGCGTTGGCTGCGCCCATTAGACATGGGGCTGGTATACGACAGCTTCAAAAAGACCAATCGCTGCGTCATCGTGGAAGAGTCGCTGCCCATGTACAGCTTTGGCAGCGAGATCGCGGCGCTGCTGCAAGAGAATATGTTTGATTATATGGATGCGCCGATCAAGCGCGTGGCGGCTGAAGATGTGCCCCTGCCCTATTCCAAAGAGATTGAATTGCTGGCGCTGCCCAACGCGCAAAAGGTGGTCGACGCGGTCAAGGAGATTGTCTAGATGGCGCACGAAACAAAAATGACGATGGATGGACTGCTGATCAACTGGCTGAAAGATATCGGCGACCAGGTCAACGCAGACGACATCATCGCAGAATTTGAAGCCGACAAAGCCACAGTCGAAGTCGAAGCCGGCAGCGCGGGCCAATTGCTGGAATTGCGCGCCGAGCCGGGCGACGAACTTGGCGAAGGCGCTGTCATCGCCGTGATTGGCGCGCCCGGAGAAGAAACCGCGCCAGCCGAACAACCCGCCGCAGCGCCGCCAGAATCCGCTCCAGCGCCGACAGCCAGCAATGGCAGCGCCATGACCGCCGATGGGCGCATCAAAGCATCGCCCCTGGCCAAGCGCATCGCTGCGGATAAAGGCATCGACCTGAGCCGCGTGAGTGGCAGCGGACCCGGCGGGCGCATCGTCAAAGCCGACCTGGAAAATTGGAGCGCGCCACCCCGCCTGCCAGATCTCCCCGCCGCCCCGCCACCCGCCGCTGGCCAGGCCACCTGGGGCAAGCTGCCCGATGCCGATATTGAGGTCATCCCGCTCAGCCGCATGCGCCGCGCCATTGCCGATGGCACTGTGAAAAGCAAGAGCAACACGCCGCATTTTTATGTGACGGTCGAAGCCGATGTCGAGCCGCTGCTGGCTTTGCGCAAGTCCATCAATGCTGCGCTGGTTGCGCGTGGCATCAAAGTCAGTGTCAACGACATGCTCATCAAGGCTTTGGCGCTGACTTTGCTCGAATTCCCCAACCTCAACACGCATTATTATGGCGACCGTTTCGTGCGGCATCTGCGCGTCAATATCGGCGTGGCGGTTTCGCTGCCAGAAAACGGCTTGGTCAATGTGGTCTGTCACGATGCCGACAAGCGCAGCCTCAGCGAACTGGCGGTCGCCAACAAAGCCATGTATGAAAGAGCGCGCGCCGGCAAGATCAAGCCAGACGACATTCGCGGCGCGACCTTCACCATCAGCAACATGGGTCCCTATAACATCAAGGACTTTTCGGCCATCATTGCCGCGCCAGAATCGGGCATATTGGCGGTGTCATCGGCGCAACGAGTGCCCGTCGTGCTGGACGACGACACGCTTGGCGTGGGCACGCGCATGCACATGACGTTGAGCGTCGATCATCGCGTCAGCAACGGGGCAGAAGGCGCGGCATTCCTGAATCACCTGCGCGGTTTAATCGAAGATCCGCTGCAGTTGCTGGATTTGAGTGGGGTGTGATCGTCCAGAGCGCCGGTCGCGTCTATCTTCGCTGCGGACATGGCTAGCCGCGTACTGTTCATCGCCGCGCTGCATCATCCACAGCAGCTTCTGCATGACATCGCCGCTGCGCCAGACGCTGCAAACCCGCCTCTCTTCCCACGCAGCATGGGACAGCATTGTTGGGAGCGGGTTTTTCGAGAAGCTGGCTATACGCTGGCGGTTTTTTGGCGCAACTTGCCCGGCTTCGGCTCACGCAATATCGCCAACTTGCGGCGCGACAAGTTCAGCAATCGCTGGACGCCCCGCAAAATCGTCAGCGCGCTAAACCAGCGCATCCCGCCGGCGCTGCAGCCCGATATTCGGCGGCGCAATTGGCTGCTGCTGCAAGAGGCGGCGCGTTTTCAGCCCGATATCATCTGGCTTTCTGGCGACAACCGCGAAATCACGCCGGAGACTCTGGCGCGGCTCAAAGACGAACAGGGCTGCAAGCTGATTTATGTCAGCGGTGTTTCGCCAATTGTATTTTCCAATCACAATGAGCGGTCGGCAGCGCGTCTTTATGATCTGGTGCTGGTCAACGACTATTATCATGGTGTGCAATGGCAAGAGCTGGGGGCGCGGCGCATGGCCTGTCTGCCTTATGTGGCGGTCGACCCGGCTCTGCATGTGCCCCAGCCCGTCACCGATGTGCCACGCGAATACCTGTGTGACATCGGCTTTGTAGGCACTTTGTTGCCACAGCATCTGTACAGCGAGCGCGTTGCGGCTCTGGAGGGCTTGCGCGACTTTGACCTGGGCATCTGGAGCATTCACGAGCTGCCGAAATCGCTGCGGGCGCATTATTGTGGGCGGGCGCTGGGCGGGTCCATGCTGCAAGTGTTGTCTTCAGTCAAAATCAGCATCAATGTGCACGGCGACTTCATGCGCTATGGTGGCAACATGCGTCTCTTTGAGTCGGCGGCGCTGGGCGCATTCCAGATCGTGGATGATCGCCCTGGCGTGCGCGAATGGTTCACAGTCGGCGAGCACCTGGATGTCTTCCGCGATGTGGGTGAGTTGCGAGACAAGGTCGCGCATTACCTGGCGCATGATGATGAACGGCGGCAAATGGCAGCGGCGGCGCGCAAGCATGTACTGAAAACGCACACCTATGCGCACAGGCTGGAACGGGTCGAGGAGTTGTTAGGGAATATCTAAACTGCAATAGCAGGCTGACGAACGGACGCTTATTTCTACCCCCCTCGGTCCCCCCGACAGGTCAGGGGGAGGCAAAGCACAGGCGGAGTCTGTCAAGAAATCGCGCGATTTATCGCAATTCACACCCCGACCCGCACGATGCCCAGCTGGATCGTATCGTTCTCCGCGCCAGGCACATTGGTCAGCACATCGTAACGAATGGCATCGGGCAACTTGTACCAGCCGGTCAGCACACGATATTCGCCAGCCGGCAAGAAGCGCGTATCGAAGCGCACGGTTTCCGTCAGTTCGTCACCCGCGCCCAAAGCGCCCAGCGAAGTATCGTTCTGCCGCCCTGGCACCAGTCTGCCCGTCTCGTCCAGCAGGTGGACAAAGCGCACATCGTTGGCAGAGCGCGGCGCTTCAAACCGCCACCAGAATCGCACCGCCAACTCGTCATCGGCTTGGTCTGGCAGGTAATAGCCCGCCAGCATGATGTCGTCCTCGATACGAATCGGGTCATATATTGTGCCGGTCGAAAGAGCGCGAATATCCACCAACTCGACTGTGACGCTGTGGCAGAGCAGCAATGTGTCATCGATTCGCGATGGGCAAGGCGGATCCAGCTCAATGAGCAAGTTGTGATAACCGCGCCGCGCGATAGGCAGGGGCAACGACAGCGGGATCTTGCCATTCACCTCCAGTGAGTCCAGCAGGGTGCCATTCAGCGACAGGTTGACGCGTCTGTTGACCGCTTCCAAAGTGGCGTTGAATTCCAACCAGCCCGGCTGCGCTTTATACATATAGGTGGTATGTGTGTTCTCGTCCGTCTGCGTGGCATAGAGCAGAGGCGGGGTCACGCGTGACAAAGGCGTTTGGAAGACGCTGCGTCTTTCATCGTCGTGAATTGGCTCGCCCAGCTGCTGCCGCGCCCGCCGAAGCATCTGTGCCAGCGCAACTGCTCCCAGGTCCGGCGCTTTGTGGATGATGACCACATCGGCACCGGCATCCCATAGCAGCGCTGGCTCGAAACGGGACAGCAAATCCATCTGTGCCTCGTTGGGGACCGCAGCATAATGGTCGCCCCCTGTGAAGATCGGCTTGCCATGCGCCGTTTGCAAATACAGCGCCTGCTTGAGCGACCATGCCCGATCGTAGGGCAGGTTGTAAATCGCGCGGATATCCGGTCGCGCTGCCAGGTCGTGGATAGCTTGCGGCGGATTGGACGGCGAGCTGGGCATCTCTTCGGCCAGCCGGTAATCCTCGACCAGCAACAAGACAACCAGGGCGGCAATTGCCAATCGCAGCCAGGGATGGCGGCGCTGCATGAGTCTGCTCGACCACAACACATCTGCCCCGAAGCCGGCAAGCAGCGCAATTGCCAGAGCAAACAACAGCAAGAAGCGGTCGGGCTGCCCAGCCAGTTGAAAGAGCGGCAGCCCCAAAAGCGCGGCGAATGGCAGTGGCACGACGATTTCATAATCGATGATGGCGACGGTCAACGCCTGGTCTGCCACTTTCAAAAGTGGTCCTAGCGCCAGCAGCCAAGCTACAACCGCCAGCAGCAACCACCAGCGAGCGCCGCGCCTGCCCACAATACCCAAAAATGCCAGCAAGCCGCCCAGAATACCGATGTATGCCGCGCTGGGCTCAGCGGGAAACCAGGTTTCGCTTGACAAATTATCTAGCCTATCGAGCCGGACAGGATGCCTGGACGCTGGCGAAACGATGTCCAGCAGATCAATGCTGTGGCGGACGATGTCGGCATCGGCGGGCAGCGGCTGGCTGAGTATCTCGCCCAGGACCGGCGACAGGTACAGCAGCAGCAATGCGCAGCCTCCCAACACGACCGCCAGCGCACGCACAGCGCCAACTTGATCGCGACGCTGCCAGCGAGCCAGCATGAACAGAACCGACATTGGCAGGATGGCATACACCAACTGCGAGACGCCGCCCAGCGCCGCCAGCGCGAATAACAACACTGCCCGCATATAACGGCGCTTGCCGCCCAGATCGGTATATCGAAAGAGGCACATCAACAATAGTGGTAGCGGCCATTGCATAAGCGCGCCGATTTGGCCGTCTATCAGCAGGCTTTGCAGCGCGGGGAATGCCAGGTAGACCGCGCCAGCGATGAAAGCCGGCAGCTTTCCCGAAGCCCGCAAATGCCGCTGCGCCAGCAGATACATCGCCAAGCCGTTGCCCGTCAATGTTAATATCACCACAAGGTTGCAGGCAGCTGCCAGTGGCATGACCAGCGCCAGGAGCGCAGCCGGAAAATACGCCAGCGGATTCGCCCACAACTGCGGTGCCGGGACGCCTTCTGGATAGACAAAAAGCGCATGAAAGAAGATATCATCGCCAGATTGCAGCGCGCTTTTCACCCACCAGATCTGCTGTGCCACTGCATACACATCGCCCGACTCCGCGCCGATATAGCGGGTCGACAGCGTCGCATGTGCCGGCACCGTGACATGCAGCGCCAGCAACAGGTAGGCAAAGGCAGCCAGCCCGGGCGCATAAAGCCAACGAGACAATCGGTCTCGCCAATCGGGCGGGTTCATCAGCCTATCGCTTCCGCAGACAGCAACATGCGCGAGCCTTTGGTGCGATAGATGCGATAGGGGCATTCGTGTCGAAAGCCCAGGAATATCTCTTTGGTGACGCGCAAGTCATCGCCATTGATGCGCAGCAGATAGCTGTCGCCCTGACGACCACGCCGTAGCACCCGTTCGACTTCGCCAGCCAGCGCCTCGACGCTGCCCGCGCGCAGATCGCTGCCGACACGCATGCTGCCGCGGCCAACCAGCCCGACCAGCAGCGCGTTCATGGCGATGAGCGCGCCACCCGCCCCTGTGAGAATAGGGTTGCCCTCGCGCTGCCCGGCAAATAGCAGGATCGTCGCACCGATCACGAAGAAAATGAACAGGATGACCGCCAGGAACAGCTGTCGCCGCCGCGTCCGCTGGATGCGGGCTGCTTGCGCTGGACTGAGCCTGCCCTGCCGGTTCGCAGCCAGGTCGGACCCGGTAAATTGCAGTGCAGCCATCAACCCGCTTGCCGCTTCCGTCATGGCGCTTCGGCAGCCGGTTTGTCGGGAACAGACGCGCCGGGCAACGACTCGATGTACAGCGACTGGCTGGGGAAAGCGAAACTGACTTCCAGCCGCTCGGCAATGCCCATGATCTCCAGGAATAGCGTCTCCTTGAGCGAGTTGAAGGCGCGGAAGTCTTTGTCGAGCACCTGGCAGATGATGCGCACATCCAGCGAACTGGTATTCATGTCGTTGAAGAAAACCATAACGGAGTCGGTGGCGATTTCGTCTCTGCTTTCCAGCAAGGCGCGGACATCATCCAGCAGTGCGCGCATCTGCTCGCTACTGGTGCTGTAGGTGAAAGCCAGGGTCAGGTCGAGGCGGCGCTTTTGCATGCGCGACCAATTCACGACGATCGCATCGGTTAGCAAGTGGTTGGGCACAGAGACCAAGGCCTGGTCGAGCTGGCGAATGCGCGTCGCGCGCACGCCAACCGATTCCACGATGCCGCTGACGGCGGGAGTTCGGATGAAATCGCCAACTTTGAATGGATTGTCGGAAACGATCGCCGCAAATCCAAACATATTGCTGACGGTGTTCTGCGAAGCCAACGATATGCCGATGCCCACGACGCCCAGCGAGGCAATCAAGGCAGCGACATCAAAGTTAAATTCTTGCAGGATGAAGATAGCGCCCAGCGCCAGGATGAGAAACTTCAGCAATGTATTCAAAAACGGCAACAGGCGCTCGGGGATCGTGATGCCGGTGAGTCGCTCAAAAGCCGCGGGCTGCAGCGAGATGACTTCGAATATGCGCATGAGGGCGAAGAAGACCGCGCCGATCAACAGCGAGCGGCCAACCGCCTGGGCGATCTGCACCACTTCCGCGCTGAAGCTGAACAGCCCCGCGACCAAGATCAAGGCGAAACCCACCACGGCGACGCGCAAGGGCGAGATGCAAGCCTCGACCAGGCTGTCATCGAGTTGGCTTTCCGTGCGGCTGACCGCGATGCGCAATGGCTTTAGCAGCAGCCAGGTCAAAAGCCAGCGCAGCAGCCAGATCACAATCGCGGCGAATAAAAAGGGGAAGAGGTCAAGCAAGATACGCTGCGCAAACTCTGGCAAATCAGCCAGAAATGGCAGCCACTCGCGCAGATCGATTTCCATTTTGTTTTGCTCGGTTGCTCTGCCTGGCGGGGATGCTTATTGTACGCTCTGCCAGCCAATATGCAAGCGGCGCAAAGACCTAGACTTGAAATCCATCGCGGTATTCCACGACCTTGCGTTCATAATCGGAGACATAGCGCATGAGCTTGTTTTCCAGCTCTTTCCATTCGTCGCTCAGAAACAGGCTGCGCAGGGTGTCGGAGCTTTCTGTGACGAATTCGATCTTGCGCATGGGATGCTGTCCATAGGCGATGTGCCAAGCCATGTGCATGAATACGCCGACCTTTTGCACAGCCGGCACAAAGCTGCTGAGCATGAAGCGATAATATTGTTCTTGTCTGTCATGTCGAATATTGTAGAATAGGATCAGCTTGTATCTGGGTATGATGTGCTGAAATGTAGCCATTGGAATAGGACCGTTGCCGCAATTTGACCACCAGCACACTCTAGCATAGAATCCTGACAAGTGGTACGGCGCGTATCGAGACAGTTGCGCTACAATTTGCCTGCTGCATGTAGTGCAGCTTGGGCAAGCCAGCATAGGGATATCATCCATGCAGGAATTGCAACGGGCGATCGAAGAATTGCGCAGGCGCGCAAATGCCGCCACCGACCCCCAGTCCCTTGCCGACTTGCAGCAAGAAGCCCGCGACCTGCTTACCGAAGCAAAGAACACGCCGCTGGAGCAAAAGGCGCAGGCGCTCTTTGCCGAAATCGCCGATTTGCAAAGTCAAGCCACCCGTCCCGACACAGCGGCTATGCGTGGACTGGTGCGGCGCGCGCGCATCCGCATCGAAATCGCTGGCGACGACGATGATATTGATGAAGCCATTGATATCTTGGCAGACGCCCTGCGCATTGATGCCGGACACGCCGATGTCATCAGCCTCTTGCAGCGAGCCGGCGCACACAGCGCGCAAGCCAGACAACGCGTACAAGACCTCTTTCTGCGGCACGATCTCCAGCAAGCGCCAACTACAACGCCCAGCGAGCCACCCGGATACAGCGAACCGCCGCGGCCCGAACAACCCGCTCGCCAACCGAGAGAAAGTTTCCGCAGCCAACCAGCACAACCCGAAGCAGCCGCGCCTTCCCCCACCAGCGAAGCGCAGCCCCGCCCAAACATAGATACGTTTGATGACTTGCTGAAACGTCTCACAGAGAATTATTACTCCGGCGAATATCAACAGGCTATTGATGTCGCCAACCGCATCCTGGCGCAAAACCCTGACCATGCGACAGCGCTGGAATATCGCGAAAAGTCGGAAGACAACCTCATCCGCGGTATCGTGCCCGACCACCGCATCCCTTTTGAAGCACGTGTCGCTTATAACCGCGCCAACTCACTCGTGCGCGCCGGCAATTATGAACAGGCGACCGGACTCTATCGTGAAGCGCGCGAACTGGCTGAACGCGATGGCATTCTCAGCTGGAAAGATGTCGAGCAGGCGCTGCTGGATATCCAGGATCTGGCATTGGCGCGCGAATTGCTGAACGACGGCGACCGTCTGATGGCGAACGACAATTGGTCAGAGGCGCTGCGCAAATACGAAGGCGCATTACGCGTCGTGCCCAACGACCCCCAAGCCGAAGAACGCCAGGAGATGATCCGCCGCATCCAGCGGGACTATGACCAGATCACGCTTAGCATGAACACAATCGGCGGCACGCTGGACGAGCAAGTGGCGCAAGTCGCCCAGATCCGCAAGCTACTTTCGCAAGTGCGACAACTGCTGCCCAAGAGCCAACGTCTGGCGCAACTGCAGCAAGAAGTCGATGGCAATTTGGCAGGCATCCGCAGCCAGGTGACCGACCAAGCCCAATTGCAGTTGAATCACGCCAAAGAAGCGAACACGTTGGACGAACGCATCTTGCTGATGAACAGCGCCGTCAAAACACTGGAGATGGGGCTGGAGCTCGATCCGAAAGACAGCGGTTTCGCCGATCTGCTCATGCACGCGCGCAATAGCCAGGCAGATGTGGCGCGAACACAGCAAGCGCTGCGGCGAGCGCAAGCGCTAATTTCGCAGAACTTCGACCCCGAGCTGGCGCAGGCGCGACAGATGCTGGCTGAAATGGTTGGCGAATATGCTCAGGACGAACGCTATCGCGGCGCGGTCAACGACTTGTTTCTGCGTTATTTGGAGCGAGCGGACGAAGCGCTGCAAAATGGCGCCATGGTCGAGGCGCAGTCGTGGCTCGAGATCATGCGCGACGAGCCGTTTCGTATTTTGGGGCGGCGCAGCGATTTGTCACGCATCGAGGGCGTCATCCGCAATCGGCGCAATCGCGGACGCTTTGCTGGCTGTCTGTTGCTGGTGATCCTGGGCTTGGTGGGTGCCGCCGGCATCTATTTTACGCGCGATGTTTGGGAGCCGATCATCTTCCCGACTGAAACACCTACGCCGACCGCCACCAACACGCCAACGCAAACCTTTACGCCTTCGCGCACGCCGACCCAGACCAACACGCCGACCGACACAGCCACCCCGACCATCACCAAAACGCCGACTGATACCTTGACGCCGACCTTCACGCCGACCGACACAGCCACCCCGACCATCACGCCGACCGCTACAATCACGCCGACCGACACCAACACGCCCACCATCACGCCGACGCCTGCTGTGCTGTGCCGAGTCTACAATGCCGATGACGAGGCGAAGAATGTCCGCTTCCGCCCGACCATCAGCAGCCAGTCGATTTGGCTTCTGCCGCCCGGTACAGAGCTCGATGTGATCCAAGTGCGGCGCGATGAACGCAACCCAACTGGCAACGCCTGGTATTATGTGCGCTACAACAACGATGACACCTCGCCGATAGGCTGGGTGCGCAACGATGTCGTCAAGCTCTTAAACCTGAGTTCGCCTTGCCCAGAGCCACAATAATCTCTACCAACTGGTATAGCCGCCATCCACGACCAGATTCGTGCCAGTTGTATAGCTGGCGGCCGGCGAAGCCAGGTAATAGATAGCAGCCGCCACATCCTCGGGCTTGCCCACCCTGCCCTGTGGGGTCATCGCCAGCCAAGTGGGATACCAGTCGGGGTTTTCCATGCCGGCCGCGGTCATATCTGTGCCGATGTAGCCGGGCGATACGCAATTGACGCGCACACCACGATCCGCCCATTCGCCAGCCAGCGACTTGGTCAGCAAGATGACACCGGCTTTCGCTGCATTGTAATGAGATTGCGGCTGTGGCGTATTGGATATCATGCCCGACATAGACGCTGTGTTGACGATGCTGCCACTGCCACGCTCCAGCATGTGTCGTCCGATCGCCCGGCAGCAATAAAAGACCCCGTTCAGGTTGACCGCCAGCATATTCAACCACTCTTCGTCGGTCATGTCTTCGGCTCTGACGCCTTGGGCGATGCCGGCATTGCAAACCAGGATGTCTATCTGCGGAAAGGCGGCCAGCGCGGTCTTTGCCATGGCATTTACGCTGCCCGAGTCGCGCACATCGACCTCGATGAACAGCGACTTGCGCCCCATGCTTTCGATCTCGGCGGCGGCATTGCGCCCATTTTCGGCGATGTATTCGGCAATGATGACATCGGCTCCAGCAGCAGCCAACCGGCGCGCGGTCGCCAAGCCGATGCCCCTGCCTGCGCCGGTTATCAGCGCAGTCTGCCCGCTCAAATCAAAATCTGCGTTGGACATATTCTTTCCTCGCCTCGCGCATCTGTCATGGTCATAAGCTTACCACACCGGCAATCTGGTACAAATTGTCTCGAGCTAACCACCTAGGGCAATCGCATCAAATTATTTTGCCACCGAATACACCGAGATGAAGGAGTACACCGAGAGTTTGTTAAACATACAAAATGTAAATGACTGCGCTATGTGCAACTATGGCGCGGATGATTCGCTGCTAGACGCCATTAGATTGCAAAATGTTTCCTTTTCTCGCGTTTGTCGCGTCGACAGAGCGTAAAATCTTTGCTTTCCTCTCGTTGTACTCAAATGTACTCTGTGAACTCGGTGGCAAAGCGTTAGAGAGGATTCCTGGCACTGAGTTTCATTTTAACGCGATTGCCCTGGCTAGCCACCGATGTGATACATCTCCACTTTGCGCCGTTCTTCGCGGGCAGCTTCGGTGAGCAAACCGCGGATTTCGGAGTAGCGGTCGCTGCGCGCGCGCCAGGTGCGGCTGATGATGGCTGCCAGTTCGTCATCGCTGGCTCCTGCCCGCAGTGGATCTCGCAGACTGGTGCCTTTCGTGCCAAACAGACAGGTGAAGATCTGTCCCTCGGGCGAGAGACGCATGCGTGTGCAAGCGCCACAAAACGGCTGTGTAACCGAACTGATCAATCCGATTTCGCCTTCGCCGTCGCGGTATTGATACCGTTGCGCCACCTCGCCATAATAGTTGCCAGGCGCGGGTTTCAGCGGCATCTCGACATCAACAAGCGCTACGACCTCGCTGGATGGCAGCACCTGGTCCATGCGCCAGCCATTACGATTTCCCACATCCATGTACTCTATGAAGCGCACGATGTGCCCACGCGCCTTGAAGAAGCGCGCCAGCTCGACCAAGGTATGATCGTTGGTGCCGCGCTGCACAACGGCGTTGATCTTGAGTGGCGAGAAACCAGCCTGTTCGGCAGCCGCGATGCCCTCCAGCACCTTGTCGACCCCGGCGCGTCCGCCATTCATCTGGCGAAAGACAGCATCGTCCAGCGTATCCAGGCTGATCGTCAGACGTTGTAGTCCGGCGGCCTTGAGGGCGTCTATCTTCTGCGGCAGCAAGAAAGCATTGGTGGTCATCGCCAGGTCGGCCACGCCATCAATCTCCGCGAGCATAGCCACCAGCTCTTCAATCCCTTGTCGCAGCAGAGGCTCGCCACCGGTGAGGCGGATCTTCAGCGCGCCCTGCCGCACGATGATGCGTGTGAGGCGGGCGATCTCTTCGAATGTGAGCAGTTGCGGCTTGGGCAGAAATTTGTACCGTTCGCCAAAGATCTCGGCGGGCATGCAATAGGGACAGCGAAAGTTGCAACGGTCAGTGACCGAGATGCGCAGGTCGCGCAAGGGGCGTGCAAAGCGATCGTGAAGAGCCATGTGTGTGTGCCGGTGCCAGATCATCGCGGCTAATTTGCTCGATTCTAGCACAAGACAGGCGCAGATACTCTACTGCAAACGCTCGGGGCCACTAAAACCCCACCCCCAGCCCCTCCCCGTCAGGACGGAGAGGGTAGCCAAGGCAAGCGGATTCGCGATTGTTTGCGTGTGCTTTGCCTCCCCCTGACACGTCGGGGTGACTGAGAGGATGTCCATCCAAGCGAGCAGCCGCACAACATGCATTGCGCTGTGATACAATGCCGGCGTTCGACGGAGAAAGAAGCACAATTGTGGCGCGGATTACCTGCACTACTTGTGGAATGACGGCGCAACCCACAGACTGGCGTTGTCAAGATTGCGGCGGCCTGCTGGACTGGAAAGCGCTGCCGACATTCGACCCCGCCCAGATCGTGAGCGACGACTTCTCTGTGTGGCGCTATCAGGCGCTTCTGCCCATCCAGCGACGCTTCAGCCTGGGCGAAGGCTTGACGCCGCTCGTGCCGCTGGACCTGGATGGCGCGCGCTTTCATGCCAAGCTGGAATACTTGAATCCGACTGGCTCGTTCAAAGATCGTGGCGTGGCGGTTATGCTGAATCACCTGGCAGGTGCCGGCGTCGCAGAAGCCATGGACAATTCGTCGGGCAATGCCGGCGCTTCGCTGGCAGCCTATGCGGCTCTGGCGGGCATGCGGGCAACAGTCTATGTGCCCAAAAGCAGCGCGGTCGCCAGCAAGAAAGCGCATATCCGCGCTTATGGCGGCGAAATCATCGAATCGGCAGATTTGCCTGCAGAAATCTACGCCGCAGCCAAAAGCAGGACCTATGCCAGCCACGCCTGGAATCCGAGCTTTGTGCTGGGACAACAGACAGCAGCCTGGGAAATCTGGGAACAGCTGGACAGGCAGGCGCCCGATGCGGTGGCGATGCCGGTTGGGCATGGCGGGTTGTTTCTGGGCATGTATCGTGGATTCCTGGTGCTGCATGCAGCTGGTCTGCTCGCGCAACTCCCCCGCATGATCGCCGTGCAGTCGACGGGTGTTGATCCCATCGTGCGCGCGTGGGAAGCGGGCGCAGATACACCTCCGACCGTCGTTCGCGGCGCAAGTGTGGCGGATGGCATCCTGGTGGACGAGCCAGTGCGTGGGCAACAGATCTTGCGAGCGATCGCAGACAGCCGAGGCCTGGCTCTGCGCGTTGGCAATGACGACATTTTGCACGCGCAGCAGCGCATGCACGCGCGAGGATTCATGATCGAAGCGACTAGCGCTGTGCCTGTCGCAGCCCTGCCACAAATCCGCGAACAACTGGATGATGCGGCCGAGTTGGTCATCGCGCTGACCGGCAGCGGCTTGAAGAGCCTGTCTGGCTAGCGCCCCTTAACCACACTTGGCGCTTGCCTGTATACTATTGCCGGATCCACGCATCAGGCAGGAGGCGTATGTCGCCGGACTTGTTCCACCAATTGCTGGAAGCACAACGGCTGTCGCAAGAAGATTTGCTGCAGCGGCGTGGCGTGGTGGGCGTCGGCATCGGCTTTCGCAACTACAAAGAGCAAGTCACCGACCAGCTGGCGATGGCTGTGCTGGTGGAACAGAAGAAACCAATCGAGGCGCTGAGCGCAGAAGACATGGTGCCGCCGGATGTGAATGGCGCGCGCACCGATGTCATCGAAATTGGCCGGCTGGAAGCGCAGTTGAACCCACGCGACCACTTTCGCCCCAATATTCCTGCTGGTGTCAGCATCGGGCATTACAAGGTAACCGCGGGCACACTGGGCGCAATCGTCTTTGACAACCAGACGGGCGAGCCGCTGCTGCTCTCCAACAACCATGTGCTGGCGAACAGCAACCAAGCCGCCATTGGCGATGCGGTGCTGCAGCCGGGCACAACCGACCACGGCCTGCGTCCCGATGATGTGGTGGCAAAGCTGCATCGTTACGAGGCGCTGCGCTTTTACAACAATAGCGGTCCACTCCCGACGCAGCCGCCCACCACGCCGCCACCGCTCTTCCCGCCTGGAGGCTGCGATATCGTCGAGATGTTCGTGACGGTGGGCAATGCCTTGAGCGCCCTGAGTGGTTCGTCGAAACGGTTGACAGCCATAACAGTCCCCCAGGCGCAAGTGAGCGGATCGATCTTTCCCAATCGCATCGATGCGGCTTTGGCACGCCCCAACAACCCGATGATGTTCCAACAGAGCATCGCCGAAATCGGCCGACCCAACGGGATTGCCAAAGCGCGGCTGGGCATGCCCGTACGCAAACATGGGCGCACCACCGGCTATACCGAAGGCAGCGTCACGCTGATGAATGCCACGGTGGATGTGTCGTATGGCGCAAATCTGAATGCGCGTTTCGCCGGGCAGACCATCACCACGCCTATGAGCCAAGGTGGCGATTCGGGCGCGCTGATCGTGGCGGGCGACAGTTTGAAAGCGGTCGGTTTGTTATTCGCTGGCTCGCGGCGCGCGACCATCTTCACGCCCATCGAGACGGTGCTGGATGTGCTGGATGTGCGGCTGTGACCAGACCCCTCGGTCCCCCATCGCCAGACGATTGTCCAGCATTTTTCTGGACCGCTCATGCTAATTTTGCGAGTTGACCAGCATAATCAGCCCAACGGCGGATATTATCTCCGCTATGATCTGAAGAACTGACCGGGGTGCGCTATCCTTTTTCAGCGTCAAAATGAGGCGTGATATGACAAGATATTGGCGCGTCTTGCTAATGTGTTTTGTTTTCAAGTGTCGTAACCTAGTTTGATAGCAACCACAGAATATGCAGCAAGAGGAGTTTGAAATGGCAAGAAGAAAACTGGCCATAGACGAAAAGACCCGTTCCAAAGACATTAGCAGCAAGGTCTATATTGTCACTGGAGCCAATTCTGGAGTCGGTCTTGAAACAACCAGACAACTGGCTAAGCAGGGCGGTCATGTGATCATGGCTTGTCGACGAACAGATGCCGGAGAAGAAGCGGCACAGAGCTTCAGCGGGCTGAAAGGCAGTTATGAAGTCATGAAGCTGGATCTCGCTGATCTGCAAACTGTGCGGGATTTTGCTACGAAATTCAAGCAGAAATATGACCGACTGGACGGTCTGGATTGCAATGCGGGCATGGTAAATATGAGATCCGAACCCGTGTACACCAAAGACGGGTTTGAGATCACCATGGCGGCGAGTTACTTCGGTCATTTCCTGCTGACGGAATTGTTGCTTGATGTGTTAAAGAAAAGCGCGCCATCAAGGTGGGTTATTGTTTCCTCTGTTGTACATGCAGGAAACCCAAATAACCGCCCCGCTGTGCATCTGGAAGATTTGCATTACAAGGCAAGGGAATTCAGCAGATTTGCTGCTTACGCAGAGGCGAAGGTTGCAGTCGTATTGTATGCAAGGGAACTTGCGGAACGATTGGAAGGCACTGGTGTCTCAGCTTTCTCGGTGCACCCTGGTTGGGCGCGATCAAACTTCGGCTCGGGCGGCAACTTCTTCATGCAAGCTCTAATGGGGCTGGTGCGACCTTTCACCCGCTCAATGTCGGACAGTAACGAAGAATCGGCGCAAACATCATTGCATTGTTTGCTCTCTGATGATGCGCCAAACCACTCAGGCGCGTACTTCAGCCAGAGCAGTGTGTTATATCGCGACAAGGGGTTGCGCAATGGTGGTTGGCCCATGGAATCGCCGAACCCAAATGCCAAGAATATGGACACTGCGCGCAAACTGGTTGCGATGAGTTATGGATTGGTTGGGTTAAAAAACGGGTAAAGGTGGGCAGGTTATTTTAGCCTGCCGAAGTATGGATAAAGCGCAAGCTGCTTTAGCAAATATTCAGCAAGAGATTTCTGCTCAATCCCCCCGTATCAACAGGGGGAAGCTAACTTCGCATGGAGTTGGGGTAGAAAAAGTGCATTGAAAACCCAGTGCAAACCTACAGCGAATCAATCGCCTGATAGACCAGGTTCGGATAGACTGAGCGTGGGCGGTGTGGCTCGGCAGACCACATTTGCGTCATCATCAATGTGATGAGCTCTTGACGCGGATCGATGACCACATGCGTGTTGGCTGCGCCCGACCAGCCGTACTCGCCGATGGAGCTGTAGCCATTGGCGCGCCCGACATCAAGCATGATGCGGAAGCCCAAGCCAAATCCATAGCCATAGCGTTCGATGCCGATTTTCAGCGGCAGCATGGACTGCGGCACGGCGTTGGCGGTCATGCGCTCGATCGTTAGGGGACCAACCAGGCGCGCGCCGTCCAGTTCGCCGCCATTCAGCAGCATATTGGCGAAACGCAGATAATCGGCCGCTGTCGAAACCAAACCGCCGCCGCCCGATGGACAAGCCGTTGGCAGGCGCACATCGCCATTGGCGGCCTCGGCATGGTCAATCCGCTGTGGCAAGCCCGCCTCGTCCGATCGATACAGGGCACAAAGGCGGCTGTGTTTTTCGGGCGGGATATCGAAGCCCGTGTCGACCATGCCCAGCGGCGCGAAGATGCGCTCGCGCAGAAAGTCCGCCAGCGGCATATCGGCGATGACCTGCACCAGATAGCCGAGCACATCCGTGGCCACGCTGTAATGCCAGGCGCTGCCCGGCTGCGTGCGCAAAGGCAGCGCGGCAAAATGCTCGATCATTTCTGAAAGCGCCATATCACGGCGGAAGAAGCCGTGCTTGTTCCAAGACTTGCGAAACGCTTCGTCGGCGGGATGCCATGGGTCGCCGGCATAGCTCAAACCGGCTGTATGCGTCAGCAGGTGGAAGATGGTCATGGGCGGATCTTGCTCGACGAAGATGGGTTGGTTCTCGCTGATGTGGCTGAAGACCTTGGTCTTGGCGAAGCTGGGGATATAGCGTGAAACCGGATCGTGCAACTGCAAGCGTCCTTCGTCATGCAACATCATCAGCGCCAGGCTGACGACCGGCTTGGTCATGCTGTAAATGCGAAAGATGGCATCGGCCTGCATGCCCCGGTCGGCTTCAATATCCATCATGCCTTGCACGCTATGCTGCACGCATTTGCCGCGGCGCTGGGCAATGGCAATCATGCCGGGCAAACGTTCATCGGCGACTTCGCGCGCCAAATAGGTATCGGCACGCGCGAGTCTATTGCTGGACATACCGGCGGATTCCGCTGGCTGGGTTTGCATTGGTCGTTCCATTTCGCCTACCCCCTCGGTTCCCCATCACAATAGAGGGAAGTCAAGGGTGGGATTTCGCAACAACAATCACCCCTCCCTGATGCTTCGGGGAGGGGCTGGGGTAGGCTGCCGCCGCTAGCCCTCTATCTCCAGTTCGACAGCCGGCGCCTGGAAGTCTTCGCCGAGCTGGGTGAAGTCGTTCACATTGAACAGGAAGGGCGTATTGGATGGCAGCAGCGCGAAGGACACATTGTCCGACAGGTTGGCGACATACAGATACTGGATGAGGTTGGGATTGGCGGCGATCTGGTCGCTGATGATGCGCAGGGCTTCGGCTTCGGCTTTGGCTTCGATCTCGCGGGCGTTGGCGCGGCCGCGGGCTTCTTGTTCGGCGGCGTCGGCGCGACCGCTAGCTTCGGTCTGGACGCGTTCCGCCTCGGTGCGCGCGCGCTGCAGCTTCTGTTCCTCAATCTGCTTTTCTTCGATCGAGTTGGCAAAGGCGTCATTGAAGTCGATCTGCCGCACCAGCAATGAGGTCAGCGTCAAGCCTTCGTCTTTCATCTCCTTGCCGACCACTTCGGAGATTTGTCCGCCAAGCGCCTCGCGCTCCAAGCCATAAATCGCTTCCGCCTCAAATTGGGAGACGACATCGCGGGCGACAGCGCGCACGGTTGGGCGGATGAAATCTGTTTCGTAGCGATTCTGCCAGTTTAGATGAATCTGGTTGACATCATTTCGCTCAATTCGATACAGCACGGTGATATCCAGCCGCACTTCCTGACCATCCACCGTCAGCGCTTCGACGGCATCGTTGCCTTGCACGCGGCCCTCGCTGCTGATGCCAGACATGGTGTATTCACGTTGATCAGTCTGGTAGATGATGTATTCCTGCAAGCCGGGGATGATGATGGAAGTGCCGGGCGCGCGGGCCGGGGTCTCCAACTCGCCGGACAGTACATTGACGATGACGGCGGCGCGGGCTGGCTGGACAATCAAGATGCCCGAGCTGATGATGAATAGCACGATGCCCGCCACAAAGCCGGCCACCGCCAGCATGTATCCGCCGCGAGCCGGGCGATTCTGCGATGCCAGCGTGAAGGCAAAGGCCACGCCCAATATACCCACGCCAAAGGCAAGAATCGCGACAATACTCAATAGTCCACTGAAATTCATGACTGCTCCTCACAGGTCGCTAGGACTTTGGTTTTCTTGCTTCACCGTAATTATAGCACAGCCTGGCGCGGGTATTGACCACCCAAATTATTGGGGATAACGCAGGCAGTGCTCGCTCGTTCCTACGGGATTCGGGCAAGAGGGTCGCACACAGGTATCCGGGTCGCATCACGATGTCAGGTTGTCAGTACAAAGCAACCTACCCTAAATTCTCGCTCAATATCCGGCCCAGCTCCCGCCGCACGAGACCCGGCCGTTCATCGCGCAGCAGGGGCAGGCGGGCGCGCGTCCGATGCAGTTGATTCAAGTCGATTTCTTGCGTGATAAGCGCCTCGTCAAAATACAGACCGTGCGTCATAAACTCGCCATCGGGGTCGACCACGCTCGAGCCACCCCAGAAGTTCTTGCCGTCTTCATACCCGACGCGGTTGCAGTGCAGCACATAGGCTGTGAACATGCTGCCATAGGCCTGATTGACCAGCTCGACCCAGCGCGTGCCGCCGAGGCGATCGCTGTCTGTCAAGCCTCGCGAAGGGCTGCTGCTGTTGAGGATCAGCATATCGGCACCATCCAGCCAGAGCAAATAGGCTGGCGAAACATGCCAAAAGTCTTCGCAGATCAGCATGCCCAGCCGGCCAAAGCGCGTATCAAAAGCGCGTACGCTGTTGCCTTGTGCGAAGTAGCGCGACTCGTCAAACATCGCGTAGGTGGGCAGGTAGAGCTTGTGATGGATGTGCAGGGCTGCGCCAGCCGACAAGTAGGCATTGGCGATATAAAAACGGTTGCGTTTGTCTTCGTGCACAAAGCCCACCACGAAGTCGATATCGGCGCTGGCCGCCAGCAATTCGGCAAAGATGACATCGCTGGCATCGCTGCGCAGCGACACTTCGGGCACGAGGTCTTGCACCTGGTAGCCAGTCAACGACAGCTCCGGGAAGACCAGCAAGTCGACGCCCCGTTCTCGCGCCGCTTCGATCGTCTGCAAGTGCGCGGCGAGGTTGTGTTGAATATCGCCCAGTTTGGGGTAGATCTGCGCCAAGCCGATCGTGATGCGCATGCGCGGCTCTCCTGCTTTTGCTAGCCACCATCATAATGCAGACGCGGGCGGGCGGCAATTGTGGGAGCCTGCGGCGGGTTTAGTCGGGCGGCACAGCGAAACGATAGCCGATGCCGCGCGCGGTGCGGATGTATGCAGGATTGTGCGGGTCGGCTTCCAGCTTGCTGCGCAGGCGGTGCATGTGCACGCGCAGGGTGTCTTCGCTGGCTCCGTTTTGGGGCCATACGCGCGAAAGCAAGGTTTGGCTGGGCACCACATGCGGGGCATTGCGCAGCAACGTGTGCAGCAAGCTGGCTTCGGTGGGCGATATGCGCGCCGATTTTCCGTTTGTCAGCAAGCGGCTGCGCGAAAAGTCTATCGTAAGCTCGTCAAAGTGGATGATGCGCTCGCGGTCATAATTTTCCACCGGCAGCTTCGCCAACAACAGCTGCATGCGCGCCTCGAGCTCTAGAGGCTGGACAGGGAGGAGCAAAAAGTCGTCGCCATACACCTGCATTTGGCTCATGAAATTCCGCAGATCATCAGGCGCGATGATGAAGATGAGCGGCATATCCATGATAGATTTCAGCCTTCGCGCGGCCTCCAAGCCCTCTGTTGGCCGGGCAGCCAACGAGATCAGCGCCAGATTCGGCCCGCCCTGCGACTCGACATGCCGGACAGCAGCGCTTGCAGTGGCGAATGGTTTGATTGCATAATGTTCGTTGTTGAGCAGCGCCTCAAGCAGATCGCGCGGCAGCGACTCCGCAGCGACCAGCATAATTTGTGATATTTGCATGTTTGGGTCCGTACTCCTTTTGAGAGCAACGGCTAAGGTGACATGATTAAGGGTAACTTAATCAGTGGCGGCGAATTCGTCAACACTTAATAAAATATCACACGCGTATGCGCTGAAGATCGCGCAGGTAGTCGAGATTGCGCAGCATCCAATCGCGCAACTGCCCGGTCTTGATGTTGATGCGGCACAAGGCCAGCGCATCCAGCGGCACTTCTTGCGGGATGTATTCGCCGCGCGCGGGATCGGCAAATTCTGGTCCATAGCGCTTGCTGAGGTCGTACTCTTGCAGCAGACAAACGAAGAAATGCTCTTCCAGCTGCTTGCCGGCTTTGTGATGCTCGAGCACGAAGGCTGTTTCCAGCACGATCGCTCGTGCGCCCAGCTCTTCGTACAATTCGCGTTCCAGCGCGGCGATGAGGTCGCTGTCCCGGCTTTCGACCCCGCCGCCCGGCGCGACCCAATAGGGCAGACGCTTGTGTGGTTTGACGCGCTTGATCAACAGCGCCGAGTCGCGACCCGTCAGCAGTATGGCGCGCACCCGCTGGTTGACGACTCGCTGCGATTGGGTTTTGCTCAACATGACCATATTCCCGCAGGCGGGAACGATCTTTCAGCCAGACTGGTCCGGCGCTGTTGTATCATCATCAGCCTGCGGATAAACTTTCGCCGACACAAGGTTGGGTAGTATAACGCAGTTTTCTGTGATTCATAGGCGAGCGCGCGTCAATTCAACTGGCTGCCGCCATTGATATTGAAGAGGCTGCGCCCCTAGGCCAGATCCGACGCCCTAGACCGCTGGCTCGAGTGATTCGACCAGAATCCCGCTAGCCATCTTGAAGCCGATGATTTGCTGGTTGCCCGGCTGCAAGCGCACTTCCAGCGGACCGTCAAAGTCATCGCGAGCCAGCACTTCCAACTCTTTGCCCAGCATCAAGCCGCGCTTTTGTGTTTCTTGCAACATGCGCGGGTCGTCCATGATAAAGCGGCGGATACGGGCGGATGCGCGCGTGGGCAGCTCGGAAAGCGGCTGCAAATCGCGCTGTGGCATCAAGCCATCGCGGTTGGGGATGGGGTCGCCATGGGGGTCATAGGGCGGATTGCCCAGCTTGCGCGCGATCGCCTCGACAAAGCGGTCGGATACGGTATGCTCCAGCGCTTCGGCTTCGTCATGCACCTCGTGCAGCTGATAACCCAGGTCTTCTACCAGATACGCTTCAATGAGCCGATGACGCCGCAGCATCTTCAAGGCGACGCGTTCGCCTTCGTCCGTCAGCCGCACACCGCGATACTTCAAGTAATCGACTGTGCCTTCGTCAACCAGGCGCTGCGCCATGTCGGTCACCGCCGGCGCAGAGATATTCAGCGCATCTGCCAAGGCATTCGTCGAGACGCGGTCGGTCTGCCGCTGCAAGCGAAATATCGCTTTCAAGAAGTCTTCTACCGACTGCGATGTGCCGGCCGACAATCTGCGTCTGGTCATGGAAGTTGTTGGGTCTTATGAGAGGCGCATGCGTTTATCATAACATAGTGGGCGTCTGCGCAGACAGAAGCAGCGCAAGGCAAGTCATTCAACATTTGAAGCTTCGCGCTCCTGCGCCGCCATTGCCTTCCCCTTCGAAAATGAACTTCTAACAATAATTTGCCAAGCTTGGGTGTAGCGGGCTTTATTGACCTGCTCGCCATCTGCCCGTACAATAGGCGTTGACTGCTGTGTCGGCAGCGCAAAATGGAAGCGATCCATGAGCCGAGACTATTACGACATTCTGGGCGTGGCGCGCAATGCCAGCGATGACGATATCAAGCGCGCCTTCCGCCAGAAAGCCAAACAATATCATCCCGACGCCAACCCCGATGATGCGGCTGCCGAAGCCCGTTTCAAAGAGGTCAATGCCGCTTACGAGGTATTGAGCGACCAGGACAAGCGCAGCGCCTACAACCAGTTTGGCGAAAACTGGCAGCACTTCCAGGCGGGCAACGGCGGGGGACCTTTCACAGACGGCGCGCAATTCCACGACATGTCCGATATCTTTGAAACGATCTTCGCCGGGTCGGGCGGGCGGCGGCATGCGGGCGGGTTTGGTGGATTTGGCGGCCGGGCGCAGCGCTCCCCCCGCGCCGGACAAGATATGGAACAACCTGTACGCATCAGCCTGCGCGAAGCCTATGAAGGAACACAACGGGTGTATAGCAAAGCTGGCCGAGAGGTCACCCTCCAGATACCGCGCGGCGCTGCAACCGGCACCAAAGTCCGCTTGGCGGGCGAGGGACAGCCAGGCATGTATGGCGGTCCGCCCGGCAATCTCTACCTGATTGTAGAAGTCGCCGATGACCCGCAATTCACGCGTGACGGGCATGATCTGGGCGTGGATGTCCAGGTTGATGCCTTGACTGCCATGCTGGGCGGCGAGGTCGAAGTGCCGACTCTGACAGGCAAGCTGCGCATGAAAGTCCGTCCCGGCACGCAGGCTGGCAAGCGGCTGCGATTGTCTGGCAAGGGCATGCCCAAACTGCGCGACGCTGGTGACTATGGCGATTTGCTGGCGCGCGTGGTCATCAACGTGCCCGCACAGCTCAGCCCCGAACAACGCGAACTTGCCCAGGCGCTGCGAGACAGCCTTGCCTGATCTACGCGGCGCTGGCGACGCAACAACCCTGCTGATGATTCTGCGCGTCTGCACGCTTCTGGCTGTCTGCCTGCTGCTGCCAGCTTGCAGCTTCGACAACATCGCCCCAGCGGCACCTGTTGCCACAGCCACGCCGATTGACCTCAGCGCAATAGCCGATGCCGAATACAGTCTGCTGGCCGAGATTTATGAAAGCGCCAGCCCCTCGGTGGTCAATATCGAAGCGCGGGCAGAAGCCGATGAGACGACAGCAGAATCGGTGCGGCGCGGCTCTGGATTCGTCTATGATCAGCATGGGCACATCATCACCAACGCCCATCTGGTGAACGATGCCGATGCCATCAGGGTAACACTGGGCAATGCCCTGGTGCTGGAGGCGACGCTGGTTGGCGCAGACAGCTTCAGCGATGTGGCGGTCTTGAAAGCGTCGGCACCCGCAGAGCGACTATTGCCACTGCGTATCGGCGAATCGGCCTTGATCAAAGTTGGTCAGCGCGCCATCGCCATCGGCAATCCCTTTGGCTTGAACAGCTCGATGACCACCGGCATCGTCAGCGGCGTCGGACGTACGCTGCCCTCTGCTGAGCTAATCGGCATGGGCGCAGTCGCTTATGACAATCCCGCTATCATCCAAATAGACGCGCCGATCTATCCCGGCAGTTCGGGCGGTCCTTTGCTGGATTCGCGTGGCTTGGTCTTTGGCATGACAACAGCCAATCAGAGCCTCAGTGGCGAAATCGCCGGCATTGGCTTTGCTGTGCCTGCCGATACCATGCGGCGCATCATCCCCGACTTGTTGACGGCTGGCCGTGTCGATTATGCGTGGATGGGCATTTCGGTGATGCGCGAGGAAGGCGGCTATGGCGTGGCTGGCTTGAGCGCTGCGCTGGACTTGCCCACCGAGCGGGGCGTGCTGCTGCGCGGGGTATCGGCTGGATCGCCGGCGCATCTGGCTGGCTTGCGGGGTGGCGATCGGCTGGTTGATGTGCGCGGGAAAACCGTCTGCGCTGGCGGCGACCTGATTGTTGCTATCAACGAATATCACTTTGACGATCTGGATGCGCTGATGGCTTATCTGGTGCAGCAGAAGCGCCCAGGCGACGAGGTAAGGTTGCTGGTCATCCGCGACCGGCGTACGCTGGAAGTGTCTCTGCAGTTGGCGAGCCGACCAGCTGCCGAGGGACCGCCGACGCTGGGCTGCGAGACCACACCATAAGGAAAAAGCGGCATGAAAAAAACGATATTGCGCTGTCCTGCGCTGTGGATGCGTCCGCTGGCGGAGCGGGATATCGCGCCAATTTTGAAGTATGCCAGCGCGCCCGAGGTCGCCGTCAATACTTTTGTGCCGCATCCCTATCCGCCCGAAGCCGCGCATGAATTTGTGCGCAAAGTCACCGACGAATGGCGGAGTGGACAAGCCTATACATTTGCCATAATCGAGGCGCAATCGGGTTGCTTCGTTGGCGTCATGGGCATCCATCCTGCGCAAGAACACAAACGCGCCGAGGTTGGCTACTGGATTGGGCTGCCCTATTGGGGGCGTGGCCTGGCGACGCAGGCGCTGCGACTGGTCATCCAATTCGGGTTTGAGCAGCTGGGCTTGAATCGCATCGCGGCCGGGCATTTCGCGCACAATCCAGCATCAGGGCGCGTGATGCAAAAAGCGAACATGCGCTGTGAAGGCACGCGGCGCGCCTATCATTATCACCGCGACAGCTTCAAAGACTCGGTCTGGTACGCCATCCTGCGCGAGGAATATGAGAAGCTACAGGGCTTGTCGTGATATTCTGGCGCTTCCCCAAAAAAGAGACCGCAGAGGATTAGTCTGCGGTCCCTCGACTGCGAAATCACAGTCTGGCGGTTCCGGGTTCACCCCCTAAACGGACAAACCCTTAGAGGTGTGAAACGGTTAGAGGGCTACCCCCTGTAAACCTGACATTTTGATTCACCTCCTTTACTCACCCGACGATGCGCGAAGTTTAACACAGCTCTTTTCGCTTCGCAAGCATCAGCCCGGCTTGCTGTGTTATGATTTTGTAACGAAAAGACAGCGAGGCGGCACGCAGATGACGCGGCATTATCACCCGGCGCACCGGCGACAAGCCATCCAGTGGGCGCGTGGTTTGATGACCCGCGACTTCCTGGTGCTGGATACCGAAACGACCGGCTTGGGCGCAACCGACCAAATCGTGGAAATCGCCATCATTGACCAAGCTGGCGCGGCGCGCATCCATCAGCGCATCAAGCCCAGCATCCCCATCCCGCCTGCCGCCTCACGCATTCACGGCATCAGCGATCGCGATGTCGCCGACGCGCCGAGTTTTCGACAGATTTATATTCAGCTGTCGGTGCTGCTGGCGGGGCAGATCGTCGTCGCTTACAACATGGACTTTGATTGGCGGCTGCTGCTGCAAACGGCGGCGGTTTACAACTTACCCGAGCCGCGCGTGGCAAAGCGCGATTGCGCCATGAAGCAGTATGCCCGCTACAAAGGCGAGCGCAATCCCAACGGCAGGAATTATCGTTGGCACAAACTGGCTGCAGCCGCCCACCGCGAAGGTCTGCCAGCAAGTGGCGCGCATACTTCTTTGGGCGATGCGCGCATGACCCTGGCTTTGCTGCGCAAGGTGGCTGGGATGACATAAAGCGCAGTGGCGAGATTGCGCTTGATTCCGCCGCATATTGGTTTGTGCAGAAACGCGAATCGGACTTAAATAGGCAGGAATTGGGGCGATGCCGCCGGCGCGCCGTTATAGCAGCTATTCGCCTTAGCCTATCAACCAAGGTTGAGAACAGGATCAAATCGTGAATATCAGACGACTCATCACAAGTATGTGCATGCTGATACTGCTGCTGCAGGCAGGCAGTGCGCTGGCGGCCGATATCAGTGTCGATGCCGATTGCAGCCTGGCGAATGCCATCCGGTCTGCCAATGGTGAGGACCAGGTCGCGCCTGCCAATAGCTGCGAAGCTGGTGATGCAGCCGCCGATGACAACACAGGATCGGATACGATCACCATCATGGGAGAAGGCACAGTCGATGGCACGTTATCGCTCGACGCGACGCTGGATGTTACTTCCGAAGTTGTCATTGAAGGCATGGGTTTTGTGATCGACGGCGAAGGCAACAGAATCTTTGCTGTGCGAGAAGGCAGCCTGACCATCAAAGACTTGACGGTGACCGACGGTTGGACGCAAAGCAATGGCGGCGGCATACTTGCGATAGACTCTCAGCTGGCTTTGTACAACAGCGTTGTAAGGCACAATTATTCGGCGGGCGCTGGTGGCGGCATTTCTGCCATCGACAGCGAGGTCCTGCTCATCGACAGCGCTGTGAGCAGCAACGAGACGCGCGTATGGAGCGCGCCAACCGGCGACAAGCGCGTCACGAAAGAAAACGCCCCGGACGACTCGTTTGGCGCTGGCATCTATTTCAACGGTCCAAACAATACACTCATTATCGACAAATCGGGCATCAGCGACAATAGCGCGCATGGTGTCGGCGGCGGACTCTATCTTTCACGGGGCAACGCCGCCATCAGCAATACGACCATCAGTGGCAATAGCGCCGGGAGCAATGGCGGTGGGCTGATGAACCGGGGGACCGCGACCATCACCCATGTCACGATCATCGAGAACAAGGCAGAAGCTGGCGCGGGCATCTATGACGAAGCGAATCTGGAACTCTACAACAGCATTTTGACTGGCAATGTCGTTGGCGATTGCAACGGCAGGCTGGAAGCCAATATCGGCAATTTGATTCGCGATGGCTCTTGTGAGCACGCTGGGCTCAGCGCAGACCCGCAGTTGCTGCTGCTGGCTGGCGCGCCCGCTTATTATTCACCCAATCTCGAAAGCCCGGTAATTGATGCCGGCGACAGCGCCTATTGCCTGGCAAACGATCAGCGCGGCATTTTGCGAGCGCCAGATGCTTGTGATATCGGCGCGGCCGAGCAAGAAGCAGGCGCATTCTCTTTCCAGATAGAGAGCGCCGTCGCAGCGCAGGCGGCCACAGCTTCACAGGCAGGTGACGATGACGACGACAACGGTGGCGCTGAGACAGGCGCAGCAGGCAGCTCTACAGACGATGGCACCTGGGCAGAGCCAGAAGGCAGTTTGTGCAATATGCTGCCTCCCCACATTGTTGTGGCTGATGCCCCAGATAGCACCCACTGCCGTGAAGTGGACGCAGGCGGCGTCGGCAATATGACCTTGATCGACTACGGCTTCTATTATGCGGTCGATATCTTTGGGGAAATTGCCCCGGTGGACGCCTGTTTTATACATGACACAGGTACGGTTGTCCTGCTTGATGCCGCATTTTCGCCGCGCAGCATTGTGCCGCTGCGCACCTGGACCGCCAATGGCATGATATGCGCCAACATCGACCGCGCCGGCACCGTCGTGCTCATGCCGACGGATTTCCTGGTTTCAGGAATTGTGTCAGAACCAGTCTATGACTTGGCCGGCTGCTCGGTGACCGCCACCGATATTCTCAACTTGCGCGTCAATCCCAGCACCAGCAGCGAGAGTTTGCAGGCCGTCCCAGCAGGTACGCAGCTCGGCGCCACAATGCGCACGACTTACTGGTTCCGCGTATTCTACGGTGGGCGCGTGGGCTGGCTGCATGGCGATTATCTAAACAGAGCTGGCGCTTGCGAATAAGCGCGCTGCACAAGCATCTAACTGTATTCATGGGCGGGCAGTTCGCTCGCCCTTTCGTTCTAACTATCGCCCAAACTCTTGCGAATGAATCTGTGGCGCAGAAGCGAGCAATGCCATGCAATTTGATAAGCAAACAGCTTTGGTCACGGGCGGCTCGCGCGGGATCGGGCGCGAAATCGCCAAGGGGTTTGCCGCGCGTGGAGCGCGAGTGGCCGTCCACTTCAACCACAATGCGAAAGCCGCAGAGCAGACGCTCGATCAACTAGCGGGCGACAGGCATTTCGCCCTGCGCGCCGACCTGGCAGACAGCGCCCAGGTGCAGCGCATGATTGATGAAGTTGCCGCGCGCATGGGACGGCTGGATATCCTGATTAACAATGCCGGCATCCATGAAGAATGCGCGCTGACCGAATGCACCTATGACGAATGGGGGACACATTTCTCACGGATTATGGGAGTCAATCTGCTTGGGGCGGCCAACGCCATGCACTGCGCTGCGCAGTATATGATTCGCCAGGGTGGCGGGCGCATCGTCAACATCTCATCGCGCGGCGCATTCCGTGGCGAGCCTACCGCACCTGCTTATGGCGCAAGCAAAGCGGCTCTCAACAGCCTGGGACAGTCGCTGGCAAAGCTGCTGGCGCCACACAAGATCTTCATCGGCACTGTCGCGCCTGGCTTCGTGGAAACCGACATGGCTGCCGAGCGCTTGGCTGCCCCCGATGGCGATGATATCCGCGCGCAGTCGCCGTTGGGTCGTGTCGCCAAACCACAAGAAGTTGCGTATGCCGCGCTCTTCCTGGCATCGGCGGGCGCAGAATTCACCACCGGCACGATTATCGATGTCAATGGCGCATCCTACCTGCGCAGTTGATCGGCGCGCGTAAACATGATCGACCGCCTCGAGCTGACCAGCCAGCGCCTGCGCATCCGCCATTTTTCTTCGGAAGATCTGGCCGCTTGCAGCGACTTCCGCCGGCGCGTCTTCCAAGTGGATGAAGACGCAGAAAACGCTCGGCGCTGGTTGAACTGGACGATCGCCAGCTATCGCGAGTTGGCCGGTTTGGGACAGCCACCTTATGCTGATTATGCTGTAGAACGGCGCGACACAGGCAAATTTGTGGGCGAGGTGGGGATTGTGCCGACAGTCGTGCCCTGGGGCGCTCTGAAAGGCGACGAGGCCGACGATTTGCTCAGTCCAGAGGTCGGCTTGTTTTGGGGCATGCTGCCAGAACATCGCCGGCTGGGCTATGCGACCGAAGCAGCCAGCGCCCTGCTGGACTTTCTCTTCGGAAGGCTGCGCTTACGGCGGGTGGTCGCCACGACCGAGCACGACAACCTGGCATCACAGCAGGTCATGAACAAGCTTGGCATGCGGCGGCGGCTAAACTCGCTGGATACGCCGACTTGGTGCCAAGTGGTCGGTGTTCTGGAAAATGATCAGAGGCGCGCCAACAGCGAAGAATCCCTGCGCACCTAGGCGGGCATCTGGCGGCGAGATTCAGGCCCATTGCATTATGTTGTTTATTTGCCACAGAGACACAGAGGCACAGAGCTTGGTTTGGTAAGGCAGAACAATTCGGAATCCTGGTTGTAATGAGGGCGAGTTGTCAGCCACCCAAAGTTAATCTGAACGTTTTTCTCTGTGTCTCAGTGCCTCTGTGGCAAGTATTTGATCTATTTGGTCGCTGGCATCATGGTTTCCATTTTGATGCGATTGCCCTGCGGCGAGATTGACCGAGTATTCCCCGCCCCAGTCGATACCTGCTATACTCTCTTAACGATTTCTTAAAGGATTGTGCGCAGGCAGGCAACTGGCAATTGATAAGGTATTGTCGGTCTACGCGGCAATCAGAAATCACCTGACAGAACCAAGGAGAAGCCCAATGAAACGCAAGCTGATCGTGATATTCGCGCTCTTCGTCCTGCTCGTGTCGCTTGTCGGCGCACAAGACGAGAGCTTTTACTTGACCATCATGCACACCAATGATGTGCATGGCCACCACGAGCCGCAACGCGATGGCAATGGCGGCGCGGCGCGACAGGCCGCTGTCGTGCAGCAGATCCGCGGCGAAGTCGATAATCATCTGCTGCTGGATGCTGGCGACCGCTTCACCGGTACGCTCTTCCATGTCCAATATCGCGGGCAAGACAGCGTGCAGATCATGAATGCCATCGGCTACGATGCGCTGGTGCTGGGCAACCACGAATTTAACGAAGGCAGCGACAAGCTGGCGGAATTTGTCCAGGATCTGGACTTCCCGACGGTGAGCGCCAATATCGACTTCAGCGCAGACCCCTGGCTGGCGGGTCTGGTCGCGCCATCAGTCGTCCTGGATGTCGGCGGCGAGTCGATCGGCATTATCGGGCTGACCACGCCGGACACCGTGGTCTTGAACCTGCCCAGCAAAGATCTCGTCTTTCACGACAATCTGGTCGAAATCACCCAAGAGCAGGTCGACAGCTTGAGCGCCCAGGGCATCGACAAGATCATTCTGCTTTCGCATCTCGGCTATGGACCTGACCTTGAGGTGGCGCAGGGCGTCAGCGGCGTCGATATCGTAGTCGGCGGGCACACCAACACCTTCCTCAGCAACACCTACAGCGGCGCGCTCGGTGACTATCCGACCGTCCTTGAAAGCGCCAGTGGCGAGCCAGTGCTGGTCGTCCAGGCAGACACAAAGACGATCTATCTGGGGCGGCTGGATGTCGAATTTGACAGCGCTGGCGTTTTGACCGACTGGGACGGCGATGCCATTCTGCTGAGCCGTTACATCACGCCCGACCCCGACCTCAGCGACCTCATCGCAGAATTGGCAGAGCCGATCGCCGAGCTAACTTCGCAGCGTGTTGGCGAAACCAGCGTGGCGCTGACCGGCACCAGCCCGCGTCTCTGCCGCGTTGAAGAGTGCCTACTGGGGGTTGTCATCACCGATGCCATGTTGGAAAACACCGGCGCCGATATTGTGATCCAAAATGGCGGCGGCATCCGCGCAGACATCGACGCGGGCGAAGTCACCTTGGGCGAGGTGCTGAATGTACTGCCCTTTGGCAACCTCATCAGCACGTTGGAATTGACTGGCGCAGATGTGTTGGCAGCGCTGGAGAATGGCGTCAGCCGCGTGGAAGTCGACGAGAATGGCGAGCCGCTGGTCGATGGCGCATCTGGGCGTTTCCCGCAGGTGGCGGGCATGCGCTATACCTTTGACGCCACGCAAGCAGCCGGCAGCCGCATTGTCAGCGCCGAGGTGATGAGCGACGGCGAATACAGCGCGCTGGACCCAGACGCTGTGTACCGCGTCGCCACCAACGACTACATGCGCAGCGGCGGTGATGGTTATGCCATCCTGGAAACGAACGCCATGAATGCTTATGACCAGGGCAGTCCGCTGGACCAGGTCGTGGCAGATTATATCGCAGCGAATAGTCCGCTGCATGTCGAGCTGCCAGGGCGCATCATGCATCAAGCCGGGGGATAGGATCGCCGGTGTATTGTATTTGCGCGCTACAGCGCTTGGGGGCGAGCCACTGGTTCGCCCTTTTTCTTGCGAAGGCTGCCTGACACTGCCGATGCGCCGTACCAATTTCAAATTGCTGTAAAATGAAGGGGGGATGGTGCCGGCGGTGCGCAGGTTCGACTGTGGACGACATTGCCTATCACGACATATTTTGCATCTACCATCCGGCCGACATCGCATTTGTGCGGCGGCTGGCGGCTCAAATGCGCGCGAGCGGCATCGACTGCTGGTTTGATGACAGCGACTTCGGCAAGCTCGCTGCAGAAAGCGCGCAGCTCAAAGCCGGCATCCTGCAAGCGTACACGGTGGCGATCGTGCTCTCGCAAGCCAGCGCCGAAAGCCAACTATGCAACGAGCTCATCCAGCACGCCGTCAGCCACAGCAAGCGCATCATAACATTGATCCATGATGACGATATCAACGTCGAAGTTCACCCGGCTATTGTCAACAACACCTACCTCTTCTTCCGCGAGCAAGACGATTTGGTCGAGCGAATTGAGCAGCTTCGCCCGCATCTGGCCGTCGATGACGACCTTCGTCTGCACACGGAGCTGCTGGTGGCGGCCGAACGCTGGCGGTCGAGCGACCGCAAAAGTGAGCACTTGCTGCCGGCGCAAAACTGGGAAGAGGCGCGGCGCTGGCTGGCTGGCGCAAACAAACGCCAACCCAAACCTTCGCAGCTGCAAGTCGAGTTCATTCACAGCAGCCGCCGAAGACGCAGCAGCGGCATTCGTTCGCGAACTCGCTCGCGGGCGCGCGCGCTGATATTGGCGCTTGCGCTGCTGATGCTGGTCGCTGTTGGCGCGTTCCTGCTGCAATTCGTGGCTCGGGCGATCTCCAACGGGCAAGCTGCCGCCGCCCAAGCCCAAGCCACCCAAACACAAATCGCGCTTGCAGACGCCGCCGCAGCAGCTGCCAACGAGGGCGCAGTCGGGCTGATCGACCAGCTCGCGGCAACCAGCGTGCGCATCAGCGAGTCGGTCGGCGCAACTGCCAGCGCAGCCACGGTCGCGGCGGTCGAAGCGCAAGCCACCGCCCAAGCCCGCGCCACAGCTGCCCGCGCCACCCAAGCCCACCTGCCCATGCGCGCCATTGATGGCAGACGACTGCTGGATGCGGCGCGCCAGGCGCTGCAAGCAGGTGATACAGAATTGGCGCTCGCGTTGGCATGGGAAGCGCAGTCCGCTCTGGACGATCCTGGCTCGGCGCAACGTCTGCTGCGGCTGGTCGCGGATACCCTGGCGACAGAAAGAGCGGAAGAATCGGCGCTGCTGGAAGCGCAAATCGGACGCGTCTTGCGTGGAGCGCTGCCCGGAACCACCATTGCCACAGGCAGTCTGCTGCTGGTCCACCAGGATGGCTTGCAGATACGGCAGCTTCAAGATGATTTCGCTGACAAAGATTTGCCAGCAGGTCTCTGGGCAAGCGCCGGCAAGCTGCTGGCTCTGCACGATGGCGAAGTCGCGACAATTTATGCGGCCGACACGGGCGCAGAAATCCGCAGTTGGGATGCGCCTCTCGCCAATCTGCAGGCGATTTATCTGGCGGCGGACGGCAGCGCTCTGGTGGCGGTTGATGACAGAATCATGTGGCTGCTGAACGCCGATTTTTCCGAGCCACAAGCGTTGGGCGTGGGCGATGCGGGCATGGCGCGCGATGTTGTATTCGCGGCGGATGGGCGACACTTTGTGAGCTTGCATGCCGAAGTGGCGCTGTTGTGGGATACGCAAGACGGAGCGACCCTTGCTGCATTTCCGCTGGGGATGGCTGTCGATGCCCAGGCGGCTTTCCATGACGATGCCCTGGTATTCTTTGTGCCGCTGGAAAGTGAACTGGCAACCTTGACCCGGCTGTCGCTGGACGATTATACGGCGCAGCGGCATTCGTTGGTCGAAACGAGGATGGGCACGCTGGCAGAAGATGGCGCATCACTGGCGCTGGCGCAATCGGATGGGAGCATCATCATCCTCAATACGATCGATGGGGCGCTGCGGCGGCGCATGGTGGGCGAATCGCTCGAAGCGCGCAAATTGGCTGTCCTGCCCGGCGCTGGACGGCTGCTGGCGTCGGTCAACAACGAATTGCTCTTGTGGCACAGCGCATCGGGCGAGCTTGAGGCGCGTTTCTCGCACAGTTTGCCGGTCGTGGATTTCAGCTACAGTCCAGATGCCGCGCGCTTCGTCACCCGCGACACAGACGATGTCTTTCGGCTGTGGACTTTGGAAAGCATCGATTCTCTGCTGGAGCGCATCGAGAGCGAATATCAACCCCGTCCCTTGACCTGCGCCGAACGCGAGCAATACAACGCGCGCCCGCTGTGCTTGTGACTGGCATGAAGCGCATCCTCTACACATCCTGGTATACAGGGCTGGGCGGCGGCGAAACCGACCTGCTCACCTTGGCGGGGGCGCTGGATCATGAACGTTTTGAAACGCAGCTGCTCGTGCCTGCGGATGGCAAGCTCCAGCAAAGATGGCGAGCAAAAGGCTGGGGCGCGCATACCCTGCTCTATCGCGGCGCTTCGACCTGGTTTGTGCCGGCGCTATGGGCGCGATTCCCCATCGTGAGGCGCATGGAAGACCTGCTGGCAGCGCAGCGCATCGACCTGGTGCACAGCGATTATCATACTTTGCCCTTCATCGCAGCAGCGGCGCGGCGACTGGGTTTGCCCGTGCTGTGGACTGTGTGGGGATGGTGGTTCCAGCCGAAAGCCTGGCAGCGGGCTTTCTTTCGGGCAGTGCCAGCTGTGGCGCGCACCCGTGCCATCCGCGATGGATTTTTGGGTTCTCCCCCTTTTATGCCCGGCAACCGGCTGCCCGTCATCTACACGGGCGTCGACAGCGCGCGATTTCGGCCTGGCTTGGGCAGCAGTCTGCGGCGCGAGCTGGATATTGCTGACGATGCGCTGGTGGTGGCGATGGTGGCGCGTTTCCAGCCGGTCAAGGGGCACCATATTTTTCAGGCGATGGCGGAGCAGGTTTTGAGAGCCCAGCCCAAAACGCGCTTCATTGTGGCGGGCGATGATGTTTTTGGCGTGGCAGCCGACCAGCAGTATCGCGCCCGGATTCTGGAGCGCGTTGAGGAGCGCGTGGCTCTGCGCGATTCGCTGCAATACATCGGCTTTCGCGATGATATCGAAGCAGTTTATGCGGCGGCTGATATCTTCGTCTGTCCATCGGAATTCGAAAGTTATGGCATAGCCAATCTGGAAGCGATGGCCTGTGGGCTGCCAGTCGTCAGCACGCGGCGAGGCGGTCCAAGTGAAACGATCGTGCCTGGCGAGACCGGCTATTTGGTTGATGCTGGCGATGTCGATGCGCTTGCGGCGGGCGTTTTGCGCTTGCTGAATGACGCCGGCTTGCGAGAGCGGATGGGCGCTGCGAGCAGGCGGCGCATACGAAAGACATTCTCGATCGCGGCGGCCGCAGATGAGCACATGAAACTTTACGAAAAGCTGCTTCGAGATTGACCTGCCACCGATTCGACGGGGGAGAGAATCGGGCGAGTCGCCGACTTGACGACAGGGGGGATTCGGGCGAGTCGCCGCCTCGCCCCTACAGTTTTCTCTATGGCAATTTCAGAGAGCGCTCAATTGACCGTCGCGTTGCCAAAGAATTTCGCCAGCGTATCGCCCAAGGTGTTGTCGCGCAGGTAGACGATATGCTCGCCAGCGAAGGGGATTGGCGACAAGCCAAAGCGCGCAACCAGCGCATTGTCGGGCACAATGTTAGGCACAGCCAACAGCTCCAGCAGGCTGGTATTGACGGGCGAGCCGGGCAGCAACCTTTGCACCAAAGCCACGACCGGACGCAGCAGACTCGCCGGCACAGGCACCAGCAGCCGCATACTGCCAGTCGCATCCAGCACACGGCGCTCGATCTCGCCTAGCGTCAACACTTCAGGACCGCCCAGCGCCAGTTCCGCGCCGATAGTCGAATCGTCATCCAGGCAACGCAGCGCCGCCTCAACGACATCATGCGCCGACACGGGCTGGAACTCTGCCTTGCCGCCGTCTATGAGCGGGAAGACGAGGGGCGTGATTTTCAGCAGGCGCGCGAAAGTATTGAAGAATTCATCCTGAGCGCCGAATATCGCCGATGGCCGCAGCGCAGTCCAGGCCAGGGTCGAGCCTGCGACCGCTGCTTGAGCGCGACCCTTGCTGGCCAGGAAGCGGTAGGGCAAGTCGGCTTTTGCGCCATTTTGACTGATATTGATGAAGCGCTGCACGCCAGCCGCTTCCGCCGCTCGCAGCACATTCAGTGTTCCCTCATAATTGACCGATTCATAAGTCCGCCCGCCTTTTTCCAGCGCAATGGCGACAGTATGAATCACAGCGCGCGCGCCTCGCATAGCGACATCCAGGCTATCGGCGCGCGTCACATCGCCCGGTACAATCTCGATATGGTCGGCAATTTCGCCCAGGCGAATCTTCGCTTTGGCAGCGCTGTGCACCAGAGCGCGTACAGGCTGTTCCTCAGCAACCAGCCGTTTTACGAGCAAATTGCCCAAAAAGCCGGCTGCGCCAGTTACCAAAATTGTCATGGTAAATGCCTTTCCAGGTTGGCTGCGATATTCTTTTATTATATTCGCTTTCTCTGCTGCCCAACGCATTTTGCAATTGCCCTAGCCTTTTCGCGGCGAGCGAGTAGGCTTCTATGACATCGCCAGCAAGCAACTGCGTAGAAAGGATATTCACAGCCATGCCCAGCAGCACGCGCAGCCTGCGAGTCGATGCACAGAGGCCCGATCCAGCCCTCATTGCGCGGGCAGCTGGCATCATCCGCGGCGGCGGGTTGGTGGCTTTCCCCACCGAGACAGTCTATGGCTTGGGCGCAAATGCCTGGGATGCTGCCGCCGTGGCCCGCATCTTCCACGCCAAGGGGCGCCCAGCCAGCGACCCGCTCATCGTGCATATCGCCGAGATATCCCAGCTATCACAAGTCGCGAGGGATGTGCCGCCGTCGGTCCCGCTGCTGAGTCGGCATTTCTTCCCAGGCGCGCTGACTCTGGTGCTGCGGAAATCTGCGCGCATACCCGACAATCTGAGCGCTGGCATGGATACAGTCGCCCTGCGCATGCCCGACCACGTTGTGGCGCGCGCCTTGATCAAAGCGGCAGGCGTACCGATTGCTGCGCCCAGCGCCAATACCTTCTCGCGCCCCAGCCCGACCAGCGCAGAGCATGTGCTGGATGACCTGGCGGACAAAGTCGATCTGGTGCTGGATGGCGGACCTGCGCAAATCGGCATCGAGTCGACTATCGTCAGCCTGGTAGATGAACCGCCGCGCTTGCTGCGACCAGGTGGAATCTCGCTGGAGGCATTGCGAGCATTGCTGCCCGACTTGCAATATACGCCGCATTTTGCAAACGACGCGGATGCTGCTGTTCCTGCGCCTGGCACTTTGCTAAGACATTATTCGCCACGAGCGCGCCTGCTGCTTTTTCGCGGTGATGATTGCGCCGTATATGCTGCCATGCGCGCCGAAATCGCCAGACACAGCCGGGTCGGATTGCTGCTGCGCCAACGCGATGCCGAGCAATTCGCCGATCTGGACAACCAAATCGAGAGCCTGGGCAGCAATAGCGAGCAAGCAGCTGAACGGCTTTTCGCCGGCTTGCGCGCGCTTGACAAGGCTGGCGTGGCCGTCATCCTGGCGAGAGCGCCTGAACAGCGCGGGCTGGGGCTGGCACTGCATGACCGGCTGCTGCGGGCGGCTGTCGGCGAGGTCATTGACGCGCGGGCTATGCTATAATCCGCGTTGATTATGCGCCAAAGTCTGGAAGGAATCGACATTGAGCCAGCACATTCGCATCAAGGATATCGCCGCCTACGCCGAGCAAGAGGTTACGCTGCGAGGCTGGGTCTACAGCCGCACGGGCAAGGGGCGCCTGCAATTCATCTTGCTGCGCGATGGCAGCGGGCAAGCGCAATGCGTGGCTTTCAAACGCGAGATGCAGCCCGAGGATTTTGAACTGGCGCGGGGCTTGACGCAGGAATCGGCGATTATCGTGCATGGCGTTGTGCGGGCGGACGAGCGCGCGCCCGGCCTGCCCGGCGGTTATGAAATCGGCATTCGCTCGCTGGAACTCGTGCAATTGGCGCAGGAATATCCCATCACGCCCAAAGAGCACGGCACCGAGTTCCTGATGAATCACCGCCACCTGTGGGTGCGCAGCAACCGGCAGTGGGCGATATTGCGTGTGCGCGCCACTATCATCAAAGCCATGCGCGACTGGCTGGACAACGAAGGCTTCTTGCTGGTCGATACGCCTATCATCACGCCAGCAGCCGGTGAAGAGACCACAACGCTCTTCGAGGTCGATTATTTTGGCGAGGCGGCTTTCCTGGCGCAGACCGGACAACTCTACAACGAAGCCAACATCGCGGCTTTTGGCAAGGTATATTGTTTTGGGCCGACCTTCCGCGCCGAGAAATCGAAAACGCGCCGCCACTTGATTGAATTCTGGATGTTGGAGCCAGAGATCGCTTTCTGCTCGCTGGAAGAGTTGATGGACATAGAAGAGAGCATGGTGGCGTATGTGGTGGCGCAGACCCTGGAAAAGCACCAACAAGAACTGGAAATCATCGGGCGCGACACCGACAAGCTGCGCGCCATCACGCCGCCTTTCGCGCGCATCAGCTATGATGAAGCGGTAGAGCGTTTGCAGGCTCTGCGCGACCAGACCGACGATCCGGTGCGCAAAGCCGAACTGGCGATCGAATGGGGCGAAGATTTTGGCAGCCCGCACGAGACGGCGCTGGCTGGATTGTTCGACAAGCCGGTCTTCGTCTATCACTATCCCACCGCTGTGAAAGCCTTCTATATGACGCCAGTGGCGGGACGCCCAGAAGTCTGCCGCAGCGTCGATCTGCTGGCGCCAGAGGGATATGGCGAGATTATCGGCGGCAGCGAGCGCATCCACGACCACGATCTGCTGGCGGAAAATATCGACAAGATGGGCTTGGGGCGCGAAGCCTATGAATGGTATCTCGACCTGCGCAAGTTTGGCAGCGTGCCGCACGCCGGCTTCGGCATCGGCATTGAGCGGACTGTCGCCTGGGTCTGCGGATTGAGCCATGTGCGCGAGACCATCCCCTATGCCCGCCTGCTCAACCGCAAGTATCCCTAATCAAGAAGGCAGCGCCGCCCGCAACGCCTCAGCCAGGTTACGCGCCTGGATCAGCTCGATGCCAGCGGGCAAATCTGCATTTCGCCGCAAGCGAGGCACCAGCGCGCGTTTGAAGCCGAGTTTCTGCGCTTCGGATAGTCGCGCCGCCAACTGACCCACCTGGCGCAGCTCGCCGCCCAGCCCCACCTCGCCCACGACAGCCAGGTCGGCGGGCAAGGGACGATCGTGATAACTGGATGCGATCGCCAATGCCAAAGCCAGATCCGCGGCCGGTTCAGCGATTTTCAAGCCGCCGATGACATTGGCAAAGATATCCTGCTCCCACAGCTTCAAGCTCAGGCGTTTGCTGAGCACGGCGCTGATCAACTGCAGCCGATTGGAATCGATGCCGTTGGCAGTGCGGCGCGGGTTGCTGAAAGATGTCGGGCTTGTCAAGGCTTGCAACTCCACAAGCAGTGGACGCGTGCCTTCCAGCGTGATGGCGATCGCAGATCCAGAGGCTGTGACCAGGCGCTCGGCGATGAAGGCTTCTGACGGATTGGGCACTTCGACCAAGCCGCTGCCACGCATTTCAAATACACCGACTTCGCTGGTTGCGCCGAAGCGATTCTTGACCCCGCGCAGCAACCGATAATGCTGGAAAGGATCGCCTTCCAGATAGAGCACTGCATCGACAATATGCTCCAGCACGCGCGGACCGGCGATGCTGCCATCTTTGGTCACATGTCCGATCAAGATGACGCTGATGCCGCTGGACTTCGCCAGTTGCTGCAATTCGCCAGCGCATTGACGCACCTGGGCAGGCAAACCGGGCAGCGAATCGGAGTCGGCATGACGGGTCGTCTGGATAGAATCGACCACCAGCAGGCTCGGCTGCAGCGGCTGCGTCTGCGCGATGATATTCGCCAGGTCGGTTTCTGGCAGCAGGTACAGCGTCTGCGCAGCCAGGCCCAGTCGGTCGGCGCGGCGTTTGAGTTGGCGCGCGCTTTCTTCGCCGCTGACATAGAGCACCTCGCCGCCATTCTGCGCCATCGCGGCTGAAAGCTGTAGCGCAAGTGTCGATTTGCCGATGCCGGGCTCGCCACCCAGCAAGATCAAGCTGCCCGGCACCAATCCTCCACCCAGCACACGGTTGAACTCGGCGCTGGGCAGGCGGATGCGAGGCTCGGCGCGCGGGTCAATCTCAGAGAGGGGTTGGGGCTGCCGCTGCGAGGCGGGCGCGCCTGTGGAGGCACCAGAAGCGGTTGGACGCTGCTCGACCACTTCTTGCAAGGTGTTGAATTGCCTGCATTGCGGGCAGATTTTGAACTTGCCAGCGCTGCGTCGCCCGCAATTGCCACAAATGTAAGTGCTGCGCCGCTTTGCCATCAGCGCTGGGGAGTGACAACTTGGTCACATGCGGACAGGCTGCCCGCGGAGAAGTAGTTTTCGATGCACGCCGCCAGAATCTCGCCGACTTTCCTGTGCCCGCTGTTGATCCAGTGCGGATGCCCTTCGCCTGCGGCATAATAATCCTCAAATTGCAGCGCATCGGTGACATCAAGGTGAGCAATTTGAAGCGATTGAAGAATGTCGGTGATCGCCGCGCGCTCCTGACTGACAGTCTCCAATTTATCACGATGCGGGATAATCACGACCAGCAGTTCGCTGTCGAGCGCTGTAGCAGATTCGAGCAAGTCGGCCATGGCGCTGCGGGTGAGCGCTGTCTGACGGCTGAATTCGTCGGCGGTGATTGCCTCGGCGAGCCCGTCCAGACCGCGCAAGAGGAGTGTGCCCAGGCGTGTCGATCCCAGCGCCCATTCCAGGTCACTTGCCGGCGCTTCCCGGCGTCTGGCATGGAAGTGCATGACTAAATCGTTACTGAGCTCGACCGGGTTGCCCCAGCGGTCCAACTTATAGCGACGGACTATGCGCCGTTGCCCCGTGCCCCGGTACACATGCAGCCAACTGCCGACCGGATATTGGTTGTCAATGAAATCGTTCGCCACATAGAAGCCGAGAATGGTCAATTGCGGTTGCAGCAGTGGCGCGAACTTCTTGTATGCCGCCACCGCATCTCTTGTGCTGCTGCCGGCAAGTCCAGTGTTCCAGACCAGCGTGTCGGACAGCTCTGCGTCCAGAATCTCTGCGAATGATTTTCCCACATCGGCGGAGTGACCCTGTGTGAAGGAGTCGCCGACCAGCATGACGCGGCGGGCAAGCTCGGCGGGCGGGCGGACAAATTCGTCGGCGTCGCCATAGCCGGCCTGGTTGACCGCGCAATCTCGGCCCGTCACGCGGCCTTCGGCGCAGGCCGCAACCGTCTTTGCGTAGTCATAACGACAGCCCTCGTCATCGCAGATGAACCAGTCGGGGACCTCGCCAGCAAAGGGTGGCAGGTCCCTGGCGAAATAAGTGCCGGTGTCCAGTTGGGTCAGAACAATTTCCAGAGCCAGCAGCGTGACCAGCGTGATGATCGCGGTCTTCGCCAGGTTTGCACGCAGATTGTGACCAAGCGGCCGGCGAAACTTGTCGTTACGCAGCAGCCAGCCGAAAACCGCCAGCCCCGTCCCGCCGACAATGACGAGGATCTGCGGGAGCCCGAGGCCTGGTTCGCTGCCGGGCAAAACGGCGTCCAGTCCCATGCCCAGCAGCGCAATCAGCAAACCGGCCGCCAACATGATCCAGCTTGCCACACGCGCCAGCGTCACGGCATAACCACCTTGTCGCAAGCGGATAGGCTGCCCGCGGCGAAATAGGCTTCGATGCATTCCGACAGAATCTCGCCGACTTTTATGTGTCCGCTATTGTTCCAGTGGTCGTCATGTTCTTGATAATCGGCAACCACAGCAAGCCGATCCATGACTTCCAGGTGCGGAATGCCCAGATCCCGAAACAGAGCCAGAGCCGCTTTGTACTCGGCGGTCAAACCCGAGAAGTCCTGCTTGGCGGGGATTAGCAGGATCATGAAGTGACTATGCTGCGCGGCAACCTCGTCACGCAATTGAGCAAGGTAACCGCGCGTGATATGCGTTTCCAGGCGCTGCTTGCTGGTGCCGATCGTCTGGCTGAACGCATCCAGGCCGCGCAGGACCAGTGTGCCCAGGCGCGTCAAGCCAATGATTCTCTCTAGTTCGTTGGGCGGCGGATAGATGTCGTGCGGACGATACTGCAAGACCAACTCGGGAGCGGCGAAAAAGTTGCCTCCCCAGCGACCACGAAGCTCGGTATTGAGCAAGCCCGCAAATGTTTCTTCGCTGAGTATCGCCACACGCGACTCAATGCGAAATTGATTGTCATAGAAATCGTTGTCAGCAAAAAAGCCGAGAATCGTCAGCTGCGGCTGCATGATCGGCGCGATGCCCCGGAATGAAGCTAGCGCGTGGTTGGTGCCCAGCCCGCCAATGCCCAGATTCCAAATTGCCATCTCGGGCAACTCGCTTTCCACCGTTTCCACGAAGGAGCTGCCCAAATCAGCCGAAAACCCGTGCGTGAAGGAATCGCCCAGAAACAGTACACGATCGCGCTCTGCGAGGTCGGCGCTGGCGACAAATTCATCCGAGTCGGCGTATCCCAGCGCATTCAAGTTGCAGAAACGAGGCGGGATATGCGCGAGCGTCTCGCAGGCTTGCTTGCCAAGTTGGGGAAGAATGCGGCAGCCTAGCTCTCCACAGGGCTTTTCATCGGCGATTTGAGCGTTCAATTCGGGCAGGTCACTTGGATAATAGGTGGAATAATCCAGCAGCCCCAAGCCGAATTCCAAAACCACAAGCGTGATCAAAGTGACGATCAGCGCTTTGGCCAGGTTCGCCCGCAGGTCGCGCAGCAGCCGCATGCGCAAAGAATCGATCCGCAAGAACAGACCCAAAGCAGCAAGCCCCAAGCCCGCAGCAGCGATCAACAACTGGGGCAGACCGATGCCGGGATTGCTGGACGCCAAGATATAGTCGAGCAACAAGGCAACGAGCGCCAAGCCCAGACCAGCCACGATCAGCAGCATGGAAGTCAATTTGGTCACCCGTCGCCTGCTCACCCGCAAGCACCTGCCCTACGATTTCCAGCGATATCAGAGCGATTTCGTGCCCGACTATACTACATGTTTTCGCGTGCTGTATGCCGCGATACGGGAGATTTGAGAATTGTGGCGGCGTAACTTTGCCGTAAGCAATTTGCCGTATGCTGAGTCGAAAACCCAACTCAGAAAGAGGGACAACATGCTCAAGACTTGGCCTTTGCACAGACTCGCCCTGCTGCTGTGCTCCCTGGCGGTGCTTGTCGCCGTCATCAGCGGTTCCTTGTTCGTCGATGCTCAGTCCGATGAAAATTGCGCGCCGCGCAACCTGCGCACCAGCAACTGGAAGACCGACTTCTGCAACAGCCATGTCGACTTCAGCGAAATCTTGGTGGGCAATCCGACCAAAGATGGCATCCCAGCTGTCACCGACCCGCGCATGGAAACAGTCGAAGAGGCACAGACCTGGCTGGTCGATCGCTCGCCGGTGATCGCGCTGGAAATCGCTGGCGAGGCGCGCGCCTATCCGCTGGCGATCCTCATGTGGCACGAGATCGCCAATGACCAGATCGGCGATCTGCCAGTGGCCGTCACCTTTTGCCCCTTGTGCAACAGCGCCATCGCTTTCGACCGGCGCGTGGACGAGGCTGTCTTGGACTTCGGCGTGAGCGGCTTGCTGCGCAACAGCGACCTGGTCATGTACGACCGGCAGACCGAAACCTGGTGGCAGCAGTTGACCGGCGAAGGGCTGGCTGGGCAACATGCTGGCGTGCTGCTGGATATTGTGCCATCGCAGGTGATCAGCTTTGGCGCCTATGCCCAGCGGCATGCGGATGGGCTGGTGATGTCGCGCGATACCGGTTTCAGCCGGCAATATGGCATGAATCCCTATCGCGGATATGACAGCCGCCCGGGGCGTCCATTCTTGTTTGATGGCGAAATCGACACGCGCCTGCCCACCCCGGTCGAGCATGTGCTGGCGGCGAATATCGATGACATCGCGGTTGCCTATCCATTTTTGATCCTGCGGGACGATGGCGTGATCAACGATGTCGTTGGACAGATGCCGGTGGTGGCTTTCTATCAGGGTGGCGTTGCCAGCGCCCTGGGCGATGCCGTCATTGACAATGCGCGCGATATTGGCACGGCTGGCTTGTACCGAGCAGAGCTGGATGGCATGACACTGGAGTTTACGCTGGACGAGAGCGGCGGCTTCGTGGATGCGCAGACTGGCAGTGTATGGAATGCGTTTGGCGAGGCCGTCGCTGGCGAGCTGGCCGGCGCGCAACTGGAGTGGATAAACGCCTTCCCGCATTTCTGGTTCGCCTGGGCGGCTTTCTACCCCGACACGCTGGTGTATGGGCAATAACCTGCTCAATCTTTCAAGCGGATGGACAGGTTTTCACCCCCCCGACCCCTCCCCGACGAGTCGGAGAGGGGAGTTTCGGGAACTGTCTCACGACATGACGACAGAATCCGCTCGTGATATATACTCCTCCTGACCTGTCGGGGGGATTGAGGGGGGTTGAATAGACCTGACGGGGTCTGTCTTACAAAATCTGATCCAAAAATTCCTGCGTGCGCGGATGGTGGGTGATTTCGTCGCTGAAGAAGTTCTCTGGCGGACCCTGCTCGACGATGCGCCCCATATCCATGAAGATGACGCGGTCGGCGACTTCCCGCGCGAAGCCCATCTCGTGCGTCACGACCAGCATGGTCATGCCTGTGCGCGCCAGCTCTTTCATGACATCCAACACTTCTTTGATCATCTCGGGATCAAGCGCCGATGTCGGCTCGTCAAAGAGCATGATCTTCGGCTCCATGGCCAAGGCGCGGGCGATGGCGACACGCTGCTGTTGTCCGCCTGACAGCTGCCCGGGGTACTTGTAGGCTTGCTCGGGGATGCCGACGCGTTCCAGCAATTCCATAGCCCGTTGTTCGGCTTTGTCGCGCGCCCAGTGCCGCACTTTCATCGGCGCAAGCGAGATGTTGTCCATCACCGTCAAATGCGGGAACAAATTAAATTGCTGAAAGACCATGCCGGTTTCGCGGCGGATCTCGGCGATATTCTGCACATCGTGGCTCAGCTCGATGCCATCGACGATAATGGTGCCGTCCTGGTGTTCTTCCAGCCGATTGATGCAACGGATGAAGGTGGATTTGCCCGAGCCAGACGGCCCAATGATGACCAGCACCTCCTGCGGCATCACCTCCAGCGAGATATTGCGCAAAACATGAAATTCGCCGAACCATTTGTTCATTTCACGACAAATGATGATCGGCTCGTCGCCTGCCATGACTTGCTTGCTGCCCGCTTCCATTGTGTTGCCTCCGCTTGCTGATTTCCGCCGCGCCTAGAGCCGTTCTGCTCGCACCGCGCCCGAACCCGTCGCTTCGACCTTGCGGCTGATGTAGGACATGATGTAGCTGAAGACGAAGTAGACGATGGCGACATACAGGAATGTTTCCTGACGCCGCTGCAAGTATTCGGGCTGTGCGACCACGCGTTGGGCGATGCCCAAAATCTCCGCCAAGCCCACGATGTAGACCAGCGAAGTATCTTTGAAGAGCGAGATAAATTGCCCGACCAGCGCCGGGATGACCGCCCGCAAAGCCTGTGGCAGCAATATATGCAGGGTCGTCTGCCAGGTAGACAAGCCAATCGCCTGCGCCGCTTCTGTTTGCCCGCGCCCGATAGACTGCAAGCCGCCACGGACATTTTCTGCCAGGTAAGCCGCGCTGAACATGGTGATGCCCACCCAGGCGCGCACTGCCCCTTCGATTGTCGCCAGAGTGGGGTCGATCAGCGGCACCAGCAGCGTCGCCATGAAGAGCACCGTGATCAACGGAACGCCGCGCACCGCTTCAATGTAGAGGATGCAGGCTGTCTTAACGACCGGCAATGAGCTGCGCCGTCCCAGCGCCAAAGCCAGGCCGATCGGGAAGGACGCGCCCACGCCCAATATCGTCAGCTGCATGGTCAGCAACAAACCGCCCCACAGCCGCTTGTCCGATACAGGCAGCAGGTCGGACGCCGATGTTTGCAAAATGCCCTGCGCTTCCAGCCCGGTCATCAAACTTGGCAAGAGCAGGAGCGTCGCCAGCCACAGGCCGCCCGTCACAACCAGGCTGCGCGCTGGGGTGCTGCCCAGCCTGTGCATCAACGCGCCAGCAGGTCCCTTGCGGCTGCCCAGCGCGCCTTGTTCAGACTCGCCGCGTTTGAATGCGAATGCGCCCGCAACCAGCCAGACGATGAAGAATGCGCTTGAGGTGCGATCCAGCGATGTCCAGGCACCCAGCCACAGAAAAGTCAAAAGCAGTAAGCCAATGATGATGCGGTTTGAGTTCCACTGCAGGGCACCGCCGAAGAACATCCAGCCCAGCCAAAGCGCAAATCCCGCACCCGCCAGCAAGCCCGTCATGTCATCGCCAGCCAGCAGGTTGATATCAACAAAGACGAAAACAAAAGCCAGGCAGCCTAGCAGATAGCCTGCGCGCTTGACCGAAAAAGACAAGCTGCTGCGCATGGACTCGCCGAGAAGCCCCGCCAGCATGCCCACAGTCGCCAGCGCCAGCCACAACGCCAATGACGAAATAGACTCAGTCGTCCAACCCGCCCAGACCAGGTTGATAATATGCGCGCCAAGCAGCGGCAGGAAAAATCCGCCAGCCAGCAGCGCATAACCCAGCGTGCCACGGTACAACATGCCCACGCACAGCATCACCAGCAGCCAGAGCAAGCCTGCCAGGCCGCTGGCCAATGCTGCGCCCGACAAGCCACCCACTCCCGATGCCATCACATACATGACAAAGGGGAAAGCGACCCAGCCATACAGCAGCAGCCGATTCAGCGAACCTTCCGCCTCTTCGCCCGGGTTGCTGCGGCTCAGCCAGGCTTCGATGCGCCGCGCCAGTTCTACAACGCCAAATGCCGCCGCGAGTTGCAGCGCGACTCTGGGAATGCCTATCAGGCCGCCGCCAGCCACCACCACGAAATAGGCAATCAAGACCAACAGGGGCGAAGCAGCCCAAGCCATGACCACCAGTCGATTTTCGGGCGCATTGAATACCGACTGCTCGCCGAGCATATGCGCCATGCAGCGCCCAAATACAAACCCCCATACGACCGTGATGAAGAAAGGCAACAGCAGCGCCTCAACCTGCATAAAGAAAGGTGGGACGAAGTGGATGAGGTAGGTCTGAACATTGCGAAGTCCGCGGAATTGATTGTCGATCAGCACCACGAAGGGGATATTGCTGTCGTCAATCTGCGGGCGCGATTCTCGGATCACCAAAGAATTGTCATTTACGCGCACAAATCGCGATTCGGTGGGGCTGAGCGTGCGCTCAATGATGGGATGAATGCCATATACAGACAGGATGGCGCTGCCGGTGTGGCCCTCGGCGGCATTTTTGCTGAAGATATACCAGCCGTCGCGCGGGACAGTGAATGTCACCTGATCGCCAGCAGCGCTCAATACGCCCTCTGCCAGCGCTTCCAGGCTGCGGGCGTCGCGTATGGCGACTTGCATTGGCGCTTGCCCCAGTTGATAAATATCCAGCACCGATTGGGGTGTCAGCAGGCGCACGAACATGTCGCGCAAGAAGGCGGCTTCTCTTGCTGATGGGTTGATCAGCTCCTCGTCGTCATCGCTCTGGTCGGGTTCGCCGATCAGGTCTTCGGACAATTGCACGACCAGCAGCTCGCCCAGATCTTCCAATTGGTCGCTGGCGAGCGTGGTGGCAGTCAAATTGGCGAGCGCCTCATGCAGCTGCGCAGGCAGCGCTTCATTCACCGACAAATTCTTGATGCCATCTTCCAGGGGCACGATCGCGTCCAGGATTGTTTCCTGGCGTGGGTCGGTTGCGCGCGCCGCCGCTTTCAGCCTGTCCAGCCACCAGCGCATTTCTGCGATTGTCGCATCGTTTTGGGTCAATCGCGCGCCGGTGGATTCCACGAACTCGCGGGTCGAAGCGAGCATGTCGTTGGTGCGCCGGAAGGTGCGGATGCTGAGGCGAGTGCGTTCTTCCAGAGACTCGGTCAGCTCGCCACTGAGCATGCGGTCGAATGTCTCGCCGGTCGTATGCTGCTGTTCAATGCGGTTGTTGGCGGCATTTGCCAGCGCATTGGTCGCTCGGTCGGAAAAACCGGCCAACCCGCGCAGGGTTTCGATATCAGCGACTTCGTCCAGCGCCAGGCTGACGGACACAGTTTCGCCAGCCGCGGCGATAAAAGCCAGGTTGCGCTGGGGCGTCAATGCAGAAGCGCGGTCGATGATATCAACATTGCCAGCCGCGAAGTACGATTTGGGCTGGTCGATGCTCGCTTCGATAAGCCGCGGCAACAGCGTCACCACCACAATGACCGCCAGCGCCAGCATCGTCAGCGTACGCGCGGCAGCCCGCGCCCAGGCAGCCAGGCTGATGCCGGTCAAAAAAGCCGATAGCAGCACGATGATTGCCAGCCGCCATTCAAACGCGCTTTCGAAAGATTCCATCATCAGCAGGCGCTGGTTGTTGATGATGGCGAACCAGTTGCCGCTTCTCACAGCCCAGTCAAAGAAACCGACCGCCAGCGCGGCGACCAACAGCGCAGCCAGCGCGCTGACAACGATATCGATCGGCGAGCCAAAGAGGTTTTGACGCAGCCAGCCACTTATGCCCGCTTCGGCTCGCGGCGGTGGCAGCGTCGGCTCGTCCGCGTGGTTGATTATGGTTTTGCTGGCGTCAACGCTATGGTCTGCCATCGCCTACCTCGTAACAATCTGGAAGCGCTGATTGACCATGTTCATCATCAGCGAAATCGCCAGGCTGATAATGAGATAAGACAAGAGAACCATCAAGATGCCGGTTACAGATTGCCCGCTCTGATTGATGATGGTGTTCGTCACCTGGAATATATCGGTATACGAGACGGCGATCGCCAGGCTGGAGTTCTTCGCCAGATTCAGAAACTGGTTGCCCAGGGGCGGAATGATGACGCGCAATGCCTGGGGCAGCACGATGCGCCGCAACATGTCGCCTTGTGAAATGCCCAATGCCCGCGCCGCTTCCAGCTGTCCCTTGGGCACGGCTTGAATGCCCGCGCGCACAATCTCGGCGATGAATGCAGAGGTATAGATGACCAAACCCAGGAAAACCGCCAGATAGGCCGGCGAAATTTCAATGCCCGTTTCGACATTGCGACCTCGGCGATCCAGGGTGGGCGGGCGATAGAGCAGCGGCTGGCGAGAGTATTCCAATTCTTGTTCGATCGTCAGCAAGCCCGACGCAAAAGCGTCATCGTAGGGCATGACGACAACGGCATCGCGGTCGTCGTCATAGACCTGGATGACTGACGGCGTCGGGCGCATGCCCATGATCAGCCAGCCCAACAGTGTAAAGCCGACCACGCTGATCACAACGGCGCTGGTGCGTGGAGTAGGCCGCCCGGTCGACTCGGTGATATAGCCGAAGTAACGCCAAAGCGCCGCCCCCACGAGCACGCCAAGAACCACGAAGACCATCCACACGCCAAACAGCGACGATGGGATCAGTTCGAAAATCGCCACGCCTTTGATGCTGATGTATAGGCCAGGCAGGAATTCAATTGGTGTGCCGCTGCCTACCAGTTCGCTGCCCAGCAGGTTGACCAGGATGATGATGGCGATGCCGACTTCGCGCATGATTGTTCGCCAAGTCTTGCGCCGCAAGCTGCCGCTGTATCGCCAGATGCCAGCGATCAACATGAGCGAAAGGGCATATTGCAGCAGGGGCAAGCTGCGGATGCCTTCTTGCGGAAGCGCGATCGATTCTTGTTGCGGCGGCAGGGCGAAGATGACGACGAAATACCAGGTAAATATCTGCAAGAGGATGGGCGTGTTGCGCAACACCTCGACATAGGCGCGCGAGATAGTCCGCACCAGGAAGTTGCGACTCAGCAGCAGCACGCCAACCAACATGCCCAGGACGGTTGTCGACAACAGCCCTGGCAAGACGACGCGCAGGGTATTGGTAAAGCCTACGCTGAAGGCATCAATATAGCGGTCATTGGATGAATAGCTGCCCGAGTCGGCGATATCAAAGCCGGCGCGGTTTTGCAGGAATTCAAAGTTGGGCGTTTGGTTGGTCGCATCCAGCGCGGAATTGATGCGCACAGCCAGGTCGTTGAACGCCACAGCCACGACCAGAACAAACAAGATCTGGGCGATGCCTTGCAAGATGCGCCCGTCGCGGAAGATCGGCGGCAACACATTTATGTTTCGTGAGGGCTTGACGCTTGCCATCGGCGCTCCTCAAACCGATATGCGGTGCTTGCTGAGACCAGCGGGGCAGTTGGCGCTTTCACGCCACTTTTCCACCCGAAGCAGATTGTAAACGAAAGCGCCACCAAAGACAAATATTGGTCAAAAAAGCTGGCATGTCAAGGAAAATGATTTGCTATTGGCTGTGCATTCAAAAAAAGAGGCATGCCGCCTGGTGGGCGACACGCCTCGTATGTCAACTTGCCTGATGGAGCCTGGTTCGATCTAACGGAAGGGAGCTGCGTAGAGCAAGCCGCCGTCTGTCCACAGCGCGTTGACGCCGCGACTCAGACCGAAGATCGTATCCGGACCCAGGTGGCGGTCGAAGATCTCGGCATAGTTGCCGACCTGGCTGATCACATCGACCATGAACTCATCATTGATGCCCAGGTATTCGCCAGCGACATTGTCGCCCAGGCCAAGCAGGCGGCCGATGCCAGCATCTTCGCTGTCCATGAAGTCACCGATGTTCATGCTGTCGATGCCCATCTCTTCGGCGCTCACCAGACCCCAAACTGTCCAGCGGATGATATCGGCGAAGGTCGCATCGCTTTGCGGGCTAACGGGACCAAGCGGCTCTTTGCTGATCACTTCCGGCAGGATCAGATGCGCGGCTGGATCGACCGATGTCGCTTTGCGCGAAACGAGGCTGCTCACATCGCTCGTGAAGGCATCGCAAGCGCCCGCTTCATAGGCGTCCATAATCGCGTCAAAGTCCTGGAAGGTGTTCAATTCCCAGTCGGCATTGAGGCGGTTGGCCGTGTCGGTGATGTTGAGCTCGGTGGTCGTGCCGGCGGTGGCGCACATGGTGACGCTTTCTTCGGCAAGTTCGGCGAGGTTGGTAACGCCGAAGTCCACCTTGACCATAATGCCCTGCCCGTCATAGAAAGTCGTGGGACCAAAAGTGGCGCCCCATTCGGTATCGCGGCTGAGTGTCCAGGTCGTGTTGCGGCTGAGCATGTCAATTTCGCCACCAGCCAGCGCAGTCGGGCGTTCGGCGGCGGTCAAGGGGCGGAATGCCACAGCGTCTGCATCGCCCAGCACAGCGGCAGCTACAGCGCGGCAAATATCGACATCAAAACCAACAAAGTCGCCAGCATCGTTCTGCGTGCCGAAGCCCGGCAGCACCGTGTTCACGCCGCAGATCATTTCGCCGCGATCCATGATGCGCGCAACGATATGCCCATCGTCCTGCGCCATCGCCAGCCCGCTGCCCAGTGCCAGCAAGCCAATTACACAAATTGCCAATACAGTATACTTCTTCATTTCGTCCCCCTTCGCTCTGGAGATTGGTCAAATTGCAAAGCACTGCAACTTCATGATATAACAAACTCAAACTTACTGTCAAGCGAATCAAAAGACCGCTCCACAACGATGGGCTGTCGAAACGGTCTCTGAGCTGTGTCGAGTAGCTGCGCCTAGCTGGCGGCCATTTCTACATCGGCGGGGCGGATTTTATCCAGCGCTGCATTGATAGCTGCGCGTACCTCGCCCGGTTCGGCATGGCGTCCAACTTCTTGCTTGGAAAAAACCAGTTCGCCATTGACCGTGACATCAAAAACTCCGCCGCTGCCGGGAACGAGTTTCCAGCTGCTGATGAAGTATTCGATTTCCCGTTCGTTCAAGATTTCGTCCGTCAAACTGACGGCATTGGGTTGGTGTCCTCAAGTGGCGCAGTATTCGACGACAATATCCATAATTCCGTTTTGCATGATGCACGCTCCTTACTAATCTTGCGGCGGTCGACAGCAGCAGTATAGCGCAACAGGCGCATTTGTGCAAGCAATTGCAATCGCCGGCAGTGGTGATTCATTGATTTCTCAACAAGACCCCCCCATCCCCTCTTGCCCCAGAACGAAGAAGGGGAGTTTCCCCAACGATTCCGCGGAATATAAGCCCCTCCCTCATTTTTGGGGAGGGGTTTGGGGTGGGGGAAATTGCGCCATATCAACGTATTCAGCACTCCCCAATCGCCCGCTCAGACCACGATATTCACTTTCGGGTCTGTGCCATTGCGGCCCGGGATATAGACGACGCGCCGCGGCGACTTGCCGGCCAGGCTGTGTTGGGCGGCTGCACTCGCCAGCGCCAATTCTTCCGCCCGCCCCTGCTCGATATCCACCGCTACGCCGATGGTTTCGCGCGGCTTGCCATTGATCATCACCACCAGATCGACAGACTCTTCCCGCGCCAGCTCGGCATCATATTGGGGCCAGGCTGCGGTGTGCACGCTGTATTCCCAGCCCAGCCGCGCCCACAGCTCCTCAGCCATGTGCGGGGCGAATGGCGCCAGCAGGCGGATCGCGGCATGCATGATCTCGCGCCAGGCTGCCGCGCCGATTCCGTTCCGCCGCAGGGCATCTTTCAGCGCATTTTTGAACTTCATCTGCTCGGCTATGGAGGTGTTGAAGTGGAAGTTATCCAGCCCGCGGTCGACCACGGCGATGCACTGGTGCAGCTTGCGGATGATGTCGCGCTCGGCAGCCGCATCGCCAGCGCCAGCGGGTTCGCCAGCCGTGGCAATATCCCAGATGTCGTGCAGCCAGCCCTGCGGACCCTTGATGTTGTTCTCGTTCCAGGGACCGCCCTTCTGCCAGTCGAAATTGAACATCAGGTAGCAGCGCACGACATCCGCGCCATAACGCGCCACCAACTCGTCCGGATTGACCACATTGCCCTTGCTTTTTGACATGCGCTGGATTTCCAGGTGCTGGCGCAGTTGGTTGATGTTGTTCGCGCCCTTGATCTCGGGGATGAGTATCTCGGCTTGTGGCAAGACTTCGACCAACTGGGTGACGCCAGCCATGTCGATGCGCAAGATATGCTCTGTGCGCCGCGCGATCTCGCCAAAGACGCCATCAAAACCCGCCGGCACCTCGTTCCAGCCAACCACCTCGACGCGATCGGCTTGCAAGGTCTCGCCGACTTTGCGCCCGCTGCACAGCACGAAATGTCCCTGCTGCTCGCCACCCAGCACTTGGCCCTGATTGCGCAGCAAGGTCATGGGTTCGTCAAATGCGCCTGCCGGGTCGCGCCCATGGCGGCGCATGGCGGCGGCTGTCTCGTCATATACGCCGATATCTCGCAGCGCCTTGGTGAAGAAGCGCGTATACAGCAGGTGCATCACAGCGTGTTCCGCGCCACCCGTATACACATCCACCGGCAGCCAATAGGCAGCTTCTTCGGCATCAAAGGGCGCATCGTCGCAATCCGGCGACAGATAACGCAACTGATACCAACTGGAGCACATGAAAGTATCCAGCGTGTCGGTTTCGCGGCGCGTGTTCTCGTCGACCTTGAAGAACGGTTCGTGATAGGTCAGCGGGCTGCGGCCGGTGGGTACAAAGTCGACATCGTCAGGCAGTTCGACCGGCAGCTCGTAATCGGGCACCGCTTCCACCTCGCCATTGCGGAATACAACAGGAATCGGGCAGCCCCAATATCGTTGCCGGCTGATCAGCCAATCGCGCAGGCGGTAGTTGACCGATTCCTGCCCTTTGCCAGTCGCTTCCAGCCAGTCGATGACGCGCTTGATAGCCGGATTCTTGCGTCCCTTGGCGGTGGAGCTGACGCTGCCATCCATGGCATCGGAATTGACCATCGCGCCCGGACCATCGTAGGCTTCGGTCATGGTGGCTGCTGTGAGCGGCTCTGCGATGCCGGCGGGCTGGATGACCACTTTGATGGGCAAGTCATGGGCGCGGGCAAATTCAAAGTCGCGCTGATCGTGGGCGGGCACTGCCATGATCGCGCCCGTGCCATAAGTTATCATGACATAATCGGCAATCCAGATAGGCACACGTTCGTCGTTGACCGGGTTGATGGCATAAGCGCCGCTGAAGACGCCGGTTTTTTCGCGGTCGACAAACAGGCGCTCGACTTCGGTGCGCGCCGCCGCCGCCTGCACATAAGCCTCGACAGCCTTGCGCCGCTCGTCTGTCGTGATCTGGGCGACCAGTTCATGCTCGGGTGCCAGCACCATGAAGGTCGCGCCCCACAGGGTGTCCGGGCGGGTTGTGTAGATCTCGATCGGGTGCGCGCCGCGCTCGGTATAGAAGGTAGCGCGCGCGCCTTCGCTGCGGCCAATCCAGTTGGTCTGCATGATTTTGATGGGCGGGGGCCAGTCAAGACCAGCGAAGTCCAGCAGTTCGTCGGCATATTTTGTGATAGCGAAAAACCACTGCTCCATCATCTTCTGGACGACCGGCTGCCCGGTGCGTTCGTCCTTGCCATCGATGACCTGCTCGTTTGCCAACACAGTTTGCAAAGTGTCCGACCAGTTGACCAGCGCCGAGCCACGATAGGCGATATCGTTTTCGTAGAACTTCTTGAAGAACCACTCCGACCACTTGTAATAGCCGGGCGTACAGGAGATGGCTTCGCGTTCCCAATCGAACATCGCGCCCATGCTGCGCATCTGCTCGCGCATCCGTTCGATATTGGCGTAAGTCCACTTCCAGGGGTGGATGTTGCGGGCGATGGCGGCATTTTCGGCCGGCAGACCAAAGGCGTCGAAGCCCATGGGGAAAAGCACATTGTAGCCGCGCATGCGCATCCAGCGGGCGCGGGCATCGGAGGGCGTCATGGCGAACCAGTGCCCAATATGCAAATCGCCCGATGGATAAGGCAGCATGGTCATGGCATAGTGCTTGGGCTTGCTCCAGTCGACGCGCGCGCGATAAAGCTGGCTGTCGTCCCAGCGCTGCTGCCACTTGCTTTCGATCTGGTTGGGTTGATAGCGGTGGTTCATATGGTCTGGTCTTTCTCCCTGGCGATGCTGGCGCGGCAAAATAAGTCTCGGCGCAAACTGCGCGGCGAGAAACCCTGCTTGGATATGTACTGAGAGAAGTGTGGAAGCGTGAAGAAGGGGCTGCTTATGCGCCCTGGATAAGGAAAGAGCGGGTCACCCCGTAACCCGGGAATTGTACTCTCATGCGTTATCTGCTCTATTCGCTGGCAGGCAGTCTACCGCAGGTCCTGTCAATTGTAAATGGCTACTTCCAGGTTTTGCGCAGCACACGCAGCCAGTTCTGATGCGCCATTTTGTGCAGCAGCGCGTCATCATAGCCGGCGGCTTTCAGCGCGGCAGTCAGCTTGGGCAACATGGACGCATCGCCCACATCATCTGGCACGCGCGCGCCATCAAAGTCCGAGCCAAAACCGACGCGCGTTTCGCCCAGGCGTTCCACCAGATAATCAAAGTGACGGACCATGACATCCAAACCGCGGTCGCTGTCCCATGCGCCGTCTTCGTTGAGGAAGCCGGTGGCGAAGTTCAAGCCGACCATGCCATCGGACGCTTTGATGGCGTCCAGCTGCTTGTCGGTCAGATTGCGGGAAATGGGGCAGAGCGCATGCACATTGGAATGCGTGGCGACCAGCGGCGCATCGCTCAATTCCGCGACATCCCAAAAGCCGGCTTCGTTCATGTGGGACAGGTCGATCAAAATGCCTAGCTGGTTGCACCGTTTGACGAGACGCGCCCCGGTCTCGGTCAGCCCAGGCCCGATATCGGGCGAGGACGGGAAGGCGATGGGTACACCATGCGCAAAGATGGTCGGCCGACTCCAGACGATTCCCAGCGAACGCAAGCCAGCTTGATAAAACACTTCCAGCACATTGAGGTCTGCGTCAATGGCTTCCGCGCCTTCAAAGTGCAGGATGGCGGCGAAGACCCCGTTTTCGATGCAGGATTGCAATTCGTCGGCGCTGCGCACGATCTTGACCTGCCCGTTCGACTCAGCCTCTATGCGGAACAGGTCGGCTGTCATGCGATGCGACACGGCAAGAGCATAGTCATGCTCAACAGCCGGCGGCGTATAGGGCTTGCTGGTGTCGGGCATGCTGTCCGGGGCGATGCGATCTTCCAGATTGGGCGTCCAGACTGCGAAGAAGCCACCAGCCAAGCCACCCTGCTTCGCGCGGGGCAAGTCTATATGGCCATCTTCCATGCCACGCAGGAAGTCGCTGTAGCTCACATCGTCGTTCTGATAAAAGCGCAGCAGCGTGTCGTTGTGGCCGTCGAATATCGAGAATTCTGGCATTATTCGCCGCCGGTTTCTTTGCGCCGCTTGCCGATGGGCACAGGCACGGGCGCTGGTTCGCGCGGTTCACGAGCTCTCGGGTCAAGCATATCGTCGATCTCCTTCAGAATCCGCCGCCCCATCTCCAGCAGTTCATCCCAAAGGTTTCGCTTATGTTTTGCCAATCCAGACCCTTTCAAAACCCGACAAGGAGAAAGTGGTGTGCGAGTGGACCTGAGGGGACTCGAACCCCTGACTTCCACAATGCCATTGTGGCGCTCTCCCAACTGAGCTACAGGCCCCCGAATACGAGCGGGTTGCGTGCAGTCTAGCCAGACTTGCGCGGGCTGTCAATAGGTTCGGATGAAAACCCCTGACGAATCGCCTCTCAATGTGGCATACTGGCGGCAAAAGAGCAGCGGCGAAGAAAGTGCGAACCATGGCAGAACAGACAGATGCAATGAGTGTCCTGGTAACCGGCGGCGACAGCAGCGCAGGCTTGGCAGCCGTCAGAGCCTTGCAGGCAAAGGGGTGCCGGACGACAGCCACGGCGTGTGACGCTGCAGGCGCGCTGGCTATCCGGCAATTGGGCGCGCTGCCGGTTTTCCCCGATCTGCAACGCGCCAGTGAAATCGGCGGCATTCTGCGCATGTCGGGGGCAGACGCGATTTTGCATACGACTCCGCAGGCGATATTGGGCGTGCCGCAAGCGGATGTCAATTATGCTGATGCAGGCGCGCGCATCTTCGCCCAGACGCAAGCAGTCGCGCGGGCCGCTGAACAGCAGGGCGTCAAACAGCTGATCGCTCTCAGCGCCGGGCAGCCTGGCGAGCACCTGCAAGCGGCAGAATCTGTGTTACGCGCGAGTGGTTTGCGCGGCTTCATCCTGCGGGCGGGCTATGTCTATGGTGGCAACAGCTGCGCCACAACCGCGCTGGCAGACATGATCAAGCGCTCGGCAACGCCACCTTCGGGAGAAAAACCAGCCAGTTGGATTCACGAAGATGACCTGGCCGCGGCGATGCTGGAGCTGCTAACCAGCGAGATGCCGAGTGATGGCATGACCATCGTGACAGCCGCCAGCGATTCAGCCTGCACGCCGGACGACTTCGCCATTGCGCTGGCACAGTCGCTGGGCTTGGGCGCGCCGCGTTTCGCCAGGCCAGGCATTTTTTCCATGCTGCGCCAACCGACCGCCCGCGAACGACTGCTGGCAAAGGAAAACCTGCTCGACAGCCGCCGCCTGCGCGAGCTAACTGGCTGGATGCCGCGCCATGCGACTATTGAAAGCGGCCTGGAAGCCACGACATTGACCTGGCGCTTGAACGATGCCACGCGCTCTGCAGATTATTATGAAATCTATGCTGACGAAGCTGGCGAAGCGATCGCCAAGCGCGAAAGCGGGCTTGGGCTGCCCGAGCCGGTCGCCGAAGTACTGGAGCCTGTCGAAGAGCCGGTCGCTGCAGCACAGCCCGAGCCAGTCAAGGCAGCCGCGCCACCGCCGCCATCGGACGGACCCACCCCGTGGAATGAAGACGAAGCCAAGCGCGAAGAACGCCGTCGCAAGGCATTGGAACGCCGCGCCAAACGCGCAGCCAAACGCGCTGGGGGCTAAATAGCATGGCAGACAAGCTCCGCGCCGTGCTCTTTGACATGGACGATACTTTGATCGACTGGCGAGGCGTACAGCTAAATTGGACCCAGATTGACCGCCGCTACCTGCCCAATGTCATCGACTGGCTGCAGCAAGAAGGCATTGCCAGCCGCATTAGCCTCGACAAGCTGGGCGCCGCTTTTTCCAGCCGGCATCGCGCGGCCTGGCAAGAGGCGGGCAAAACGCTGGTCGCGCCGCACATGCCACAGATTCTCATCGATGCGCTGGCTGCGGTCGGCGTTGATTGCAAGCTCTTCAATGAAGCCGACCTGATTGAGGCTTATGATTGGCAGGGCGTCGATGGCTGCCGCGTCTTCCCCGATGTGCCGCCGGCGCTCGAGGTCTTGGCCAACGCGGGCATCTTGCTGGGCATCGTGACCAACGCCTCGCAGCCCATGTCCATGCGCGATGCCGAACTGAAGCAGCACGACCTGCTGGAGCGCTTTCCAGCTTGTCGCATTGCGGCAGTCGAAACCGGTCGCATCAAGCCGCATCCGCACATATTCGATTGCGCACTGGCAAAGCTGGGCACATCAGCGACAGAAACCGTCTTCGTGGGCGACCGCTGGGTAGCCGATGTTGAAGGCGCTTTGGGCGTGGGTATGCGCGCAGTGCATCGTGACAACAGCGGACAGCGCCTGCACATCGAAGACAAATGGGCGCAGCTGCACACATTGCGCGACCTGCCCACAATCCTGGATGCCTGGTATCCGGGTTGGCGCAATGGCACAGGCTGATCCCGGGCTGCACCGCGACCTCAGCCTCATCCTGACCGGCTACCTCGAGCCCAATCGTCCGCGCATCGCCCGCGAATTGGCGCGCCGGCTGGGGCTTGCGCTGGTCGATGTCGAGTATGAAATCGAGGCGCATGCCGGCGACTCCATCGGCAATATCCGCGAATTGTATGGCGAGCGACGCGTCAAGGCTTTGGAGACGCAGGTCATGGATCAGGTCGTGCTGCATCGCCGGGCATTGATCCGCGTGGCTGGCAGCACCCTGCTCAACAGCGGCGCTGTGCCAGAGTTGCGGCGCAATGGCGTCATCATCTGCCTGGTGGCATCGCTGGATTCGATTCTGCGGCGCATGCATCTGACGCTGGGCGCGCGCTATCACGACCCGGCCGAACGCGCCCGCGCGCTGGGCGACTTGAAACGCGAATGGCAAATCCGCGAGTTGCCAGACATCATCGAGTTTGATGTCACCACGATCACAGAAGCGGTCTTGATCGAGCGCATCGTCGACTATTGGCGCGGGCTGTCGCTGCGGCGCGGCTAGCCCGTCAAAACGACACGCCGACCAAACCGCGCGTAACCTGAAAGTCGTTCAAGTTCGTGATCCGGTGGCGCGGGATATAGTCGCCGCTCAGCGTAGCCACCAGCAAATCGAGCAGATGTCCGGCATCGTCCGCTGCGCCAGAGTCCAAATCGCCCGCCCCAGGTCCAGCGCCCACTTGCAGCACCGGCAGCAGCGGATGCCCAGCCAGCGGGGTGCCAGCGACATGCGCCAGGATCAGCTCGACGCCGCTCGCGCCCAAGCCAGCCAGAGTCTCTGCCCAGTGACGGCGTGGATTCGTCATGATGTGGAAGCCAGCGCGCCTGGGCAGCCCACCATAAGCCAGGCTCGCTTGCGGTCGCGCCGACAAACCCAGCCTGAACCCGAAACTGCCCTCGAAAACGGCGTCTTTATCCGAGGCGACGACCGTGCCGCCGCCCGCCACGATATTTCTGCAAAGCTCCGCCAGTGCCCGCGCGCTAGACTCGGGGACATGTCCCTGCGTCAACAAGCCGATGCGCATGGCTTCCAGCCCGACAATCGCGCGTGGTGGCGGTTTGTCGCTTTCCAGCCGCTCGCGGAAGAAATCCTCTATGCGCGCCATCACCGCCTGGATGCCGCCGTCCATCTGGATGCTCGCCCAGCCAAAATCGGCAGGTTCCAAGCCGCGTTCCGCCAGCAGGCTCCGAAAATAGCTGTTATGCGTGATTTCGCAGCCGTGCTCCAGCAGCAGCGTGTGGCGCAGCTTTGGATGCTGCAAATAACCCAGCTGCATATTGATGTATTCGGGCACGACGCTGCCGCCACAGCCTTCGGTATGCACCAGCGCAACAAAATGCGACAAGCCAGCGCCGCGCCCAATATCCAGCGCATTCAGCTTCTCGGCGGTCATACGCGCGATCTGCCCCGAGCACAAGCTGGTCGGCAAGATCATACCCACCAACTCGCTGGTCAAACCGCGCTCGGTCGCATAAACGGGGATTTCGATGCGCGGCGGGTTGTCGACGGGGGGGATGGCGATGGGCTGGCCGCTGTAGGATTTGCGCTCCAGGATAGCGACATTGGCGGGGCGAGTCTGCTGCCAGTCGCGCCAGATCTGCACCTGATGATGCCCGGCTCGTTCACCGACGGACGGTGTCCCGCTGGCTACTGCGACTGTCAAATCCAAGGTGCGCGCGCCAAGCTCATCCAGCGCTTCGCCATCCAGGTAGGTGCCGGCGTTGACATCCATGTCGCGGCTGAGCAGTTGGAAGCGGGCTGTGGTCGTCACAAATTTGATGGTCGGCACGAATGGGAAGTTGGTTATCGAGCCATTGCCCGTTACAAAGAAGATCATGTTGCAGCCGCTGGCGACCTGCCCAGCCACGCTTTCCAGATCGTTGCCCGGGCTGTCCATGAAATAAAATCCGCCGTCGGTCATGGGTTGGCTGTAGTCGATGACAGCGTGCAGGGGAACATCGGGATGGCGTTTGGAAGCCGCGCCCAGCGACTTCAGCGCGATATTGTAGAGGCCACGGTATTTGTTGCCGCCCGAGGGGTTGCCTTCGGCCGTCTGTCCATGCCAGCCCACCCATTCCTTGAAGCGCTCGATCTTGCGCAGGAATTCGCGCGCTGTTTCCAGCCGCTCGACCTTGTCCAGCACATAAGCCTCCGCGCCGATCAGTTCGTCCGTCTCGGCCAGGTTGGCAGCGCCGCCATAGCGGATGACTTCTTTTGCCACCCATGCCGCCAGCGGATTGCCACTGATGCCAGAAAATGCATCCGAGCCGCCGCATTGCAAGGCGATCTTCAGCGCGCTGAGAGGCTGTGGGCTGCGTTGAGCCTGGTCGACCAGCGGCAGCCAGTCGCGCAACATATCGCGGCAGAAAGCGACATTGTCTTCAAAGCCCTGCCCCAGCGAATAGAAATGATGGCGCACATGGTCCAAAGGATAATCATTCGCCAGCATATAGTCGCGCAGCGCGGCATTGGTGATCGCTTCGTTACCATAGTCGATGGCCAGAACCGCGCCGACATTGGGATGCACCATGAAGCCGGCCAGCGTGCGCAGCAACAGATCGCGGTTGTTGGGATCGCTGTGTCCGCCCTCGGTATGCGCCACCGGCACGATGCCATCGACATTGCGGTAGTCGGCCGTCATGCTCGCCAGCCGAGTTGCCACAGCCCGCGCAAAGCTGCCCGTCAACGACGAGGTGCCCAGCACGACGAGCATATTGCGCGTGCCCGTGCCGCGCCCGCCACCCCGCAAATAGCCCGGGAAAGTGCGCTGCTGGCTGTGAAGCGACAGTGGCTGCGCAGGCGTGAAGCTGCTTTCATCGAAGATGTAGGGCGCGATCAAGTTGTCGAAGTTCGGCTGGGCAGGCAGCGCGAAATCCAGGCTGCGCCGCGACAACTCCTGTTGCACGCCGGCGTTGATGACATAATCGCCGGGCTGGATGTTGACGGTGGCGATGCCGAAGCGCTGTCGCCACGAAGTCAATGCCGCGCCGCGCAAAATGGGACGAATGGCAAAACGATGTCCCTCGAGGACAGTGTGGCTCAGCGCGAATCGGCTGCCTGCGTGCGCGACAGCTGTGCCCGCCGGCAGGTCGCGAATGGCGATGGCGCAATTGTCGGCTGGATCGGGCAGGCGCGCGAGTTCATGAAGCTGGGGCATGGGCTGCCTTTGAATTATCGGTTGTTGTGGACGATTGTAACCACAGAAGGTTCACAAAGTAAGTCATGCGAAAAAAAGCGCTATGTCGCGGTTGACCATCTGGGCGACTCAAGAGTCGCCCCTACGCCGTTCCTTGTTCCTTCAGATTGTTGCATTACTTTATTGGACTTGCTTCTGTGTTTCAGCACCTTTGTGACGATGAGCTTTTATAACCTTTGTGTCCATACTGTCTTTGTGGTAGAAAATGACCTTGATCGCAATACACAGCCAACGAGCGCGGCATGGTCAAATTCATCCTTGTGTTTCGACATCCAGAAGACGCCGAGGCTTTTGAAAATGTGTATCAAGACTTTCTGGGTTTGGTCGAGCGCATGCCGCATATCCAGCGCCGACAAGTGGTGCACATCACCGGCAGTCCGCTGGGCGCGCCCGATGTCTATCGCATCCTGGAGCTTTATTTTGATTCGACGCAAGATCAGCAAGACGCGCTGCTTTCGGATATCGGGCAAGAAGCGGGCAAAGAATTGCAGCGACTCAAGCGCGGTTCGTATGATTTGTACTTCGCCGATGTCTATGAAGAAGCCGGCGCGCAGACAACGCAGCCCGAGCCCGAAGCGCAATCAGTCGACAGCTAGCAGGGCGCGCAGTCCCGCCACAAAGTCTTTCTTGCCGCCGTTTGCCGGGTGGCGCAGCTTGTGACAAGCGATTCCCTGTTTGCACAACAACTCATGCGCGACATTGCCGACCGCGATGACTTGCTCGAATGCCCACATCGCCAGCAGCTGTCGGGTAAAGTCCGCACCCAACGCCAATTCCGCCTGGCGTGGCTTGCGATTGCTGAGAGGATTTCCAGCCCTGTGAGGATGAAAAGGGAAGGCATTCCAGATCAACGGCAGCGCGCGCATCTCTGCCAACGTGCCCCAGACAATGGTTGCCGACTGTTCGCCATGGACGCGCTCAAAACCGACATCGCCGACATCACGGAAGCCTGCCTCGCGCCCAAACATGCCCAGCGCCTCGCTACCTTCCAGCAAGATTCTGCGGCTGGTGACGGGCACGCCAGTCAAGCGGCAGCCACGGTAGCCGGGCGCTTCCAACAGCAGCAGCGCCGCAGGTTTTCGCATTTGCATGGCGCGCAGATAGAGCTTCAGATTGGCGCGGCGGATGGCGTTGTCGGGGTTGCCAAGCGCATATTCATTGAAGGCGTCGGGCTGCAACTGCGCTTGAGACAGAGCGCTGATGAAACTGTCGATTCGCGCTACTGTGTTCATGGCAGCCTCCTGGCGCATAGCCTATGCGAGTACAAGTCGGTACAATGGCGCAAGCTATTCGCACAAGATGGGTTGTGCGCATGACCTATGATTATATCGTGATTGGCGCGGGCTCGGCAGGCTGTGTTGTCGCCAGCCGTCTGAGCGAAGTGGCAGAGCTGCGCGTGCTGCTGCTCGAAGCGGGCGGACCAGGCGATCACCCGGCTATCCGCGTGCCTTTGGCCTGGCGCGACCTGCGTGGCGGTCCGCTGGACTGGAATTATGTCACCACGCCGCAAGCGCACTGCCACAATCGCAGCATCCAAATGCCGCGTGGCAAGGTGTACGGCGGCTCCAGCACGACCAACGCCATGATCTACCAGCGCGGCAGCCAAGCCGATTACGATGGCTGGGCGCGGCTGGGCAATCCTGGCTGGGCATGGCGCGATGTGCTGCCGTTGTTCATCAAATCGCAGAATCAGGCGCGCGGACAATCGGCTTTTCACGGCGTAGCTGGATCGCTGCATGTCGGCGACCCGGTCGACCCCAATCCATTGTCGCTGGCTTTCGTGGAAGCGGCGCAGCAAGCCGGCCTGGCGCACAATCCCGACTTCAACGATGGCGAACAGACGGGCGTTGGGCTGCACCAGCTAACCCAGCTGGCTGGCGAACGTTGCAGCGCGGCTGATGCTTTCTTGAAGCCCGCTCTCCCGCGCGATAATTTGACCGTCCTGCCCTTCGCGCAAGTTACCCGCCTGCTCATGGACGGGACCCGTTGCATCGGCGCGGCCTGGCGCAAAGACGGGCGCAACCACACAGCCTGGGCCGAGCAGGAAGTCATCGTCTGCGCCGGCGCGCTCAACTCGCCGCAGATTCTGATGTTGTCTGGCTTGGGCGCGGCGGACGAACTGCGAGGGCTGGGCATTGATGTTGTCGCGGATCTGCCGGGTGTGGGCAAAAATCTGCAAGACCACGCGCGGGTCTTCGTCAGTCACTTTTCCCGCGAGCCCGTTTCTGTGGCGCGCATGCACGATCCAACCGAGCGCGAACGATATGACAAAGAACGGCGTGGCGCCTGGACATCCAACCTGGGCGAGGCTGGCGCTTTCATCCAGCTAGACTCGGCCGCGGAAATCCCTGAACTCCAGTTGATTTTCTTGCCGCGCATTGATTATCCGCCCGATCAGCAGGCGCATGGTTTTATGCTGGCGCCGGGCGTGGCCGCGACAAAAAGCGCGGGCAGCTTGAGATTGCGTTCGGCAGATCCATTTGCGCCACCGTTGATCGACCCCAACTACCTGGCAGACGAGCGTGATATGCAAGTGCTGCTGGCGGGCATCAACATATCCCGCGAGATTTTGGCGGCGCAGGCATTTGATCGCTGGCGCGGCAGAGAATACCTGCCTGGCGAATCACGGCGATCCCAGAAGGACCTGCGGCGATTCGTCCGCGACAACCTAGATACGATTTTTCATCCGACCGGCACCTGCAAGATGGGGCCCGCTAGCGATGCGCTGGCTGTTGTGGACGCGCAGCTGCGGGTGCATGGAGTAGATGGGCTGCGCGTGGCCGACGCGTCCATTATGCCCGCGATCGTCAACGCCAACACCAATGCGCCTTGCATCATGATCGGTGAAAAATGTGCCGAGCTGCTGCTGGGAGTTGGCCAGGAGGCTCCCGCCAAGTTTGGAAAGGCGGGGTTCAGCGAGTATAGTAGAGGATGATGTGGCGGCGTTGTACGGTGCATAGCAACTTGAATCGCGGGCACAGGAGCAAGTGGTTGGAGCAGATGATTCGCTGGCTTCTTGCGCTCGGCATGTTGCTCTTTGGCTTCGTCGTTATTGGGCAGGCAGGACCGCGCAATTATTCCATTACGCCGCCGCGCGTCAGTTACAGCGATGATTTGGCCCATGCCATTGTCAGCTTTGAGGTCGGCAATCGTGGCGCTGCGGGGGCTGCCGCCACTGAAATTGTGATCACCCAGCACGAAAACGGACAGAGCTCCTATATTGAAGAGTTGCCCCCGCTGGCACAAGGCGAAACGCGCGACTTTGACATTTGCCTGCCTTTGGCGAACCTGCCCGGCGAAGATGTCTTCTTCCGCATAACCGCCGGCATCGACGAATACGAATTGGCGGGCAGCCGCATCGCGCGCGACAACGAACAACTCTTCCGCATCAACAAAGCGGAAGCTATCGCTGGCAGCGGGGTTTGCGCCGGCAGCAGCGCAGCGCCCACAGGTCCCTTTTCGCTGACCATACCGCTGCTGGGCTGGCAGGTCGTCTTCCTGGGCGACAGCATTGCAGTGAATGACAGCCAACTTGACTATGGAACAGCCTTGTTGGCATTCCTGGCATTGCTGGCGGCGCTGGCATTTTGCCTGTGGCTGTTGAGCCTGGCGCTGCGTTTGCTGTTTCGCCAGCCACCCAAGTTTGATGCCTGGCAGCCGCCGTATGCGCACAACAATTGGTACGACATGAATTCCACGCTGGGCAGGCGGCAGAGCTGGCAGTACCACGCGCAGAACAACCTGCTGGGCGAAGCCACTGCGCCAGACCAGCTTGTGCTCGTCAAGCACCTGCTGGGCAAGCAGAAGGAAGTCATGGGCAACTGGCGCGTCAAAGCCATGCGCAGCATCCAATATGACATCTATGGGCGCATCAGCCGCACCGAAGTCTTGATGCCGCGCGGTGTCATCGAAAAGCTGAATCGTTTGCTGCAGCGCGCGCCGACGCAGGACGAAGCGACCCGGCGCAAGGCGATCGAGGCGCTGGCAAAGCGCATCAGCCGCGTCACGCTGTCGCCGATAGAAAAGCAGAACCTGCCTCTGCCCATCGCCCTGGAAATCCGCTTTGAAAGCCAAAGTGGCGAGGCGCGCATCCTCTTCGAGCTTTATCAACATCGCGGCGAAGATTGGCAGCTGCTGGATGCCTGGGAGCCCGATTTGGGGCAGACTGGCGCGCGCATCCCCGAGCAATTCAATTTTACGCTCAATGGACAACTGCCAGGCGAAGCAGCGCGTGAATACAAGTCGCGTCTACAGACGGATGTGGCGGCATTGCTGCTGCGCATGCTCACCCAGCTGCCAGCCGGTGCCGCGTCGCTGGATCTCGCATAAATGCAGGGCGGCGGGCGACTTCATAATGCGTCCTGCGCACAAAGGCTCCTCACTGAACAGGCCGCCCATTTGCTGCCTCGCCGTGCTAGAATGCGTCGCACTGCAGCCTAAACCCAGCCCAAGGAGAAACTGCCCATGTCGGCTGTTATACAAGACAATCTCAAAGATCTGCTCGAACGACCGCTCATTGTCGCCTTCGCCACCAGCAACCCCGACGGACAGCCCCAGGTTACGCCGGTTTGGGCCAGCCTGGAGGGCGACCAGGTGTGGATCAACTCGGCGGTTGGACGCCGCAAAGACCGCAACATCCGCGCCAATCCCAAAGTCACCGTGCTGGTCATCGACCCGCAGAATGCCTTCCACTGGGCGGAGATCCGTGGCGAAGTGGTCGAATTTGACGAAAGCGATGCGGCGCTGGCGCACATCAACAAGCTTTCGGGCATGTATGCTGGCAACGACGACTATTATTCCTTTAACCCCGAAGGCAAGGGCAAGGAACAGCGCGTCATCTACAAGATTCAGCCGACGCGCGTCAACGGGATGTAGGCATTCAGACGCGTCCGGCGCGCCCTGTATAATCACGCAGGTAGAGGAAGTCGTGCCCGATGCTGCGCTTGCTCAGCTTGGCGATGTTGGGCATGGTGCGCTTGTAGTGATTGGCTTTGACGCGCTCCCAGATTTGCTCCACAAAGTCACGCGAGAAGCCCTCGGCAGCAACTTCGTCCACCGTGTAGCGCTCATCGACCAGCAGGAATAAGACGGCATCCGCCTGATCATAGCTAAAACCCAGTTCGTCTTCGTCGGTCTGCCCCACCCACAGGTCAGCAGAGGGCGGCTTGTCGATGATGGCGCGGGGCACACCCAGGTGACCCGCCAGTTGCCGCACCTGCGCTTTGTAGAGGTCGGCAATCGGGTGCAGAGCCACGCCACTGTCGCCGTAGATGGTGCTGTAACCCAGCAAGAATTCGGTTTTGTTGCTCGTGCCCATGACCAGCCCGCCCCAGTCCATAGATTGGTCATAAAGCGTGATCATGCGCAAGCGCGCCATGATGTTGCCGCGGCGCAGCCGGCTCATATCAGGGAAGCGCTCGATAAACGGGTCGGCCATTTCGCTGATGGGCAGGGTCAAGTGGGGAGTGCCCAGGTCTTCGATGACGGCTTCGGCATGCGCCAGGCTGTCGGCGGACGAGGTTTTGTAGGGCATACGCACCGCCAGCACCTTGTCCGCGCCCAGCGCCTGTGCCGCCAGGTAGGCTGATACCGCCGAGTCGATGCCGCCCGACAAGCCAATGACCGCGCGCTGCATGCCGGCCTTGGTGATGCTGTCGCGGATGAACCCTGTCAGAATGCGCGTGGCCAACGCCGGGTTGATGCGCAGGCGTGGCAACAAATCAGCGGCTGTGTCAACGGTCATCGACGCGCTCCGTCAGTGGCTGCAGCGAATATTCGGTCACCAGATGCGGGTAGCTTTCGGTTACGCACAGGCGCAGGCGCAGGCGCAGTCCGCTTTCGCCAAGCATGACGAGTTGAATGGCATAATCTTCCGCTGCCTCGATTTCTGCGACCTTCAGACGCCCGTGCAATCTCCGCGCCACTTTCAAGTCGAGCAGTCGGCGTTCGACCGGGTTTTGCTGCAGCGCCAGGTCGTAATAGCCGCTGCGCATGAAGCCACGCAGCCGCCGAAAGTCGCCGTCGTTATAGAAGCGCATCTGGGCAATGAAGCGCCGGCCGGCTTTGCTGCTGCCGATTCTCTGTCGAAGCTCGTCCATGGACCGCTTTTTTCCGCCCTTACGATTGCGCCAATATCGTACCACAGCCGCAGTGAATTACGTTATGATTGGCTGGCGTCGGCGCAGGCAAAGGCAAGGCATGGCGGACAAACTGGCGGCGATCCAGCGGGCGCTTGACGAATTTCGCATGGACGAAGCGCGCGCCCTGGCAGCCGAAGAACTGGCGGAAAAGCCCAGCGCAGCTGCCTATTACCTGGCTTCGCTGGCTGCTCGCAATCATGGGCAACGCGTCGAATACTTGCAAAAGGCACTGGAGCTCGACCCCGAACATGCGCGGGCAAACGAAGAATTGCGCGATATGCAGCCGCCTGGCGATACAAGCCCCGCACAGGCCGAGACCAAAGAGCCGACACCCCGGCTGGCGGGTTTGACCAGACGTTTCACCGCCCTGCTGCTCGATGCGGCTATCGTCTCTGCCATGACCATGCTCGTGTTGCTGGCCAACGATAGTTTCGCGCCGCTGCAAGCTGCCATGTACAGCGCCGATGAAGAGATAACAGCAGCGGCTTTTCGCCATTTTCAGCAAGCCACGATCCTGCACAATCTGGTGATTAGCGCCCTCTACCAGACGGCTTTCATGACCATCCTGAATGGTCAGACGCCGGGCAAAGTGCTCTTCAAGCTGCGCGTGGTGAAACAAAATGGCAAGCGCATCGGCTTCCTGGATGCCCTGCTGCGCAATGGTTTTGGCTATACCGTCAGCCAGCTATTTTTGCTGGGATTCATCTGGGCATGGCTGGATGACGACCAGCAAGCCTGGCACGACAAAATGGCTGGCACGATCGTGATTGATCTAGCGCCGGCGGACGATGCAGAATCACCCGCGGACTAGGCGCGCCCATACCTCCGCAGGCGCAAGTCGCATTGTTCCTTGTGCCCCATGAAGCCTTCCAGGTCGCAAAGGCGGCTGCCATATTCGCCGAGCAGCAGGCTGGCGGCTTCGGTGACTCGCTGGTAGGTGACGGTCTTGATAAACTTGCCCACCCACAGCCCGCCGGTATAACGCGCCGCTTTTTTGGTCGGCAAAGTGTGGTTCGTGCCGATCACCTTGTCGCCATAAGCGACATTGGTTTCTGCGCCCAGAAAGAGCGCGCCATAATTGCTCATGTTCTGCAGGAAGTAATCGGGATCGCGCGTCAGGATTTGCACATGCTCGCTGGCGATGTCGTCCGCGACTTCCAGCATCTCGGCATCGCTGTCGCAGAGGATAACTTCGCCGTAATCGCGCCAGGCCACGCCAGCCAGGTCGGCGGTGGGCAATTTTTCCAGTTGCGCGCCGATCTCGGCCCCAATGCTCTGCGCCAGGTCGCGGCTGGTCGTCACCAGGACAGCCGGCGAGGTGGGTCCATGTTCGGCTTGCCCCAGCAGGTCGGTCGCGCACATTTCGACATCGGCGCTGTCATCGGCAACCAGCAGCGTCTCGGTGGGTCCCGCCAGCAGGTCGATGCCCACCAGCCCAAATAGCTGGCGCTTGGCTTCTGCGACATAGGCATTGCCAGGTCCCACGATCATATCGACCGGCTCGATGCCCACTGCGCCATAAGCCAGAGCGGCCAAGGCTTGTACACCGCCCAGGATATGGATTTCATCGGCACCGCCAAAGTGCATGGCTGCGATGGTGCCGGCGGGGACCTGCCCCTTGATCGGTGGCGTGCAGGCGATGATCTGCTTGACGCCGGCCGCCCGCGCCGTCACCACGCTCATGTGCGCCGAGGCGATCATGGGATAGCGACCGCCCGGCACATAACAGCCAACGCGATTGACGGGGATATTCTTGTGCCCGAGCACAACGCCCGGCAATGTTTCCACCTCGATATCTTGCAAAGCGGCGCGCTGTGCCTGGGCGAAATTGCGTACCTGCGCCTGGGCGAACTTGATGTCGTCTATAGCTTGCGTCGGCAAAGTCGAGATGATTTGTTGGATCTGCTCGTCCGACAATTTAAAATCGGCGGGATTCCAGTTGTCGAACTTCTGCGATAGTTCGCGCACCGCCATGTCTTTGCGCGCGCTGATATCAGCGAGGATGCCACGCACAACTTCCTGGACGGCGGCGTCGGCATCGGCTTTCTGTTCGGTCGTTTTTCCGCGTTTGATATATTGGATTGCCATCTCTATTCTTCCTTATAACACATTCAGCCAGGTTTTCATGCGGACGACTTGGAAAGTCGCCCCTACGACATGACGGCAGAATCCGCGCGTGATTTGCCTCCCCCTGACCTGTCGGGGGGAATTGAGGGGGGTGATTTTTGGCGCTCTTCGCATTAGTTTTCAGTTCCAGCAAACGTGTCCTGTCCTTAGTATCCCGATAGGGGGTTACCCGGCGCTATGCCCAAAGACGTTGGCTGGCGATGCGCGCTCCTTCCGCCAGCGAGCCCAGCTTGGCATAGGCGATATCGGGATGCACCGCGCCAAAACCGGCGAATGTGCCAAAGCCGCAATCTGTGCCAGCGATGACGCGCTCGCGCCCGACAATCGCGCTGTACTGCTTGATGCGCTGCGCCACCAACTCGGGATGCTCGATGAAATTGGTGGTGGTATCGAGGCAGCCAGGGATGAGTATCTTGTCGTCGGGGATATCCGCCTGCGCCCAGACCGCCCATTCGTGCTGATGCCGCGGGTTGGCACCTTCGAACTGGATGGCTTGCGGCTTGGCGCTCAACACAATGTCGATGATCTCCGCCAGGTCAATGTCATGATGATGAGGACCTTCGTAATTTCCCCAGCACAGGTGCAGGCGCGCTTGCTCGGCGGGCACATTTTCCAGCGCATAATTCAGCGCCTCGACCTGTGCCTGGGCGGCGCGTTTGAAATTGTCGGTATCGACATCGCGGAAGCGTATATGCCGTCCCATCGCCAGGTCTGGGCAATCGACTTGCAAGATCAAACCGGCGGCTGTGATCTTCTCGTATTCGACTTTCATCACATCAGCCAGCGCGCCCAGGTATTGCTCGTCATCGGCATAATATTCGTTGGGCTGGAAGACAGCGATGACGCCGGGCGAAGCAGCATTCATAAAGGCTTCGTGGGCATCGGTCTCATCACGCGCCGCCAGCAAGTTGGCGATGTCTTTTTCCAGCGGCTGCAGGTCTTTGATGGCGATGGCATCGCGAACGACGGGACGATGGTATTTGGGTGTACCGCCTGCGTCAGCCAATCGCTGCTTGTAGGCGGGGAAGTCGTCCAGGTCTTTGGGCGTGGCGCGCGGCACTTCGTCTATCTCGAAGCCGGTGAAACGGTGGCGGATGTAGGTTGCGTAGCTGATCTTGCTCATCTCGCCATCGCTGATGATGTCGACGCCAGCGGCGACTTGTTTGGCAGCCACTTCGCGCACAGCCGCTCGCATCACACGGTCGAAATCGTCAGGGTCATAAGCCCGCCTCTGGTCTTGGGCAAATAGCTGGTCGACCACCGATTGCGGACGCGGCATGCTGCCGACATGGGTGGTCAAAATGCGTTCGGCGCTGGTCTTCATGCGCGGCCTCCCGGTTGGCGTGGCGGACGATAATCGCGCAGATTGATGCCGATTCGCTCTCGGAATGTCTGAAGCAGAAAGTCATTCTGCCGCTGCTTTTGCGCTTGATAATCGGGCGGGTGCAGCATTTTGCCACTCGCATCGGCTTCATAGCCATTGTCGCGAGCCGCCGCTTCGACCTGGGGCGACCAGTAAGGATCTTTGCCCTCGTAGACCTGGTGCGATTCCAGCACGGCGAAGAACCAGCCAATCGCCTCGCCGCTGTATTCAAAGCTGCGGTACATGCCCGGCGGCAGAGAAATCATGTCCCATTCGTTGAGCACAAATTCGCCTTCGACCTTGTCGGGATCGTCTTCGTTGCCCCAATAGAATGTCCAGGGACCGGTCAGGATAAAGAATGATTCGACATAATCGTGCGTGTGCCAGGCAGGACCGCAGCCCGGCGGCGCCCAGGCCATGCCAATCTGATAACGATGCGGCTCGGTGATGGCGCGCTGGATGCTGTAGTCGGGGTTTTCGGCGGCAGTATCGCCAATCACAGCATAATTCATGCGCATGTGTCCCGGCAGCATACTGTCGATGAACATGATGGGAATGCCCTTGCGCTTCAGCTCATCAAAGCGCATGATGCGCGCCGCCATGCTTTCCTGCGTTTGCTTGGGATGTTTCATGCGCCCCGCCCTTTCTGCCTTTGTCGCTGGCATAGAGGCTACAGACATGTCGCGCGATTGTCAATTGGCGCGCGCGTTCCTATCGGGGCAATCGCATCAGATTGTTCATTTGCCACAGAGGCACAGAGGCACAGAGTTTGGTAAGGTAGATCAATGTGGAATCCTGGTTGTAAAGAGGGCGAGCTGTCAGCCACTCAAAGTTGAATTGAACGCTTTTCTCTGTGTCTCAGTGCCTCTGTGGCAAGAATTTGTTTTTTTGGTCGCCGTCAGTATGGATTTCGCTTTAATGCTTTTGCCCGGGCGTTCAAATCGCCGTCGTATCAATATCCCACAGCAGCATGCACTCGCCGATAAGCATCAAGGAGCCAGCCAGCAAGATCGTGCCGCTTCCGCCGGTCATGCTACGCGCCAAGGCAAAGGCGGCCGGCAGGTTCGCTGCATACCGAACATCATCACAGGCATGGCGCGCTTCTCGCAGCGCATCCGGCCGGGCGGGGAAGCGCGTGCTGGGGTTGATGTCGGTCTCGGTGATGATCAGCGCGTCGCTGACAGCCGCCATCACCCTGTACACGCCGCTGTAATCACGGTCGCGCGGGACGCCAACGATGGAAACGACTGGCGCAGACAATTCGCCCAGACTCTCCACAAACGACCGCGCGGAAATCGGCGAGATTGCTCCGTCTATCACGATGCGCGGCGACTCTTCCAACTGCTGCGCGCGTCCCTGCCACTGCACCGCCGAAAGTCCCGTCCGCAGCGCTGTTTCATCGAGCCCAAAATGTTCGGCAGCGCGGATGGCCAGGGTGGCGTTCGCCAGTTGGTACCGCCCCAGCAAAGGCAGATAGAGCTCGCCATACGCGGGCAGGCGGATGACTTGCCCATTGGCTCGGCGACTCACGAACTCAGCCAGTTCGTCCTCGCGCAACACAGCCAGGCGGGCACCTTGCTGCGCGGCTTCTTTGGATAGCTGCGCGGCGGCTTCGGCAGCTTGCGGCAGGCTGATGGCATCGCCGCCCGGATTGATGATGCCGGCCTTGTGCCAGGCGATTCGTGCCAGGTTCTCGCCCAGCAGCGCCGTGTGCTCCAGCAAGATGGGCGTGAAGAGCGCCAACTGATTCGGCACGGTGGCGATATCGTCGAAGCGACCGCCGCGACCCACTTCCAGCACAGCCACATCGGCGCGTTTCTCGTCAAAATAGCGCAGCGCAATCGCCAGGAAGATGCCTTGCGGGCTGAGATACTGGTTGTCCTCCAGCCCAGCGATTTCGGCGTCGATATGTGGCTGCAGCCCGCGCAGGATGCGCAGAAAATCCTGGCTGGGGATCATCCGTCCAGCCACACGGATGCGTTCGTTCCAATGCACAAGGTGCGGGCTGGTGATCGTGCCGGCGCGGCGACCCATGGCGCTCAACAGCTTGGCGATGATGGCGGACACGCTGCCTTTGCCACGGCTGCCGGTGATGACGATGGTTTCGCGTTGCTGCGCCGGCAAGCCCGCCCGTGCCAGCAGTCTGCGCGTGGGCGCGGTATCGCGTGTATACTCATCGAGTCCGCGCGGGGTTTTGTCCAGGCGGCGGCGCGTCTGAAAAATGTAGTGTATAGCCGATTCCATGCTGTCGATCATGGGCTCAGTTCCGTCGCTCGCACAGGCATAATCCTGCCCGCTGGGTGAGGTTTTGGCAAGGCAAATGGCATCCAACACAACGCGAGCGACTGGAGCGACATCCATGAGCGGAGGCGATGCCCGGCGCGCTGCCCGCAACATCAGCGCCTTGATGATCGCCAGCGTTATCAGCAAAGGCGCGCTCTTTGGTTGGCAATTGGTGCTCTCGCTGTGGCTGGGACCAGGCGAATATGGCATCTATGGCACAATCGGCGGGCTGATGGCAAATGCGGCTGCGCTCGCCAGCTTCAGCATGGGATTGATCGTCATCCGCGATGTAGCTCGCGCGCCAGAAAAAGCCGGCAAGTACTGGACAGCCATGCTGTTCTCGCAGACTTTGCTGGCGCTGCTGGCTTATGTGGGCATGAACAGCCTGTCGCTGGGCTACAGCGAGTCTCTGCGGGCATTTGCGGCGCTGGCCGGCTGCAACCTCTTCGTCGACATCTTCGGAAACATGGCCTACGATCTCTTGCTCTCGCGCGAGCGCATGGTGTTGACCTCGGCAGTCGAGATCGTGCATATCTTCCTGCGCATCGGCATGGCGCTGCTGGCTTTGACGCTGGGCTGGGGATTGCTGGGCGTATATGCAGCAGCGCTTGTCTCGGGCATCCTGCGCTCGCTGGCGCTGGTTAGCCTGAACTTTCGCGCCGGCATCAAACCACATTTTCCCCTGGATCGCGACCTTGCCCGCCGGCTGCTGGTCAACAGCGCGCCGCTGGCACTGTCATCGCTGCTTACGCTGGCTTATCAACATGCCGACAAGCTCTTGACGACCGGCATCTTGGGCGAGCGCATCACAGGCTACCTGGTTGTCGCTTTCGTGATCAATTATGGCGTGATCGAGTTGATCAGCAGTTCGGTGCTGGTGGCGGCCTATCCGTTACTTTCGCGCTATCATGAACAGGGACGCAATCCCATCTTCGGTTTCTTGATCGAAAAACTGGCGCTGTACATGCTGCTGGTTGGGCTGCCGCTGGCCCTGGGCATCAGCATCTTGGCCGAGGCGATCATCCTGCCGCTGCTGGGCGAGGCTTATGCGGCATCGGCAGATATCCTGCGCTTGCTGATCTGGTTCACCGCCATCACCATGTTCGGCAATGTCTTTAGCAAGGCGCTGCTCATCCAAAATCGGCAGCGGCTTCTGCTGGCGATTCGCGCTTGCGGCCTGGCATTGAATGTCGCGCTGAGCCTGCTGCTGCTCTTCAGTTGGGGCGATGCGCGAGGCGCAGTGGTCGCGTCCATCATCGGCGAACTGTTGATCGTGGCGCTGCTGCTGGCGAGCTTCCGCGCGCTGGGCTGGCGAGCGCTGGCATTGGCTGGGGTGTCTGCGCGTCTGCTGCTGATCTGTCTGCCGACCGCTCTGGCGATGCTGGCGCTGCGCGAAGCATTCATCGCGCTGCCTGTTCTGGGCGGGCTTTGCGTCTATGTGGGGGGCATTTTGGCAATGCGCGTGCTGGGCGCCGACGACTGGGACCTGCTCTATCGGCTGCTAGCGGCGCTGCCTGGCGGCTCGCAGTTGGGGCGCATCTGGAAGCGCGATACGAAAATGAGCTGGTGAGCCGCGCATGCACATCTTGCAGCTGACGCCCTATTATGCGCCAGCCTATGCCTTTGGCGGCGTCGTACGCGCGGTAGAGGGGCTGGCCGGGGCGCTGGCGGCTCGCGGACATCGTATCACCATTCTGACGACAGACGCATTCGACCAGCGGCAACGTTATGCCGGTCCCCTGGATGAGACTCACAGCGACATCCGCATTGTGCGCTGTCGCAATGCTTCGGTCTGGCTGCGCGGCGGGCTGAATCTGTCGACGCCGCGGGACCTGCGCAGGGCGGCCAAAACCATCTTGCCCGATGTCGATGTGCTGCACCTTCACGAGCTGCGCACGGCGGAGAATCTGCTGGTGGCGCCCCTTGCAGCAGCTATGCAAGTGCCGATTGCGCTTTCGCCACATGGCACACTCAATCTCGGCACCGGGCGAAGTTGGCTCAAAGCGGGGTGGGATCGGCTGTTGAGCCGGCAGCTGCTTTCTCGCATAGACCACATCATCGCCCTGACAAAAACCGAACTTGTCGAAGCAGAGCAGCTCTGGGCGACGCTGGCATCAGCCCGTCAGCCTGCGACCAACGTGATTCCCAATGGCGTGAACCTGCGCGAATTCGAAACGTTGCCCGCTGCGACCGATTTTCGCGTTCGCTTTGGCTTGGGGGCAGCGCCGACAGTCTTGTACATGGGACGTTTGCAGGCGCGCAAAGGCGTCGATGTGCTGCTGCGGGCTTTTTTGGCGGCGGATGTCGCGGATAGCCGCTTGCTGATCGTGGGACCGGACGAAGGCATGCTGCGGACGCTGCGCAACATGGCGGCGGGAGATAATCGAATCGTCTTCGCGGGCTACCTGGATGGCTCGCAACGGCTGGGCGCACTGAGCGCGGCCGATGTCTTTGCCCTGCCGGCTGTCGGCGAAGGCCAGTCGATCGCCGTGCTTGAGGCGCTGGCCGCGGGCTTGCCAGTCGTGCTTTCGCCGGGCTGCAACATGAACGAGGTCGCGGAAGCAGGGGCGGGGTTTGTCGCAAAAGCGACTGTCGATGCGTTCGCTGCGGCGCTGCGGCGCCTGCTGCATGACGAGTCGCTGCGGCAAGAGATGGGCGCGGATGCCCGGCTGCTGGCGCGGGAGAAGTACAGCTGGGCGTGTGTAGCAGCAGATATGGAGCGCGTGTATGCGGGGATTCTAAGACAATAATTGTTGACTTTTTGCGAGAATATAGTAAACTTGTCAACAGGACAAGGGGGTGGCAAATGATTGGGGCGAGGCTCAAGCAAGCGCGTATGTTGGCGGGCATGACACAGCAGCAGTTGGCAGATGCCGTCAAGGAAGTTGGATTTAGTATCACGAAGCAGGCTATTTCGAAGTACGAAACGGGCAAGAGTTTTCCGTCTGCGCGCTTCATGTTGCTGGCAAGCGGTGTGCTTGATGTGCCAGGTTCTTACCTTTTTCATCATCCCGAAATCGAAGTGCGGTGGTCAGCATTTCGGCGTCAGAGCAGATTTGGCAAAACAAAGCAAGAATCGCTTAAAGCTTATGCCGCAGATCTGGCGGAATTGCAGGTCGAATTGCATTCCCTTTTGTATCCTAATGCGTCGGCTGCACTGCCAGAACCGGTGCCTGTACGCCGCTTTGAAGAAGCCGAAGAACGAGCCAATCACTTGCGAAAGGCATGGAAAGTGGGTGATCGTCCTCTGGACAATCTGGTGCAGACGGCTGAAGACAAAGGCATGATTGTGATCGGCTGGGATGACGAGAGTGGCGAATTTGATGGCTTGTCTGGCTGGTGCGGCGAATACCCAGTTACCGTGATAAATCAAAACAAAAGCACCGACCGCATTCGCTTTACTCTCGCCCACGAAATTGGTCATCTCGTCATGGACACATCGAATGCAGTCGAGGACGAAGAAAAGCTCGCACATCGCTTTGCGGCGGCTTTCCTGGTTCCAGAGGAACATGCCCTGCGTGAGCTGGGCAACAATCGACCTGAACTCAGTTGGCGCGAACTCAAGACTCTAAAGCGCAAGTACGGCATGAGCATGGCGGCATGGCTGGGGCGCGCCAGAGACCTGAACATAATCAACGACCACACTTACAAGAATCAATTCATAGAACTATCCAAGCGCGGATGGCGAAAGGACGAACCGGGCGAGTACCTGGGCGACGAAGAGACGCTTTTACTGAAGCAAATGGCGCATCGAGCTTTGGCCGAGCGATTGATTGAGCCAGATCGGCTCGCGATCTTGGATTTGGAACCTGTCGAGCAACTGGACGAATTGATGACAAGAGGTAAGTACCCCAGCGCCACCGAACTGCTCAGAATGGACGAAGCAGAACGCGACAAATGGGGCGCACAAATGTTTGAGTGGGCGAAAGATGTCGAGTTCAATATATTTGAAGCCTATGGCGAGGAAGAATTCTAGCCATGGCGGTCATTGATCCAAGACGAAGAGAGATTTGGGATGTGAATTTCGACCGTACGCGCGGCGATGAAATCCGGAGGCTTCATCCTGCCCTAGTGATAAATGTTCGCAATGCTGGGCGTTTGAGGTTGCGATTGGTTGTCCCGATTACATCAGGCAATCCACAATTCTTGAGACATTTCTGGATGGTCGGTATCCGCGCAAATGCGACCAATGGCCTCGACCACGATTCCTTTGCCGATACTTTTCAATTGAAGTCCGTGTCCACTGATCGCTTCGTCAGAAAACGCGGAGAAGTCACTTCGGATAACTTGTTGCAAGAAGTGTTGTCAGCAATCGCCCTGTGTATCGGACTGACAGCACCAGGGCGCACGGCTTGACTCGATAAGCCATTTGCTTTTGCTGGCTGCGTTAGCCCACATTGTCGGCAAGTCCAACAATTCTCTTACACTCTGCCCCTATCATACGCCGCACAGGCTAGGCGCGATTCTCGCCTGATAGTAAAATAGGCGTTCGCAGCGCGCCTGTCAGCTCGCCGATAGAGGACCTCCCATGATCCGATTCGACCGCTTTACCGAACGCGCCCAGGATGCCGCCGCCCGCGCCTATGAAATCTTGCACCGTTACAGTCATTCCCAGGTCGATACCGAGCACATATTGCTCGCCCTGCTGGAACAGACCGACGGCCTGGTGCCCCATATCCTCGAGCAGTTGAGCATTGATGCCAGCGGGCTTCGTTCGCGCGTGGACGACATATTGCGGCAAAGCCCGCGCACCGCCACCATTTATGGGCAAGGTGCCAACCAGGTATTTATCACACCGCGCCTGAAAAGTGTCATCGACCGCGCCAACGAAGAAGCCAACCGCCTGCGCGACCAGTACATCAGCACCGAGCACATCTTTCTCGCCCTGCTTGGCGAGCGCAACACTGCCGTCTCCAGGACTTTTGCCGAATACAACATCACCCGCGAGCGGGTCGCCGATGCCGTCAAAGACATCCGTGGCGGACAGCGCGTCACCGATCCGCAAGCCGAAAGCCGCTATCGCACACTGGAAAAATACAGCACAGACCTGACCCGTCTGGCGCACGAAGGCAAGCTCGATCCTGTCATCGGGCGCGATGCCGAGATTCTGCGTGTCATCCAGGTGCTCAGCCGGCGCACAAAAAACAACCCGGTGCTGATCGGCCAAGCAGGCGTCGGCAAGACCGCTATCGTCGAGGGCTTGGCGCAAAAGATCGCCAGCAATGATGTGCCCGACCTGCTGCTGGGCAAACGCGTGCTCAGCCTCGACCTCAGCGCCATGCTGGCGGGCAGCCGCTTCCGTGGCGAATTTGAAGAACGGTTGAAGAGCACAATCGAAGAGATCCAGCGCTCTGAAGGCGAGATCATCCTCTTCATTGACGAGTTGCATCAGGTGGTTGGCGCGGGCGCGGCCAGCGGCGCAATGGATGCGGGCAATATGATGAAGCCGGCTTTGGCCCGCGGCGAGCTGCAGACCGTCGGCGCGACAACCATGGACGAATATCGCCAGCATATAGAAAAAGACAGCGCGCTTGATCGCCGATTCGCGCCCATCTTTGTGGAAGAGCCGAATATCGACGACACCATCGACATGCTCTATGGCTTGCGCGACCGCTACGAGGCGCATCACAATGTCAATATCGCCGATGACGCCATCGAAGCTTCAGCCCGCTTGTCCGCCCGCTATTTGACCGAGCGCAAACTGCCCGACAAAGCCATCGACCTGTTGGACGAAGCCGCCGCCAAGCTGCGCGTCGCCCTCTTTTCCATGCCGTCCTACCTCAAAGAGATGCGCGGGACCATCGAACAACTGGCAATGGAAGAGCAGGCAGCCGGTTTGTCGCGAGATTACGAGCGCGCCGCCGATTGCAAAATGCAGCGCATCCAGTTGGAAGAACAATACGAGCTCGCCCACCACACCTGGCGTCAAGAAAACACCCTGGACGAACTGGTCACCGCCGACAATGTCGCCCAGGTGGTCGAGCAGTGGACGGGCATCCCTGTGCAGAACATGCTGGAAACTGAATCGGAAAAGCTGCTGCGCATGGAAGAAGTCATCAGTGGGCGGGTCATCGGCCAAAAGAAGGCGATCGTGGCGCTTTCGGACGCCATCCGCCGGGCGCGCAGCGGCTTGAAAGACCCCAAACGTCCTATAGGCTCCTTCATCTTCCTCGGCTCCAGCGGCGTCGGCAAAACCGAATTGGCGAAGGCGCTGGCAGAGTTCATGTTCGACGACGAAGACAATCTGGTGCGCGTCGATATGAGCGAATACCGCGAAAAGCATACCGTCAGCCGCCTGTTTGGCGCGCCACCGGGTTATGTAGGCTATGAAGCTGGCGGACAATTGACCGAAGCTGTCCGCCGCCGACCGTACCGGGTCATCCTCTTTGACGAAATCGAAAAAGCCCATCCCGATGTGTGGAGCGCGCTGCTGCAAGTGCTGGAAGATGGGCGCATGACCGATGGGCAAGGGCATATCGTCGACTTCCGCAATACAGTCCTGATTATGACCAGCAACCTGGGCACCGAGTTTGCCAGGCAAGGCGGCGCGCTGGGTTTCTTGCCGCAGGATGATGACGCCGTCGCCGATCATCAGCAGATCGAGCGGGCTATGCGCGATACTTTCCGCCCCGAATTCCTCAACCGCATCGACGAAGTCATCATCTTCGAGCCGCTCACGCTGGAAGCAGTCGAGCAAATGGTCGACTTGCAGCTGCGCGAGCTGGCGGCGCGCATGGACGAATCTAGCCTGGCTATCCATCTGACCGAGTCGGCGCGCAACTGGCTGGCCCGGCAGGGCTATGACCCGCTATTTGGCGCGAGGCCCTTGCGCCGCGCTGTCCAGCGACATATCGAAAATCCGCTGAGCATCCACTTGCTGAAAGGCGACTTCCGCGCTGGCGACCTGGTCGTCATAGACGCGAGCGAGGGCGCGTTGTCTTTCACCCGCCATGCCGACCAATCCAGCGATTTTGGCGAAGCAGCCGATAGCGGCACAGACGAATACTACGCGGAGAATTATCCGCAGGGCGACTATTATCAGGCGAGCTACGAAGAAGAAGACTTCGCCGACTTTTTGTCGCGCACCGAAGACGATGACGAAATCGACGCCTATCCAGCGCCACCGCGGGCTTGAGGAATTGCCTCTGCCTTTACAACATCTTCTGCCTATTGCAAAATCCGCGCGCGCTTTGCCTCACTGACCTGTCGGGATGACCGAGAGATCCGCTGCAGGCTGCGCGAATTGTCCTTTGACTATGCCAGCGCAATCGCTATAATCAGCGTCCAACATCTTAGCAAATACGGAAATTGCCATGAGTGACCAAGAACACGACACGCGCGAAGCGACTATCGAAGCCCCTGCGCCTGTCGAGTTGCCACCTGTCGAGACAACTGCGCCTGCAGAAGCCAGCGCCGGAGCGCCAGTCGAAAAGCCCAGCCAGGAAGTGCAGGAAGCGACTGAAGCTGTGGCAGATTTGGACAGCGCAGACACTTCGGCAGAAACTGCCAACAAGACTGAAGCTGAAGAGCCTGTCGAAACGGACGAGGCCAGCGAATCGGCTGCCGCCAACACCCAGCCCGCGCCAGAGCCAGCCAAAGCGCAGCCAAAGTACCAGCGGGGCCAGGTGTATCAGGGCGCAATCTGCGAGACTTCGCCGACAGCCGTACTGGTCGATCTGGGCGAAGGCGATATCGGCGTCGTGCCCGGACGCGAACTGGAGCTGATGACCAAACGCATGCTAGAGTCGCTGGTGGTCGGCGCACAAGTCGATGTCTATGTGGTCAATCCTCGCAATCACCGCGGCAAAATGGTGCTGTCTATCAATCATGCCATGGAAGAGATGGACTGGCGTCATGCGGAAAAGCTCGCCAAATCCAAGGCGGTCTACGAAGCGCTGATCGGCGGCTACAACAAAGGCGGGCTTATCGTGCGTTTTGGGCGGCTGCGCGGCTTCGTGCCACAGAGCCAGTTGTCCGAGAGTCGCGCGCGCCAAATCAGCGGCAACACGCCCGAAGAGCGCTATAGCCCGATGGTCAACCAGCCCATCGGCGTCAAGGTCATGGAAGTCGACCGCCACCGCAATCGGCTGATTTTGTCCGAGCGAGCCGCCACCCGCGAAGTCCGCGTCAAACGCAAAGAGTCGCTGATCGCCGAGCTGACGGTGGGCGAGATTCGCAAGGGCAAGGTGGTCAGCCTGGAGAATTTCGGCGCATTCGTCGATATCGGCGGTGGCGAAGGCTTGGTGCATGTGTCCGAGTTGGCATGGGGACATGTGACCCACCCGCGGCAGGTGCTGAGCCTAGGCGAAGAAATCGAAGTCGAAGTCATCAGTGTCAATCCTGAAGCGAACCGTATCGGGCTGAGCCGCCGGCGCGTGCTGGGCGACCCCTGGGACGAGATCGCCACATCGTTGCGGCGCGGGCAACTGGCTCGCGCGACAGTGACCAAGCTGACTCAGTTCGGCGCATTTGCCCGTCTCAACGATTATGAAGCGGTCGAAGGTTTGATCCATATCTCCGAGCTTTCGGCAGCGCGAGTCGAACACCCGCGCGATGTGGTCAGACGCGGTCAAGAATTAGTGCTGCGCGTCATCAAAATCGATATCAAAGAGCGCCGCCTGGGGCTGAGTCTGAAGTCGGTCAATTCTACAGAATACCTGGACCTGGATTGGGAGATGGCGATCCAGGAGTCGGTTACCCTGCCGGCCGAGGAAGACACTGCCGAGGTCAGCGAAGAAGTTGCCGAGGTCAGCGCCGACTGACTTGACGGGCCGGACAAGCTCCCGTACCCCTCACTGCAGCCCCGTCCCTCATTTGCAACCGTAGGGGCGATATTTGAATCACCCAATTCTCGACCGAGAATCATGTGGGCGACGCCAGTGTTGCCCCTATGCCATTCCATTAGATTGTTGCATAAATTCATTGGATAAACTTCTGTGCCTGGGCTTGACGCGCGCGCCTCTTACGCAGCTCATAGGTATTGTCGGTTGAAAGTCGGCTTGGCATCGGCTATGCTTTAGTGCGCTGGTTCGTCTTGCCGATGCGCAAGCTGCCCGCGAACCTTGAGTTGCTGCTATACTGGATTCAATTAGGTTTCATGCCGTTGCACGCGTTGGCTGGCTGATGATGGAGGGATAGACCGTGCCAAACAAAATGGAACGCTTTACACAGCGGGCGCGGCGCGTATTGAGTTTGGCGCAGGAAGAGGCCGAGCGCCTGCGGCATCATCAGATCGGCACCGAGCACCTGCTGCTGGGCTTGATGCGCGAAGAAGGCGGCGTGGCTGGTCGGGTATTGCGCGACTTGGGTCTGGACCTGCGGCGCGTTGAAGAATTGGTCTCGCGCCTGTCTACATCGGAATATCGCGGCGGCGTTGCCCAACTGGATTTGTCGCCTGGCACGAAAAAAGTGCTCGAGTTGGCTGTCGACGAAGCGCGGCGCATGGGGCACCACTACATTGGCACGGAACACTTGCTGTTGGGGCTGGTCCGCCAGCAAGAAGGCATCGCCCTGGATGTGCTGCGGCGTTTGGGCGTCAACCCCGATGAAATCCGCCGCCAGACCAGCAAGGTCTTGCAAGAAAGCCCGGTGCAGTCGGCACAGCGCAGTCATCAGCGCGCGCAAGGCAAGTCATCGCGCAAAGATGGCACCCCACTGGTCGATCAGCTTTCCACCGATTTGACCAGCCTGGCGGAGTCGGGCAAGCTCGACCCCGTTGTCGGACGCGAAATGGAAATTGAGCGCGTCATCCAGGTGCTCAGCAGGCGGCGCAAGAATAATCCGGCGCTGATCGGTGAACCGGGCGTCGGCAAGACAGCCATTGTCGAGGGCTTGGCACAACGCATTGTGGAAGGCGAAACACCCAAACCCCTGCTGCGCAAGCGCGTCTTGCAGCTGGATGTCGGCTCGTTGGTCGCGGGTACGATGTATCGCGGACAATTCGAAGAGCGGCTGAAGCGCGTCATTGAAGAGCTCAAAAAGTCGGATACGATTTTATTCATTGACGAAGTGCATATGCTGGTGGGCGCGGGAGCAGCCGGCAGCAGCGTCGATGCCGCCAATATCCTGAAGCCGGCATTGGCGCGGGGCGAGCTGCAATGCATCGGCGCGACCACACTGGACGAATATCGCAAGCATGTCGAAAGCGACGCCGCGCTCGAAAGGCGCTTCCAGCAAATCCAGGTGGCAGAACCGACCATTGAAGAAACCATCGAAATCTTGCAGGGCATCAAGTCGCCGTATCAAGATCATCACAATGTTGAAATCACCGATGACGCCATCGAAACCGCCGCCAACCTATCCGCCCGCTACATCCCCGATCGTTACCTGCCCGACAAAGCCATCGACCTCATAGACGAAGCAGCCGCCCGCCTGCGCATGTACAAGAGTCCGGACGCGGTTTCGGTGCGGCGCGTGCTGGACGAGTTGGAAGGCATGGACGACGAGATCGAGCTGGCTGAAATGGCTGGCGAACATGGCGAAGCGGACAACCTGCGCCGGCGTCAGCAGTCGCTTTCGGCGACCCTGGACGATATCAAAGTCAACTGGAATGGCGAAACCGGGCTGCCGCGCCTGCTTTCCGACGACATATCCGAAGTGGCTGCGATGTGGACCGGCATCCCCGTTACGCGCATCGCCAACGAAGAGAGCGAACGCCTGCTGGAGATGGAAGAGCGCCTGCACGAACGCATCGTGGGCCAGCACGAAGCCATCGTCAAGATCAGCCGCGCTGTCCGCCGCGCCCGCGCCGGTTTGAAAGACCCGCGCAGGCCCATCGGCTCCTTCATGTTTTTGGGTCCCACCGGCGTCGGCAAAACCGAGCTGACCAAAGCGCTGGCAGAATTCCTTTTTGGCAGCGAAGACGCGCTGATCCAACTGGACATGAGCGAATTCATGGAGCGGCACTCTGTCGCCAGATTGGTGGGCGCGCCGCCAGGTTATGTCGGCTATGATGACGCCGGACAGTTGACCGAAGCCGTTCGCCGCCGTCCCTACAGCATCATCGTCTTTGACGAAGTGGAAAAAGCCCACCCCGAAGTCTTCAACATGCTGCTGCAGATGATGGAAGAAGGCACGCTGACCGATGCGCGCGGCCGCCGCGTCGACTTTCGCAATGCCATGCTGGTGATGACCAGCAATGTCGGCGCAGATCTGATCAAGCCTGGCTCGGCTTTGGGCTTCACCACCAGCCGCGATATCGACAGCGAAGATGACGAAGCCTACGAAGATATGAGCCGCAATGTAACCGACCAGTTGCAGCGCCTCTTCCGTCCCGAATTCCTCAACCGGGTCGATGCCACCATCATCTTCCGCTCGCTCAGCCGCGATGAAATCAAGCAGATCGTCGACCTGGAGCTGAACAAAGTGCGCGAGCGGCTGCTGGAGCACGCCATCACCCTGGAAGCCGGCGACGCAGCGCTGGGCTGGCTGGGCGACCATGGCTACAATCCCGAATTTGGCGCTCGTCCGCTGCGGAGGCTGATCCAAAACGAAATCGAAGATCGCCTTTCAGACGGCATCCTCACGGGCGAGTTTAGCCTGGCGAGCATTGTGCGCATCGAGGTTGACGAAGATGGTGGGCTGGCGCTGCGGAATGTCGAAGAAGAAGAGTTCCACGACTCCCTGGAGGTGGCTGTCTAGACGGCTCGCTCCGTCGAGTAATTTGTTACGCCTGCATGAATACGCCCCGAAAACTGCTATTGTTGTCGCTGTGCGCCCTGCCGATGCTGCTCTTCGCCTGGCTGGGCTTTTCCAGCCGGCCAATGAGCGACGACTTTTGCCACCTAGCGATTACATCCCAGATGAGCGTCTGGGACAATCTGCTGTATTGGCGAAATGGCGAATATAACGGCAGCTATTCAAACCTGGCGATGAACAGCCTGCTGACACCTTTTGGCTTGCCTGTCGTGCGCGCTTTCCCCGCCCTGCTCATCAGCTTGTGGTTCGTCAGCACAGTGGCGCTATTGAGCGGTCTCATGGGGCGCTTTGGCCTGATCAGGCATCGGCTGGTCATCGCTCTGATTCTAGCTGCGCTGCTTGTGGCCGCCATCAACGATAGTACAAGCACACCCGCAGCACTCTACTGGTACACCGGCAGCTTGAAGTACACGGGACCGATGCTGATCTTGACACTTTATCTGCTGCTGTTGTTGCATGTCGCGAAACATACACAAGGACGAGCTGCTTCCTGGCTGACGACAATTGCCGGCACCGCTTTGTGCTTCTTCGCGGCGGGCTTTGCGGAAACTTTCACCATCCCCATGCTGCTTGGCTTGACGCTGCTATTTTGCGCTATAAGGTTTTGGGGAGGTCGGGGAGGGGCGCGGCGATGTCTGCCAGTGCTGGGCGCTGGCTGGATCGGTACTGTCGCCAGTATGCTGGTGATGATCACAGCGCCGGGCTTGTCAGCGCGCGTAGAAACGACAACCAGCTCGCGAATCGTGGCAAGCCGTGATACCGGCGATGTGCTGTCGCTGGCGCAGAATGCCTGGCTCGACCATATTTCTGATCCAGCTGCATTCTCGAGCTTCATCTTACTGTTGGCGGCGGGACTGTTGGCGGCTATCGTCTATGCGCGCCCAGCCAAGATACAGGCAAGCTCTCTTGGGCGGGTCGCGCGCAATCCATTGCTCTTCGGTATGGCGGTTCAGTTGCTGCTGCTTCCCATGCTCTGGTCGCACCAGAGCGATTATCCCAGCATTCTGGGTCGCTTCAGCGGCGGCTACTTCGTGGTCATCGTTCTCAACGCGGGGCTGCTGCTCGGCCTGGCGCTGTTGCTGTGGCGGCGCAGACAAGTCAATACCTGGCTGGGCAATCATTCGCATATCGTTCCCTGCGCGCTGCTGGCGCTCATCCTGCTATGCTTCGCGCTGACGCAATTCCGCAGCATTCACTGGCGCGCAAACACCTATTTGTGGGCGAGCGCGCATAGTTTGCTGGCGGTCTTGGCTTGGCAAATGTCATCCCGGCTGCCCGGCGCATGGGCAAGGCGTTTCGGTATTGGCATAGCCTGCTTGTATACAATTGCCTGGTTTGGCACCGCGGGGGTCGCGCTGGCCGTCTTTCTGCATTCAAAAGAAGATATCTTGCGAACCTACACTTTTCTCGCACACCTCATTGCCTGGCAAGGCTTGGCATGGGGGGTATATCTGGGTTGGGCGTTGAAAGCCAGCACTCAAATGAATCGGCTGCTAAAAACTGGCGCGCTGGTGGTGGCATTGTGGCTGGGCGGCGCTATCGTCGTCGACAATCTGGCACTCCTGCCCAAGTTCCAGCAGTATGCCCGGGAGTTTGATGCGCGGCACGTCTATATTGTGGAGCATCGAAACGCCAAACAGCGACAATTTACATTTACGCCGCTGTCATTTGACTTGCCTCGCTATGTGAGTGTCGCGCCCTTCGACACACATCATTGCCCGCTGCTGTATTACGACATCGACAGCATCACGCTGGCAGAGACCTAATTCGGCACAACTTGCTCACATAGATTTCGCAGCGAGCGTGATGAGCACTCCTGAGAATGAAAGGCTCAGACAACGCGAACGGCGGGCGCGCAATCAGCGACGGTGCCGCCATTCGCGTTTGACCTGGAAAGCAACGTCAGCGCAAACAGCCTGCGGCACGATGCCTGTCCGCTCATGTATTGCGACCGGCAAGCGATGAGCATCCAGTAAGCGTCAAGGCATGCCTCAACATTAGAGCTTGACTTTGACGCCGTCGGTCTTTTCGCCATATTTGTATTGCGAATTCTCACGAGTGTCCATGGCTCTGAACTTCAGCTTCACGGTCTGGCCGCTAGCAAGCCCGCATATAGTAAATTCAACATGATTGCCGCCGTCGGGCCAATCGCCAATTGGTGAGATGCCGCCGCCTATCTCGGGAGATTGGTTGCGATGCCAATCCCAAGGATTAAACCACTTCTTGGGATAGCGGGCATATCCGGCCACTACCGCTACCTGGTTATTGCCATTCCAGAGCCGTATTGCATAGTCGCGAAGGTTCACCCCATCGATTCCACTAAAAGACACACCAATGCACTTTGATGCGTCATAGGAGATGCACTGACCCGACTCTTGATCACATTGATGAAGAGAAGCCTTATCGCTCACCCCATGCACAAATGTCTGCTTCATCGGAGCGGGCAACCTCTCTTGAGCAAGCGCGGGCAGCACGCTGACGCCAACAAGAAGCATCAGGGCAACTAGTGGAAAGTACCTTGAGAAGAGCAGCTTCCTCCTTCCAGAATGCATGGTTATGTATGTGCTAATCATCACAATCCCTTTCTATAACTATATTTACAATTATTACTATATCACAATAAACCAAAACGCAAGCGAATTGCGCCCAAATTGGTGCCAATTTAGCGGACTTTCGATTCTTGCCGAGCGTTGAAACAAAAAGAGGACTGTCTGGCGACAGTCCTCGGGAGTTGCGTGTCTTGCTGGGGTGCGGGGCTTACATCATGCCGCCCATGCCGCCCATGCCATCCATACCGCCGCCACCGGGCATCGGCGGAGGCGTTTCTTCTGGCACATCGGTGATGAGCGCCTCGGTGGTGAGGATCATCGCGGCGATGGATGCGGAGTTTTCGATCGCGCCGCGGGTAACCTTGGCGGGATCGGGGATGCCGGCTTCGATCATATCGCCATAATCGCCGGTCATGACATTGAAGCCAACGCGGTGGTTTTCGCTGTCGGCTTGGGCGCGGCGCACATTCTGGATGATGACGGCACCATCTTCGCCGGCGTTCGCGGCGATTTTGCGCATGGGCATTTCCAGGGCGCGGCGCATAATGGTCACGCCGGTATTCTCGTCGCTGACGATCAGGCTGACATCGTCAAGCGAGGCAACTGCGTTGATCAAAGCGACGCCGCCGCCCGGCACGATGCCTTCTTCAACAGCTGCGCGGGTGGCGCTCAGGGCATCTTCCACGCGGTGCTTCTTCTCTTTCAGTTCGGTTTCGGTGGCTGCGCCAACACGAATGACCGCCACGCCACCGCTGAGCTTGGCGAGCCGCTCTTGTAGCTTTTCGCGGTCATAATCGCTGGTGCTGTTGTCGATCTCGCGGCGGATTTCTTCGATGCGTCCCGCAATCGCGCTTTCTTCACCCGCGCCATCGACAACCACGGTATCGTCCTTGGTGCTGACGACCTTGGCCGCGCGCCCCAGGTCCTGCACGCTGACGCTGTCCAGCTTGCGGCCCGTTTCTTCGCTGATGACGGTGCCGCCCGTCAGCACAGCGATATCGCGCAGCATGGCTTTGCGACGATCGCCAAAACCGGGCGCCTTGACTGCCAGCACATTGATCGCGCCACGCAGCTTGTTGACAACCATGGTCGCCAGCGCCTCGCCATCGACATCTTCGGCGATGATAACCAGTTCGCGCTTGCCGATCTGGTGCAGCTTCTCCAGGATGGGGATGATATCCTGCGCCGCGCTGACCTTCTTGTCGTGAATCAAGATGTAAGGCTCTTCGATGTTGGCTTCCATCGCCTCGGGGTCGCTGACGAAATAGGGGCTGATGTAGCCGCGGTCGAACTGCATGCCCTCGACATATTCTGTTTCGAAGTCCAGTCCGCGGCTTTCTTCGACCGTGACGACGCCGTCCTTGCCGACCTTGTCCATGACCTCGGCGATGAGGTTGCCGATTTCTGAGTCTTGCGCAGAAACGCTGGCGACATTGGCGATCTCGTCTTTGGTCTCGATCGGCGTCGACTGGTTCAGGATGTCCTGGGCGACAATATCGGCGGCATGCAAGATGCCCCGTTTGAGCAGCATGGGGTTTGCGCCAGCCGCGACATTCTTTAAGCCCTCGCTGACGATTGCCTGCGCCAGCACGGTCGCCGTGGTCGTGCCATCACCGGCGATGTCGTTGGTCTTGGTGGCGGCTTCTTTCAATAGCTGCGCGCCCATATTTTCGTAGGGGTCTTCCAGTTCGATCTCTTTGGCGACGGTGACGCCATCGTGGGTGACGGTCGGCGCGCCAAACTTCTTGTCCAGCGCGACATTGCGCCCTTTGGGACCCAACGTTGTGCTGACAGCATTGGCGACCTTGTCGACGCCAGCTTGCAGCTTGCGCCGTGCGTCTTCTTTGAATACGAGTTGCTTTGCCATATCTTCCTCCTGAGTTGGCTGAGTGTGACGGGTTACGACGGGTTAGGCATCGACGATGCCGAGGATGTCGGATTCTTTCATGATGAGCAATTTGACGCCATCGAGCTTGACTTCGGTGCCGGCGTATTTGGCGAAGAGCACGCGGTCGCCTTCTTGCACATCCATGGGGATGCGCTTCTCGCCTTCGTCATCATACTTGCCGGGTCCGGCGGCGCGCACCAGGCCCTGCTGCGGCTTTTCTTTTGCCGTTTCGGGCAAGACAAAAGCGCCTCCAGCAAATGTTTCTTCCGATTCAACTGGCTCCACGAGAACGCGGTCGCCAAGCGGGCGGATCGATACAGGCATTGTTCGCTCCTTATGCTATGTAGGACTCATTGTTAGCACTCTATCCATATGAGTGCCAACATATCGCCGCAATCGTAGCATGAGCAGCGCAGCGAGTCAACAGTTTTGGCAGCGTAAGGTGGCGATTGCCAGGATTTATACGATTTTCTTATGCGCGCGGCTCAGCCGCCAATGGTTACCGTCATGCTCGACTGCGCCTGATTGCCCGCCCGGTCAATAGCTACTGCCCGCCAGCTCACTTCGCCTGCGTCGGGCAGCGCCGCTTCCAGGCTGTATTGCCATTCGCCATCCACGCCAAGCAGCTCATCGCCCTGCCAGAACTCGACCCGGTCGATGCCCAAGTCGTCGCGCGCTTCCGCTTGCAAGATCAGCGATTCGCCCCCTTGCGCATACGCTGGCGCGGACAACTTCACCACCGGCGGCGTATTGTCGAATGTCAGCAGCTTGCTGTCGCTTTCTTGCGAGCCATCGGCGAAGTCGACCACCAGCCGCAGTGTATGGATGCCACTGAGCAGGGCTGTGCTCCAATCCACCAGCAGTTCGCCATCCGCTTCAATGCGCTGGCTTTGGCTGATGGCTATCCAGCGGTCGGGGTTGACCTCCGCGCCATATTCCAGCCGCCAGCCCAAGGCTCCAGGTCGAACGATCTTGGCTTGAATATGGACTTTCGCTCCCAAATAGGCGGAGTCGGTCGGCGCAATCAGCCGGGCAGCTTTGACAAAATCGGCGCTGCCTTCGCTGCTGTAGCTTGACGGTGGCATGGGCTTGCCATTTTCCTGCCACCAGTCCAGGATCTCGGCGGGCGGCACAAAATAAGCCTGGGTCGCGCGCAGGTTGTCAGGCGTGTTCACGCTGGCCAACTGACCTGTGACGCTGTCGATTTCGAAGCTCTGCCAACGGTCGTCGGGCAGCAGCTGGCTGTTGGCTGGCACAATCTCGCGGCGAGTCGGGCAATGGTCGGTGGTGGCGGGCAGCAAGCCAGAAATCTCGCAGACCAGGTATTCTTCAATATCAGTCGGCAAACGCCAATCCCGCGCCGGCAAGTTGCGCTGCTGATGCGCCCATTCCAGCAGGGCTTCGCTGTCTTCAAAAGTCGCGGCAGACCGGCTGTGCGCAGCCAGAACCAGGTCGGGCGAATAACGAAGCAGCCAGTGGTCGCGGCGGTCGGCGCTGCTGGCCTGGAATTGCGCGGTGGTTCGTGGCGGCTCGTCCGTCGCGCCCAGAACCCGCCCACGCGCCAGATCATCGGACAAGATGTCGTTGACCAGATAAGCCAGGCTCGGCTGGATGAGCGCACTGCGACTGGTGGTGGCATCGTACTCCCAAAGCAGCTGGCCCGCGGCATCTTCAATGCGCAGCACCGCCACGGGATCGCGCCCGCGCAAGCCCTGGCCCGCTGGAGCGATCGGCACGCCATGCATCTCGCCCAGCGCGGCGATGACGCTGTAGGCATAGGCGGCATCCAGCACAGACACGGCACCACCGCCCTCCAGCAGGGTCAGGTCAGTCGCCTGGACATTCAAGCTGTTGAAGCCCAGCGCTCCCGCCAACTGCAGCGCGCTTGGCAAGCCCGTCTCGCTGGCAACTTGCACAGCCGGCGGCAACAATCCACCTGCCAAAGCCTCGCGCAGACTCAGCGGACCGCGCTCTTTGCCATCGGCATTGGCTGGCATGTAGCTGATCTCGTCCGCGCCGCCAGGATACACTCTTGAAATGTCATATAGCATTGTAGCTGGCGTAGCAATCCGCCGCGCAAAAGCATCCATGTACACAAAAGGCTGCAAGATGCCGGCGGGCTGTCGATCCGCCTGTGCCGCAGCGCCCACCATGCTGAGGATCTCGCCCGAACGAGCATCTACAATGACCACTGTTGCGAATGATTCCGCCGCTCGCCGTTGCAATTCCAGGTCGACTGTTGTCGTGATGGTTAAGCCGCCGCCATCGACCAGGCGCCTGCCATCCAAGCCCTGACTTTCCAGTATCTGTTTCGCCTGCGCGCGCGCCACCGCGAGGAAGTTGGCGCTCAAGCCCGCGCGCGCTGTGGAGGGGGCGCGCAGAATCAATGAATCAAGTTCGGCGATAGCTGCCTGTGCCGTGTTGATCTGCCCGACGCTTTGCATAGCGCGCAGCAATTCAGCAGCCCGCGCACGAATTTGCTGGGTATCGACAGTTGGGTTTAGCGACGGCTGGGCAGCCAGAGCCGCCAAAAATGCCGACTCGGCAGCCGAAAGCTGGACAGCCGACTTGCCCAGAAATTGCTGAGCGGCCGCGTCAATACCCAAAATCCCGCCGACACCTTGGCTATTTAGATGCCATTCCAGCAGTTGCTTGTCATCCAGAGACCGTTTGCTTTCGGCGCTGAAGACAATTTCCAGCAAGTTTTTGTCCAATGCGCTGGACTGTACTTGTGGCAGCAAGCTCGCGCGCACCAACTGTGCCGGGCGGCTGTCATCGCGCTGAATTGGCAAATCCAGGATGTATGCGGAAAGCTGCGTCAGTGTGTCCAGCGCATCGAAAGCAGCCCGCCCCGCTGCAGATTCGCGCGCATCGGCCAGTTGGCTGACGGCGACCAGGTGTGGCGGCAATTCGTCAAGCGTCAGCCAGCGGCCAAGGCTGCCGGCAAAGTTGTCGCCCGTTTGCAACAGCGCAGCGCCGTGACGGTCAGTGTATTGCGTGATACGCGCCGAATCATCAAGCAGGGTTTGCAGCGGCGTGGGCATGATGCTAAGGGCGCTGATATAAAGCCAGACCGACAACGCCAGCAAGGCAAATGGCGGCGCGGCTAGCAGCGCCAAAGGCAAGACGATAAACAGGCAAGTTTGCAGCGCAGAATGGCGCGATTGCTGCTTTTGCCGGCGTTTGCGATGGCTGCGGCGGCGAATGATGTGCGCGAGCGCGGGCATGCGCCTGGCTTAATCTGGCTCGTCCGCGTCTTGCGCCGGCTCGGATTCGCGGCGGATGACGATGCGCTTGGCGAAGTCTTCGGCTTGGTCGGCGGCATCATCGGCAGCGGCAGCCGCGCCACCATCCAACGGCAAAGCGTCGCGCCGCATCCACAGCGCCATCAGCAAAGCCAAAGCCAGCAAGATGATCGTCCATGTGCCATCGCCGCGCTGAGCTTCGAGTGGCAGGACGGCGTTCAATCCAACCGCCACCGCGCCAACCAGCGCCATAATCGCGAGCAGGCTCTTGGCTTCCTGTGACAAGTTCATGGAGCTTCCCATTTTTCCCATGCCTTCGACAACAAACAAGAGTATAGCACAGACAGGGCGAATCGCCTATGCTCGCAGGCAATTGCGTCAAAACGATGCCCATCAATCACACATGGCGACTTTTTGGGCGATGTGCGAGAGAGGGGTTTTCACACGAGCAAATTTCGCACACTCACTGCACTGCCGCTATCGACAGGGTGCCACTCTCGTCTGACACCGCGATACAGCGATCATCCGGCGACCAAGCCAGGCCGGCAATCGGCGCTTTGAACACAGCATCCACCAGCATGGCGGGTTTCTTCTTCTTGATATTCCAGATCGCCAGCATACCCTCGTTGCCGCCAGATGCCAGCAGCATGCCCCGATGCTGAAATTTCAGATGCTTGATGAGGTGCTGATGTCCTTCGAGCATCATCGGTCGAGTATTTTCTGGTCCCTTGCCAGAACAGTCCCAGACCACTGCCTGAGACCCGCCGCCGGTCGCCAGATAGCGACTATTGAAGCTCCAGGCCAGTTCCAGCACCTTCGTTTGGTAGCCCCACATTTGCAAGTCCTGCCCGGTTTTGGCGATCCAGAAATGCACCGTCGAGTCCTGGTCGCCAGTGGCGATGTACTTGCCATCGGGACTCCATTCCAAGGTGAGCGTCGAACCCTGCCATTCGAAACGGCGCAGCGGTTCCGCTTCTGCAGGGTCATACAGCACGACTCCATTGTAGGCGGAGATGGCGAACTGCTTGCCATCATAACGCCACTTGATATCCGTAATCGTGCTGTTCGCATCGGCATATTCGCGAACCAATTCCCCGCTGCTGTTCCACAAGCGCAGTTTGCGCCCGGCGGCTGACACCAGCCAATCGCCCACCGGGCTGAAAGCGACGCGCTCTACCCAGCTCGCCCCGCCCGCCATTTCGGCTCTTTGCGCGCCTGATTTGGCATCCCACAGCCGCACCTTGCCGTCTTGCCCGACGCTGGCGAGGAGGCGGCTGTCTTTGTGCCAGGAAATGGCCATTGTGTCGAGGGCATGTCCCGACAGCCTGTGCCGAATCGCGCCCTCCGCGCCATTAAACAGCGTGATGGGACCAGACACCTCTGCAACTGCCAAGTCTTTGCCATCCGGCGACCATGCCAGCCCAATCGGATGATCGTCAATGTTGGTGCGCCATAGCGCCTTGAGCGATGGCTTGGCTGGTTTGGGCTTGCGCTTGCGCTGCATCATGCGGCGAGACATTCCCGGAAGCCGTTTTCCAACTCAGCCCGATTCAGGTTGCGCCCGATAAAGATCATCTTATTATGACGCAGTTCGCTCCCCCAGGGACGATCGGGGCGGCCATCAAAGAGCATATGCACCCCCTGAAATACGAAGCGCTTATCCCACCCGCGCACGCTCAACACGCCTTTCATGCGGAAGATGTCTTGTCCCTGTTCGCGCAGAAGTTTGCCGAGCCAGCCATTGAGCTTCTCTAACTGGAGATCGCCAGGCAGGGTGATACCAACGGATGTCACTTCTTCGTCGTGTTCATGATCGGGCTTGTACTCACGATCGGCGAGCGGTTCAAGCCCGGACTCTGCGCAGCGCAAGCTCGCGTCGAATTCATCGGGGTGATGTTCGGTGAAGAGCATATAATAGCCCGGCTCCTGAATCGTGAAATTGAAGACGGTCTCGCCGCTTTCGTTCAGCACGAGCTGGTTGTGCTGCCCTTTGCCAAGGCGCATCGTTTCGCCCGCCTCGATAGCCTGCTCATCATCAGAGAAGGTCAGAACTGCGTCCATCAGCGTTGCTTCCTGCGCCGCTAGTCCCGTATTCGCCAACGGCAACAGAGCGGCTCCCATCGACGGGTCAGGTCCTTCGCCCATCACCCATTCGTAAGTCCCGGCGTTCAGTTGATAGATGCCCGACCATTCAAACGGGTATTCCGGCTCCATGAACTTGGGGTCGATTTCCAGCGCCCGGTCGAGGTTGAAGCCGCCCACATTCAGGATTTTGTCCATCTCCACCACCGCGTCACGGCTGCGGTAGATTTTCGCCATGCTGTTCATGCTTTTGATGCGGGCTTCGAGTTTCTCGAGGTCTTCCGGGGCGACCAGGTCAATCTTGTTGAGCAGGATGACATCTGCAAAGGCGACCTGTTCTTTGGCTTCGTCGCTGTCGTCAATGTGTTCCCAAATATGCTTGGCATCGACCAGCGTGACGATCGCATCCAGATGGAGCTTCTGCTGCATATCGTCATCGACATAAAAGGTTTGCGCGACGGGACCCGGATCAGCCATGCCGGTGGTTTCGACCATGATGTAATCAAACTTGTCGCGACGTTTCATGAGATGGCCAAGGATGCGAATCAAATCGCCCCGCACAGTGCAGCAGATACAGCCGTTGTTCATCTCGAAGATTTCTTCTTCCGCGCCAATCACCAGATCGTTATCAATGCCGACCTCACCAAATTCATTCTCAATCACCGCAATTTTTTTGCCGTGATTTTCGGTCAGGATGCGGTTGAGCAGGGTGGTTTTGCCTGACCCCAGAAAGCCGGTCAGCACAGTTACGGGAACGCGTGTGTCAACGGAATTCATCATGTTTCTGTCTCCTCTTTTGAATCGTCGTTTTCGTACTTGAAGTAGATGATGGTTAGTCGTGCAAGTGGTCGCTCTTCAATCCCCCATCCCCCCGGCCCCTTCCCCCAAAATGAGGGAAGGGGAGACAAGCCACGAAAGTGCTGTGCTTAAGTCCCCTCCCTCTATATGGGGGAGGGAGTTTGGGGGTGGGGGAAACTTGGCGCGCCTATCGCGGCATGAACAGCCTCCGAGAAATCAAATGGCTCATACAGCTGGAAATCGCTGTGAAACTCCAGTTTCCGCGCCAGATACGGGTTGTGATTCTGAGTCAAATTGTCAATGAGGGACACCGTTGTTACCTGCATGCTTTCACTCCGCAAACTAACCAGGATTGACGCCAGCGCCGCCGGGTCTGCCATCGCCGAGACAGGCAGAAGCGCATAATCGGCATCCAGTCGCCCAAGCTGCGAGATCAGCGCCGCCGCTAGCGAGCAACAGACACAACCACCCGCCAGCCGCTGGCGCATGACCCCATCTATCGCCAGCGGCACATCGTTATTATCGAGCAGCGCGAGGCGGTCGGTTTCGTCAAACAACACTTCAATGAGCGCCTGCGTGAACCTGGCTTTTGACTGATGCAGCATCCCGATGATGGCGATCAACCGCATGGCTAATCTCCCGCAGCGAAGGCGCCATCCAACGCAAACAACGGGCGGTAGGCATCATGCCCGGCGCCATAAGTCCGATCCATCAAGGCAGCGTATTCGGCAGCATGGGCTGGATTGCTGCGCCAGCGCACACCGAGATATTCCGCTGCTTTGACGATGCCCAGGACACCGTGTTTGACTTCCTCAAAGGTGTAATCTGGTCCCACCGGGACATAGAACCAACGGGCGAGGTTCTGCGCCGTTTTCCGATGATCTGGCGCGCCGTCAGCACGAAGCGCAGCATAATGCAAAGGCTGAATCTGTGGCAGCCAGCGCACGGGCGTATTTTCCTGCTCAACATAGGCGTAAAATGTGGCCGGATCGCATTCCAGCGGAGCCTGTACCGCGACCGCGGTCGCCAGCGCCAAGTTGTTGGGCTCGTGCGTCGTCAGCCCGGCGGCTTCACACAGACCGCGCCGAACCTCCGCCAAGTTCGCGCTTTGCCGCCGCGCCAATTCCGGCAGCCGTTCGCATTGCGCTAATGCCCGCGCCGCGTCCGGGCAGTCAGCCGCTTGACGCAATGCTTTCACCTCTGCATGGAGCGCCTCGTCTCTGAATGCCAACAGCGCGCCGGGGCGGTCATCAGCCAAATGCAAGCCATAGAGCGTCACTGCCGAGCGATCGGCCGCGCCCGGAATAGGCAGGGTATCCGCGCAATCGAGCCAGGTAGCATTCTGTGGCTGCCACAACCCGCGCAGCACCTGGGTCCAGGTGAAACGGGCGCTGGACTTCGCGAGCCGCAGCTGCGCGTCAAAGTCCAGAAAACGCGGCAATGCCTTATGATGCTTGACCGACTCAGCCAGGTCATGGCTGGCATTCGCCGGGACACCGACCCATTCGCCTGGCTGAATTCCCGCCGCCTGATGCAGCAAGCGGCGAGCCCGGTAGGAATCGCGCACCAGCACAACCATCGCACCGCCCAGTCGTTCCGACCAGGCTTGTTCGGCGGCCTCAAGCGTCACATCGGTGCGTAATGCGGCGTCGGGAGGCGGGGTCAGCAAATCATCCAGCGGCGCATGGGCATCATAATCCGCGCCCCGCACCGGCAAACCGCCCAGCGCCCCCACAGCGCAAAAACCGCCCAGCCACAATGTTTCCCAGTCGATTGGCAAATTCATCGTGTTGTTTCTCCTTGAATATCTATGCGTTTTGCTGACAGTCCGCGCAGGCACCGAAGAATTGCAACCGACTGTCGGTGATGTGATGCCCGCTGATATGCTCACTTTGCTGAATCAGGTCGTTCAGCGGTTGGCTGTCGAGATAATCCGCGCGTCCGCAACTCAGACAGATAAATAGCATCATTAGCTCAGGCAGGGTCGGCACGAAGTGACTGCATCCCTGATACCCATGCAAGCGGCGTATCAAGCCCAGTTTTTCGAGCTTCTCGACCATGCGGTAGACCGTCGCTCGACCCGTTTTCGGGCGCGACTGACGGGCGATTTCCCAAGCCTGCTCGGCGCTGAGCGGATACTCGCTGTGCGCGAAAATATCGATCAAGCTCTCCTGAACTGTTGTCACGCGGAAGCCGCTCTCGTCAACCGCCGTCAGCCAGTCTTCGGGGTTGATCGTGTTGTTGGGCATGAGAATTTCAACCTAACGCTTCCAAATTTCGACTATTCGGCACGCACATTACCCTATTGATACCAAGTATCAATAAGCGACGCAAGTGGGAAATCTGAAATGAGCGTTGGGATGTCTGACTGGGAAATTGTCTTCGGAAAAGCGACCGGCGTAGAGGGCGACTGGTCCAACGCGCAAGCCAATATCGTCTGGCTCATTCGTTTTCCGCGGGTCTTGCTGGCGGGCGTTGTCGGCGGGGGCTTGGCGGTAATCGGCGTCGTGATGCAAGCGGTAACCCGCAATCCGCTGGCTGACCCCTTCTTGCTGGGCATTTCATCCGGGGCGGCTTTGGGCGCTGTTTCCGTACTGCTGATGGGCGTCTTTGGCGGCTTGGGCATCTATGCCCTGTCGCTCGGCGCTTTTCTCGGCGCGCTGCTGGCATTTGTATTGGTCTTTTCGCTGGCGATTCAAAATGGGCGGCTCTTGCCCACCCGCATGATCCTGGCGGGCGTCGCCGTTTCCTTCATGTTCTCGGCGGTGACCAGCTTTATCACCCTCAGCGACGACAGCAGCGGGGCGGCGCGGCGCGTGTTGTTCTGGATGCTCGGCGGACTGAGCGGCACGCAGTGGGAAGACCTGACGCTGCCAGCCTTGGCGCTCGTTCTGGGCATTGTCTACCTGATGGGGCAATCCCGCGCCCTGAACGCGCTCATCATCGGGGACGAGACGGCAACCACACTCGGTATCGAAGTACACAGACTGCGGCGACGGCTGCTGGTCGTCACCTCGTTGTTGACGGGACTGATTATCGCTGTCAGCGGCGCGATCGGCTTCGTCGGGCTGATGATGCCGCACATCGTCCGCCTCATCGTCGGCACCGATCATCGCCGTGTCCTGCCAGTCAGCCTGCTGGCGGGGGCGGTCTATCTTATCTGGGTGGATGTGATGGCGCGCACGCTGTTCGCGCCCGAAGAAATCCCGGTGGGCATTATCACATCGCTCTGCGGCGCGCCCTTCTTCCTGTGGCTGATGCGCCGCAACAAGGATGCCCTATGACGCTCAAGGCGCGCGGGCTTGGCTGGTCGGTCGCTGCCCAAAAGATTATCGACGATATACGGCTCTCAGTCGATTCGGGCGAATTCGTCGGGCTCCTGGGTCCCAACGGCAGCGGCAAATCCACGCTGTTGCGCTGCATCTATCGCGGTCTGAAGCCGGACGCCGGGACAATCTCGCTGGATGGCACCGACCTGCTGGCCATGCCGCCGCGTGATGCCGCCCGCAGGATGGCGGTCGTCTTGCAAGAGACCGCGATACAGTTCGATTTCACCGTGCAAGAGATGGTCTTGATGGGGCGCACCCCACACAAAAGCGCCTTTGACCCAGATACCAGCGATGATTGGGAAATCGTGGCGGACGCGCTGGCTCAAGTAAACATGCTGGACTTCCGCGAACGCAGCTTTGGCACCCTCTCCGGCGGCGAGAAGCAGCGGGTCCTCATCGCGCGCGCGCTGGCGCAGCAATCGCAATTTCTGGTGCTGGACGAACCCACCAACCATCTGGATATTCGCTATCAATTGGAAATCCTGGGTATCGTGCGGGAGCTGCGCGTCACCACGCTTGCCGCGCTGCACGACTTGAACCTGGCGACGCTGTATTGCGACCGACTGTATGTGCTCAGCGAAGGGCGCGTTGTGGCCTCTGGCGCGCCAGACGAAGTGGTGACGGCGGATCTCATCTACGAAGTATACGGCGTGCGGGCGGATGTCGCTACGCATCAAAGGACGGGCAGAACGCATATCACCTACTTCCCAACGAGCGTGAGGGCGAACGCGTGAAACCGGGCACAGCGGTGATTTTGCTGGGGCGAAACGGCTATAGCAGCGCGCCCAGCGAGCAGCTGACCCGTCTCGTTGCGGCGCTGCGAGAGAGTGGCGCGCATGGGCTGGCGACAAGCGCATTTATCGACGGCAGCTCGCCCTCGTTGCCAGATGCGCTGGGGCTGTGCGTCGCGCAGGGTATGGCGCGGGCGCTGGTCGTCCCGGTCTACCTGCCGACCGACCGCAACCTCCATAACTGGCTGAATCGGCTTGTCCGGCGCTGGCTGCATCATAATGCCGCCGCGGATTTCACTGTGCACATGACACCGCCGCTGGGTGATGCGCCGGAACTGGCAGCCGCCGTCGTCGACCTCGTGGCGAGTTATGCCGATGCGCCGTTAACGCCGCTGGCTGCCAATCACGCCAGCCCCAACAGTCCCGAATGGTCGCTGATTCCACCCCACAGCTATCATGTGCTGCTCTGCCGGGGTCCGCGCTGCAACGCCGCCGGGGCGGGTGAAGCCGCTCAGGCTCTCAAACAGCGCCTGAAAGCGAAAAATATGGGTGATGATACAGTGCTCGTCGCCCAGACCGGCTGCCTGTATCCCTGCAACTTGGGTCCAGTCATGGTGGTCTACCCCGAAGGTCTCTGGTATGGCGGTCTGACCGAAAAGGGAGTCGAGCGCATTGTCGAAGAACATTTTGAGGGCGGCGAGATTGTAGCGCACTACGCCCGCTACCCATCGCGGCAGACACAACAACGACCAACAGCGCTTGAGCAAGTATAGATAATGATTGTTGTTCGCTGATAAACATCTTCCAATGGCTACTGTAAATTGGATTTGCCAGAAATGGGCTGATATCCAAAATGGATGTCGCGCATCGGTGTTACAATTCTTCGTGGCGATTCCGTCCACTTTTCCCAGAGGAGCGCAACAACTATATGGACATCATCTTCGGGAAGTTGATCAGCGACCAACTCAAGCTGACGACGCATCGTGCTTTGCGCAGCGGCATCCAGCATCAGCACGACATCACGCCGTTCGACCCCACGCCGGACGATGCAGTCACAATCCGCTTGGCTACCGCCAACGATCTGCCCATAGAAAGCGCCTCGCTGCGCTATACGACAGATGGCAGCGACCCGCGCGCTGGCGAGACCGCCAGGACCGTCGACTTCGCGCTTGCAGGCACAGCATGGGACACGGTCGTTTGGGACTACCTCGCGCGCTGGCAGGCGAGCATCCCGCCGCAAGCCGATGGCACGCTGGTTCGCTATTGCATCAGCGGACGCCAGAACGATGGGGAAATTGTGCATGCCGACTTTCCGCCCCCCGAAGAATGTACGCGCCATGCGACCATGCTGCACTTTGGCAATATCCCCGCCGACACGCCCTTCGCGCCGACTCCACAAAGCGAAGCGCCGCTTTTTTGCTATCATGTCGATCGGCTGCGCGTGCCAGGCTGGATCAAGGACGCGGTCATCTATCACATCTTCCTCGACCGCTTTTATCCCGGTGCCGGCAGGGACTGGCAGCAAACTGACGACCTGCAAGGCGTCTGCGGCGGCACGCTCTGGGGTGTGCGCGACAAGCTGGACTACATCGCCGAGCTGGGCGCGAATTGCCTGTGGTTGAGCCCTTGCTGGGTCAGTCCCTCGCATCACGGTTATGACATCGCCGATTATCAGCGCATTGAACCGCGCCTGGGCGGAGAAGCGGCGCTGGATGCAGTCGTGGAGGCCGCAGGCAAGCGCGGCATCCGCATCCTGCTGGATCTGGCGGCCAACCATATTTCCAACGATCACCCCATTTTCCTCGATGCCTTGAGCAGCGAAGACAGCCCCTACCGCCCCTGGTTTACTTTCGGCGAGCGCTATCCGCATGGCTACAAAAGTTTCTTCAATGTCAAGACCATGCCCGAGATCAACCTGGAGCACCCCGATGCCTGCGAATGGATGATTACCAATGGCGAATTCAACCTGCGCCGTTTTGGCGTGGACGGCTATCGGCTGGATGTAGCGGCGGGACCCGGGCAGAACTTCTGGTCACAATTTCGACCGCGCATGCGCGCCATAAACTCCGAATGTGTGCTGCTGGGCGAGATCATCGACACGCCAGCCTATTTGCGCAGCTATACGGGCAGGCTGGATGGCTGCCTAGATTTTTCGCTGACCGAGGCGTTGCGCAATACCTATGGCTGGGGCAGCTGGGACGAGGGGCGGATGCGCGCCTTCATCAACAGCCACGACAGCTACTTCGATGCCGACTTTGTGCGGCCCAGCTTCATCGACAATCACGACATGGATCGCTTTTCGCTGATCGCCGACAATGACAGCGACAAGCTAAAACGCGCCGTACGGATGCAGATGAGCCTGCCCAACCCGCCCATCATCCTGTACGGTACAGAAGTTGGTTTGCGCCAGCGGCAGAGCGCGCGCGAAGCGACTTTGGATGTCATCCGCGAGCCGATGATCTGGGACGAGCGGCAAGATCACGACATTTTCGAATTTTACAAAGCGCAAATCAAAGCTCGCAAAGAGAAGAAAGGCAAAAGCAGATGATCATAGGCGTGACCGGCGTAATCGTCGATGACCAGGAAAAAGCTCTGCAGTTCTACACAAAAACTCTCGGATTTTCGCTCAAGCGCGATATGCCCTTAGGCAATCCCGAGGGCGACCGCTGGCTGACGGTGGTCTCGCCGGAGCGGCCGGATGGCGTCGAGCTTCTGCTCGAGCCCAATCGCAATCCGGTATCGCTGGCCTTTCAGCAGGGGCTGATGGACCAAGGCTTCCCCGCCATCATCTTTGGTGTCAACGATGCCCAAGCCGAATACGAGCGGCTGAGCGGGCTGGGAGTCGAATTCACAATGACGCCAACGGATATTGGCCCCGCCATCATGGCGATATTCAATGACACTTGCGGCAACCTGATTCAGATCCTGCAAGAAAAAGCGCAATAACCAGCGCGATCCCAGAAGCCCCACGATCTGCCCCTCCCCAAAGCATCAGGGAGAGAGAAGGTGTATGCAGACTCGCGAGACTATATGCGGAGTCAAGTCTACGCTAAATTCGCCGCAATCTTCCCTCCATTTCAATGGGGGGACCAAGGGGGTAGCTAGGCGTGCTGTTGCAGCAGCCGCAGCGCGCTTTCTGCCATTACGCCGACGCCGACGGGCAGGCAGCCTTCGTGTATGTCGAAGATCGGGCTGTGGTGCGGGCGGTTGACATGATCCAGCTTTGCGCCCAGCCGGATCATCGCGCCCGGCGCTTGCTGCGTCATAAACGCGAAGTCCTCGCCAGCCATGATCGGCGCGCCATGCTCTGACTGCTCCGCGCCCAGCAGGTCAGCGCCCACCTCGCGAATCAGCGAAGCCACAGCCGGGTCGTTGTACAGCGCGGGATAGCCGGTCGAGATAGTTAGTTCGTAGTCGCCGCCGAAGTGGCGCGTCAAAGCAAAGGCTTGCTCGACCAGGCGGTGGATGTCTTCGCGCGCTTCTTGCTCAAATGTGCGGATCGTGCCAGTGAGTTTGACTTCGTTGGGGATGACATTGGGCGCGATGCCGGCGTGAATGCTGCCCAGGCTGACGACAGAACGTTCGGTGGGGTTGCGGCGACGCGAACGAATCGCCTGCAAGGCATTGATGACCTGCGCAGCCAGCCAGATGGGATCGAGGCCATTGTGCGGCGCAGCGCCATGTGTGCCTTCGCCGATGATGGTCGCCTCGAAGGCATCGGGCGCAGCCAGCGAAAAACCATCGCAGACCGAGATGCTGCCAACTGCGTCGCCGCTGCTTACATGACAGGCGATGACAGCATCCAAGCCCGCCAGCGCCTCTTGCTCGACCATTAGGCTGCCGCCGCTGTGGCCGTCGCTTTCCCGCCATTTTTCTTCGCTGGGCTGGAAGAGCAGGCGCACTTCGCCAGCAGGCCGATCGGGCAAATCATTGAGCAGCCGCGCCACGCCCAGCAGCATGGCTGTGTGCGCATCGTGGCCACAGGCATGCATAAGGCCGGGCGTCTGCGATTTGTAGGGCACATTATTGGCTTCCTGAATAGGCAGGGCGTCCATATCGGCGCGGATGCCGACAGCGGGCTTGCCTTCGCCGATATGCGCGACCACGCCCGTCTCTGCCACGCCGACTTCGATTTCGATTCCCATATCGCGCAATGTCTCGGCGACCAGGCGCGAGGTGCGCTGCTCTTCGAAACCCAGTTCGGGATGCATGTGAATTTCCCGGCGCCAAGCGACCAACTGGTCGTTCATGGCATTGGCGATATCAAGTGTGGTCATGGCAGAGCGTCCTTTGCGTTCAATTTACCGTGATTGTAACCACAATTGCCGCAGCAGCACAGAGGCGAGTCATTCCTGCGGGCAGCCACGATTGGCGCGCGGACCGGCGCGGTCGGGGCAGACATCATCGGCGCTGTCCAAGCCATCATCATCAAAATCCTGACAGCCGCGAACGCTGTTGGGCGCATGCTCGCGCGGGCAGGCATCCTGGGCATCGCGGAAGCCATCGCGGTCTTCGTCATCGGGATAGGGACAGCCTTGCGCATCGACAAAGCCGCCATCGTTCGGGCAGTTGTCTTCGCTGTCACGCACGCCATCAAAATCGCGGTCGTCGGTGATCGCGCGCGGTGCCGGCGTGGGGCTGGGCGGGACGTTGGACGGGGCGAGAATGGCGGTTGGCGGCACGATCTGCAGCGGCGTGCTGACCTGCGGCAGACTCAGCGGCGTATAGGTCGGGAATAGCGGTGGCGAGGTCAAGCTGGCGGTCGGATAGAGGTTTGCTCCCAGGGGCGTGAAGCTGGCTGCGGGTGGCACAGTCAAAGTAGCCTGGATTTTCACGCTTTCCACCGGCACTGGCGCGCTGCCGATGATGTAGAGCGCAAAGCAATAAAATGGCACGGTCGCGGCGATGATCAGCAGCATCAGCAGGCGCAGACGGTCGTTGCGGTTGCTTGCGCCCTGTACGACATCCAGCGTGTTCATGCGCGCCCAGTTGATAAGTCGCGGATTTGATAGAGCTCGCCATCGACGAAGCCGCGCCGGCGATAATAGCCGCGCGTACCGACAGCGCTGATCACAGCCAGCCGACCATAGCCGCGCGCCGCTGCCAATGCTGCCGCTTCTTCGAGCAGCCGTGTGCCCAAGCCGGCATGCTGGGCGCGACCATTCGCCGATTCGCCTATCCCTAGCGCCAGCCCATACACATGCACCTCGCGGATCATCGCGCAATCGCGAAGCTCTTCCAGCAGGGGATCTTGTCGCCTGTCGGGCAGCGACAAGCGCAAGAAACCGGCGATATCGCGCGAGTCGGTGCTGAATTGCAAAAAGACTTCTTCGCCGATGCTGGACTGGTAATGCTGACGATCCAGGCGCAGGTCGGCAGCTTGCACCGAGCGCCTGCCGATTTCGCGCGCGCGGATGTCGCAGCTGGATTGGCCGCGCCGCGCCAGTTCGGCTTCGACCAGTTGGCGGAAGTTGGTTACCTTGTTGCCATCGACGATATCGGTGCCGGGGATATCGCGCACGACTCGCGTCAGACGGCAATATTCGGGCGTGCGCAAGAAGCAGGCGACCAGCAGTTCCAGCAATTCTGTCTGCGTGTAGGGACGCCACTTGCCTGCGCGATACGGCTGCATCAACTCGGCGCTTTCAATGAGTGAGCAGGGATAGATTTTCAGCTCGTCGGGTCGAAAATCGGCATCAGCGAAGAGACGGGTGTAATCGTCCAGGTCGGCGCTGGGCGATGAGCCATACAGGTTGGGCATCCAGTGCGCGTGGATTTTGAAGCCAGCCAGGCGCAACAGCTTGACAGCGCGGCGAGTGGCAGCGACATCATGCCCGCGTTTGTTAAGCGACAGCACGCGGTCGTCCAGGCTTTGGAAGCCGATCTGCACTTTGGTACAGCCCAGCCGGCGCACGCGGCGGACTTCCTCGGCGTTGATGTGGTCGGGGCGCGTTTCGACCACCAACCCCACCGCCCGGCAAGCCGCGCTTTCGTTTTGTCGCTGCACAACTGCCAGCTCGTCCCAGCTGGCATATTCGTCTGCCAGGCTACGTTGCCTGCTGCCCGCGGCAATCTCACCCGCCAGAACGCGCGACCGCTGCATCTCATCGGCATAGAGGCTGGACACCACCTGGTTATAGGATTCGCTCAATGTCTCGCCCTGCAGGGCAATATCGCTGATGGGCGTGCCAGTGAATTGCGAACGGCTGCGCAGGGCGGATATCACTTCGTCACGCCGGTCGATGCCAGCGCCGAAGTCGTGCAGGGCGTCGAAGATGCGTTTGACAAACCAGATTTGATATGTCTCGGGATAGAATGACCAGGTGCCGCCGAGAATGATGATTTCAATCTTGTCGGTTGAATGCCCCAGGTTGTGATAAGTCTGCAAGCGCATAATGGTTTGCAAATAGGGGTCGAAGGCATTTTTTTCGGCGCGCTGGGCGCCGGGCTCATCAGCCAGATAGCTCTTGGGCATGCGCACATCGTTGGGGCAGAAGATGCAAGTGCCTGGACAAGGAAAAGGCTTGGTCAGCAGAGTCAGCGGCGTTACGCCCGACAAGCTGCGCACGGGTTTGCGGCGCAATTTATAGAGCTGCGCCTCGTCAAAAGCGGGCACGCCAGCTTGTCCGGCGAAGGCGCGCCAGGCATCCAGCAGATTCGCCAGGCTATAGAACCCAGCGCCATCGGGCTTGGGATGACGGCGCATGAGTTGCTGATGCTCGCGCGGGGTGAGGCGGCGTGGCTGGCTGAGGATGTGGCGCAGCAAAGGCAAGAGCTGCTCGCGATGCGCCTCGACATCAAAGTCGTATTTGCTGGTGGCTTGCATGTGCGCTCTCGGCTGCCCCTCGCTTGCCCTATAGATTTAACCACAAAGGCGGCGCAGGCACAAAGGACACTGCGCGGGAGAGTGTTATTTTGCCTGTACAATTAGGGAATTCCCCATCACGGGCCTGCCGGCTAATTTCTTGGCGCTTTGCCTCCCTCTGACCTGTCGGGGGCACCGAGAGAGCAATCCAAGGCAAAGTCTGTGTCTTTGCCAGCGAGTATTGTAATCTGTAGGCGATTCACACAGGAGCTGCTGCCATGCCCCACTTGCTGCCTCGTTTCACGCGCGCCCTGACCAGGCGACCCGCAGCCAATTTCGTCGATGGCATCACCGAGTCGGCTCATTTGGGCGCGCCCGATTATGACAAAGCGATGCGCCAATACGATGCCTACCTGGAGACGCTGAACAATTGCGGCTTGCGCGTGACTGCGTTGCCGGCGGACGATCGCTATCCCGATGGGCATTTTGTCGAAGACCCTTTCGTCATTTATCGCGGGCTGGCTTTCCAATGTCGCTCGGGCGCGGCAACACGGCGGGACGAAGGCGAATCGTTGAAAGCGCACTTGTCCGATTTGCATATAGTGGAAGCGCCGGCCGATGCGCGCATTGACGGCGGCGATGTGCTCTTCTGCTCCGACCGCGTATTGGTGGGTATCTCCGGGCGCACCAACCGGGCTGGCTGGCGGGCATTGCGAGCGGCGTTGCGGACTGTGCAGCCCGATATTCGTGTTGATGCTGTGGCCATGAAAGGCATGCTGCACCTGAAGAGCGGGCTGACAGAACTTGTGCCTGGCGTCTTGATTCACTGCCCGCTGCTGCAACTTGAGTATGATCTATCCTGGGCGCGGGTGATCGCGCTGCCGCCAGAAGAAGCCCATGCCGCTGATGTCATGCCCGTGAACGACGCGCTGGTCATCGCGGCTGGCTGTCCGTTGGCTTTGGCAGCGGCGAGGCAAGTCTGTTCGCGAGTCATCGCGCTGGATATGAGCGAATTCGTCAAAATGGATGGCGGTCTCACATGCCTGTCGCTGCGTTATTAAGGAGGCTGGGTCCGCTGCTGCTGTGGCTGTGCCTGCCTAGCGCCGCGCAGGAGATCGAGCTGCCGAAGTGCACCTCGCGCCCGACCGTGCATCTGCATTTTCTGTATGTCGACCAAGTACGCTGGTGTGTCGAGCGGGTGATTGAGGCGACTCATATCGAGCCCTATGCTTTCACGGCGCTGGAGGTGGCGGCGGATGGCTCGCTGTTTGCGGCGCGCCCCCTGGCCGGGTCGGTGATGCGCGTATACGACAGCGATGGCGACCTGCTGCCCGATGCCATGGAAACTTATGTCGCTGGCTTGAACCTGCCCAACGGTCTGGCCGCTCATGCCAGCGCGCTCTATGTGGCTGGCGGCGCGCACATCTATCGTATTGACGAGGGCGGCGCAGTGCAAACGCTCGTGGACGACCTGCCGGCCGGCGCTGGTTTCTGGACGGGCGGGCTGGCAATTGGCGCGGACGAACGGTTGTATGTTGCGGTCGGCGCGCCCTGTAATCACTGCGAATATGAGAATCCAGAGCGCGGCGCTATCTTGAGTATGAATCTGGATGGCAGCAACCGGCATGTGGTGGCTTCGGGATTTCGGCAGCCAGCTGACCTCGCCTTTTATCGTGGGTCGCTTTGGACATTAGACAGCGCGCCATTGGGCATGACCGGCGGCGTGGACGAGCTGAATCGCGTGCAAGAGGGTGGCTGGTATGGCTTCCCCGATTGCATTGGCGACGAAGCGAATTGCGCCGACGCACAGCCGCCCGTCATGACATTTGCAGCGGGCGCAGCGCCCAGCAGCCTGGTTGCCTATCCTCACGACACGAACTTGGGCAGCAAAGATACGCTGCTGCTTGTGCTCAGTGGCGCGCCGAGCGTGGTCGATATTGTCGGTTACAAGGTGATCATGATCAGCTTTGATGAAACCGACAAACCACTGGGAGCAGCAGTCGTTGCGCCATATTTGTGGGAAAGCGGCCGCCAGGCCTGGCTGCCCTATCACGGCGATGCGCTGCACTTTCGCAAGTTTGTGCACATCAACGAACGGGGCTTTGGTTTCTTCCCACAGCAGCCACTGGCAATCGCTGTGAACGAATATGGCTGGATATATATCAGCATGACCGGCGGACAAATCATCGCTCTGCGACCCAGCAATCCGCCAGTCCGGGCAGAGCAATATGCTGGCGGCGAGCGCTATCCCATCTGGACGCCCTTTCATCCGAACTATGACCCCACTGCTCCCGCGCCCAGGCACCTGGATCGCTAGGAAGGCGAAACGCGGACTGACCCCTCGCCGTACCAGTCCACTCTGTGCCAAGCCTGCGCGCTATGGCAGAATACGCACTCGCACAGACCAACAGCAAATCGACAGGATGTCATGAGCGCGCTGGAAATCATTGCCAAGCACAAACTGGTCGCCATTGTGCGGCTGGACGATCTGTCTATCGCGGATGAATTGCTAGATGCGCTGGTGGCTGGCGGCATCCGCGCGATTGAATTTACGCTGACCAATCCGCAAGCTACCGAGACGATCGCTGCCATGCGTTCGCGGGTCGGCGAGGATATTGTCATTGGCGCGGGTTCGGTCATCAATGCCGAGCAGGTGCGAGCGGTGGCGCGGGCCGGCGCGCAATTTGTCGTTTCGCCCATTACCAAGCGCGAAATCCTGGACGAATGCGTGGCGCAAGCCTTGCCCGCCATGCCCGGCGCATTCACCCCCAGCGAGATCCAGCAGGCCTGGGAATGGGGCGCGGCCGTGGTCAAGGTCTTCCCCGCCAACCACCTGGAGCAGCGCTATATCAAAGATGTGCTGGCACCGCTGCCGCACTTGCGATTGATGCCAACTGGCGGCGTGTCGCTGGATAACCTGCGCGAGTATCTGGATATGGGCGCGTTTGCCTTGGGCGTGGGTTCCTCGCTGATCAACAACCAGACGGTGGCAAATCGCGACTGGGGTGCGCTGAGGGACAATGCGCGGCGTTATGTCGAGCAGATGGACTAAGCCGCAAATTCATCCAGCAGCTTCAAAATCCGCTGGCAGGTATTCCAGTTGCGCACAGTCGCGCCAACACCCAGCGCGCGTTCCATGCGCTTGTTGTCCAGTTTTGAGCGAGCCATGCCATCTGTATAATAGACATACAACTCGCTTCCCGCCGCAACGATAGCTTCGCGCCCTGGATTATCCTCCCGCAGTTGCGCGACCGCAGGACCATTCGCAGCAGCCGACAAGAAGACGATGGCGGCTTTGCGAGGCTCCATCAGTTGCGAGGCGCTGAATGGATGATTATTGATGGTGGCTCGGAAATCAGCCGAACTGCGCAGGATGACCTGTACATCCAGGCTAAGATATTCCCGAATGCCCACCTCGATGTGTCCTTTTGCGCGCGCCAGATCCCTGTCTTCGCAGGCAAAGACGACATTGCCGCTCTGCAAAATCGTGCGAGGTTTGCGCATGCCCAGCGCAATGTAAAGATCGCGCAAGTCCGCCATGCGAATCTTGTTGTGTCCGCCGACATTGATGCCGCGCAGGAGTGAAACAGCGATTGACACAGGGTTCTCCGGCTGAATGGACGAAAGCCGGGGCGCAGTTTAGCAACAACTCGTAAACATGGCGAGAGCCCCGCGAAGGGACTGGCTGCCTGCATCGACCTGCACTACACTGCTGCGCCAGGCAAGCGCGAGCGTTTTCCATGCTTGGCGATATACGCACCGCCTTTTCTTTCTTGACGATCATTCCGCTGGGCGCGCCAGCTGGTAGCAAGCCGGGTCGCGCTTTCGCCTGGTTTCCGCTGGTGGGCATCTGCATCGGCGCTCTGCTCGCAGCCATCGCGCGCCTTTCGCCATTCGACCACGACTTGACCGCCTTTCTGATCTTGCTGGCTTGGGTGATGATCACTGGCGGGCTGCATCTGGATGGCTTCGGCGATAGTTGCGATGGTTTGCTGGCTGCTGTAGAGCCGGACGAGCGTCTGCGCATCATGAAAGATCCGCGCGTGGGGGTTTGGGCGGCGGCCGGGCTGATCCTGCTGCTCTTGGGCAAGTGGCTCGCCATACGCGCTGCCCCGACCGAGATGTTGATTCTGGCACCAGTGCTGGGACGTTGGACGATGGTCTTGGCAGCTTATCGTTTTTCCGGCGTCGGCGAAGGGTTGGCGGCGCATTTCCGCGTTGGACTCTCGGTCCGCCAGCTCATCATCGCATCCATCTGGGTCATGCTGCTGGTCACGCAAGTGGAGGTCGCAGCCCTCACGCTGATTTGCTTGTGTTTCACGATTGTTTTCGCGGCTTGGGCGGCGAGGCGGCTGGGCGGCGGCATCAATGGCGATGTCTGCGGCGCGGTCTGCGAGTTGAACGAGTTGCTTTGCCTGTTGATGATAGGAGCGTTCTTTGGCTAGGCGGCTGATATTTCTGCTGGGCGGCGCGCGCAGTGGCAAAAGCCGTTATGCAGAGGAATGGGCGCGACAGCATGGCGGGAATGTGCTCTTTGTTGCCACGGCAGAAGCCCACGACGACGATATGCGGGGGCGCATTGCCAACCACCGGGCAGCTCGCCCCACAGACTGGCATACCCTCGAAGCCCCGCGAGACACCGCCAGACATATCGCCAGCTGCGATCTTCTGTACGAGACATTGATATTGGACTGCATCACGCTGCTGACGAGCCGTGTCCTGTTGGGATTGCCAGAATCGGCCACGCAGCGACAAGCGAATGCGGCGATCCTCAGGGAAGTCGAGCGGCTGCTGGATGTCTATGCCCGCTCGGACGCGACCTGGCTGGTGGTGAGCAACGAGGTGGGCATGGGGGTCGTGCCGCCGACGCGCTTGGGGGTGCTGTTTCGGGATATGTTGGGACGGGCGAATCAGCGCATCGCGGCGCAGGCTGACGAGGTGCTGCTACTGGTGGCGGGGATTCCGTGGCGGTTGAAGTGAGATTTACTGCAGCAGATAGATTATCAAGGCGGCCAGCGCGATCTGCGTGCCGATAAACCACTTGATCAGATCGGCTTTCAGGTTCGCCAAGTCTTCTTTGAGAAGCGCCAAGTCTTCTTTTGTCGCTTGGCTATTGCTGCTCTCTTCCAGTGCAGAAAGACGCCGTTCATATTGCAATTCGTCTGTATCTGCTGTTGTCATGGAACACCCCCTGCTTTGGCAGCGCTCCCGCTTTGCTACGATAATAACATGCTTGCATTGTCATTGTCGAATTGATTTTGGAGCTATTGCTACCATCATATGCCGCGAAACCAGTCCAAATCAATGTCAACTTGTTCGACAACGACTCGCTTGGTAGAAACGCCCAGCCCAAGTTCTTTCAGTTTGTCGATGAGTTGCTTACCATCAATGAGTTCGATTTTGGGCGGACTGCGGCGCTCCGATTCTCGAGTTGCCTCTTGGGTGAATGTACCTGTCGTGATGAGCAAGCCTTTGTCCGAGCCACCGACCCGAGCGCGCCGACGAAAATCTTCGACTTCCCGCGCGCTGACCTGCCGGTTGACACGCAGGAATTGAAACTCTACACGAAAGGTCAAGAAGCCACCACTTGTCATCGTGCCTTCGATCGTCGCGCTGCTGCTCGTGCCCAGCACATCGACGGTGTCGATGCCCTCGTTTTGGAAGATACGCAGGAAAAAGCGTTCCAGCTGCGACACTGTCATCTCGTGCAGCTGCGCCAATAGTTGATCTCTCCAGCTTGTGTATGTCGACAACAAGTCTTCAACGGTAATGAATTGTCCATCTGGTTGATGCGTAGGCGATTTTTGAACAGCGGTTGCTTGTTCCCTCTCACGCTTCTTTCTGCGCTCGCTTATCGGTTCGCCTTCCCCTATAAGCGGATCCTGATCTTCTTCGACCTCAATTGACGAGGCGCGCCTTTGTCTCAGCTTAGCGCTTACAGTCGCTGCGACAACTTGGGGATCAACCTGTGCTGTCTTTCGCCCCTCTTGCGTAAACGCCCATACGCCTCTTCTGGAGTTTTCTACCAGACCGTAATTCTTGAGGGCAGTTCTAGCCCACCCCAATCGGTTGTCAAGCTGCGTTTGATTACCTTTGTCAGGATTGTGTAGCTCGGCTACCTGCTCATCCGATAGCTCCAGATTAGCGACCACCTTGTCGTGGATCTCTTGAATGGAACCCGAACCACCCAACTCGCGCAGTGCCTGCAAGACTGGGTTATATAAGTCTTTTACACTGGGAATCGTTACCTCATCCAGCTTTCCGTCCACCTCACACCTCCGCAAACCACTCCCCATCGATGATCACCCGCTCGACCAGCACCTGCTCGGTGCGCACGCCCAGCCCCAGCGCTTTGAGCTTGTCGTTCAGCCCTTCGCCATCAATCAGCAAAATTTCTGGCGCGCGTTCGGCAGCCGCTTTCAATTCGGCTTCTTGCGTGAACTTGCCCGTGGTGATGAGCAGGCCTTTGTCGGCCCGCCCCACCATGACGCCGCGCCGAAAATCTTCGACTTCTGCCGAGCTGATGCGCGCACCGCCGCGAATGCAGCGAAAAGAGACGCGAAAAGACAAAAAGCCGCCGCCGCCAAAGATGCCCATGCCTTCGATGCGATCATTCGTATTGCCAACATCGATATCGTGCACGCCGTCTTTTTCCAGCAGGCGCAAGACCAGGCGCTGAAATGCTTCGGCAGGCATCTGCTCGACAGTGTCGGTCAACTGGTCGCGCCAGCCGCTCAAACTGGCGATGAGCTGGGGTGTATCTTCGGGCGCAATCTGGATGATCTGCGGGTTTTCGGACGGGTCCATCATTTCCTCCTGACAATCGGGAAAGAACAGCTTATTGACGCGCCAGGCTGGTGACGAGCAAGTCAAGAGCCAGGCGCGGCGCGATCCGCCCGGTCTTCATATCCTGGTCATAGCGCTGCAGGCGTTTGAGAATGGCATCAAGCTGGTGGATATCAAAGCGCTGGGCTTGGGCAGCCAGTTTGCCAGCCACGAATGGATGCACACCCAGCGCCGCGGCGACAGCCTCTCGCCCTGCCCCGCCGCCGCTATCGAAGTGGTCGCGCGTCATCAGCAGCAGGCGGAATTGGCGCACAAACATGGCGAAGAGTCGGAAGCCGGGGTCGCGCGGGTCATCATGCAGCGACTGATGCACCAGACGCAGGGCTTGCTCGCCATGCCCCTGCGCCAGCGCATCGACCAGCTTGAATATGTCGGCTTCGGGCACATAAGGGCAAAGCGCCGCCACATCGCGTTCGTCAATCGGGCGCTCGCCATCGACATAGCAGACTAGCTTGTGCAATTCGTTTTCCGCGCGCAGCAAGTCCTGGTTGACGATGCTGGCGATGGCGCTGGCAGCGGCCGGGGCGATTTCCTGCGCATATTCGTCGCGGGCGCGGGTGATGATCCAGCCGGTCAGGTCTTTGGGCTTGGCGAAGTGGCGGACGAAGCCGTTGGGCAGCTTGTTCGCGGCTTTCAACACGCGGTTGCTGGCGCGCAGGGTCTCGTCTTCCACCAGCGCCAGACGCGCATAGGCGGGCAGATTGGGCAACTCGGCGATGAGGCGGTCGGCCGATTTTTTGCCCACATTGCCAGCGCCCCGGCGAGTGATGTGGCTGAGCAAGCCGCGCGCGATGACCAGCCGCTTGTCCGCCAAAAAGGGCACGACCTTCACCGCCGAAACGATATCGGGCACAGTCGCCGCTGCGCCATCAAACTCGCTGCGATTCAAGTCGCCATCTTCGCCCATGGCCGCGCGCATCTTCAGCAACTCTTCGTCGCGTCTGATGATGTCTTCGCCATGAAAGATATAAAAGGTGGGGGCGCTCATGCCTGCGCCTGCTGAGTGGCCACGCGATGAAAGACCACTCGCCCCAGATTGAAGGGCAGTTGCCAGCTGTGCCGTTTAACGCTGGCCACTTGCAGGCCGCCGACATCGCCCGCTGTGGTAAAGTGCCGTTGCAGCTCTCCGCCCAGCGCCGGCGCGATCATCAGAACCAGCGTCAGCAAGGTCATGACCGTATTGAAGCGCTTCCAAGCCTGGCGACGACCCAGCCCGGCGAACCCCAAGAAGCCCACAGCAGTCGCCAAAAAGCTCGCGGTGACCAGGTTGGTGCCGCAGTTGGGATGAACAGCCAGGTCGGTTTCGCCCGCAGCCATGCGTTCCAGCGCTTCAGCTGCGACTTTTTCGATCAGCTCGCTAGGCACATCGCCAAGCAGATAGAAGCCATCGCTGTCACTGCGCCCGGACAAACGATACCCCTGCCGATTCAGGATGTGGATGGTGGCATGTTCCAAGCCATGATTGCGGCGGATGCGCAAGATGACGGGCTGCAGCAGCAGGGGCGCGGCATGCTTTGCCAACTGCTCAATCGGCGACATGGCGACTCCTTGCTCGTGACGGTCGATTCAAGTGAATCTAGCACAGATCGGCGCGGCTTGCGAGGCACGGACCCAAAGCGAGCGGCTGTGCTATACTCTGCGTCATGTCGCACCTCCATGCTCCGCCCCATCCGCTGGTGCGCTTGCGAAGCCTGCTGCGAACAGGACCTGTGCCCTTGGCGCTGCGTCTGCTGGATCAGTTCGTGCGGCGGACGACGGGCGCGCCCATCTGGCGGCTCTGCGCGGTCACGCCCCTGCTGCATGTGGGCGGGCAGCATTACCGGCGCGGCTATGCCAAAATGCGCGACTATGGCATCACAGCCATCCTCAATATGCGCGGAGAACATTGCGACCTGGCGCAGGGCATCGGCGGAGAACGCCACTTGCAGCTCGCTACAATCGACAATACGCCACCGTCGCTGGATGATCTGCGCCGTGGCAGCGACTTCATTCGGGCAGAAATCAAACGAGGCGGCAAAGTGTATGTGCACTGCGCGGTCGGCTGTGGACGCGCGCCCACCATGGCAGCCGCCTACCTGATATCGACTGGTTTGACGACAGACGAGGCGCTGCGGCGAATCAAACAAGTGCGCCCATTTGTGCATCCGACTCCCGAGCAGCGTGACGCGCTGAATGCTTTTGCCGCTCGCTGCAAGGGCGATGTCGCATGCCAAAGCTGATTATCACCGCCGACGATTGTGGATTATCCGAGGCGAACAACCGACATGTGCTCGATTTGCACGAGCGCGGCTATCTCACCGCTGCCAGCGTCTTGACCAACTATCCGGCGCATCGGCACGCGCTGGAGATTTTTCGCAGTTGCAAGGGTCTCGATCTGGGCGTGCATCTCAACCTGACCGATGGCGTGCCAGTCACCCAATTTGCACCGCATCATGCCCATTTGCTGGGTAGCGACCGCCGTTTTCGCGACAAGTTCAGCTTGTATCTGCGCGGGCTCTTCTTCAACAAGGATGCCATCCGCTGGCTACGCAACGAGCTTGACTTGCAAATGCGCCACTGCCTCGTTGCCGGCGTCGAGCCACAGCACATTACCACGCATCATCATTTTCATACGCTGCCCATATTGCGCGAAATCGTGCACGAACTGGCGGCTGTGTATCGGGTACGCTGGGTGCGCGGGCATGACTTTCGGGCGATGCTGACGCCCAATGCGTTTCTGCTGCGCCGGCAGCGGAGCGCACGCCGCTACAACTTTGCCATGCCGGACTATATGACGGGCATTCAAGGCTGGATGAAACGCCCGCCAACCGAACTTGCGCGGCAGGTCGCCCGTCTCGATGGCACAATCGAGATCGTCGCCCATCCCGCGCCCGCGAGAGATCCTGATTTTCCTGACGACATCGATTATGGCGTATCCGAGCGCCATGCCGAGACGCAGCGCCTTATCCAGGTGGTCGACTGTCTGCGCGCGCAGGGCATCACGCTTGATTGACAAGCCGCCCTGCCCTACAATACAGCGTCTTTTGTTGGCAATGAACGACCCAAGAGTTTCATGGATTTGAGGTTTCCATGATCAGCGAAAAGACCATCGTCACCCTGGAATTGCACAAGATCCTGTCGCAGTTGGCTGCCTATACCACATTCGGCGCTGGCGAAGAATTCGCGCTGGAGCTCTTCCCATCCACCGAGATCGAAGAAGTGCAGCTTTGGCAGCGCGAAACAGCCGAAGCGGTGGAATTGCTGAGCGAGCGCGACCATATCACCGTGCGCGGCGCCAGAGATGTACGCGAGCCGGTCATGCGCGCCCTGCGTGGCGTGGTTATCGAGGCAGGCACCCTGCTGGATATTCGCTATACCCTGCGGCGCGGCAGCACGCTCAAGCGCAGCCTGGGGCGCATGCATGCCAGTTTTCCCTTGCTGGCCGAGCTGGCAAACGAGATCGAAGAATGCCAGGCGCTTCAGACCCGCATCGAAAAAACAGTCGATGACAATGCCGAAATCAAAGACACCGCCAGCGCCCGCCTGGCCATCATCCGCCGCGACTTGAAAGTGGCTTTTGACCGCTTGCAGACGCGCCTCAACCGCATAGTGACCAACCGCGCCAACCTCGACAAGCTGCAAGAAGCCATCGTGACCATGCGCAACGGACGCTATGTCGTGCCGCTAAAAGCCGAGCACAAAGGCAAAATCAAAGGCATTGTGCAAGACACATCCGCCTCGGGCGCGACCATCTTCATCGAGCCGCTGGAAACCGTCGAGCTCAACAACCGCTGGCGCGAGCTGCAAGTCGCCGAAGACAAAGAAATCCGCCGCATCCTGGCCGAACTGACAGAAGAGATCGCCACTGAAAGCGAAGGCATCGTGCGCACCGTGCAGTTGCTGGGTTACCTGGACCTGACCTTTGCCAAGGCGCGCTTCGCCATGGACAAAAGCTGCGTGCAGCCGGTGATGTCGGCGCTGGGGACGGGCGCGAAGATCATGCTGAAAGGCGCGCGGCATCCGCTGCTACAAGGGCGTGTCGTGCCGCTGGACCTGCGCATGGCTGCCGATAGCTGGGTGCTGGTCGTGACAGGACCAAACACCGGCGGCAAGACAGTCGCGCTGAAGACAATCGGCTTGATGGCGTTGCTGGCGCAATGCGGCTTGCACATCCCGGCCGACGAAGCGGCGCTGCCCGTCTTTCAAGGTGTTTATGCCGATATCGGCGACGAGCAGAGCATTGAGCAGTCGCTTTCGACCTTTTCGTCGCACATGACCAATATCATCGACATTCTGGCGCGGGCAGATGCGCGCTCGCTGGTCATCCTGGACGAAGTCGGCGCCGGCACCGACCCCGCAGAAGGCTCGGCGCTGGCGATGGCGCTGCTGAATTGTTTTCGCAATCGCGGCGTGACCACGCTCGTTACCACGCATCATCCCGAGCTGAAGGTCTACGCCGTGGATACGCCGGGCGTGCGCAATGCCAGCGTGGAATTCGACCTGGAGACTTTGCAGCCGACTTTTCGCCTGGTAGTGGGCTTGCCCGGCCGGTCGAATGCCTTGGCCATCGCCGAGCGCCTGGGCTTGGCTGCCGAGATCATCAGCGATGCCCGCGGCCTGGTGGCCACCGCCGACTTAAAAGCTGATGACCTGCTGGACGAGATTCAACGCACCCGCGCCGAGACGCGCCGGCAATACGAAGAGATCGACCAACTGCGCGCCGGGCTGGAAGCGCAGCGCGACGAATTGCAAGCCCGCCTCGACAAGATCGAAGACGAAAGACGCGATGTCATCCGCGCCGCACGCCGCCATGCCGAAGACGACCTGGCTGATTTCAACAGCGAACTGCGCAAGATGCGTGGCGAACTGCGCTCAGCTGGCCTGCCCGCCGAGACGCTGAATGCCTTGAAAGCCGCCACCGACAAACTGGCCGGCTGGACGAACGCGCCCCTGGACGATGCCGAAGAAGTCGCGCCGCTGGACGATATCGACTGGCTGCCGCGCGTCGGCGACACAGTCTTCATGGATACGCTGAATGCCGAGGGCGTCATCGTCGAGCTAGACGACAAAGCGGCGCAGGTGCAGGTCGGGGCGTTGCGCGTGCGCGCCAAATACAGCGACATGCGCAAACGCAAACGCAGCGAAAAACGCGCCCAGGAACGCGGGCATGTCCGCCAGTTCGAACCACAGTCGGCGCAACTGCCCGATTCCAAGTCGCCGGGCATGGAGCTGGATATCCGCGGACAGCGCGTGGACGATGCGCTGGAAGTGCTCGACCGCTATGTGGATGCGGCTTATACGGCTGGCCTGCCATTTGGGCGCATCATCCACGGCAAGGGCACGGGGCGGCTGCGGCAAGCGGTGCGCGGGCATCTGCGCCATCATGCCTTGATCAGCAAGGTCACGCAGGGGCTGCCCAAAGAAGGCGGCGCGGGCGTCACCGTGATTCACATGGTGCCAATTACATGACCTGTCGAATTACTCCCCTCAGTTCCTCCGAAGAGTCGCTGGGACAGGGCAGGATTGTGAAAACCTTTCTTACCCCACCCCCGGCCCCTCCCCGAAGCATCAGGGAGGGGAGTTTCTGGAGCTGTCTCACGACATGTCGACAGAATCCGCGCGAGTTTTGCCTCCCCCTGACCTGTCGGCGGGACTGAGGGGGGTTTACAATAGCCAACCATGACCGATGACCGCCGCGCCATGTTCACAGCCCGCTATGCCAGCGGCGATACGCCCTGGGACAGCGGCATCACCCCGCCGGAGATTAGGCGCATTTTGGATGAGCTTCCGCCCGGCGATGCGCTGGACCTGGGCTGCGGCACGGGCACGGTCATGCGCGATCTGCTGGCGAATGGCTGGCGCGTCGATGGCATCGACTTCGTGCCAAGCGCGGTCGAACTGGCGGCGCAGAAATTGGCGGATTTCCCGCCCGAAAACTGGCGAAGTTTCTGCCACGATGTCACGCGTCTGCCCGGGTTGTCCCAACTGCGCGAGCGCTACCACCTCATCATAGATATCGGCTGCGGGCATGGATTGCACGGCGCGGCGGCTGTGGACTATGCGCGCGGCTTGAGCGAGCGGCTGGCAAGGGGCGGCGTCTTCATGCTCTACGCGGCGCAACCAAGACCAGAATCGGCGATGGGCTGGACGCCGGATTTCGTCGAGCGGCTATTCTGCCCGCCCCTGCGACTGGTCTGGCGGCAAGATGGCGAAGATGCCAAAATCGGCGCGAAGTCGAGTTGGTACCGGCTGGAACTGTAGGCGATGTCACAAAACGCCAGCAGCGGCAAGTCGATCATCCCACGCGAGAAGTTGTGGTGGCTTGGGCTGCTGCTCTTGTTGCTGTTGGCGGGCTGGCTCTACCTGCGCGGCTACCTGGTCGGTCTACCCTACCTTGTCCATGTCGATGAACCCCAGAACTTGCTGGCGGCGCAGCACCTCATTGATGATGGCACGGCGCGCGCGGTTGGACGTGAGGCATATCCACCCGGCGTTCGCAGCCTCATTTACCTCTTCCTGAAACATGTCAAGGCGCCTGATGACCCGCCCGGCGTCATGCTGCCAACCCTGCGGCTCATCACCATCGGCGCATGGCTGCTGGTCGTCGTTTTGATCGCGCTGCTCGGGCGCATGGTCGCCAATCCGCTCTGCGGCCTGCTGGCGGCGGCAATCTGGATCGTAAATCCGTGGGTGGTCGAGCGGGCGTATTTTGTCCTGCCCGATGGCTACCTGACGCTATTCACGCTGCTAGCCTTGTGGCTGGCGCTGGTCGGCGCGCTGCATGGGCGACCCAGTTTCAGCACGGCGGCGGTCTATAGCATCATGCTGGCCATCGTCTTCAAAACGCAAGCCATCTTCATAGCTCCCCTAGCGATACTCTTGCCAGTAGCTTACCCCCCCCCCCGTAATAGTTCGTAATAAAGCGTGGCGGCAGGTCTTTTGGAATTGCGTGCGCTTCGGATTCTTCCTGTTTTGGCTGCTGCTGCTTTATCCGACGCTTGAGCAAAGCGACATTCCCTATTGGCCCGCCCAGGCTGACCAGGCTGGTTTGCACGCGCTTGGGTCGATAGGCTTCAACCTGTCGCAGACGCTCTCGCAGTTCGCTCCGCTGACTGGCTGGCTTCCGCTGGGGGGACTTGCCTTGTCGCTGGTCTATATTCGGCGCGTTGATCGAATGGCGCTGTCATGTCTGGCAATCGCTGCCGCCGCCTACCTGCTAGGCTTAAGCTTTTTCGGCGCGCAGCATTTGCGGCAGTTCTTTGTACTGGGCGCGCTGCTGGCGATTTTCATGGCGCTGGGCATATCGGGCGGCATCCAAGCGGGCGGCGGAATTCTGCGCAGGCTCGGATTCCAGCAATGGCGCGGGATTTCAGCGGATAATCTTGCGGCAATGATTGCCTGTGTTCTGCTGGCCGCAAGCCTCCTGCCGGCTTACCGCGAGTCGGACGCGCTCGCGCATGATTTCAGCCTGCCCGACCGCCGCAACGAACTGACTTCTTACTTCGACACATCGCTCGAGCCGGGCATGTACATCGCCAACTACGACAATCACAAGACCTTCAATCGCGCCTGGGGCGGCTACGCTGGCGTGCATGACTTCCCGCGCTACCCGCAAAATGCGCTGCTGCACGAGCGTCCCATAGACGAATGGCGCGCGCTGGGCGTGGATTATGCCATTCTGCCGCATCACCTGGCGCTGCAAGATCTCAGCGCAACTTATCCCGGCGAGGCGGTGATGCTAAAAGCCTACCCCGCCAGCGCCCAATATCGCGGACCCGACATGGTCGTTCTGCGCCTGCACCCCATGCAAAACGAACACGGCGGCAAGCTGGGCAGCATGAAATTGCTGGGCTACGACATCAGCGCGACGACTGCGCGGGCTGGCGATGACATCGTCCTGCGCCATTACTGGAGAGCTGAAAGCGCGCCCGAAACCGCTCTGCATGTGTTCAACCACCTGCTGAATAATCAGGGCGAAATCGCCGCGCAAGTCGATGGCATCCCGCTCTTTGACAGCCGCCGCGACACGACGAGCTGGGATGACGCGGACGAGATTCTGCTGGGTCGCAATTTCATCTTGCGCTTGCCCGGCGACCTGCCGCCCGGCGCCTACACCCTGGTGACAGGCTTGTATGACCCGCAGACTGGCGCGCGCCTTGAGTCCGCCGCCGGGGAAGATCATCTCCCGATAGCAGAAATCGCCATAACCGCAGCCAGCCAATCGCAATAGCCCTCTGCGCGCCGCGCCCGATTCTGCGCAAGACCCTATAATGCCCTCGACTGACCTACTCCCGTTGCTAAGGGGAACCGAAGAGGGTTAGAAAACGGGCGAGTCACCGCCTCGCCCCTACAGCGAATCGTCGAGACCTGAAGAGACGACAGGCGCGGAAACTTCGTATGACCTTGCCAACCTTTCCTCTGTGCCTCTGTGCCTCTGTGGCAAAAAACTGCGCAGCACAGAGACTTATTATCTTCTGCTGCGCGCTGGTTTTGTGCGCGTGCGCCTCGGCGGACGATCAGCCCGCGCCGAATCCAACGCAGCCCGCCGCTGCAACCAACCTGGCCGCCGCTGCGGAAACTGCCCGCCGCTTTCTGGATGCCTGGCAAGTGGGCGATCTGGATGCCATGCACCGCCTGCTGACCTTCCGCAACCGCGAGTTGACCCCGCTGGCGGAGTTTCGCGCGCTGTATGAGCAGGCGCATGCAGCCATGAGCTTTGTCGGTTTGGATTACAAGCTGCAAACGTTGACGGGCGAAGGCCGCTTCTTGACCCTGCAGTACGAAGTCACCTTTCATACGCGCATTCTGGGAGCATTCGTTGACAGCCAGCGAATGCTGCATCTGGTGGTGGATTCGCAAGTCGGCGAGTGGCGCATCGCCTGGTCGCGCGCCGATATTTTCCGCGAGATGGGCGAGGGCGCGCGGCTGGTGTTCGAGGCGCAACTGCCCGGACGCGCCAATATCTACGATCGCTATGGCACGGCGCTGGCTGATCAGAATGGGCGCGTCGTGCGCATCCAGGTCGACAACCGCCGCATCCCCGACCGCGCAGCCTGTTTTCAAGCTCTGGCAGAAGCCACGAGCGAGACAGCAGCCGAAATGGACGACTTGTTCAACCGGCGCTCCAAGCCCGACTGGATCGTTGACGCTGGCGTGATTGAACGAGACACATTTATTCGTCTGCATGACCGCATCGAGGAGGTCTGTGCCGCCGACTTCGTGCAGCAGTCAACGCGGCGCTATCTGGATGGCGCGCTGATGCCACATGTAATTGGGCATGTCGGTTATGCAAATGCCGAAGAACTTTCGAGCTTGCTGGAAGCCGGATTGCATGCCGAAACCATCATCGGCAAAGCCGGCATCGAAGCCAGCATGAACAGCACACTGGCCGGCGCGCCCGGCGGAAGGCTTTCGCTGGTGGCGGCGGATGGACGGCGTCTGCGCGTGCTGAGCGAGGCGCGTTCGCAAGTCCCAAAGAGCTTGTGGCTGACAGTCGATGCCGATTTGCAGCGAGCTATCAGCGGCATTTTGGGCGATGCTTTCGCCAATGGCAATTATGCGGAAGATACCAATGGCGCGGCTGTCATTATCATGGATGTCAACAAGGGCGACATCCTGGCGCTGGTCAGCTATCCCGCCTATGACAGCAATATCCTCAATCCCTTCCCGTCAATGGGGCGCGAGGCAGCGCGTACGGCATTGGAAGAACTAACCGACGATGAACGCAATCCGCTGCTCAATCGTGGCGCGCAAGGCACTTATGTAACCGGCTCGGTCATGAAAGTGGTGAGCTCGGTCGCAGCCCTAGAAAGCGGCGTTTATACGCAGGACACGCGCTATACCTGCAGCGGCAGTTGGTCATACGGGACCGATCTGCGCTATGACTGGCTGCGCGCGGGGCATGGCGTGATGTCGGTGCAGACGGGCATCACCAACAGTTGCAACCCGTTCTTTTATGAAGTCGGCTTTCGACTGAATGCGCAAGACCCGCAGCTGCTGCCAGGTTATGCGCAAATGCTGGGCTTGGGGCAGCCGACCGGCATCGGTGCCATTACCGAAGCAGCCGGTTACATTCCCGCGCCAGATACCATACAGCGACTGACCGGAGTGCCCTGGTCGTATGCACACGCGGTGAATCTGTCTATCGGGCAAGGCGAGGTGCAGGTTACCCCCCTGCAAATGCTGCGGATGTACGCGGCGGTCGCAAACGGCGGTTATCTGCTGCGTCCGCATCTGGTGCGCGAGCAGGGCATCCTGGACGAACGCGATCCCGTTGCCCGGCGCGATGTGATGCGCGACCTGACTTTGGAAGCTGATAACCTGACGATCATCCAGCGCGGCATGTGCGATGTCACCAGCGCCTATTCGGGTACGGCATCGGCGCAGTTTGTCTATTCGCCGCTGTTGGATGTTGGCGTGTGTGGCAAGACGGGCACAGCGCAGGTGCCAGGCGAAGGCAAGCTGCCACACAGTTGGTTCATCGCCTATGCGCCAGCCAAGGAGCCGCAGATCGCTATCGTCACGCTGGTAGAAAATGGCGGAGAAGGCTCGGCAGTCGCAGCGCCGCTGACGCGGGATATCCTCGAATATTATTATTTTTCGGGGCTGTGAGATTCTTTACTAACCGAATGCCAGCGCTTCTGCGATAAACTTGCCCTTGACCCGCCCAACATAGCGGTAAATCTCCAGCAGTTCCTCGTATGCGCCTGGACCGCCAACCATCGTCCAGAATTCTTCGCCAATAAGCACAGCGTCATCGTAGGGCATGTAATTTCTGGGGTATGACCAGGTGTAGTCTTCACGCCGATTGCCAAAGGGATTATACGGCATTGCCAGGTAGCAGTTGGCCTTTGGGCGCGCCAGCCCGCGCAGCGCATGGATGAGCAGGATTCCTTGCGTGATGCGCGCGCACTGGTCTTTGTTGGGCTTGGGTGACTTCATTTCAAAGTAGAATTCGCTACCGTCGTCCGCGCGGAGGAAGATGTCGGCTTTCTTGCGGCGCAATGACACCTCGCCGCTTTGATTGGCCTTTAGCACTGAAGCGATCATGTCATCCAGCGAAGGGCGTCGCGCAGGATCTGAAGTTGTTCGTTCGTACATTTCCAGTTGCCGATCGATTTCCGCAAGAGCCCCGGTTGAAACCCCGCCCACAACTTCATAGCCGCGCTGCGCCTCGAAGTGCCTATCGCGGGCTATCAGCAATGCGCATTGTTCCAGACTCGTTCCCAGCCGGGTAACCAGTCCTCGCTCAAATGCGCTAATGCGCAAGACTTCACTGGGAACAATGGCCGCGTGAAACGGCTTCAAACCACCTTTTACATCGGAGAGCGACAAGTATTCCGGCACGCTGGTCATTGTTGCGACTGCGCGGTTTCGGTAGTCGTTTACAAGGTTTTCGACGAAGACCTCAAGATGGGCGGTAATTCTCGTCTTTGTGAGTTCCGACAAAGTCGTCACAGCAGCCTCACTGGCGGCGCAAATGAAAAATGGACTCGGAGTATGGCGACCTGTCCACCTCCGACCGGCGCAGCACCGGACGCTTGAACTGACTCACAATTCGCATACCCGCCCGCGCAGCGATTTCAGGATAAAGGTTGTGCTTGTCGTTCGCCACCAGGAAGACATGAAAGTCGTCTTTCAAATAACGGCGGCAGTTGCGCAGGACATCCGACACGCCCTCAACATACGATTCTCGCGCCGCTTTGCCCTTGCCCTTGTACAGCGGTCCGATTTCGGCATCGTCGCGCCGCGCTATGTCCAGCAGTTCATAGGCATAGGCATGCTGTTCGTGATAATCAATCATGCCGACATAGGGCGGGCTGGTAAAAATGCCGCTAATTTTTCGCTGTCGCGCGAGTTCCGCCAGTTCGGGCTGTCGCAGCGCCAGCAGCTTATCCAACTGGACATTGCGCGAGTCGCCCGTTAGCGCAAGTTGGCATGTTTCTGTCCGCAAATGGTCAAACTCGACGAAGCGCCTCACAGCGTCATCCGTGTAACGTTGCCACCAGTCCGTCAGAGTAAACAGCGGCTTGCAAATCTTGAGATGCTTGCGGCAATAATAGGTTGATCGCATCGGCTTTTTCAGCGTCGCTAGGTCGAGATGCGTCGTCGCCCGCGCCGAACGAATCGTGCGCGACAAGATTACCCACAGCGTTTCGCGAATGTCGTTGTCGGTGATTTGCCTGATGTGTGCCGACAGCAGTTCAAGCTCAGCGCGAACCGATGGTATGTACCACTTGTCGAGGAATGTATCGCCGCCGTTTTTCAAACGCACCTCATATTTGTCTGCCAAAGCAAAAAATGTCTCGGTGAAGATGTCAGCTTTCTCCGCGCCGTACTTGCCGGCGTTGAAGTCTTTTTCGCGCGCGCGCACCCGAAAGGCAGGCGATGGAAAATGCTGAGCGTTAAATGCCGAAAGCGCCACGCCCAATTCCTGGTCAAACTCCTGCAAACCCTCGCGCTCATAATGTTTCATCAATGCGCCGGTCAACTCACGAATGCACTCCAACAGCGCCAGATGGTCGTGGCGGCGAAGTTTCGCGTTGCAGATCATCGTGTTGAACTCGGATACATCAATGCCCACCGCGTGCATGCCCAATTCCGCCGCTTGCACGAGCGTCGTGCCGCTGCCGCAGAATGGATCCAGCACAATATCGCCGGGCTGGAAATAGATCTCTCGCTTGTAGTTGTCTGTATGTCCATCCAAAAAGTATTCGACCAACTGCGGAATAAATTTGCCCTTGTAAGGATGCAGCCTATGCACATGCTTGGTGCGCTCTTTTTCGGAATATTCTGTGAAAGCCAGCCGCCGATTGACATCCGCTTCCAGTTGCGCGTATGACGCACGAAGGCGCTTCATCTCGTCATCGTAGTAGCGCTGCAGCTCGGCGCGGTCGACCAGGATACTGCCATTGTGTACGACGCTGCGCACGCGGCCATATGTGATGAGATAAGTGATGTTCGAGCGGGAAATAGACCGCTTGTAACGCCGCGATGCCCAGTCGCTCGCTTCCGCAATGGAAATATGGTCGCTGAATTCAAAGCCCACCAATGCCCGCCCTTTCATCCCAAGGCCACCCCCGCCACCCCGATAACCAGCAGCTCCACAGCCAGCATCGCCATGAAGATGCGCCGCGCGCGGGGCTGCCGCCAATGTTTGAAGAAATAATCCAGCGTCATAATGACAAATGCCATCGTCAAGACGCCACCGCCTATCAGCCATAGATTACGCAGTGTGCCCAGCGCATAGCTGCCGCGCACCGGGCTGTCGTTGGTGCGGCTGATCACATGCGCGCCGACCAGCAGCGCCAACTCCAAGGTGGCGAAGAAAGTCACAATGCTGAGCGCCAGTACAACAGCAGCCAAGACGATGTTGATGATCGCGGTTAGCCAGGCTGGGAAATTGTCCGCGCGCTCAGTTGCCTTCATCATTCGCCAGCTTCGGGATGCTCGCCTGGGGCAAGCATAACGCAATTCACGGCAGAACAGGAACTTGAAATGGGCGCGGCTTTCGTCTACACTTGTGAACAATAGTACAAGCGGCAGAATCTGACCCGCAGCCGCCGCGACGATTGGCGATCTCGGTGGCGCAGATTGGCAGGTGAGTCTCGCAGATGAACAACAACCGCAATCGTACGCCGTCAATCAGCCCGGCCGCGGTGGTGGTGGCCGCCATATTCCTGCTGGTGAGCGTCATCGGCATCAACTGGTTCACCAGCTTTGTGCCAGTGGTGCTGCCGCCACAAGCCTCCGCCGAATCCAAGAGCGTCGACGAACTCTTTTATGTGCTGGTTATCATCGGCGGCATCGTCTTTTTCCTGATACAAGGCATGCTGTTGATCTCGGTCATCTTCTTCCGCGCCAAGAGTGGCGACCAAAGCGACGGACCCAACTTTCATGGCAACGCGCTGCTGGAGATCGTCTGGACGATCATCCCGGCCGGCGTGGTCGTTTTCCTGGCTGTGCTCAGCTTCAATGTATGGATGCAAAATACTGAGCCCAAAGCCACGGTCAATCTTATAGATGGCGATGAAGTCAAAATCAATGTCAGCGGCGCGCGTTACGCCTGGACGCATACTTACCAGACCGGACGGATCGACCCCAATGGCGCGCAGATTGTCATCAACAGCGGGGACAAACTACACACCTACATCGGGCAGAATATCGAGCTGGAGCTGCGCACGCAGGATGTCATCCATTCGTACTGGGTGCCAGCGATGCGCGTCAAGCAAGACCTGCTGCCGGGCAATCCAGCCACTGGCGGGCGCCCCACCGAGATCCGCTTTACGCCTGTGCGCGTCGAAGATGAGACTTATCCGGCTTCGTACCCGATCGTCTGCGCAGAGCTCTGCGGCGATGGCCATGGGCGCATGACCGGCGAGGTCATCGTCTATGAAGACGAAAGCCAATTCTTGCAGCAATTCTATGAACCAGCCATCTATGCCATCATGAATCCGCCCGCCGACCCCGTGCTGCGCGGCGAGATTCTCATTCAGGAATACATCTGCAATAGCTGTCATATCCTGGACAGCCTGGGTTGGACCAGCCGCACCGGTCCCTCGCTGAATGGCATCGCCGACCGCGCTGGCGAACGCGTGCCAGGCCAATCGGCAGAAGAATACATCGTACAATCCGTCTGGAATTCGCAGGCATTCGTCGTGCCCGGTTATACCGAGCAAATGGCGGCATTTGGACCCGACCAGCCCGACGCCAACGCCATGAGCGCCGAGCAGCTTTATGCCATCACCGCCTTTTTGTGCACGCAGGGCGAGCAGACCGATTGCGATATCGAAAACCAGACCGTCGCCATCCCGGCCGCTATCAACGCCGCCTTTGGGCTCGATGTCGATATCACCTTTGGCATGGAGCAAGCAGAGGCACTAGCGGTAGAGCCTGTGGGAGAAAACATGGGCGAGACAGCGGACGAAGAAGGTTAAACTGACGCTTCGATAATCTGCGACAAACATTTGAGGAGAGTACAGAGCATGAACAGTTGTTTGAGAATCGTGGGCATATTACTAATGCTGGTTGGTGTATTGGCAATAGTCTCTGCCTTGGGCATATTTGGCCAAACTGCCGAAATCGCTTCCGAGCAACTGGCCGAAGCTGAAACACTTGAAAATGAAGCAGAACGGGCTGGCGCAGAAATTGGCACTGGTATCGGCGCTGCTATCGCCACTGGAATCTCTGGGGGCATTGGTGTTATGGGCTTGATCATGTTATTGGTCGGCTTAGTTGCCTACTATGTTGGCAATTCAGGTCGTCAGAAAGATAAACAGATCAAGCTACAAGAGCAACAGATTGGCGAACTCAAAAATAAGTAAGGAATAGCAAAAGAGAAAAGGCGCAATTATGGCAACCATCGCTGTCCCGGTCGGGGCGCAAGCAGAGCAGAATGATGCAGAAGCGGTTCGCCGCCCGGCGCTAAGCGAATACCTGCGTTGGAGCGTCGATCACAAGATCATCGGCGTGCAATATGGCATCAGTTCATTCCTGTTTTTCCTGGTGGGCGGCGCCATGGCCATGGGCATTCGGCTGGAGTTGCTGACGCCGGCGCTGGATCTGATGGTGTCGGGCTCTGCCTACAACAGCCTATTCACCATGCACGGGACGGTGATGATCTTCCTGTTCATCATCCCCATGTGGGCGGCATTTGGCAACTTTGTGGTGCCGCTGCAGCTGGGCGCAAAAGACATGGCTTTCCCCTGGTTGAACGCCTTCGCTTTTTGGCTGATACCACCAGCAGCCATCGTCGTCTTGATGGGCTATTTCGTCACGCCGGCCGAAGCAGGCTGGACATCCTACCCGCCGCTGTCGACGCTTTTCAGTGGCGATGGCCAGACCTTGTGGGCATTGGGCGCGCATCTGCTGGGCATCTCGTCCATCATGGGCAGCATCAATTTCATCGTCACCATTTTGAATATGCGCCCGGAAGGCATGACCCTGTGGCGCATGCCCCTGCTGTGTTGGGCGGTGCTGGCGACCAGCATCATCGCGGTGATGGCGACGCCTTTTCTGGCTGGCGCGCTGACCTTGCTGCTGCTCGACCGCGTGGCTGGCACGACCTTCTTTGATGCCGCGGGCGGCGGCGATGTGCTGCTGTGGCAGAACATCTTCTGGTTTTACAGCCATCCCGCCGTCTACATCATGGTGCTGCCGGGCATGGGCGTGCTGTCAGAAGTGCTGTCCATTCACAGCCGCAAGCCGGTTTTTGGCTATCGAATGGTGGGCTTGTCCAGCATGGGCATCGCCTTCGTGGGCTTCACAGTCTGGGCGCACCACATGTTCACCAGCCTGCAGCCAGAGTTGACATTCCATTCATGATCACCACCATGATCATCGCCGTGCCGACAGGCATCAAGATGTTCAGTTGGCTGGGCACGATCTGGGGCGGCAAGATCCGCTTCACCAGCGCCATGCTCTTCGCCCTGGGCTTCCTTTCCATGTTTGTGATCGGCGGCATCACTGGTGTCATGCTGGCAGCTCTGCCTTTTGATATCCATGTCCACGACACCTATTTTGTCGTCAGCCACTTCCATTTCGTGCTCTTCGGCGGCAGCGTCTTCGCCATCTATGCGGCGCTTTATCACTGGTTCCCCAAGGTCACCGGGCGCATGATGAACGAGCGGTTGGGGCGCATCCATTTCGTCTTCACCTACTTTGGTTTTCTGTTCACCTTCTTTCCCATGCACATCGTGGGCATGCTGGGGATGCCGCGGCGCGTGGCTGTGTATGATCCGGCTTTCACGCAATGGAATCAGCTAATCGGCATATCGGCATTTGTGCTGGGATTCTCCACTTTCATCGTGGTCTACAATGTCATCCACGCTTACTTCCGCGGACCGATCGCCGGCGCCAACCCCTGGCGCGCGCTGACCCTGGAATGGGCGACGACCTCGCCGCCGCCTGTGACCAATTTCATTGATGATCCCATTCCTTACGAAGACCCCTATGGCTATGGCACCGAAGCGGCAACCGCCTATCTGGACGCTGTCGATGAAACCTTCCGCAATGGCAGACCCGCCAGCGGGGGCCATTAGCCAGGGTGGAGCGCGCGATGAGCACCAGCATCAGCCACGGGCAGAAAATAAAGCCTCGCGACCAGCGTGCTGCAGCGCTGCGTCTGAAAAACAACCGCCTGGGCATGAGCATCTTCCAGGTCAGTTGGATCATGGTGTTCTTCGCCTTGATTGTGGTCAATTGGCAGTTGCGTTACAGCTATGCGCAATGGCCGCCCGTTGGCGTGACGCCTTTCGAGCCGCTGCTGCCCAGCCTGGCAACATTGACGCTGTTGTCCAGCACGGTTTTTGCGCAGCGGGGCTTGACAGCCTTTCGCGGCGCAGAGTTGAACGTCTTTGCGCTTTGCTGGCGGCTGACGATGGCGTTGGGAATCGTCTTCATGGCTTTGATCGCGCGCGAGTTTGCGACAGTTTCGGCAGCGGCGCTGGCCACACAGTATGGCGTGACTATGCGCTTGATGACCGGTTTTCATATTGTGCATGCGCTGGCGATTCTGGGCGTGATGCTCGTGGTGTATCGGCGAGCGCTCGCAGGCGCATATCATGGCAACGAGGCGGCCGGCTGGGCTGTAGAAGGCACCGCCAAGCTGTGGCACTTCGTCACAATCGCCTGGATTTTGTTTTATTTGGTGCTCTACTGGCTGCGCTGAAGGATAGGCTGTCGCAACGACGCGCTTTGGACTATTGGCGTCTGCGACACAGGAGCGATAAACGATGGATAAACCAGGAATGACGCGGGCAATACCAGCGATGATCGTGGGCTTCATCGGCTCGCTGGCTATCGTCTATGCCTTGCGCGTTCTGCAAAATATGGACCCCGTGTGGGCGAATGTCGAAACCAGCGAAGGCGCGCAGGTGGGTTTGATCCTGGCGGCTTTTGTCTCCATGGCGACCTTCATGTGGGGCGTCGGCGCTTTCGACCCCAAGATGAGCGAACACGGCGAACATGCGCATGCAGCAGAAGAGGCTGCGCCCGAAAAAGACTTCACCCTGCGCACGACAGGTCGCATATTCCGCGCTGGCAACTGGTGCTGGGACATGGCTTGGCGCATCATCAACGACTCGCCCAAACCGATGCGTTTCCCCTACCTGAATGTCGGGGTTTTGCTGCTGCGCTGGCTGATTAATGTAATCTGGTTCTTGATTTGGCTGGGCATTTTTGGCGGTTGGCGCATCTTCCTTGGCACAATCGCCGGCATCCCGGGCACATTGGGCGTCATTTTGATGAGCGTTTCCTGCCTGTGGCAGACGATAGCATTTTATGCCGGGCAACTCTTCCTGGTGTTGACCCTGGCGGTCATAACCACAATCGTGCTGTTTACGGCGGCGCTGCTGCCCCATGGCTTGAGCTTGCAGATCGCCCATGAGCCCAATGCCGACTTCGCTGCCAATGGCTTTGGCGACTTCATCATTCCCATCCAGGAAGTTCTGGGGCTGGTATTGCCGCCGGACGACTTCGCTAACCAAACTATCGAGGGCACAAGCCAATTCACTGTGCTGCTGGGTTTCATTTTGGTGATCTTTGTTTCGTTGGCGCTGGCGGCCGGTGGCATCGCCGTCTTCTTCTATCTGGCACATCGCGGTGTGCGCGAGGCAAAAGAGCTCGATCCGACCGATGGACAGCGCACACAGATTCTCCCTATCCGCGAGACCGGCAAGATCGCCGGCGGCGTGGCTGCTGTTATCCGAGCCATCCCGCGGGCTATCGGCTATCAAAAATAAAGCGAGAGACACAGCATGGCACAACTGACAGCCGACCAGCTAGCTGCGCCCGTCCACGACGATCACGGACACATGAGCGTCGAAGACAGCAACAACAACCTCAAGTTGGGCGTCTGGCTCTACCTGGCATCAGAGATCGTCATCTTCTCCATCATGATCGTTGGCTATGTGCTGCTGCGCATCAACGAGCCGGATGTCGTGGCGCAGGCGCACGAAAAACTGGGCGTCGGACTGGTGACCGCCAATACCTTCGTCCTGCTGGCCAGCAGCTTCTTCATGGTGATGGGCTTGCGCGCCATGCAGCAGGGCAACCGCAACGGCATGCTGCGCTGGATCGGGCTGACAGCGCTGGGCGGCATCGTCTTCCTCGGCGGGCAATACATTGAATACAGCGAGCTTTCGCACCTGGGCATCGTGCTGGGATACGATCTGGAATCGCAGTGGAGCACGCTCGGCATGCGCTTCTATGCGCCGACAGCCTTTCATGGCGCGCATGTCCTGGTTGGCGTGCTGTGGGCGCTGGAGGTGATGCGGCGCGGCGCGAAAGGTCGCTATGACCACAACCCGATCGGCATTGAGATGTTCGGCCTCTATTGGCACTTTGTCGATGTTGTCTGGATCATGCTGTTCACGCTGATATACCTGGTTTAGGAGCGCATCATGGCGCAAGCGACACATCAAGACGACGGGCATCACAGCAATACCGTCACACTGTTGGGCAGGCAGATCACAGTCGAGGGTGGTATCTACACGGTCGTCTTCGTCGCCTTGGCGATTTTGACAGTCATAGAAGTTGTCAGCGCCGAGGGCCTCAAAAGCGCGATTCACGATGCCCCGGATGCCGCCGCCACCTTGCAAGCCCTCAAAGCCGCCATATTGATCATTATCGCCGTCATCAAGTCCACACTGGTCATCTGGTTCTACATGCACCTGCGTGATGAAAAGCCGCTGCTGGCTGTGGTGTTGCTGCTGCCGCTGCTCATCGCCGGCTTGTCGATCCTCTACTTGCTGGCCATTCCTCCAGGCGGCTACAGCTTGTGATGATGCGCTGATACCCTCTTGTTGGAGCAAAAGCGGGCGCTGCCTGTGTTATAGTTGCTGCAAGTCCATGCGGGAGGCTGAACATGGCCGTCAGAGAATTGCCGCGCGCCAAAACGAAACGCTTTACCGTCGATGATGTCTGGGCTATGGAATGCGACTCCGTCAACGAAGGCCGCTATTTCTACCTGATTGATGGTGAATTGCACGAGGATCCTATGCCGAACCGCACACATGGAGACATCGCCGCACTACTGGCCTATTTTATGCTTCATTATGTGCTGCCTCGCAGGCTGGGAACAGTCAATGTCGAGGTGGGCTATCACCCGACCGACGCCGACAACACTGTTCTCTTGCCCGATGTAGCTTATGTCAGCCATACGCGTTTGGCAGGTTCGTCCCCCGACAGCTATGTGCCAACCATGCCCGAAATCGCGGTCGAGATCAAGTCACCCGGCAACAGCATGAGCCAGTTGCGGCGGAAGGCGGATGCCTATTTGCGGCATGGCGCGACCATCGTCTGGCTGGTCATCCCCGAGCGGCAGGGTGTCGAGCAGTGGCAGTTGGACGCGGATGGGGGGATGCAGCATGTCTTCATTGACCGCCAAGGCACGCTGGACGGCGAGCCAGCCCTGCCCGGCTTTACGCTGGAACTGAGCTTGCTTTTTCCATTGGATACCTAGGGGGCAAATCATGGTGGTTCGGGAATTGCCGCGCGCCAAAACGAAACGCTATACCGTCGATGATGTCTGGGCTATGGAATGCGACCCCGCCTACGAAGGCCGCTACTTCTATTTGATTGACGGTGAATTACACGAGGATCCTATGCCGAACCGCACACATGGCAAACTCGCGTTGCTGGTAGGACACTATCTGCATTTGCATGTGCAGTCTCGTGAACTGGGCGAAGTGAATGTCGAGGTGGGCTATCACCCGACCGACGCTGACGACACTGTTCTCTTGCCCGATGTAGCTTATGTCAGCCATGTGCGATTGGCAGGCTCGTCTCCCGACAGCTATGTGCCAGCCATGCCCGAAATCGCGGTCGAGATCAAGTCGCCCAGCAACAGCATGAGCCAGTTGCGGCGGAAGGCGGATGCCTATTTGCGACATGGCGCGACCATAGTCTGGCTGGTCATCCCCGAGCGACAGGGGGTCGAGCAGTGGCAGTTGGACGCGGATGGAGAGAAGCAGCAATTCTTCATCGACCGCCAAGGTACGCTGCATGGCGAGCCTGCCCTGCCCGGCTTCAAGCTGAAACTGAGCGAACTCTTCCCACAAGCTGGCAAACACAGGGGAGGCTGAACATGGTTATCAGAGAGATTCCGCGCGCCAAAACGAAGTCCTATACCGTCGATGATGTCTGGGCTATGGAATGCGACCCAGCCAACGAAGGGCGCTACTTCTACCTGATCGACGGCGAACTGCACGAGGATCCTATGCCGAACTGGACACACAGCAAACTGGCTGCATTCATCGCTCACCTGCTGCTGCAATTCGTCTTGCCACGCGAACTCGGCGAAGTCACAGTCGAAGCAGGTATGCACCCGCATTTATCTCGGCGCACACTGCTTATGCCTGATGTCGCCTTTATGCGCAAAGATCGACTGCCCGACCCGCCACCTGAAGTCTATATGCCCGCCATGCCCGATATCGCCGTTGAGATCAAGTCGCCCAGCAATAGCATGAGCCAGTTGCGGCGGAAGGCGGATGCCTATTTGCGGTATGGCGCGACCATCGTCTGGCTGGTCATCCCCGAACGACAGGGGGTCGAGCAGTGGCAGTTGGACGCGGATGGAGAGATGCAGCATTTCTTCATCGACCGCGAAGGCGCGCTGCATGGCGAGCCTGCCCTGCCCGGCTTCACGCTGGAATTGAGCCTGCTTTTTCCACTAGACGACAATGGAGAAGACCATGCCGGTTGAACTAACTTTGGGCGAGGGAACGCGCACGACAATCCGCATCCGCGGGCACGAATGGCATGCCGATGAACCCCTGGAAGCTGGCGGCCGCGACACAGGACCGACGCCAGGCGAGATGATGCTGGGCGCGCTCGGATCCTGCATGGCGATCACTTGCCGGCTCTACGCCGAGCGCAAAGGTTGGGACTTGCAGGGCGTGGATGTGGCGCTGGATTATGAGCGCTTCCGCGGGAGCGACTATCCCGCGCACACAGGCGACGATCTGTTTGTGCACGAAGTCCGCGAGGCGCTGGTTTTCCATGGCGATCTGGATGCCAAGCAGCTGGCGCGACTGCGCGATATCGCCGGCAAATGCCCTGTACACCGGCTGCTGGCGTATCCGACCTATTTTGTCGATCTAGCGCTGGACGAAGACTAGCCGCGTCACTCTACTCAATACGATACAGCAGCAAGACGCTCTTATCGCCGGGCCGCGCGAATTTTGCCACGAGCGTCAAATCGACTGTCGTCAACTGCTCGCGCAGGACAGCTCCCGGCTCTTCCAATACCAGATAGTAGTCTTCGTGCCGCGCCGCCTGTTCTGGCAAGTAGGCATTCAGGTATCTGGCGCGCCGATCGCCAGACAATACATTCGGACAATGCACTCTCACGCGCTCTGCCTGCTCCACATACAAGCGCAGGCTGGCGCAATTGCTGACCGCGCCTTCGACATGCACAATAGCGTCAGCCGCAAGCTCGTTCAGCAATTCTACCAGCTTGGGAATGCCGAACCCAGCCGAGTCGGTTTCAAAGTACGCGGTGCGATCGCCGGGCGGCAACCCTGCGGCAGCCGGATCGGTATAGAACCTGTGTAGGCTGGGCGCGGCAAAAGTGACCGCCCAAAAACACAACAGCGCCCAGGCGATCGGCAGCGGGCTGCGCCGGTTTCGATTGGCAGCAGCTTCACTCAACGCAGGAAGAGCGATACCCGCCGCCAGAAAAAGGAAAGGCATCATCGGCAAAAAATAGCGGAAGAAGCGAACGCCACCCAGCAAGATCTGCGCCAGTCCGAAACCAATGCCCGCCGCCAGCAGCGACAGTATGATGCGCGGCCGCAACCGAATCGCAAACAAAGAGAGCGCCAGCAAACAGATGATGAAGGGCGCGCCATGATAGACGAGCAAACCCTCCAGCATTGAACGAAGGTTGGCGGCAATGCGGCTTGTATCCAGCAATGAATCCACAGTCGCCGAGCCCAAATTGTAGAATTGGCTGAAGTAGTCGAGTCCGCGCGATGCCAGCGCCAGCACAAACGGCAGCCACAGAACCAGCATGCCCAGGTACAAGCCTGCCAACGCCTGCGCGCGCATACGCATCGACCAGCGCGGCAGCAGCAAGGCCATCACCAGCGGCAGTGGCAGCAAAAAGAGCGCCGACGCCTTGATCAACAACGACATGATAAAGAGCGCCGCACAAACAGCAATGACTGGCAGACTGGGCTCTTGGCGCTCGTACAAGTGCAGCAGCGACCAAACCCATAGCAGCAATGTTGCAGACAAAAAGGTATCGGCGAGAGAAAGTCGCTGAAAGAAAAAGAGCATGGGCGACAGCGACAAGAGCGCGATAGCCAGCGCAGCAGCCTGGAAGCCGCCATAGCAGCGGGCGATGGCCAATCCCGCCGCCATGCCCAGGCAAGTCATAAGCAGGGCAACCGCGCGCGCGACAAACCATGCACCCTGCTGGGCTTGGAAGAGCAGGTAAAGATAAGGCTGCAAGAATTTGCCTTGCGATGCATGCTGCAAGTAGATGCCGTCCAAGACATCATCCGCCCGTTCGACCGCGATCGCTTCGTCAATGAAGAGCGGAATCTCATCCAGTTGATGCAGGCGCATCCATAAGAACATCAACATGCCCGCCACTGCGAACAAAAGAATGCCGCCGGGCGTATCGGAAATCTTTTTGATCACCGGGATTGGCTCACTTGCGGTGTGCGCGGATCCAACCGCCGCGTATGAATTCGGAATGTTCCACCGTCACAAAGGCATCTGGCTTGATAGCGTGAATGATGCGGATGACCTGCGGCAAGTCGCGCCGATGCGCAATGATGCGCAGCTCTTCGACCTCGCCGTGCGCGCCTTCGCCCATGATCTCGGTTACACCATGTCCGGCTTCTCGCAGCGCCAACGCCATATTGTGCGCTGTTTCCCGCGAGGTGATGGTGGTTATGCATTCGTAGGCTTTCACAAAGCGGTTTTCCACCTGCACGCCGACGAATCCGCCAACCGCGAAGCCCAACACATAAGCCGCCAGCTTGGGCAGATTCTCCAGATCGGTGATGACTTGACCAGCTGTATACGCGAAAAGCAGTGACTCCAGCGCGGCAAATCCAAAGCTCCACGCGCGCCGTCCTCGCGAAACCAGGATGAGCCGCACTGTGCCGATCACATTGTTGCCGACGCGCAGCAGAAAGATGAAGAGGGGAATTGCCAGAGAATCGAGGGGCATGATGGATGAATTTGTACCTGTTCAGTGAATCCAGTGTAGCAGAAACTGACCGCGCCCACGACACCCGCCCTACTCAGAATCGCGCGCTTATGGTCAACTGTGAAGCTGAGGTGAACCATGTCGCAAAGCCCCAAAGCGCTGCTTGAACAATACCAGGTCCTGCCCAAGAAGAGCTTGGGCCAGCATTTTATGCACGATCCAGGCGCGTTGGCGAAGCTGGTCGCGACAGCCGAAATCACGACGGCGGACACGGTGGTCGAAGTTGGTGCCGGCACGGGCGCATTGACAGAGTGGCTGGCGGCACAAGCCCAACAAGTCTATGCTATTGAACTGGATGCGCGCTTGCAACCTATCCTGGAAGACCGCTTTGACGATGCGACCAATGTCTACCTCGTCTTCGGCGATATCCTCAAGCTGGATATTGCGGCGCTTTTGGGCGCGGGCGATTATGTCGTGGTGGCGAATGTGCCCTATTACATCAGCAGCGCCATCATTTGGCATTTTATCGAGTCGCGATTGCCGCCACGCCGGCTGGTGCTGACCATGCAATACGAAGTTGCCGAGCGCATCGTGGGAGGAACGGGCGCGCAGAATCTGCTGTCAGTCGCTGCGCAGTTTTATGGACGAGCGAGCATCATCGGCAAGCTGAGCCCGGCGGTATTCGTGCCACGCCCCCATATCAACAGCGCCATCGTACGCATCGACACGCATGTTCAGCCACCAGTAAAGGTGCCGGGAGCGGCCGCTTTCTTCCGCGTCCTGCGAGCCGGCTTCAGCCAAAAACGCAAACAGCTGAAGAATTCGCTTTCCAGCGGCTTGGGCATCAAAGCGGCGGCGGCGGGGAGCTTGCTGCGCGGGGTGGATATCGATCCCCAGCGGCGCGCCGAAACCTTGTCGCTGGATGAATGGGCGCGCCTCACGCGGGCAGTTCATGGCGATGAGCACGCCTCTTGACTTATGATGGTGCTGTGGACAGATGAGTCGGATTGACAGAGGGAGAGGGCACGATGAGCGCGGAAGTAACAACATTGGGCGGCGGCTGCTTTTGGTGCATCGAGGCGATCTACAACCAGCTAACGGGGGTCGAGTCGGCGATATCGGGATATATGGGCGGACATGTCAAAAACCCGACCTATGAACAAGTCTGCGGCAAGATGACCGGGCATGCCGAAGTCGTGCAAATGGCTTTTGATAACGATGTGGTGAGTTTTCAGGACATCTTGACTATCTTTTTCACTGTGCACGATCCCACCACGCCCAACCGCCAGGGTCCGGATATCGGTCCGCAGTATCGCTCCGGCATCTGGTATCACAGCGAAGCGCAGAGAAAAACCGCCGAGGCGACGATTCAGCGGCTCGATGAAGAAGGCTTGTACAACAGCAAGATCGTCACAGAAGTAAGCCCAGCCACCACATTCTGGGTTGCGGAGGGCTATCATCAGGGCTACTTCCTCAACAATTCGCGGCAGGGCTATTGCGCCTATGTGGTCGCGCCCAAGGTAGCCAAGTTTCGCAAGCAGTACTTTGATCGCTTGAAAGCTTGAGGCGGATTATGCCAAGTGAAAATCACCTAGGCCACCCCCACCCCAAACCCCTCCCCCATTAAGAGGGAGGGGCTTAAAGCCGGATGACCGCATGGACTTTCGGCGTGTCGTTGCGGAAAACACCAGAAATATCGACGATACTGCTCGAATCTAGCTCCCCTTCCCTCTTGATGGGGGCAAGGGGCTGGGGGATTGGGGGTGAATGTCGGCGAGTTTGCAATAGTAGCAAGCAAGTCCTAGATCATTCGCTGAAGCTGCACCCAAGATTCGCGCGACCTGCCTGGTTTTCTCCTCTGGAACAAAAAAATCCCCCCAATATGCATTGGAGGGATTCCGGTAGTTGACCAACTGCGGTTGCGGCTAGCCCGCGTTGCCAGTCACACTGACGGGGATCTGCCGGGGGGTGTGCGCCTCGGCTTTGGGCAGGTTGATGATCAGCACGCCGTCTTCGAGGCTGGCGCTCACGGCGTCGCCATCGACGCTGCCCGGGAAGCGCAGGCTGCGGCTGAACTTGCCGGCGCGGCGCTCGCGGATGAGCAACTTGCTGTCTTCGCTGTGTGGCGCGCTGGCCGTCTCGCCGCTGATGGTCAGCACATCTTCGTGAATGCTGACGCTGATGTCATCCAGCTTGACGCCGGGCAGGTTGGCTCGCAGCGTATAGCCAGCGGCGGTTTCTTCGACATCCAGCGCCAGCCCAAAGGGGAGGTTGGCGAATTCGCTGCGTTCGCCCAGGAACGGACGGGCATCGTGCAGCAAGCGGTCAACCATGCGGAAGTAGGGATTGCGGGTGCGGTACAACATGACTTGGTCTCCTTTTTCGCTCTCTCAACTTACACTGGTAGAGTAAGCGCGCTGCATAAGAGAAACAAAAGCGCCGCATAAACGCTGCAAAAGAAGCGCATAAGCGGAATGTTAGCGGGCAGCGCGGCCGCCTGTTCAGTTTTGGGCGGGCTGGTGCTAAGATGGCGAACGAATGACCCGGCAAGGCAGCAGGATGGCATGATGCGCGCGGGTGTTGATATTGGCGGCACTTTCACCGATCTCGTGCTGAGCGAAGGCGGGCGGCTGTCCATACACAAGCTGCTCAGTTCGCCAAATCAACCCGAGCGAGCCATGCTGGCTGGCTTGGAAGAGCTGGCGCCCGGGGGCATCGCGGCGCTGCAGCAAGTGGCGCATGGATCGACTGTCGCCACCAATGCCATTTTGGAACGCAAGGGGGCTCGCGCAGCGCTGCTGACGACCGCTGGTTTTCGTGATTTGCTCTTCATCGGGCGTCAAGACAGGCCCGATCTCTATGACATTCATCCGCGCATCCCGCCACCGCTGATCCCGCGCGAACGCTGCTATGAAGTGCCCGAACGGCTCGACTTCCGCGGCGAGGCGCTGCTGGAGTTAGATGAGGCGGCGCTAGAAAGTGTGTTGGACGCGGTGGCGGCGCAGGGATGCGAGGCGATTGCCGTCTGCTTCTTGTTCAGTTATGTTAATGACGCCCACGAGCAGCGGGTCAAACAGCGAATCCTGGCGCGAGGCATCCTCCAGCATGAATGGCAGGTGGTGCTGTCATCGGAAGCGCTGCCTGAATTCCGCGAATACGAACGAGCCAGCACGGTCGCTTTGGAAGCCTATGTGAGGCCCGTCATGTCGCGGTATATCGGCGTGCTGGAATCGCGGCTGCCGGCTGGCCTGCCCTTGCGCATCATGAAGTCGGACGGCGGCGTGATGCGCGCTGGCCGCGTCCGCCAGCAGGCTATCCACACAGCCCTCAGCGGACCGGCCGCCGGTGTGATTGGCGCCTGGCATTTGGCGCGGGCTGCGGGCTTCGACAAAATCATCACGCTGGATATGGGCGGCACCTCCACCGATGTCTCGCTGGTGGCGGAGCAGCCGACTCCTCGCCCCGAATCGGCAATAGACGGTTTTCCTCTGCGCGTACGGATGCTGGATATAGAAACGATCGGCGCGGGTGGCGGTTCCATCGGGCGCGTGGATGCCGGCGGCGCGCTGCGTGTAGGTCCAGAATCGGCCGGCGCAGACCCGGGACCAGCTGTCTATGGGCGCGGCGGCACACTGCCCACAGTAAGCGATGCCAATGCGCTGCTGGGGCGGCTGGATGCCGAGCATGTGCTGGGCGGGGCGCTGGCGCTGGACTTGCGGGCTGGCGAACAGGCGCTGGCTGGCTTGGCGCGGCAGATCAACCTCAGCCCGCTCGAAACCGCCAAGGGCGTGATCGATATCGCCACGGTCAACATCGACCGCGCGATCCGGCGCGTTTCTGTCGCTCGCGGGCACGATCCTCGTAATTTCACCCTGGTGGCATTTGGCGGCGCTGGTCCGCTGCATGCTTGTGAGGCGGCAGCGCGTCTGGAAATCCCGCGAGTCCTGGTGCCACCGACGCCGGGCGTCTTGTGCGCGCTGGGCTTGCTGCTGGCAGATGTGGCAGTCGATTCCAGCCGTTCGGTGATGCAGGCGGCCACAGACGAATGCCTGGCTGGCTTGCGAGGCGTCCAGGATGAGCTGCTGGAGCAGGCGCGCGTTGAACTGGAACGCGAGGGGATTGATGAGGATGACCGTGTCTTCGCTGTTTCGCTGGACATGCGTTATCAAGGGCAAGCCTACGAGCTAAATATCCCTTACAGCGCCGATGCCGCAGACCACTTCCATGCAGCGCACGAAAGGGCTTATGGTCATGCCATGCGCTGGCGACCAGTTGAAATTGTCAGTCTGCGAGTCAATGGGCGCGGCATCAGCGACAAGCCCGAATTCGCTGTGGGCGCTGCCCAGGAGCACCTGCCTGCGCCTGTCGGCGACAAGCCTTCGCCGCTAGGTGGCGCGATCAACCTGTACAAGCGCGAAATGCTGTTGCCCGGCGCGATATTTGCGGGCGAGGCGCTGGTCTTTCAACTGGACAGCACCACTTATGTCCCGGCGGGCTGGCAGGCGCGCGTCGATGGCTTGGGCAATCTGCTGCTGTCGCGCGGCTAGGGCGCTTTACCCCCCTCGGTCCCCCCGACGAGTCAGGGGAAGCTACAAATCCTTTTGCGGTTTGCTGCAACTGACGATGCGTCGAAATCAACCACTCTGGCGCCACTTGCTGTCCCGCTAGGGCGAACGGCTGTCACTGGTAAGCGACCGCTGCTTCGATCTCCACGCACATATTGAAAGGCAGCGATGCCATGCCCACTGCCGAGCGAGCATGTGCGCCGCGCTCTGCCCCATACAGCGCCAAGATCAGATGCGAGCAGCCATTTATGACGGACGGCTGCTGCGCAAAGTCGGGTGCGCAATTGACCATGCCATGCAGCCGCAGCCAGTGGGTGACGCGGTCGAGGTCGCCCAGCGCCCGTTTGAGGCTGCCCAGCATGGAAAGCCCCACCGCTTGCGCTGCCGCATAGCCTACCTCGATCGTGACATCAGCGCCCAGCTTGCCAAAGGGACCGGCCAGCGAGCCATCGACATGCTGCGGACCATGCCCAGAAATATAGGCGATGCCCTCGTGCAAGCGCACAAAGCTGAAAGGCAGCTCGACCCCCACCGGCGGCAAGACGGACGGCGGCAGCGCCAAACCCATTGCAGCTAATCTCGCTTCAATTTCCATGGTTGTTTCCCTTGCTTGATTGGTCTCCCGCTACTTGTAACACAGCGCGGGTGATATGTTCCTGGGTTTTTTGAGCAGCTTGCCGAGCGAGGTTCATGGTCTTCATAGCGAAGGGGAGACCATGCGGGCTGCTCAATAGCCTTTTGCGCGATCCAGCTGGTTGAGCAAGGGACGGTTGTTCAAGTAACGGCGCAGGTTCTCTTTGAAGACCAGAGTGGCTTTTTCGTGATAATCGCGGGTGAAGCCAGAGATGTGCGGCGTGATGACGACATTTTCCAGCGCCCAGAGAGGGCTGGTATTGGGCAAAGGCTCTTGTTCGAAGACATCCAGCGCTGCGCCACCGATCATTCCCGATGACAGCGCGTTGATCAGCGCCTGCTCGTCAACCACTGCCCCGCGCGCGACATTCACCAAAATGCCGCTGGGCTTCATCGCCTCGAAAACCTCGTCATTGATCAAGTGCTCGGTTTCTTTGGTGCGCGGCACGGTGACCACCAGATAATCGCAGTCCTTGGCCATGGAAGCGACTGTATCGGCCGGATAGATGCGGGCGGGAATATCGCCACTGGGGTCGCCAGTATTGGGCAGGTGGAAGGCTTTGTCTTCGGCAGTATTGCGCAGGTCGCGCTTTGAGGCCAGCACGGTCATGCCCATCGCCGCGCACAGCCGCGCCAACTCGCGCCCGATGCTGCCATAACCGACGATACCCACAGTCTGCCGCTCCATATCGACAGGCATGAAGACTTCTGGTGAACGTTCCAGCCACTCGGCTCTGGACTGCAAATCTAGCGCCATGCGGATTTTGTAGTTGAACATCAGCATCATCATCAGGCAATAGTGCGCCATATTGGTAGCGTGGATGCCGCTGGTCGAGGTGACGATGATGTCTTCGGCTTGCATGATAGGATTGTGCAGCGCATGATTCACGCCGGCAGAATTAAGTTGGATCCAGCGCAGCTTGGGGGCTTGCTCGGGGTCGGGAAAATAGCCGGTGGTGTAGAGCACCTCGCTGCGAGCGATCGCATCGGGCGGAACAACCGGGAAGTGTCGCTCGACTTGCAGGCGCGGCGAGATCTCGCGCAGCTCAACGAGGATATCATCGGAAAAGTCGATGGCGACTGTGACAACAATGCGCTCGGATTCGGGCATAAGCACTCCCTTCAGCGGTCTTAACGACTTGGGCACCGGCATGGTAAAATCGCTGACGATATTCTCGATTCTAGTGGCAATAGCTAGCTCTGACAATAGAAACACGGGGAGAAGGCAATGGGTATGCTGGACGGCAAGGTCGCCTTGGTCTTCGGCGTCGCCAACAAAAATTCAATCGGCTGGGGGATTGCGCGCGCCCTGCATCGTGAAGGCGCAACGATCGCGCTGAGCTATGCCATGGACAAGCTGGCGCGTCGTGTCAAGCCGCTGGGCGAATCGCTTGGCTGCGAGTTGATGCTGCAAGCCGATGTAGGAAATGCCGACGAGTTGGATGCCGTCTTTGCCGCCGTCGAAGAACAATATGGCAAGCTGGATGTGCTGGTGCACTCGGTGGCTTTTGCCCAGCGCGATGCCCTCAGCGGCCGATTCGTAGACCTGCGCCGGGATGCGCTGTTGAGCGCCATCGACATCAGCGCCGTCAGCTTGATCGAACTAACGCGCCGCGCCGAACCCCTGATGCGCGAGGGCGGCAGCATCATGAGCCTGACCTACAACGCCTCGCGAAAGGTCATTCCCAATTACAACGCCATGGCCATCGCCAAAGCCGCGCTGGAGGCGATTACCATGTACCTGGCGGCGGATGTGGGGCACAGCAAGATCCGCGTCAACGCCATCAGCGCCGGCGCAATCAAGACCCTGTCGGCGGGTGGCATTGCTGGCTTCCGCGATCTCTTGAAATACGCCGAGGTAACCTCGCCCATGAACGAACTGGTCAGCCAAGACGATGTGGGCGATTTGGCGCTATTTTTGGCATCGGATTTGTCGCGGCGCATCACCGGCGAAGTCATTTATGTCGATGCCGGGTACAACATTATGGGATTTACCGATGTCCATGCGCTGATGAAGACAAATGCTTAATCCAGGGAAAGCGAGAACATCGCCGCGACCCGATCGCCCGACACCAGCTTGGTGTGGAAGCTTTCGCGCTTGACTCGGCGCAGGCTCCAGACGGAAAACAGGATGCCCAGCAAACCAACGACAAAGACCGTCCCATAAGCAGAGGCAAGTTCCCCGGAAGCTCCCTTGGCGATTTCGAGGATCACGCCGCCGCCAGCCACGCCCACGCCACGCGCGATGGTTACAGAAAACGACCAGAAACCCAGAAATGTGCCGGCGCGCCCACGCGGGCTCATGTCCATCATCATGCCCAAAGTGCCGATGTTCCATGCGCCCAAGCCCAAACCCAGCAGCAGCAGCGAGGGCATTACCAAGGCTTGCATGGTCAGCAACGAAGACGCGGACAAGGTTAGATAAGCCGCCGCCAACACAGCCAGCCCCAGCATCGAAGCATTGCTATGCGTGAAGCGCGCTGTACTGCGCATCAACACGAGTGTGCCAAAGGAGCTAAGGATGGCGGCTGTGCCCCAGTAAGCTGAGTAGCGATTGGTTTGGCTGGCATCAATGCCGAAGACTTGCCCGGCGAAGGGTTCAAGCACCGAATCCTGGAAGAACGCAAAGAGCATCGACATGGTTAGATAGAGCAGAAAATGCCGCAAAGGCGGGCTGCGCCAAACCACCGAAAGATCGGCGCGCAGGCTGCTTTTCAGATTGTCATGCGCCTGGGCGGGCACAGCGGTCCTGCGTCGTTCTTCGCCCAGCATGGATACGATCCACAAGAGGCACAATGCCGCTGCCGCCGCCAGAAACAATGTCAATAAGGCATCGGCGCTGTATCCGAGCGCGGCGCTTTCTTGCTCTGGCAGCAGCACACTGAAGAATATGCCGCTAACCGCGAAGCCGATCAACAAAAATGTCCATACCAAGCCGACAGCGCGCCCTCGCTGATGCTGTGCAGCACGGTCATATATCAATGCCAGGAAGGTGCTGCCAGATATGGCGTTGCCCAGGCTGAAGAGCAGAAAGCTGACAGCCAGCGCCAGCCATAGCGCCGGCGCCACCGGCTCGCCCACCGTTCGTACCAACTCCGCCGTGACAAAGCCCAGCGCCAATGTGCTCAGCACCATCATCGCCCGTCCCAGCCATATCCAGAACAAGCGCCTGTATCCGCCAATCGTATGCGTATCCGACCAGCGGCCCGCCAGCACGCCCAGGGGCGCCAGGAAATAACGCAGACCTGTCAACAAACCGACCAGCGCCGCGCTGAAACCCAGGTCGGCGACCATGACGCGGTTCCAGACGCCGGTGGTCAAAACATCCGCCATGCCCGATCCCAAATGAAAAAGGGCAATCTTTATGTTGCGGACTACAGACAAATGCGGGGTTTGGGGTTTTGTCATCGGTGATTATGGACAGCTTGAGAAGTTTTGTTGGTTGGGCAATCGTAGGGCTTTCAATCAAGAGCGTCAAGTGGCGATTGCCGCAGACACAGCCGTCAAGCCGAATTCTTTGCTTGCCTTTCGCTTTCGCGTCTATGCTATACTACATGCAATGCGATTCATCATAAAGCGAGGATACAATGTTTCAACATCGCCCCTTCAAGAAAATCGTCATACCCACGGATGGCTCTGCCTGGAGCGAGCGGGCTGTGCCCTACGCCGTCGACTTTGCGCGAATCGGCGGGGGCGAGGTGATTCTCTTGCATGTTTTTACGCCACCTATGCACGAATTTGTCGATTCGCTCGCCATCGCAGGCGAGTATGAGCTGGCGAACCGCATCCGTGAAGAAATCAAACAACACTTGCTCAACCTGCGCAATGAAATTCGCGCGGAGGGCGTGAGCTGCCGTCTGCATATCATAGACGCGGTGGGCGTGGCGCAGCATGTCATCGAATACATCGAAGAAGAAGATGCCGATTTGGTCGTCATGACGACGCATGGACACTCGGGCTTGGTGCGGCTGGTTTTTGGCAGCGTCGCCAACAAGGTCATGCACGATGTTAATGTGCCGGTGCTGGTGATCCGCCCCGACCTCGAATAGTCGCGCTGATTTCGTCAAAGGGTGGCTGGCAGCGGGCGATCATCTGCCGCAATTCAGCCACTGCCCGCCTCGCCGCAGCTCGATCGTCCGGGTCGATTGCAAGCTGCGCGAATTCGTCTTCATCCAGCAGCAGTGCGCGCCCATCGGGATAGACAAACAGGTCGAGGCAGAGGTCGTCTGCCACGATTTGTTCGCCTTCCACGCTTGGTGGACGGGTGATATTACAATACCAGCCCTTCAACGCGCCGCTTCGCGCATCGCTAACGCGAAAGATGTTATACCAGCGCCCGAAATAAAACCACTCGCGGAAGTGGTCGCCCCTGCGCAACTGGATATAGCCCAGGTCGCGGTCTGCCAATTCAAATGTGGCATCGATGCATACGAACTCCGCTGTCTGCTGGTGGAGGACTCCACTATAGCGCAACTTCTCCTGGCTGGCCGCGTCGCGTTTGATGATGGTGAAAGGACGAGCCTGCCCTATGGTGTGCACCAGCAGCAGCAGCCCGCCGCCCAGTTCGATTTCCGCCTGCTCTGCGAGCATGACATTGCTGATTCCGCGCGCCGGCCCCAGCGGCAAAGTCTCGTTGCGCAGCGCATATTGCAACCCGCGCGTCGTGATGCCAGCCGCTGCGCCCTGCAGCGGGATGAGCGAGACCGTATCGTCAACCGCGCCAGTAATTTGATGAACGCCCGCCCCCAGCAAGCGGATAACCTGCGCGCCATCGACCAGCTCAATGCGCATGGAAGCCAGCATTGGCAGTGTCAAGAGCAGGATGTTCGCCAGTGTCTGATCGAAGCGACCGCCCAAACCACCCAAAATCGTGACCGACTTCGCGCCCAGCTCGTGGCAGAGGTGCAACGCCAATTCCAGGTCGGTTTCATCTTTCTCGGGCGGATGCTGGATGATCTGCGCGCCAGCCGCTTCAAACGCAACGACATCAGCCGCGCTCAGCGAATCCATATCGCCGATGATGATCTGTGGCTGCAGCCCAAGCGCGCGGGCATGCAGCGCGCCGCCATCAGCGCAGACAATTGTTGCTGAGCGCTGTGTGGCCAGGACGCGCCGTACCGCTTCGCCCGGCGTAAAGATGCCGTTGGCAAAGAGCAGCACCGATGAGTCGCGTTTGCCGTTGTCCATGCCGAGGGTGCCTTTCTGGCTTTCGCGCGGCGGCAATGCGGAGCGTCGCCCCTTTCATTGTCCACAGGAATGCCACAATTCTGTAGGGGCATCTAAGTAAGACCAACAAAGTAATGAAAGCAAAATGAACCACCGAGTACACCGAGTTGATAGAGTACACCGAGTGATTAAAACCTCTGTGCTCTCTGTGCCGTCTGTGTTTTCTGTGAAACCAAGTAAGTCATGCGACAAACGGGCAACGCCGATTAAACTCGGAGTCTGTAGGGGCGAGGCGCCGACTCGCCCGCAATGTCGCCGTTGATCAAGTGGGCGAGTCAGCGCCTCGCCCCTACGGCGTTTCATCATTATGTTGCATTACTTTATTGGAATTACTGCTGTGTCGAAAAGAATGCCATACTTCACTGGTTTCCCTTGGATACAACCAGACTTAGTGATTCAGGCTGCCCCTGCCCTTCGCGCCAAAGTCGCTTTAGTATGCTGAAGATTAAAACAAAGAGAGGCGCGCGCATGGCTGTCGATGCGATCAGCCTGGAAGTGTTCAAGAATCTGTTTGCAGCTGTCGCCGAAGAGATGGGGGTGACCTTGCAGCGCGCCAGCTTCAGCCCCAATATCCGCGAGCGCCTCGATTTCAGTTGCGCCGTCTTTGACGCTCAGGCGCGCATGATCGCCCAAGCGGCGCATATTCCAGTGCACCTGGGCAGCATGCCCGCCTCAGTAGCTGCGGCCGTCGCTGCGTTTGACGAATTCTATCCGGGCGATGTCGTCGTGCTCAACGACCCGTATCATGGCGGCACGCACCTGCCCGATATCACCATGATTTCGCCGGTGTTTGCCGGTGGCGAGCTGTGTTATTTCGTTGCCAGCCGCGCCCACCATGCCGATGTCGGCGGGATGACGCCAGGCTCTTCGCCCCAAAGCACCGAGCTGTATCAAGAGGGCCTCATTATCCCGCCCGTGAAGCTGCGGCTAAGTGGCTGGCTGAATGAAGGCGCGATGGCGCTGCTGGTTGCCAACAGCCGCAACCCAGAGGAGCGCATCGGCGACATCGAAGCGCAACTGGCTGCGCAGCGAGTCGGCGAAAGTCGGCTCTGTGATTTGATGATCGAGCAAGGGGTGGCGGCGACTGCCGAACATGCGACCGCCTTAATGGATTATTCGCGGCGCATGATGCAGGCGGCTATCGCGCGCCTGCCCGATGGCGTTTATTGTTATGAAGACGGCATGGAAGGCGATGGGCAAGCGGAATTCGATATCCCGATTCGCGTGCGCATTGAGGTCGCGGGCGAGTCGATGCGTGTTGATTTCAGCGGCAGCGCTCTCCAGGTGCCTGGCAATGTCAACGCCGTGCCGGCCATCGTGCGCTCCGCCACTTGGTATTGCGCGCGGCTGTTGGCGGGCGAGGACATCCCGGTCAATGCTGGCTGCTTCCAGCCTGTAGAGGTCATCACCCAGGCGGGCAGCCTGCTCGATCCGCAATTTCCCGCGGCGGTCGTGCTGGGCAATACAGAAACCAGCCAGCGCATCGTGGATGTTGTGCTGGGCGCGTTGGGCAAAGCGCTGCCAGATAGGCTGCCCGCGGCCTCGCAAGGCACGATGAATAACTTCACTGTCGGCGGCTTGGACAGCGGCGGGCAATTTGTCTATTACGAGACATTGGGCGGCGGTCATGGAGCGTCTCGGCTTGGCGCGGGATTGTCCGGGCGGCATTGCCACATGTCCAACACATTGAATACGCCGGTCGAGGCGCTGGAATACAGCCTGCCCATGCGCGTGTGGCGTTATCAACTGCGAGCAGGCAGCGGCGGAGCGGGGGTACACAGCGGCGGCGATGGCATCCTGCGCGAATATGAAATGCTCGTGCCGGTGACCGTCACCATCAATGCCGAGCGGCGGCGGAAAGCGCCTTATGGCCTGCGAGGCGGGGCAGACGGCGCTTGTGGGATCAATACGTTGGTTATAGACGGACGCAGCCGAGTCGTCAGTGGCAAGCATAGCGCGCAACTGCAGCCAGGCGATCGCGTCATCGTCGAGACGCCGGGCGGTGGCGGCTGGGGATGCAACAGCTAACCCCCTCGGTCCGCCGACGGTCAGGAGGAACGTAACCTGTACTTCTCTCTCCAGTTCGTCGGTGTGGCGGACGGGCGGTTCGCCTAGATCATCCCCTCCACGCGCACACCAGGTCCCATGGTCGAGCTAAGCGTCATGCGGCGGATGTAGGCGCCTTTTTGCGACTCGGGCTTGGCGGCGAGCACGGTATCGAGCACGGCTTGCAGGTTTTCCGACAACCTGTCGTAGGGGAAGCTGGCTTTGCCGACCGGCACATGTACATTGCCGGTACGGTCATTGCGGAATTCCACGCGCCCGGCTTTCAGCTCGCCGATAACGCGCTCGATGTCATCGGGTTGGACGACGGTGCCAGCTTTGGGATTGGGCATCAAGCCGCGCGGGCCAAGAATACGCGCGATCTGCCCGACCTTGCGCATCATGGGCGGCATGGCGATGGCCACATCAAAGTCCAGCCAGCCATCGCGAATCTTGGCGATGACTTCGTCTGTGCCGATGATGTCGGCACCGGCTGCCAATGTCGATTCTTCAAACTGCTCATCGACAAACGCCAGAATGCGGACTTGCTTGCCGGTGCCGTGTGGCAACATGACTGTTGTGCGCACTTGCTGGTCGCTGTGACGCGGGTCAATGCCCAGGCGGAAGTGCGCCTCAATTGTTTCGTCAAATTTGGCAGTGGCATTGGCTTGCACCAGCCGCAGCGCCTCGTCCAGCGGATAGTAGGTCTGGCGGTCGAAGCGAGCGAGCGCCTCTTTATAACGTTTTCCCATCGTTGTTCTCCTCGGTGGTTTACGGGCGGCAGCGCCCTCCCACTACTCAAATTGCGGTCGCGCTCAATCGGCGACCTTGATGCCCATTTGCCGCGCCGTGCCCTCGACCTGCCGCATCGCGCCTTCAATATCAATGGCGTTCATATCGTTCATCTTGACCTGGGCGATTTCTCGCACCTGGTCGCGCATGAGGGTGGCGACAGTTTCCGTGGCCGGGTTGGATGCCGCTTTGGCAATGCCAGCCGCGCGTTTGATCAAAAATGAAGTCGGCGGACTCTTCAACGCAAACTTGAAAGAGCCATCGCTGAAGATGGTGATTTCTGCGGGCACGATATCGCCCATGCGGCTGGAAGTGCGGCCATTGTATTCCTTGCAGAATTGCATCAGGTTGATGCCGTGCTGGGCGAGCGCGGGGCCAATCGGCGGCGCTGGATTGGCTTTGCCGGCCGGGATCTGCAATTTGACGACCGCTTTGATTTTCTTTGCCATGCTACTTCCTCATTCTGTTTCAATTACACTGCTTGCTGCGCGCCGCGCTTTCTGTCGATCAACAATCTACATCCGCTCGACTTCCATGAAGCTGAGCACAACGGCGGTTTCGCGGCCGAAAAAATCGACCATGACGCGCACTTGCTCGCGGCCCGGGTCAAGCGAAGCGACAGTGCCCGGGAAGTCGTTGAAAGGCCCCCCCACGATGCGCACTCGCTCGCCAATCCGATAATCCACTTTGACGACCTTGTCTTCGGAATCCATGCGGTCCATGATTTTCTTGACTTCTTCGGGGCGCAAGGGGATGGGGTCGTTGCCGCCGCCAACGAAACCGGTGACGCCGGGCGTATTGCGCACGACATACCAGCTATCTTCGTCCAGCGTCATCTGCACCATGACATAGCCGGGGAAGACGCGCTTTTCGACTGTGCGGCGCTTGCCGTCTTTGACTTCGATCTCGTCTTCGGTGGGGATGAGCACATCATAGATCTTGTCTTTCATGCCCATGGTGTCGATGCGCTGGCGCAGGGCGTGCTCCACCTTTTTTTCATAACCGGAATAGCAATGGATGAAATACCACAGGCGAGTGGGATCGTCTTCGTCCGTGGGCGCTTCCAGCGAGATATTCAAGCCATCATCATCAACCCCGTCCAGGACGATCGGGTCCGGGTCGTGGTCGATGAATGGGTTGTGCGGTTGCTTGTTCATGCGCTACCTCGTGGCAGCCAAGTTGGTTAAATTGAGCCGCGGCGGATCATATAAAATGCGCCGGCCAGCATCGCGGCGATCACAGCCAGCAGCATCCAGGCCATATTGGGCTGCAAGCCGATGCGCATAAACTCTGACCAGATGACGGCCAAAATGCCCAAAAAGATCGCCGAGGCAATCGTCACATTGATGCACAAGATGGTCAAGCGGCGCGTGTCTTCGCGGCTGGGCCAAGCCACCTTGTTCAGCTCCGAGCGCACATCGCCGAAGTAGTCGACCGTCATATAGAGCGGGCGCGTGATGACATTTCCCTGCGGCTCGGCTTTGGTGGTCTTTGCCTTGCGCGTGCGCCGGCCCGGCGTGGCTTTGCCCTTCTTTTCGGTGATCGCGCTTTGCGGCTGTTCCTTGTCGGGCGCGCCACCATTGCTGGCGGTTGCGATTGCTTTGCCGCGGCGCGAACGTTTGCCAGGCGTCGCCCGACCCTTCTTCGCGGTGGTGGCACCGCTTGCCTGTCCGTTCGCTGCTGGTTCTACCGCCATCGGCACACGCTCCTCTTGTCATGGGCGGAATCGCTGCCGCCGCATAGATAAACACCGCCACTGTGGACGGTGTTCACGATATGGCTAGCAGGGGCAGAAAGACTCGAACTCTCGACCTACGGTTTTGGAGACCGTCGCTCTACCAACTGAGCTATACCCCTATTTCGCTGGTTCGTCCTGTCATCAGTGTACTAAAAGACTCATCGGCTTGGCAAGGCTATTTTGCTTCGCGATAGACGACATGCCGGCGCAGATAGGGGTCATACTTACGCAACTCGAGACGCTTCTGCGTGTTGCGCCGACTCTTTTCAGTGATGTAGATGTGTCCGCTTTCGGTGCTGCGCATTTTGACGACGATGCGCTGTCCTCGCTTTGCCATGGGCTTCCCTCGTTATGCCTTTCGTTTGCGGTCCGCCGCAGCGGTCGCAGAGCCTCCGATGAGATTTGAACTCATGACCTCGCCCTTACCAAGGGAGCGCTCTACCCCTGAGCTACGGAGGCGAATCAAAGTGGGCCGGACTGGATTCGAACCAGTGTAGGCTCTCGCCAGCGAATTTACAGTCCGCCCCCTTTAGCCACTCGGGCACCGACCCAACTTAATCTTCGGCTGTTAAGCCAGAGCCACCACCGGGACTCGAACCCGGAACAACCTGTTTACAAAACAGGTGCTCTGCCAATTGAGCTATGGTGGCGGGCAGAGCATGTTATCACGCGGCAGCGCGCAACTCAAGGTTCGTTTCCCAAAGATGGTCAACGCACGCCATTCTACGCCGTCGCCAAACCCGTGTCAAGAGCGGTGCGTTGCCCCCCACCCCAAACCCCTCCCCCAAAATGAGGGAGGGGCTTCAAAGCCTGTTGAATCAATGAAAGCGATCCCCTTCCCTCGTTCTGGGGGAAGGAGCCAGGGGATGGGGGCTGTGAGCAGGTGCCTAGCGACGCCGTCCCGGACGACGCCCACGCCGTCCATCCACCATCAGCATCTCGCTGCTGACAAACTGCGATTGATAGGCATAGCTCTCCATCTGCATCGCGCTTTGCTGGGCGGCGAGAATCATGGCGCAGCCATCGCGCAAGCAACGCAGCACATCATCGCCCGGTCCCGTCTGCGTCAAAACAACTTGCGACCGCTCGGAATAGCGTAGATGCTGTTCTTTCTCGTGGAATGCGGAAGCGGAAGCGTAGTACACCCTGCCCCCGTCGCCCTCGGCGAACAACTGCGTCTGCGCTGCCGCGGAACGCTTGCGCTGACTCATCTCGAATTGACGCTCGGTCGTCATCACCACACTGAGTTTCGGCTGCTGTTGATAGCGCTCCAGCGCCGATTCGGCCGCCTGCCGCGCGCGCTCTTCCACCTTGAGCTGTTCGGTTCGTTCTGCCAGAGCGGTGACAGCTTGGCGGAAGCCATTGCTCAGCCGCGCCTTTTTCTCGAGCAGGCGATTAATTTGCGCGTCGGCAAATCTGAGCGACTGCGCGCTCCTTTGCAGCGTAAGCGCTTGCGAGTCAATCGTATCCTGCGCTTTGTGCAGCTCGCCCCGCGCCGACGCCAGTTCATCCTGTGTAACATGGAGCTCCATTTGGCTGGCGGCCAAGGCATGATGCAGCGCGGAAAACTCGCTCATCACTTTATCGACTCCGCCAGCGACCATCAGCGCGATGATGCCGCAAGCGATTATCAAGCCCAGCAGCCGCGGCCAGAACCTGGATCTATTACGAACAATTCCTGTGGACTTCATATTGACCTCCGAATATGCATTCTATTGACGGAAAATCTGCGAACGAAGCCAGCCAGTTGCACTGCTGTCGCTAGTGTATCGCATCCGGCCGGATAATGCCAACAGTTGTGCCTTTTCGTATCGCCAATTTCACTTCGCCGATCGCTTTGGTGACTTCGATATCGCGCGGGCAAGCCGGCGTGCAATTGAAGATCGTGCGACAGCGCCAGACGCCATTGGGCTCGCCCAGCACATCCAGTCGTTCTTCGCCAGCCTGGTCGCGCGTATCAAAAATGAAGCGATGCGCCTGGACGATCGCCGCCGGACCGACATACTGATCGTTCGCCCAAAAGCTGGGGCAGGCGGTCGTGCAGCAGGCGCAGAGGATACACTTGGTGCTGTCATCAAATTGCTCGCGGTCGCTCTGGGTTTGCAGACGTTCGCGTCCATCGGCGGGCAGCGGCTCGTCATTGACAAAGAAAGGCATCACCTGCTTGTAATGGTCGAAGAAGGGCTGCATATCCACGATCAGGTCTTTGATGACGGGCAAGCCCAAAATCGGCTCGACTTGAATCTTCTCGCCGAGATCGCGCACAAGGATCTTGCAAGCCAGGCGGTTGACGCCGTTGATGCGCATGGCATCGGAGCCACAGACGCCGTGCGCGCAAGAACGCCGCAACGAGAGGCTGCCATCCTGCTCCCACTTGATGCGATGCAGCAACTCCAGCACGCGGTCGGTCGGCTCAACCTCGTTCAGTGTGAACTCTTGCCAATAGGGCTTTTGCTGGCCTGGCACATCCGGGTTGCGCCGTCTGATTTTGAAAGTGACATCCATGTTGGTCAAGTCTCCCTGGTTGGCGGGCGGCTCAATGAGCACCTTCTGCACATGTTCGCGCGGGCAACTTGCTGTGCCGCCCCTGTAACTGCCATTCAGTATACCTGCTAATAGACGCGTTCTTTCGGGCGGAATTTCTGCTGGTCATCGGCGATACCTTGCGCGATCTCTGCTTCCCACAACGACAGGTCGACCTTTTTGTCAAAGCTGGTTTGAATATTTGGCGCAGCCCAGTTGCCATCATGCTGCGCCAGCGAATGCGCCAGATAATTGTCATCATCGCGCTGCTGATAATCTTCGCGGCTGTGGGCACCACGGCTTTCTTTGCGCTCGATGGCCGCGCGGGCAGTCACATCAGCCAGGTCGAGCAGGCAGCCAAGTTCCCAAGCTTCCATCAGATCGGTGTTGAAGACGCGCGACTTGTCGTCAATCTGCAAGTCTTTATAGAAACTCTCGCGCAGCTCAGCCAGGTCGTCAATGCCCTGCTGCAGTGTTTCCTGCGTGCGGAAGACGCCGACATTGTCCATCATCGTTTGCTGCATTTTGGCGCGCAGCTCGCCGGGGCGGGATTTGCCACTCCCATTGCGGATGCGCTCGAACTCAGCCTGGATTTCGCCGCCGGCGTCTTTGGGCAGGTCCGTCCAATCGACGCTTTTGACATAGTTAGCCATGCGCATGCCGCCGCGCCGCCCAAACACCACCAGGTCGACCAGCGAGTTGGTGCCAAGTCGGTTTGCGCCATGCACGCTGACACAGGCTGTCTCGCCAGCGGCAAATGCGCCCGGCATAAGCGTCCCGGCGGCGTCAATCACCACCTCTGCCTCGACATTGGTGGGGATGCCGCCCATGGCATAATGCGCGGTCGGCTGGACAGGCATGGGTTCGTGCACGGGGTCGACGCCCAGATAGGTGCGACAGAAATCCAGGATGTCGGGCAATTTGCGCTCGACAGTCGCGTCATCAATGAAGTCGCTGCGATCTTTGCCCTCTTCGGCGAAATAGCGGTTGACTGTCTGGGGACGAATATCCAGATGGACATAGCCGCGATTTTTGATGCTGCGCCCGGCGCGCGTCTCCAGATAAATGGCGCGGCTGACGACATCGCGCGATGCCAGGTCTTTGGCGCTGGGCGCATACCGTTCCATGAAGCGCTCGCCACGGTCGTTGATCAACACGCCGCCTTCGCCACGCACGCCTTCGGTGATCAAGATGCCCATGCGATAGATGCCGGTAGGATGAAACTGAAAGAACTCCATATCCTGCAGGGGCACGCCGCGCCGCAGGGCGATTGCCGCTCCATCGCCGGTCAGGGCATGCGCATTGCTCGTCACCGACCAGCAACGTCCCCAGCCACCGGTGGCAAAGAAATTGGCTTTGCCATGGAAGATGTGGAATTCGCCCGTGCCCAGCTCGATAGCCACAACGCCAGCGCAGACGCCATCCACGACGATCATATCAACTACCTGGAATTCGTCGAAGAAGGTAACTTCGTTTTTGATGCACTGTTGATACAGTGTTTGCAAGATCATGTGCCCGGTGCGGTCGGCGGCATGACAAGCGCGGCGCACCAGTTCTTTGCCAAATTCGCGCGTATGTCCGCCGAAGCGACGCTGGCTGATGCGCATGGCTGATGTGCGGTCGAATGGCAAACCCATGTGCTCCAGCTCGATCACGGCATCGACAGCGTTTTCAGCGAGGATCTTGGCAGCGTGCTGGTCGGTCAGATAGTCGCCGCCTTTGATCGTGTCGTAGGTGTGATAGATAGGCTTGTCGTCGTCCAGGTTGCCCAGCGCCGCGCCGATGCCGCCCTGTGCCGTGCCGGTGTGGCTGCGAGTCGGGTACAATTTGCTGACCACAGCGACATCTGCGCCGCCTTTGCTGGCATAGAGCGCCGCCATAAGACCTGCCCCACCCGCGCCGATGATGATCGCATCATGCTTGTGTATTTGCATTCCACCTCCAAAATGCGGACGATGCAACGTTTCGTCTTTACTCGTCGTGTTCATCCAAATAGGCTTGCAGTGCAGCTGGCAGTTCTTCGCCGCGCAGCTCGTAGACTTCAGCTGTGGCGAACATGGCTTCTTCAATGATCTTTTTCTCCAGTGGCACAAACAGCGCCGCCGCGCCCAAGGCCAGCAAGACCGCCGCCGTCACTGTGCAGAAGGCCACCGCTGTACGCCGCGCAAAGTCGTGCCCGCTGGTGTAGTCGGTCAATACATAACGCAAGCCATTGAAGCCATGCAGCACCACCAGCACCAGCAAAAACAGGTCATAGACGCGCCAGATGAAGACGCCGCCCGCCGCATAACTCCAGCGGTGATAGACGAATTCGACCGCGCTGGGCACGCCGCCGATCTCGCCATTGACGGCCAGCGTACCGGCGACATTCTGGGCGGCAGTGATATCGAATACGCCCTGCACCACATGCATGACCGCCAGGTGTCCAAAAACCAGCGGCACAATGGCGATGCCACTGACGCGCATGAAAGACCACCAAAATTTTTCGACCGGGCTGCTGGAAAGCTGACGAGACTGCGCGCCGGGTTCGCCGCGGACGAGGCTGTAGAGCGCCGCCAGCACAATCGACGCAGCCAGGACAGCCACAAAGCCGGCGATGAATGGCAACTGCTCGAGGATAGAAAAGACCACCACATCCAACATCTTGTGGCTGGCGATGGCGCTTTCATGCACATAAAAGTCGATGACATGCCCCAGCATGCCCAGGAAGACGGGCGCCAGCAGGATGCAGGTGAACAACAGCACAGCCACAGCCGCCCGCGCTTGATGCCGCCACAACTGTGGATTCCAGTCGAAGATGATAATGCGCAAACCATTAAAAGCGTGATATACAACCGCGAATACCAAGCCGAATTCGCCGATGGTGAAGATAGGCGACTGGTAGGCGGCGATCGCTTTGACATACAAGTCCGGGTAGAAGACCGCCCAGGATGTATCGACCACATGCAGCGCCAGGAAGAGCACAACGCCCACGCCAGTCAGCCGGTGCAGCACCCAGCTCCATTGACCGATAGCGCCACGATAGCGCAGAGTCTCTCTGACCGTCAGCACCAGAGATGTCATGCCGATGCCTTTCTCTTGTCTGCCCGCACAACAGGGCGATTGTATCACGAGCGACGGGCGCTGTCCAATTGCAGCCCCACAGGAAGTGGCGATTCTGGAGAATGCTCGCTGCTTTACCCCCCCACCCCCCCCCCCAAAAATGAGGGAAGGGCTTCATACCTGCTGATATCGCTGGATAATTCCCCAGGACAAGCCTGTGTTGACTTGCCCGTGAATCGCTGTAAGCTACATGGATGGCATGGCGGAGACTGACAAATGGATGAAATTACTGCGTTGATAAATGGGCTGCATGGCTATAGCGTCGCGCTTGGTCTGGGCATTGGCTTGGTCGCGGGATTCGTCTTTGCCATGTTGACTTATCGATTCTATGGTCGCAATTTTCGCAGCACATTTGAAAGTTTGTCTGATGAGCTGAAGAAATCCTACGACACCGCAACGGAAGATATGAGATCGTCGTTCAGAAGCCTGTCTTCGGAAGCCCTGACGAACAATCAAAAAGAGTTCTTGTCTTTGGCTGATCGCGAGTTGGACAAGAAAAGCGAGCAGCATGCGACCGAACTCGCTTCCAAGAAGGAGTTGATCGATACGCAGCTGCAGAATATGTCTGATACATTAAAAACGGTGCCGACCGAATTGGAGAAGAACCAGCAGCATGTCAGTGAAGTCTTGGGCAAAACCACAGAACAGCTTAAAGAATCGAACGAGAGTTACTTGAACCAGATCACCGAAAGAGCGGATACGCAGACCAAGCAACACACCAAGGAACTGGAGACCAAGAAAGAGCTGATTGACCAGCGACTGACCGACATGGACTCCAAATTGGGCAAGGTCGAGAAGCTGGTGAGCGACCTGCAAACAGACCGCAAGGCGCAATACGGCGCGCTGGACGACCAACTCAAAACACTGACGCAGACGACATCGCATTTGCAGAAGGCGCTGGCCGACAACCGCGCCCGTGGACAATGGGGCGAGCGCATGGCCGAGGACATGCTCAACTTCATGGGCTTGGTCGAGGGCGTCAACTACACCAAACAGAGCGCGCTTGATGACGGCACACGCCCCGACTTTACTTTCCGATTCCCGAATCAGAAGTCGCTGAACATGGACGCGAAGTTTCCGCTGGACAATTACCTGCGCTTTGTTGAGGCAGACAACGATGTGGAGCGAAAAGAGTTCAGCCAGAAATTCCTGCGCGATGTCAACCAGCGCGTCAACGAAATCCAAAAGCGAGGCTATATCGCCGCTGAAACGCTCGATTGCGTGCTTATCTTCATCCCCAACGAACAGGTTTATCGCTTCATCTATGAACAAGACCAGCGCATTATCGACGAGGCGCTCAAGCAGCGGGTCATTATGTGCTCGCCACTAACGCTCTACATCGTGTTAGCGGTGATCCGGCAAGCGGCAGAAAACTTCAACATTGAACAGCGTTCGCAAGAGATCGTCAATGTCGTCAACGAAATCCGCAAGGAATGGGACAAATACACCGGGCAGATGGACAAGCTGGAACGAAGATTCAAGGGCATGAACGACGACTTCAACGCGCTGACCGGCACGCGAACCCGGCAGATGGACAGAAAATTCGTCAAGATCGACAGCTTCACACAAGACACAACATTGCAAGTCCGTGGCGACATCAAGCCGAGCCTGCCGCAGCCGAATGATTGATTTGCCGTTCTAGCTGCGCGTCTTCGCCACCAACTCCAGCAAGGTCTTCGCGATCAGCTCGGGGTTGTGGCGGATGGTATCTTGCTTTTGCCACAGCGCGCGCTTGCCCGATTGCGTATCGGCGACATCAGCTAGCATCGGCTTGACATTCATGGTCTTGATCTTGTGAATCTCGTCCGGCGTCGGCAGCAACACATTGACCTGCTCGCGGGCATACAATTCCAACAGCTCGTCGCTGGGGCGCGTCGAATTAAGCACGACATAATCCAGGATACCCAAACCCAGATAGGAAACAACCTGCTGCACATGGTCGGACAGTGAATAGTCGTCGGTTTGTCCGGGCTGGGTGGTGGTGTTGCAGACATAGACCTTGAGGGCGCGGGAATTGCGAATGGCTTGCGAGATCTCCTTGAATGCCAGGCAGGCGATGACGGTGGTGAAGAGACTGCCCGGACCGATGGTGATCAAGTCGGCCTGTTGCAGCGCCTCCAGGCAGGGAGCATAGGCAGTGGCTTCGGGATTTTGCACGAAGATTCGCTTGATAGCGGCTTTGTCCAGCTGGCGCACATTGAATTCCTGCTCGACGATTGTGCCGTCCACCAGCTCGGCGCAGATGTGGGTATTCTCTTCGGTCACGGGATAGATGCGCGCCTGCACATCCAAAAAACGGCTGATTTGCCCGATAGCGGTGGTGAAGCTATCGGACATCTGCGTCAGCGCGGCGATGAACAGATTGCCGAAAGCCATGCCATCCAGTTGGGCGTTGCCGGGCGCGGCGATGCGATGCTGCATCACGCGAGTCAGCAGCGAGTCGTCATCCAGGGCGAGGGTTGCCAGGGCGTTGCGGATATCGCCAGGCGCAGGTATCTGGGCGAATTCGCGGACGATGCCCGTGCTGCGTCCCGTATCGGTTACGGCGATGATGCCTGTGAGTTGCTCTGTGTGGCGCTGCATGCCCTGCATAATCTGCACCGCGCCCAAGCCACCGCCGATAGAAACCACTTTCAGCCCGGATTTTCCCATTGCCGCCTCAATATCTTCGCTCGACAGGCGCACAGTATAGCGCAAAATGGCAGGCGCGTTGGACGGCAACCTGCCAATCGTTTGCGCCCTGCTCGCTCGGTGAGTTGTGTCATAATGCCTGTGAACATCGGCAGCGAACAACAGGTAGGCAAACCTTGGCTGCGCCACAATTAGAACGCGCGGGTTTCTTGATTATCCTGGCGGGTTATCTGCTGGTTGGCGCGCTGTATACCATGTACACGCCAGCCTGGCAAGCGCCTGACGAGCCAGCGCATTACAACTATATCGGCCAGATAGCTGAGCGAGGCTGCTGCCCGCGCATCGAGCCTGGCGACTGGGACAATGCCGCGCTGTCGCTGATGACCAGCACACGATTCGCGCCCCAGCACCTGCGCCTGCTGCCCGGTGTGCAATACGAAGATCACCAGCCGCCCCTGTATTACCTGTTAGCAGCGCCCTTGTTCCAGCTGGCGAATGGTGAGTTGATCCCGCTGCGGCTATTGAGCGTCGCGCTTGGAGCGGGCGTGGTTGCGCTCAGCTTTGTTATCAGCCGGCAACTGCTGCCGGACCAGCCACATATCGCGCTGGCTGTGATGGCGCTGGTGGCATTTCTGCCACAGCATGTCGCCATGCTGGCAGCCGTCAACAACGATGCGCTGGCAGAACTGCTAGTGGCTTTGTGCCTGTGGTGGATTATCGGCTATCTGGATGCGGATACCCCCCTCAGCCCCCTCGACAAGTCAGGGGGGAGCAAAACGCGCGCGGATTCTCTGGAAAGAGTGGGGAAGAAACGCTATGTAGACAAGTTTTCCCACTCCCTTTGGGCTGCGGGTTTGCTGGTCGGCGCGGCATTCATCACCAAGATCACAATCTATTTCCTGGCGCTGCTGGTCCCAGTGGCGATCTGGCTGCGCTGGCGTGAGGAGAAGGGCGAACTGTCCGAGCTGGCGCGGTCACTGGCCGTGTTTGCGCTGGTGGCGGGCGCGGTCGGCGGGCTTTGGTGGCTGCGCAATGCGCATGAATACAATTTCCCCGACATACTGGCTTTGGGCGCGCATGATGCGGTCGTGGCAGACCAGCTGCGCACGGCCGACTACATCGCTACGAATGGCCTGGTCGCTTACCTGACTGGCATGGCCGGCACGCTGCTAAAAAGCTCCTTCGGGCAATTCGGCTGGATGGCGCTGCCTCTGGACGGGGTGCTGGGCGGCTGGCTTTATCGTATGTATGGCCTGCTGCTGCTGTTAGGCGTGGCTGGCGCATGGCAGGCAATGAAGCGCATAACCAGGTCGGCGCGTATCATACTGCTCGGCGCGGTCGGGCTGGTCGGGCTGCAGACGCTCTATTACAACCTCGAATTTGTGCAGTGGCAGGGGCGCTATTTCTTTCCGGCGCTAATCCCCCTGTCGCTGATTGTGATATGCGGCGCAAATCACTGGCTGCGGCGCTGGGCATGGGCGCGCTGGCTGCTGACGCTGGGGCTGATTTGCCTGCCAGTCGTGGATGTGTACCTGCTATTTCGGGTGATTGTGCCGGGCTTGTCGCCTTAGACAGTCGAATATCAGCGCAGCGGCCTATTTGCTCACGCGGGTCACATACGCCTGGTCTTCCAGGTTGATTTTCACGACATCGCCGACATTGATGAACATAGGGGCGCTGACCTCAAAACCGCTTTCCAGCTTGATCTTCTTGGTGGGGCTGTTGGCTGTGTCGCCGGCGACAGCGGCTTCGACTTCAATGACAGCGTATTCCATCGTCTTCGGCAGTTCGTAGTCGATGATTTCGCCAGCATAACTCAACAACTTGATTTCCATGCTGTCTTTGATGAACTTGAGGTCATCGCCAAAGATGGCGCGATTCAGTTGTGGCTGTTCATACGTTTCCGTATTCATGAAGGTTACGAAGTCGTCATCGGCAAAGAGATATTCGACGCGCAGGGCTTCGACGCGGATGTCTTCCACGCGTTCGCCAGAATTAAAGGTCATTTCAAAAGTAGCGCCGCTGCGCAGGTCGCGCACGGTCACGCGGATGGTGGCTTTGCCGCGGCCTGGTTTGTGATGTCGGTATTCCAGCACGCGGTAGAGGTTGCTGTTCTGCGTGAAAGTCGTGCCTTTGCGCAGTTGGTTCACATCGATCATAAGGGCAGGTTCCTCGCGCTTGTTGGGCTGGCGGTCAGCAAGAGTATACCAGCCGGATGGCGCGTTAATCCAGCGTGGCCAGCGCTTCGATTTCCACCAGTGCGCCCACGGGCAAGCCACCAGCCTGCACTGTCGAGCGAGCGGGCGGGTTGTTCGGGAAGAACTCGGCATAAACAGCGTTGAACGCGGCGAAGTCATTTATATCAGCCAGGAAAACGGTGGTCTTGACGACCTTGTCCAGGCTGCTGCCAGCGGCTTCCAAAACGCCTTTGACATTGTTCATGGATTGGCGCGTCTGCGCTGCGATGCCGCCTTCGCGCAGGGACGATGTGCCCGGGATGAGCGGGATCTGCCCGGCTGTGAAGACGAAACCATTGGCGATGATGCCTTGTGAATACGCGCCCACCGCGGCCGGCGCATTATCAGTAGAAATGACTTGCTTGGGCATGAGATGGTCCCCGCTACGATATTCCCTTCTAAAAGGCATTGTGGTCGCTACGCCCTGGATGTCAAGGGAGAGGATATGCGCAGAGTACAGGGAGTGTCGAACTTGCTGGATATGTTCACCCCCTCGGTCTCCCGACAGGTCGGAGGGAAGCATAGCACGCGCGAACAAGTCCGAATCCGCCTGCCTTGACGCTATCCTATCTGATCTTGCCAGGGAGAGCTGGGGTTAGAAAGAGAGCCACCCACCGTTTTAGATACTCCCAAATGTGGGCGACTATGTGAGTCGCCCCTACAGCTGACGGACTGAGCGCTAATCCCCCGCCAGCTTCTTCAGCGCCTCGACCACCGGTATCCAGCGATCCCAGCCCCGATCGCGATAGCCCTCCGCCTCGCTGATGCCCATGGGACCATCCTCATGGCTGTCGCCGCCGAAGGCGTGCAAAACCCGCTCCCAGCGCTCGACATGCGGCGTGCCATCCGCCTGCTCTTTAATGTAGCCCTTGATATCGTTTATCAAGCTCTGCGGCACTTTGTAGGGCGCGGGCACGGCTGTATTCGTAGGCACGGGCGTGTTTGTTGGAACAGGTGTGTTTGTCGGCGGCGGGATTGGCGTATTGGTTGGTGGTGGAATTGGCGTGTTGGTCGGTGGCGGCACGGGTGTATTCGTTGGCACAGGCGTATTGGTCGGCGGCGGGATTGGCGTATTGGTCGGCGGCTGCAACTGCGTCAGCGCGTCCACCACACCCTGCCAGCGCGCCCAG